>CAZPRJ010000068.1:26762-43295 GCA_964588805.1 uncultured Microcoleus sp. | reverse complement strand
CTTCGATTAGCTGACCCTTTCTTCTTTCTGGATACCTGTCGTTGCGCCCTCTTTAGTGCCTTCTCGCTTTTACGAAGGTGTCGAGGGTTGGCTACGGTGGTTCCAGCGCTATCTGTATAGAAGTGATTCAAACCTACATCAAGACCCACTGCCTTACCTGTAGGCACAACTTCTTCTACTCGCTCTACACTGACACAGAACTGAGCATAGTATCCATCGGCACGACGGATGACCCGCACCCGTTTAATTTCGTCAGGGGCGTAGAAATGCAAGTCACGAGAACCAATCAGCTTAAACGTTCCTGCTGCAAAGCCATCAGTGAAAGTTAAACTTCTTTTATCGGAAGAAAGTTTCCACCCAGAGGTTTTATACTCTACAGAGCGAGTGCCTTTTTTAAACTGCGGGTAGCCTTTTTTTCCGGGTTTGTTAGCTTTGCAATTAGCGAAGAAACGTTGGATCGCAAAAATGGCACGTTCAGCCGAAGCTTGACGTGCCATTGAGTTAAGTTTTCCTGCCCATTCAAACTCTTTAGATAATACAGTACAATGCTTGTAGAGGTCGGATAACTTAACATTTTGATTATCCATCCAGTACCTGAGTGCTTTGTTACGGATAAATTGAGCGGTGCGGATCATGTCGTCGATAACCCGATACTGCTGCAACTTACCTTTTAGCTTGAACTCTAGTACTATCATGCGTTAATCCTATCACTTTATAGCCAAAGATAGCTATAAATATTGGTTACGACTGAATAAATTCAGCTATTCGCTTATATCCCCCTGTTGAAACAAGGGGGCTTTACGCATCACGACCGTAAGCATTTTGAATGCGAGAATTCCCCCAACAGTACTAGCCACCCGACTTAGAATATAAGAAGAGGATATTAAGAATTGTAAGGATGATCGCATGGCTGATCAGCTCATTCGCGCTACAGCAGCAGACGGGGGTATTCGCGCTGTGGGTGTCATTACCACTCGTCTTACAGAAGAAGCCCGACGCCGCCACCAACTTTCTTATGTAGCCACGGCGGCACTAGGTCGCACGATGTCGTCAGGATTGCTGTTGGCCTCCAGTATGAAACGAGAGGGGTCTAGGGTCAACATCCGGATTCGGGGTAATGGCCCGTTGGAAGGAATTCTCGTTGATGCAGGATTAGACGGAACTGTAAGGGGTTATGTGGACAACCCCAGCATTGAATTGCCCCCGAATGAAAAAGGAAAACTAGATGTAGGAGGCGCAGTCGGCAAAGAAGGGTATCTCTACGTCGTTCGAGATGTGGGCTATGGGTATCCTTATTCCAGTACCGTTGAACTCGTATCCGGTGAAGTGGGAGATGATATCGCCCATTACTTAATCACATCCGAGCAAACCCCTTCAGCACTCATGGTAGGTGTATTTGTGGGGGCAGGTGGGGTAACGGCATCGGGAGGAATCCTGATCCAAGTTTTGCCGAAAGCGGCTAGTGATGAAACTCTGGTGCAAACGCTAGAATCTCGTGTGAGCAAGCTATCAGGGTTTACCCCCCTACTCCAAGCGGGTAAAACCTTACCCGAAATTTTTCAACAGCTACTCGGTGACATGGGTTTGGTGATTCTGCCGGAAATTCAAATGGTGCGCTTTCACTGTGGATGCTCATTTAATCGGGTGTTGGGCGCGTTGAAGTTGCTGGGTGAGGCGGAGCTTCAGGATATGATCGAAAAAGACGCAGGAGCCGAAGCAACTTGTCATTTTTGTGGAGAAGTTTACCAAGCCAGCTCAGACGAGCTCGCTAAACTCATTGAAGATTTAAAAACCGAGTCAGTTTGATAAAGTTACGGATTCGGGCACAAAGTTAGAGAAAGACTAAAGGGGAAGAAGCTCTGATCCATGCTTAAATCTAGAATTTAAAATCCTTAATGGATTGAGGGCAAGCCAAAAAAACGTTCAATTGAGAAAGGCTAATGTATCCTTATATGGACGGGCTTCTTCCCTGAGTCTCCAGTCCTTTATTCCCTGTGAAGTTTGTAGCTTTTTCTGTCTCTTGGGGGTAGGATGCAACTACTGAGGGTGTAATGAGGCACGCTGGATAAGGCATAGTGCGCGGTGGTGTGAGTTATGACCAGAAATCGAAAAATTCCTGACCGTTGGCCGACCTCTAACTCGTCGCAGCCAGACCAATCCCCTGAGTGGAAACCCACAAGAGATGCTTTAGCGGCCAACCGTCCTTGGGTGGCTTCTGCCAAAGGGACACCCGGTGCGCCTTTGTCGGGCGCGTATCCAGTTCCTCAAGATTGGACGGCAACAGAACCTCCTTCATCTCCTCCTCCTAAAAAGGAGGGAGGGCGTAAGCGAGGTTTTCGTCAAAGTTGGCAGTTTTGGGCTTTGCTCATCGTGCTGCTTTCCGGTGGGGTGGGTTTTATGTCGGTGGCGCTGCTATTGAAGTTACCGGCGGTTCCCAACTGTCCTGCTATTTTTTGGCCAACGGCTTCAGCGTCGATGCGTCTGTATTGTGCTCAGTTGGCAGCAAATAAGCAGACGGCTAAGGATTTATTAGAGGCGATCGCGTTGGTTGAGGCACTGCCGAAAGACCATCCTTTGCGCCCAACGATTGACCGCAATATTGAACAATGGTCACTGGAAATTTTGAAAATTGGTGAACAAAAGTTCCAAGCCGGTCAACTAGAGGAAGCGATTGAGATTGCCAGAAAAATTCCGCCTCAGGTGAAGGCTTACAATTTAGTCGAAAAACAAATTGAGCGGTGGAAATCAGTTTGGGGACAAGCCGAGGAAATTTACAAAAAAGTTGAAAATGAGCTGAGGGAGTCCAATTGGACACAGGCATTCCGGGAAGCCGTTAAACTCACCTCGGTCGATAACAAGTTTTGGGCAACGACCAAGTACGATGAAATTGCCAAAAAGATTCAGGTTGCTCGTGAAGATAGTGCCAAGCTGGACAAAGCCTATCAGCTAAGTCGCAGTGGCAATGTGGACAATATTTTGGAAGCGATTAAGCAGGCTGAAAAAATTACTCAAGCCAGCTATGCCTATAAGGAAGCTCAGGATTTAATTGCTGAGTGTGGGAAAAAATTACTCCAAATCGCAGAAGAACGCTTAAAACGGCGAAATTGGCAAGGTGTTTTGGAAATTGCCAACAAGCTGCCGCCTGTGCTGAAATTAGACGCGGAAAAAGAGGATTTGACCAACTTGGCACAAGCGTTATCGGCGTCAGCTTCTGGAACAAGTTCAGATTTAGAGCGGGCGATCGCCTTGGCTGGAAATCTCAGGCCCGATCGCCCACTTTATGCTAAAGCTCAGAAACTGATTGGAACTTGGAAGCAAGAAACTGAAGATGTTGCTCGGCTGGAACGGGCACGGGTTTATGCTCAATCAGGGCTGGTGGCTGATTTGAAAACGGCGATCGCTGAAGCGGAACAAATCCCCAATGGTAATCCTCGTTATCAGGAAGCTCGTCGGGAGATTGGTCGCTGGACGACTCAATACGAGACGATTGAAGACCAACCTTATCTGGATCGCGCTGAGCAAATTGCTAGTTTTGGCGGTAGTGCCTCGTTACAAGAAGCCATTCAAGAAGCTAGCCGTATTGCTCCAGGTCGTGCTTTGTATAAACGAGCACAGGGTAAAATTGCCGAGTGGACGAGTACAATTCAACGAGAGCAAGACCAACCTTTTCTCGATCAGGCAAGGGCTTTAGCCAGTACAGGCAATCTGACGGCAGCTATCTCATCGGCTCAACAAATCAGCGCCGGACGGACTCTTTATAGAGAGGCGCAAAATGAGATTCGAGCTTGGCAAAATGAAATTGAAGGTCAGCAGTTATTACAGCAAGCCAATCAAGCCGCAGCACCTGGAACTGCTAATGCATTGGCCTCAGCCATTCGACTCGCCCGACAAGTTCCCAGTTCGGCATCCGTAAAAGCTGATGCTAGGGCTGCGGCCAATCGTTGGAGCGATCAACTGTTATCGATGGCCAATCAGCAAGCGTCTTACAGTCTCAGGGAAGCGATCGCGATCGCAAAAATGATTCCCTCGGGCACCATGTCCTTTGATGCCGCCCAAGTCCAAATACAATCTTGGCAGAGGAGTTTGGAACCCCCTCCAAGTCCGGTACAAACTGGCTCTGATCCTGAATTTTACTAATCTGATAATAGGGGTCAGGAATCAGGGCTGTTTTAATTGAATAAGCCAGCTTGCTTGATGAGCAAGAGTATAGCCAGATGAAGCGGATAAAACCAATAAAACCATTTGGCTTTTTGCCCTTGTTCACCATTCCAGGTTAATAGGATAAATGGGGCAAATATTGCCAAAAGTTGTATGGAATGAATGCCATATATAATGGGCGTTCCTAAATGGAGCAAAATCCAAAGTATCCAACCCATAATTTTTGTAAAATCAAAATAGGCTAAAAGTACGATTGAAAAAACACCATAGGCTCCATAATCAGATTGAATCAGTTGAGCTAGTAAGGCAAAAATACAGGTAAATACTAATCGTAAATGAGTGATTTTATCTAAGCGAATCGCCAGTAAGCCTAGGGCTAAAGTCAGAAGAATATTAGGTCTATAGTCTTGAAATAGAAAATAATAAAAGGGTTGACTGATTAAACCTAAACTAATCAAACGTAATAAATAAATTTTAAAATTATGGGTGTACTTTTCTCCTTGTCCAATTAACCACGCAAATAAAGGAAAACTTAATCGTCCAATTGCTTTGAAAGCTAAGATATTGGGGAAGAATACCTGCCCTATATGGTCAATGACCATTAAAATAGCAGCTAAAATTTTAATTTGAAAGCTTGTCACGTTTGTTGATTAAGTTGAGTCATTTAATGTATGCTATCTTAGCGTTTATTGAGTCTTCGCATTTCGTGATGTACGCTCATACCAATTTGTAGAGATTGATGTAATAACTGACTATATTCACTGGCGCACTCACTAATTTCAAAGGTTAACAAGGTGTTCAGATTATTCTCAAGATTGGATAATAATTCATAACGCCTTTCTCTCAAATGTTTATGGGTTCGCATAATTTTTTCTACTCTTAATGCACTCATTAAGCTTGCTCTTGTAACTTTTAGAGCTTCAATGACTTCTTTTCTTATTTTCAATCGATTGAGTTGAAGTTGAGAAGTGGAATGCTCGATTGTTTCTAGCTCATCAATCAAAGCTAGCGCTTTAATAACACCATTATACTTATCAACTTCGTCTAGCAATTTCACGAAAGACTTCATTTGTTTAGCCTGTTGCCAGACATAAATATTTCCGATCACAAGCCCTAATAGGCATAAACCTAAAATCAGAATCACTAGCCATCCGATACTAAACATATCTTCCGGTAGTTGTCCGGAATTGCGTAGCATTATAAGGCTCACAGGAGCCACAAAAATCAACATTAAACCCAATGCAATAATTTCATTGAATAAAACTGATAAAAATGATTTTATTTTCCTAAAAAATACAGCTTTATACATCTCAATAGCTAAGATATTTCTAAAGTTTAGTTCAACTATTTCATCGATTTCTTTTTGTGTTATTTTTAAGGATTCTACATCGTATACCATATTATTTAGCTCCTATTCATCAAAAAATAGATTTTGGATGTTAGATGATTTGATATCAGGTTCATCGCCATCCAAAATCTAAACACCTCCCAGTAATGAACTTTTTAACCCAGCCCCATTGCTTTACCGATTGAGTCCAAAATGTGGAAATAAAAGTTGCTTTCTAACTGTCGAAATAGCTGAAATGGGGCATTGGGGTCGCCAAAAAAGGGTCGGAGTGTCCATCCCATCTGACTCCCTACAAAGCCGTACAAAAATAACCAACTTCTCACAATGCTGAGGCTTTGTTTAGAGGATTTAGATTCTTTTTCGTTAAAAAATAAGATGCCTCGATAGAAGAAGTGAATACCGATGAATCCGGTGAGTGAAAAGATAGCTACATTCAACAATTTAAAAAACAGGTATTCATTAATCGAAACCCGAAAAAATAAGGTAATGGGTGCAAAACTAAAGAGCATCACGCTAATGATTGCCATCGATGCTAACAGTAGCGTCAAGTATTGCCCAAAGGTACGATTCGAGCCGAGAATAACTTCTAAAAAGTATAAAGCAGGCAAACAAATGACGAGGGTAATCAGGTATAAGGCGGGTAACTTAATGGCTGACGAAACAATTTGTAGTGGCCAATCTCGGCTGGATGAACCAATGATGGCACCATAGAGAGCGAAGAAGAGTGAGCTACAAATTAATAAGGAGATGATTTTATTTTCGAGTCTGACTCCTTTGTAAACTTCCTCTAGGAAGGTTTGGCGATCGCGCAAAAAGGACATCATTAATCCAAAATGATTCATCGACATTGCCTCTTCAGGATGTGGGTTGATTTTAGGAAAGGGCTAAAGCCCTTACTACGAACCAATTTTTATTGCTATGCCACTAGTGTTCGTTATTTGTTACTACGTCTATCAAGGCAAGTTTTCGCAGTGAATTTGAATTTTTTTAAGTCCTATGCAGGAAGGCCATATATAATAAGGGCGCACGTTGGTGCGCCCCTACCATTTACTCAGGAAGGCTGATTTTAAGGATTTACTCGTAGTTAAGTGTGGTTAACTGACAGGAGACTGCTGACGCTTGCGAAGAAGTAAAAGAGCGATCGCCACGATTCCTAATAGCATCCATTCTTCGGGTTCGGGTACACCGGAAACCTCGAATGGATTGAAGGATTGAGTTAATTGCTCCTTGCCATCTTCCACTTCACGATTAAATCGATCTGCTTGTTGTTCAGCTTTTTGGAGTGCCTCCCGTTGCTGGTCATTGACTAATACAATCATGGAGGAGTAAGGTGTCACAATCTTTGAAGATTTAGCGACAGCGTGCATGGTATCGAGTTGATCGAGTTTTTCTTCTACCTTCTCCTGACTCAATCCCATGACTAACTGCCGTGCCGCTAAAGGTTCAAAACCTGTGTTAGAAGTAGCATTGGCTGGTACAGTTACCTCTTGAGGCTGTTTTTCCATCGACCAAGCGTAACCATCCACTACACTAACAACAGAATCTCCTTGTGCGGCCGGAGTAGCGAGTCGCTGCATAACTTCGGAGATTGCGGTAGACACTCCACCTCGACTATCCTGAATAGTTCTTAACGTAGCATCGTCATAAGCAGCAGGTAACTTGCCGCCAATATGTACCATCCACAACGGCGCAGTCAGGGCGGGAATATCCGTTTTATCTTCGGATAACTCATAACTGCCTTCATCGGTGACAACTAAAACAGCATCATAAGGTGTATCACTGCGTAGTTGGGCAAATTGCTGAAGGATTTCCTGGGGTTGTAGGGTGCCGTAGAAGGTGGTTTTGGTAACATCAAAGCGACGGATATCATCGATGCGCTGCGGTTGGGCACCTGGGGAAGTAGTTAGGTATAAATCAGCATCATTGTTGGCAAAATTGTTGTCAGCAAAACCCTTGTTTTGCAACCATTGGAACGTTTGCTGCAATTCCTGGGTATGGGAGGCCATACTACGAGAGCGATCGAGAACGACGGCAAATCGCTTACCTTGGGGTAAGGTATTATCTTCAGGCGTTAACGGTTTTGCCCAGATGCGATCGCCATTGGGGAAGTTGACTTGATGCAAACTCGGCTGAGGTTTGCCTTGAGCAGGGATAAAGGCCGGCAACCAATCCTCTGAACTGGATACGGCTTTTCCGTTATACAGGCGTTGAGTGTTTTTTGTCCAGAAAATATTGCGTTTTTCGGCTAACTGAGGCAATGCCCATCCGGCCTCTTGTTGCATGACTTGATAAGTCAGCCATAAATGCATTTCTGTGGGCTGATTTGGGGTGGTGTTAGTGTTGAGGGCGGAAGGTTTGGGGGGAATGGGAAATGCTCTGAGGCGATATTGCCTCGGCCCAACCTGCTCAAGTAACGCGGGATCAACTCGCTCTCTGACTTGTTCAGTGTAAACTTTCTGAGCAGCACCTCGAGGCGAGACTTGGAAGGGGAAGCGTTTAGAGCGGTTATCAGTATCACCTAGCCACAAGCCGGTAATCACTGCACTTTCGGGTAAGGAAAAGGAGTAGAAAACTTCTTGTAAATTGGTGGTTTGGTTATCGTATACTTCGTGCAGTTCTACCTCTGCCCAATCTCCTTGGGGTTTGAGGGTGATATTTTGCGATCGCAGCCACACCTTTTTCTGGTTAACATTCAAAAGTCCGGCTTTGGCTTCGTCTCGATTCGCGGTTGATTGTAGCGCGTGTTGAATAGCTTGTTGCTCGGATTTTTGAATCGGAGCGTCAAAAAACTCTGCATAGAGTTTAGCGGCTTTTTCGCTATCTTTGCGGGAGCCATTGTACAAAAACGGCGACATCAACTGATTGTAGATACCTTGTAAAATCTGAGCCTCGGCATCCGGCAGGCTAAAGACGCTGTTGTACATCGCCTGGATGTGGTTATTCTCTTGGCGATTACTGAGATAGCGATAGGAGGATAAGTAAGCATTCAGTAACCCAGTGCGAATCGTACTCGATTTTGCCAAGAGGGTTTGTCGAGCACTATCTGTCTGTGCTGGATTGTTGAGGAGTGCAAATGCTTTAGTTTGAGGCTGTTGCTGCACGAGGAGGAAAATGGCCAGCCATGCTACTACTACCGTAGCAGAACCTGCGATCGCTCGATTTTTGCCATACTCTGCTGCAAACGCTTTCCATATCCGTCGCCCAGAGTAGAGGTAAAGTGCTGTAAAGGCTGAAGGCATGACTAAAAATAAGGTGAGCGAGAAGCAAAACAGGAGAAATCCAAGTGGGAACCACCAATCCAAAGCCAAATTGTCCCACGTCAACATCTCTATGAGTGCTTGTAGCCACCCAAATTTGACGAATTCACGTACCACAATCCAAGCCAAAGGTAGAGCATAAAACAACAGTACCGCTCCGGCATAAAGACTCACCAAAACCATTAAGCTATGACAGCTTAGTTGTACCCAAGTAAGGGGACGACGGTATGTTGTTGAAATGCCTTTTTTTTGACCGATATAACCATACAGCAAGTCGAGGCAAAAAGCAGTAATACAAAGTACTAATGTCCCTACAATTTGGCTACTGGCTGGAGTCAGTTCTCGCAACAAAAATAAGCGAATTAGACAGAGTAAAAATAGAGGGGCTTCGACTCCATAAAATAAGCGTAATAGCTGTAGGGGCTGCTTACGAAAACGCCAGATTCCTACCATAGTAGAAACAGTAGGTACTGCAATTAGGGCTACAAATGTGACAAAAAACTCAGTGGGCAGTTCACCACTCCACGCTGCTGCTATTAAAGGCTTGCCCACTAGGGGTAAGATGCCTGCATACACGATGAGCAAAAATGCAATATTCCAAAGCCAAAAGATGGCGTGAAAACTGATATTCAGGACTCGTTTCATGTTGGTATAAAATCCTCGTAGCGCGTCAGCGATTTAACTAAAGATTTTGGTTGATAGCATCATGCACAAGAGTTGTAAATTTCTGGATTTCAGAACTTTCTGGGTTCATAGCGCCATCAAAAAGAACAGAAATTAGCACCCAATTTTTCTGATGATGAGTCACCTCACTCCACAGGCGAGATAAGAAATCATCGGTGGTTTCTGTGGGGGATTGAAACCAGTATGTTGCTGAATATTTACCCTTGGATAAAGACAGCCAACGGGCTTTGACATCCGATGTAAGCCGCTTTGGTTCCATCTGTTCAACTTTCAAACCAGTACCCAGTAAACAAACTTCGGGTGGATGATAGGTTCGCCAAGTTGTATTTGCAACAACTAGGATAGAGCCGGACATATTCCCCAATTCAAAGCGTATTTTTTCGCTAGCAATCTTAGGATTATTACTAAAAAATCGCTGCTCAGATGGCGATAATTTAATCGGCTCAGCCACCATTTGTTCTGGCCATTGTAAGCCAGAGAGCGAAATGGGTGAGGCGATGGGAGGATGGTAAAGTTGGTTAATGGGAGCTAGTGCAAGAATGAAGGCCAAGAGTAATGCTTGTGCTGGAATTGAAGTAGAGGAAGATAGTTTTTCTAGTTCTTCTGGCTGCCTAACTTTCCTCGTTTCTTCTTGCTTCGGAACAGTTTGCAACATCAGCCAACTCAAGCCGCAGGCACAACCTAAACCCATTAATCCCAAGGGAATATGTAGAATTTGAGCAAATTGGGGCTGTTTTAATACATAAGTAATCAGCACCAAAAGTAGAACTCGGATGGTATTAGTGCATAGAAGTAGAAAGCAGTTTGTTAGGCAAACTAATAGCCAACGGATTCCAATTTTTCGAGATTCTAGCCATGTGGCTGCAAATAGAAAAAGTGTTCCTGTTCCTAAGCTTTTCAAACCACTACAAGGCAGATCAACCTGAGCAATACCGTTTTCTAAAATGATGATATCGTAGGACGAAATAGCGGCAATCTGCCAGGATGAAAGAAGATGTTCTACAGCATGAGCGGTGAGAACACGAGTCGGCAACCCTAATCCAATTCCAACTTGGGAACTAAACGCTATTAAACAGGCAATTAAACTAACAAGGGGGAATCCTTTTCGCCAAATTGCTGGCGCAATCACTAACCCGAATAATCCGTAGGTTCCTAATAGGAATAAAAGGATGGTAAGTTGTTCGATATCGAGCCACCATCGCAATGCGATCGCACTGATGGCCGAACCTACCATCAGCAAGAGCGGATAGAGTCGCAATACGGGGGTATTGGTGAGGAGGTAAGCGTAAGTTTCCCACCCTGCACGGCGACGAGAAGACACGACTCGGACTAAAAAGGCGATCGCAATGCAGCCAATAGCCACGAGATTGAGCAGTGATATCTGCCGCAATGACTCAAAAAGCCATTGTAACGATGAAATATTGGCATAAAGCCACGCAGCGAACAGTAGGTAGAAACTCACCCTACCCATCAAGGCCAAGGGAGCTGGACGAATGCTAACGCGCACAATTCCTCCTTTATCATTCGGCGTTTTCGTTACTAGTTACTACGCCTGTCAAGCCTACTTTTCGCATTTCGATTCAAAAAAATTTTTCTTTATTTGCGAAATATATACTTAGCCTCAAGGAATTGTGAAACTTGGGTAGTCAAGAAGTCAGGAGTCAGGAGTCAGGAGTCAGGAGTCAGAAGTCAGAAGTCAGAAGTCATGGCATATCCCCTTAAATATAGGTAGGGGCTCACTTTATGCAGTCAATTAGGTGGGCACATCGATAATTCTGAATCAAAACCCGCCCTTCAACTTGGTTTTATTAGGATTAATTAGCCGCACACGATATCAGAAGATTAGACATCAGATGATAAATTCTTCTGTAATTTTTTCTTCATCTAAAGAAATTTGAACACTGAATCGTTCCCCTCTTTTTCCACCAAATTGCCTTGTTTGAAGGAAATTATCGGTAGATTCGGCTACAAGTTGCAAAAATGTTTCTCCCCTTTCATCTAAAACTGACAGGCTTAATCCTACAGGAAGATAAATCTCAGCACCGACCGGAAAAATTTGTAAAGTAATATCAAAATCTGCTGCAGAGGGCTGAGACAAAGTAACTACTAATGCTACAGCGACTGTATTAAAGGGTGTTTCTCGTTCAATAATTTTAGTTCGTTGAATACTATTACTATCTTTTCGTCTAAAAGCATAATTAAATTTTCGGCTGTCAAAAAAAGATGTTAAAGACTGCCATTCAGCTTCAAAAACGCCTTGTATCCATTGACTTAAATTTATAGGCGCTAAAGATAAATTATCTTGAATATCTAAATGTTGGATTAAATCATAAATAGGTTGTAATTGATTAAGAGGTAATTCGTCAGTTTCTGCTTTTTTAGAAAATCCTAGCAGTATCGCTTCTTGTTGAGCGAGTTCAATTTGAACGATTATATACCCAATTCTTCCACACTGAACTTCAGGGGGAATCAAGCAAACTTGTGGAGTTGATTTTGTTTGAGGAATAGATTTTAACCATTGATTATAATTGGGACTTTGAGCTGTATTTAAATCCAACTGAGGTACGGATACAGGGCGACATTCCAAACGCCCCAAACCTGTCACCCACAAGTCAGCCACATCTGTCATAAGACGTAGTAGAGGATTCCAACTATCATTAACCGTGAGATTTGTAGGAATATCCAAAATCCGCAAATAGTTATTTACCGCAGATACAGCTAAAGTATTGAAATAAACCTGTATAGCCTTCTGCTGGGTAGGTTGTTCACTAGCAAATTCCTCAGCAATCTGGAGTACAGCCTGAGTGATTGGCATAGGAATTGATAGATTTTGTGGCGTCTGATGGGTGTTAATCATGATTCTTTATTCTTAGTATTTCGTTTTATAGAACGATTATCATCTTCTATATATCCCTGAGCTAAAGCAAATTGTCGTAACAGAGATAAGCATTTACGGCTGTAGACTTTCGGTAAATCTTTAGCTTCGGCTGGTGTTAATTTAAATTCGGCTGCAATCGTTGCCCAAGGTGTTTCTGAAGGAAAGCGACGCAAAATTAAGGTTTGGCAATTTATCTGTTTATATCCTCTAAAGCAAGCACTGCATAAGGTATTATCAGGATCGGATTTTACCCACTCTAGAGTTTTTTCCCAAATTTCTAAAATCGGCTGAATATCGGCACGAGCAGGTAAATTTGTGATAGAATTAATGGTTTCTCCAGCTTCAGTTTGTAAGGTTGTCATTTCCCGTCGTTGTTGCCGATATTTAGCATCTCTAAAATTCCTCAATCGCTTTTTCAGATAATCATCTAGCCAAGTAATGACACTTTTAATGGTAGGGTCATACTGTTCGGGATGTTGACAGCAGAATTCCCACATTTCTTGTAAAGCATCATTGTAATAAGGGGTATATTCTTTCCAGAGTTTGCCCGATTGCATTACTAATCGATGCACCTCACTGAGTATTTGCCGCCGCTTTAAACTTCTGGGTGGATACTTGCAAGCTTCGGCTATGAGGGTTTGGAGGGTTAGGTTAAGTTCATCCACGAGTTCAGGTTTCTAGCCTACCTCATGGGTGTAGCAAACCACCTGCTATTTTGGCAAGTCATGGCAGCGCCTCCCTTGCTAGTTACACGCAGATAGGAGGAAATTTTCGCACAATTGCCTAAAAATTTTTTTAAAATCCCTAAGCTCTTGGGGCGGGTTTGAGGTCAAGATAATCTATAAATCTGGTTAAATCATCGCTAAACCTGCCCCTACACATAACTATACGTGTTTTATTTTAGGTGTTTCACTGGAATAATATCACTCCTACAAATTTGCAATCTGTTGAGCAAACCACAGTGCTGCATTTCCATTTCCTGAGTGCAACTGTGCCAATGTTTGCTCTAACAAAGAAATAGGTAATCCCTCTAAAGCTAAAGAATATTCAATTTCCTGATACTTTTTATTATCCTGCAACCGAAAGGCTAGTACCCTTTCCCCTTTAATATCAATCACCCAATATTCCGGAATTTCTAGCGCCGCATACAATTGTTTTTTCTCATCTAAATCGGTTGCCAAAGTTGTATCCGCTACTTCTCCCACTAAATCAGGAATACGCCACTGAGTTAGATTTACGCGACGGGGTTCTCCTTCTTGCCATTGAGGCGAACCTTCACCAATATATAAAACCAAATCAGGAGATGCCCCTTGTGTTTTTGGCTTTTCTAAGACACAACCACCTAAATCATCAAAAAGTACCCCAGGTTTACGAGCAAACCAACTCAAAAACAGCATGGCAAATAGCCGAATAAATCGAGCATGATTAATCCCTTCATTACCCATATCAACAAAAAGATATCCCCGATCAAAAAATACTCTCACTTCATCCAATGTTGGGTCTTCACAATAGGCAATGAAATCATCCCAGGTTGCAGGTATCCATTGAGGAAGGGCAGATTGAGTGGTTGAAGTAACTGTTGTAGAAGCCATATTTTCAAGAATAATAAACTTTATCTTTGAGGAAGTGAGTAGTTTTAAGTATTAGTGGCATCATCGGGTAATGCCATAAATGTCTGGATTTGCTCTTGCGAGTATCGACGCATATTTGTTCCAGCTTGAAATGCCTTTGTCCAATCTAAAATCCAACTCAACGTCGTTTTCACATCCAGTTTTGGCTTCCATCTAAGCTTGATTGTTCTGGTGTTCTTTTTCTGCCTCTGGCAAGAGAAAATGAATCAAGTACTGAAGTCGGTAACAGCTATGCTAAAGTGTTAGCCTGCGTGAACTACAGTAAGTGCGGGGTGGGGGAATCGAACCCCCAAGCGTCGCTTCTTGGTTAGGAACCTCTTTTAGTTCTCCCGATGCTCCCAGAACATTTGGGTAGTCATCCAGACCTCCGCAGCAACGCTACCCCGCATGAACCGACCGTCGTATAGACAACAGGTGCAATCATAAGTCCCTCCTTAATGTTCACGAAGAACGAAGACCATTCATGCACTGTTGAGCAACCTTTGAGTACCTCTAGAAGAACCCTTATAACCAAGATTGCGGGAGGCATAGGCACCTGCTACCCCCATATCAATAAAAATTGTAGCTTCCGAGTAAAGCTCAATGCAAAAATTGATAAAAGAAATGTCGATAGAATTTGAAATCCATATTTGATGACCGAAGCGATCTCTCGAATTTAATCACCAGTGAGAGTGTCTAACTCCCCAGGTGAAACTACCGGAATTCCAGCACTTACAAATCCAGAAGTATCGCGAGTTACGATCGCGTTTACCCTGTGCGCTATTGCACAAGCACACTGCACCGCATCCTCAAAATCTTGAAAATTCAAGGCGATCGCTTGTTCCAAAATCCCTCGATCAACCGCACAAATATGCAAATCCATCAGAATTTGTGCAATTGCATCTTGAGCTGCTATTACCCCTGCTGCTTTTCGGACAATGTAGTAGATGTTAGTCACTGTCGTTGCTGCAATAAATCCCTCAACTTCACCAGCGTCAATTTTCTCAAACAGTTTCGCTGCATCCTCGCTGAAAGGTTCTCGATCTTGCAAGAAATCAAGAACAACATTTGTATCAATTAAAACTCGCATTACTGATATTTTTGCGTGAGATAAGTCACATAATCCGCTTCACTATCTTCATGCGACATCTCTGTAGTTTTCGCAATCCCTCGCAGTCGAGACAAGTTTCCCTTTTTCGACACGGAACGAGTTTCCCTCTGTAGTGAATCGAGTAGAGCTTGCACTAGTTGCCAGCGATCGCTAATGGGTAACTGCAATACCTGCTTTTGCAATTCTTGCAACGTCATCAGCCTTCTCCTACCTAAATCGATGTCACCTCAATTGTAAATTGGCAATTAATATTGTGAGGGGAAAGGCTGAACGAACTGTTCTAAATCAGAGTTACTGCCCACCTCAACAATCACATCATATTCAACGGGTCAACATCAATACTAAGACTAATATCATTCGGACAAAGCTCACGCAACTGTTGCAAATTCGGCAACCTCACCGGCACATCTAACGGAAACTTTAACAAAATTTGCCAACGATAACGACGAGCCACCCGCATAATATTGGCAGGTGCAGGGCCTAAAATTTCATACTCTGGGTCAGTAGCATATAATTCATCAACTAACTGATCAGCCGTATTCTCCACAGCCACCGCATCTAAACCACTCAATCGTAAAAGAATTAAATTCCCATAAGGGGGATAATTCAACAGCGCACGTTGTTCAAGTTCTGTCTGAGAAAATGACTCGTAATCGTGATTCTTTACAGCTTGAATTACAGGATGTTGAGGCGAATAAGTTTGAATAATAACGCGACCAGGGTCATCACCTCGACCCGCACGCCCTGCCACCTGAGTTAAGGTTTGAAATGCCCGTTCTGCTGCTCGATAATCGGACAAATTCAGCAATCCATCCGCAGACACAACCCCCACCAATGTCACCTGAGCCAGATCTAATCCTTTCGTCAGCATTTGCGTACCCACGAGAATATCCGCTTCCCCATTAGCAAACCGAGTTAGTAGTGTGCGGTGTGCTCCTTTAGTGCGAGTTGTATCACTATCAAACCGAATCAAGCGCAACTGGGGAAACTCCCGAGTTAACTCTTGGGTAACACGCTGAGTCCCACTCCCAAAAAACTTGAGGTAAGGGGAACCGCATTCGGGGCAATTGCGGGGATGGAGTCGCGTGTAATTGCAATAGTGACAGCGCAGTAATTTAGTCGCCCCTTCATGAGTGTAGTGGTAGGACAGTGACACATCGCAATAAGGACATTCCACCACATGGCCACAACTCCGGCAAGACACAAAAGTACTGTGTCCCCGTCGGGGGATGAACAAAATACCTTGTTGTTCCCGCTCTCGCAGTTGTTCCAAGGCATCTTGCAGCGAACGGCTAAAAATCGAGCGATTCCCCTGCTGAAGTTCTCCCCTCATATCCACAATTTCCACCGGTGGCATCGGGCGGGATTGGATGCGCTCTGGCAGCGAGAGGTAATGAGCGGGGGGGCGGGGGTGCGGGGGTGCGGGGGAGCTGGGGGGCGGGGGAGCGGGGGAGACGGTTTGTTCCTCCTCCTGGTTTGGAATTGAA
>CAZPRJ010000068.1:0-26752 GCA_964588805.1 uncultured Microcoleus sp. | reverse complement strand
CTCCTGACTCCTGTCTCCTGACTCCTGTCTCCTGTCTCCTGACTCCCGACTCCCGACTCCCGACTCCCGACTCCCGACTCCCTTCCCCTGATACCTACCCACGTTTCCAAAGACGGAGTAGCAGAACCTAAAATGAGGGGACAGTTTTCTAGTTCGGCTCGCCATTGAGCCACAGTACGAGCGTGGTAGGTAGGGGTGGGTTGGTCTTGTTTGAAGCTGGAGTCGTGTTCTTCATCTAATACGATTAAACCTAATTGGGGTAAGGGGACAAAAATGGCACTGCGAGTCCCAATAACCACTTGGGGTTCTCCGGCTAGCACTTGCCGCCAAGTATCGTACCGTTCTCCCTCTGACAATGCACTGTGATAAACGGTTACTTTGTGACCAAAACGGGCGCGGAAACGGTCGGTGAGTTGGGGAGTGAGTCCAATTTCGGGCACAAGCACAAGGGCGGATTTTCCCTGCTCTAAAATCGGTGCGATCGCCTGTAAGTAAACTTCGGTTTTCCCGGAACCTGTGACCCCATGCAACAGCACTCGCGCAAAGCCATCCAAGCTGGAGATCATTTCTAGTGCACGTTTTTGCGATTCTGTCAATATCTTGGGGCGATCGCCTGCAATTAGCGGTTCTGCTGCCGTTCGCAGTATCTCCCGTTGCTCAATGACTACATGGCCTTTTTGCTCTAGGGTTTTGATGACAGAAGAACTGACGCTACAAATTTGCAACAATTCTCTCATCCACAAATCACCACCCCGACGCCGCAACACGTCCAAAACTTCCTGTTGCTTGCGGGTTACATCAACAGCAAAGGGATTCCCTACAAGAGTCACAGCGAGTTGAAGTTTCGGGCGTGAGGGTTTGGGTACTTCTAGATAACTTTCTACCCAACCGCGTTTGAGTAATTGCTGCACTCCCCAGCGTGCACCTTTAACTTGGCGTTGGAGATAGGAAAAACTATAGTCTCCCTCAGATTGCGTTTGCAAAAGTTCTAGCAGTTGACGGGCGGTAAGACTGACCAACTCATGAGCCTTTTCAGGCAGTTTAGACGAGTTGAGGCGAATTCGACGTTGCGATCGCGAAAGCAACCCCGGTGGTAATGCCACTCGAATCACGGACATTAACGATGCACAGTAATACTGAGCGACTTGCTCTAACAATTGCCAATAAGAAGGCGAGAAAAATCCAGAACTGATGACATCTTCAATGTCGCGAATTTTACCAGGTGCGAGGTGAGAAGGAGGTGAATCAAACAGCCGAATCGCAATGCCTCCAATCTGTTGCGCCCCAAAAGGCACGCTCAAAATATCCCCAGGATGGACATGAAACTCATCTGGTACTCTATAGGTGTAGAGTTTTTCCTCTTGCTGGGGGTCTGGCTGTACTCCTGGACAATCCACCAGTACATCCACCCATTGATGCTGACCCCCGCTCGATTGATAAGAAGCCCCAGGCTCAGCGAGTAGCAAACCACTACGGGAATTAGACATATTACAACCTTACTCACCCAAACACCTCCTAGGCTTAGAGGAGGCTATGTATTCAATCCGTTAATTTTAGCAATCTGCGGTGAAATCTCCTGTGTGAATATGCCTGTGTATTCCCGTCTTTGATGGCATAAGCCGACACTCTTGCTTCTTATACGGTTCCAAACCAGCCATTGAACCCTAGATAGGGAATGGCTGAATCAACAAAAATCCGGTTTTCTCACTAATGGTAGAGAGCATTGCCAAGCGTGTATGAGATCCTGTTTCTATAGCAAAGTTCATTTAATGAAACAATAACAGGGTGATTAATCACGCTCTGTAAAATTTCTCGTCTAAATTTAGCCTTCAAAATTGCTTTAGGTTGCCGTCAAATGTAAAAACTCTTATCAATGTCAAGAATTCTGAAAATTGCTTTGTTCGCCTTGACTCTACAAATACCTAATTCCCCGCGATTTCATACAGTGTCCACCTATACACCCCCTCTTTAGCATTTTGTAATCTAAGGAGCTAGCCAAATGCCTACCAATAGTCTTAAAATCGTTTCTTTCCAATCTAAAAAAAAACAAGCAGTGGATAGAGATTTGAAGCAATTTCCTGATTTTAGGGAAGGGCAACTCTTAGGGAAAAGCGCTAAGCTAAACGCTAAAAGGGACAGCTAGCTGTGCGGGCGCGAAGGCGTTCAAATTCACAAACAAAGCTGTAAGCAGTACGTTGGCGCAAAGCCTGCGTACCTTAAGCCTCCTAATTTTGAGCTGCTTTGATAAGCAGTTCATCTAGTTAATAAAACTGGCATCAACTTAAGCCTGTTTTTTATCAGTGATAGGGATAGTCCCTATAAAATTTCCTTCTCACAATCCTTTTTACCCTCATTACTCAAATCACGCTATGAATATTACAGAATTGAACCAACCCGATACTCTCAAGTTTACAGAAGATACAGATTTTTTTAACAATGACAATTTAGAGGCAGAGGCAGACGACACCGAGTTAAATTCTGTCGAAGTTGAATTTTCTGACGCTAAAGATGGTAGGAAATCGGGGCGTTCTGGTTACAGCAAGACGAGTTCGGATGACACTGTAGGGGCTTTCTTTAAAGAAATGGCACGTTACCCCCTGCTGAAGCCGGAGGAAGAGGTGGAATTGGCCAAGAATGTCCAATTTTTAGTAGAAATCGAAGAACTGCGGCAGCAGTTACAGGAGCAATTAGGCCACAAGCCTACCAAACTGGAATTGGCACAAGCGATTGATTTAACAGAACGGCAATTAGAAAATCGTCTGTATCGCGGCCGTGTTGCCAAGCGTAAGATGATTCGCTCTAACTTGCGCTTAGTGGTTTCCATTGCGAAGCGGTACTTAAATCGTGGCGTTCCCTTCCTAGATTTAATTCAAGAAGGGGCTTTGGGATTGAATCGGGCTACAGAAAAATTTGACCCTGAAAAAGGTTATAAGTTTTCTACCTATGCTTATTGGTGGATTCGTCAGGCAATTACCCGCACGATCGCCAATGATGCCCGGACGATTCGTTTACCCATTCATATCGTCGAAAAATTAAATAAGCTGAAAAAAGCTCAACGCGAACTGAAGCAGCAATTCCAGCGCAATCCGACGGAAGAAGAAATGGCAGAAGCGTTGGAAATTACACCCTCAAATTTGCGTCAATTGCTACAGTTACGTCGGCGATCGCTCTCGCTCAACCATCGCGTCGGGAAAGGAGAAGATACTGAACTCGTCGATTTGCTCGAAGACAATGAACTGCGGTTGCCCGAGGAGCAAATGAACGAGACAATGATGCGTCAAGAAATTTGGGATGTTTTGAGTGACGTACTCACGGAACGGGAAAAGGATGTAATTTCGCTTCGTTACGGACTCGTTAGCAGCGAACCTTTCACCTTAGAAGAAGTCGGTGGGATGTTCAATCTTTCCCGTGAACGAGTGCGGCAAATTCAAAGCAAAGCCATGCGGAAGCTACGTCGTCCTCAAGTCGCTCGCCGCTTAAAAGGTTGGCTGAGTTAGAAGTTGATCACGAGATGTAATCGTTAGCGAAAACCTTGTAAAATAAGGGCTTTGCTAACGATTCTCGATGGGGCTTCTAGCTAAGCAATTTATGGGTGAATTAACGGTAAGACCCGCAACACCACAAGACGTTTCGGTACTGTTTAAATTAGTTCAAGCCTTAGCAGAGTACGAAAAACTCTCTCATGCTGTGACAGGCAACGCGGAGACTCTCAAGGAACATTTATTCGGGGCTAAGCCTTATGCAGAAGCGATTCTGGCGGAGTATGCGGGTCAACCCGTGGGATTTGCCTTGTTTTTCCCGAATTACTCTACATTTTTGACTAAACCGGGCATTTATCTCGAAGATTTATTTGTTTTGCCGGAGTTTCGAGGCCAGGGCATTGGTAAAGCTCTGTTGCAACACATCGCTCAGTTAGCTGTTGAACGGGATTGTGGGCGCTTGGAATGGAGCGTATTGGATTGGAATCAACCCGCGATCGCATTTTATGAGAAGATAGGGGCTTCAGTCTTGCCCGACTGGCGTATTTGTCGAGTTACAGGAGACGCGATCGCCCAACTTGCGGCTTCGTCCTCCTCGAATACCATGAGCCAGTCTGTTGAATCCTGAATCTTTATTGCAAAAATTGATAAATTATCAACAATTGTGTTTTGTCAAGGGCAATCAAAGCTAATTTTTAGAAAATAAGCATATCTACTCATGATGTTACGTGTTAAGGGGAGTAAGCCATGACTATTTGGGTAAACGAACAAATCGATCCCTCAGGACTCCTCTATGCTTGTATTGCTTGTTGCAATGAGCAGCAAGCCAAAGATTGCCATGAATCGTTTCAACAGAATTTAACGGATGAGCAAAAATCTGCGGGTTGGGTTGCTCGTCTAAGAACAGTCGATTCTTGGGAAGAAGTACCCGTTAATGCTTTAAAACTGAACTAAGTCATTCAAATAACCCCTAGTTCCTCCTTGAATAAGACTCAATAAGACTTATGCAGGTTGGGTTTAATCAACGCTTTATTCGACTTCACCAATGGCAGTGAAGGTGTATTTTGCTGGAGTGCAATTGTTTGTGAAAATATCATCGTCCAGACTCCAGTGGAGAGAAGACTAATACCAGGCAGTAGTACAAGGATACCAAAATCACTAAACGGTTTCTCAGACCCAATTGAAATCCCCAAAATAATCATGGCAATTCCCTTCAATAATAGTACCCAATTCCAGATTAATTTTGGGCGCAACTGAAATGCTAAAAATACCTCCAGCACTCCTTCAATGCAGATGGCAATTCCTAAAGCTAGTGAGAAGGGAACGATAGAGCCAATGATGTTATTCCACAGCAGGATACTAACAGTAGCATAAAGGATACTTAAGATGAGCTTTAGCCAAAACCCTCTGGCATATCGCGCCTGAATTGTCAAACTAATTCGGAGGATACCCGTTATCAGAAAAGTCCAAGAGAGTACAACAGTCATCGACTGCAAGGCAACGCTTGAGGATGCGATCGCCAGAATTCCCACAATGCTCGGAAGAGTCACTATTGCTAGGATACCGAGAATAATTAGCAGAATACCCAATGCAATTGACCAATCCTGTCTATTTTTTAAATCTTGAGTTTTGGTGTTATTGGTATTCATAAATTTGATGTTGGCTGCTAGCGGAGATAGCACTTAGAAAAAACTGAGTTGAAAATTTAATGGGTGTGACTTGAGGACTTATTCTTACTGGAGGAAATAGAACAGTGAGAACAGGTTTTGTCTGAGTCTGGCCGATTTGGTGAACAAGCCTTATTCCTAAACCCGCGTTTAGGAACAATGGTGTAAGAATTGAATCTAGTTACCTATATCTCTAAACCTAGGGAGGTTATGCAGAGAGCGTCCCCAAGCCAGGAAATTCCCCAATGTGTTCGCTCACATTGGCGTTATCCGTCAGACTTTTATTTGTACAAGTTACAAATCCATCAAAATATTTAAAGAAATTATTTATCCTATCTAAAAGTAATCACAAAAAAATACAACTAACTTAAGAGAGTTAAAACGAATTCTATAGTATGTAAAAAAATATATGTTAACTATATCTAAAGGAGAGGTTAGTGCCTGCGCCTTGGCAAAATTCACTCCCCCTGGAGGAGTACGTAATGACTCGTGTTGTTATCTACTACTACAAGGGCAGATGGGTTCCAGTTAAGTTCTGTCGGTTAGCTGAAGCGATTAAGCTGCATTACAAAGCCAAAGAAGAGGGAAAAGAATTCTTTATTTTCCCTCCTGATTTTGTGCCGAAAGACCTTTGAATTCGTCTTAGTTCAGTAGTTTAGAAGCTAGAAAACTTGTTGAGATTATGAACTATCAACCATACCAAAGAGATTCAACTTTCTTAGCACTCACTTGTGCCTCAGATTGTTGTTGAGAGTCCAGTAAAATTGTGACATGGCCTAACTTACGTCCAGGACGAGATTCACTTTTCCCATACCAGTGAACGAAAGTGTTGGGTAAATTAGCTAGTATTTGCCGTTTTTCTAGGTAGTCATTTTGGGAATATTCGTAACCCAAAAGATTCACCATCACTGCACTCTCACACTTGAGTGCTGTACGTCCTAGGGGTAAACCTGTGACTGCCCGTAATTGCTGTTCAAACTGGGAAGTTTCACAAGCATCAAGAGTGTAATGTCCTGAATTATGGGTTCGGGGTGATACTTCATTAACTAATACTTTGCCGTCACAGGTAAGAAACATTTCAATGCCAAAAACACCCACAACCTGTAAGCTATTAAGGAGAGTCTGGGCAATTTTCTCAACCTCGGCCACAACCTTGACGCTAACTTCCGCCGGTGCAATCACTCGACGACAAACTTGTTCTTCTTGTTGCGTTTCGACAACTGGATAAACAACCACATCCCCTGCCACTGAACGTGCACAAATAACTGCTAATTCTCGTTCAAATGGAATAAATTCTTCTAAAATTACAGGTTGGTATTCGAGTTTTTTCCAGATTTCTTGTAAGTTACTACTGTCTTTGATAACAAAAGTTCCTTGGCCATCATAACCATGTCGCCGCGCTTTCAGGACGAGAGGAAATTCTAAATCACTCAAATTCATTGGCTGTCTAGATGACTGAATATGAGCAAATTGTTCCTGACCTATTTCCCCTTCTAGGCTGATAAAATTAGGTTGAGGTAAACCGATATCTTCAAGATAACAGCGTTGATGATATTTATCTAACAACGGTGCTAAAGCCTCTAGTCGAGGACGAAAGCAGATACCCTGTTGCGCTAGAGGCATCAATGCTTCTAAGTTAATAAATTCATTTTCAAATGTAATCAGATCGCAACGAGAGGCCAATTCTGTAGTTGCGCCTGCATCATCAATTGGAGCAAACACAACATCTGATGCAATACTAACAGCAGGATCGGTAGGATGAGGCGTTTGAATAATCAATTCAATCCCTAACCGCTCAGATGCATCTGCCATCATCCAAGCCAACTGTCCCCCACCGATAATACCAACTCGCTTCACTGTTTTTGATTGCACCGCTTCAAAATTAGTCTTCTCTATTTTAAACGATTCTACCTAAGATTAACTTACACTTTCCTCCCCTTAAGAATATAAGTCAGCATTTCTCCTTTTCCTTTAACTTGAATTAAGCCTCGCTCCTCAAAACAAAAATATATTTATCTTGTAATAGTTCATAAGTAGTTTGACTCACTTCTGGACGGCACTCCTAACGTGGCTAACACTTTGCTCTCACAAAGAATTCAATAAAAAAAGAGTACCTTACGGATAAATCCGGAAGTACAGAATAAAAAAAACTGTATAAGTCGGTCAAATTTCTATGGTTAGAGGTAAGCTAATCAGCGTAAAACATTGCACCACTTGAACGGCAAGGATGCCCAATTTACAAGTAAAAGCTTAAACCTCAATCACCCATTAAATGCACAACCGTTTAGTTCAACAACACCATTAGCGGCACCCTAAAGAATCTCGTGTTGTCACACCAGTTGTAGAATTCACGCCCGTCGCTTTGGCGCAAAGTTCTTTAATTTGAACCCCATCTAAAATAGCATCACTGAAGTCAGCACCTGCGATCTCCGTATCGTCAAATTGCGATCGCAACAAAATGCTATCCGTCAAAACAGCATCACTGAGATCGGCACCCGTAAAGTTTACCTGATCGACAAAAGCATTGGTTAAATCAGCACCATGCAAATTCGCCTGAGTCATCACAGACGCACTAAAAACCGCCCCCGTTAAATCAGCATTAGAAAAGTTGGTCAATTCTAAATTAGCATTAGAAAATTCAGCCGCTCGTAAAACTTGACCCGAAAAATCCTTCCCTTTAAGTTCTGCATTGCTGTAAGACAAGGGAGGCGGATAATATTTACTGGCCTGTGCCTGTACAGGTAATGGGTAACACCAAACTATGAACGCCAAGAATAAGGCAGCAAGTTGTCGAAAAAACATGATTGATAATTGAGATAGGAAATGAACCACGAGAATGGGGAATGAAAAAAAGCCAAAACTCAAACATTAGTTACCAATTCCCCATTCCCTATTCCCCATTCCCTACTCCCAAACTTACAATACTGGGTGACGTTGTTCAACAAAGGTTATGCCACACTTCTTGTTGACTTGGCTGGTTACGGCGATATCGCTGATGATTACCGCCAATTTAGTGACTGGCTTTGAAGTCAGAAATTTTGTTGCCGCCTTGGTAGCAGCCGTGATTATTGGCTTAGTCAACGCAATTATAAGACCAATTCTGATCGCTTTGACATTGCCGATTACCTTTATCACTCTGGGCTTGTTCCTATTTGTGGTGAACGCTATTACAATTTGGCTAGCGGGTTATTTTGCCCCTGGTTTTGATGTGACAGGCTTTATCCCCGCTTTCATCGGTTCAATCGTCCTCACTATCGTTGCTACCGTCATTAACTTTGTGGTACAGCGATTTGTCTAATCCGATGCTTTCAATTTTGCAGATTCCGTACCAAAACCCAGATACCCTCGTGGGGTAATCATCCAATCACCCTGAGTTCGGGTACTTTGATTGCCGATTAAAACAATCGTCAGCATATCAATGGGTGCATCCAAAAGTTTCTCCAAAGTTGTTAGCGTCATTTGTTCATCTTGCCGATAAGCGGAACGCACGATCGCAACGGGTGTCATCGGGTCACGGTATTCTAAGAAAATGGCTCTGGCCTTGGCAATCTGCTCCGTACGAGTCCGCGATCGCGGATTATACAATGCTGTGACAAAATCTGCCTGAGCTACTGCCATCAAACGCTTTTCAATTACCTCCCAAGGCGTCAACAAATCACTTAAACTAATCGCACAAAAATCATGCATCAACGGCGCACCCACCCGAGATGCCGCCGCTTGCAACGCCGTAATCCCCGGAAAAACCTGCACTCCCGGACTCTTACCATCCCAACCTAAAGCACAAAGTTCTTCCAACACTAACCCCGCCATCCCATAAATCCCGCAATCCCCCGAAGAGACAACAGCAACGGTTAAACCCCATTGTGCCAACTCAATCGCACGTTGAGCCCGTTGACGTTCTTGTGTAATCGGCAGTGCTTCCACAATTTGCCCCGGACGCAATAAAGGAGTAATCAGATCAATATACAGAGAGTAGCCAATCACTACATCAGCATAGGATACCGCCGTTTGAGCCGCAGGCGTCATCTGTTCTAATTGTCCCGGCCCCGTGCCCACGAGCAATAGTTGCCCAGTACGTCCAGTGTATTCTTGTTGTGATTGAGCGATCGCAACCGTTACCGCCCCCTTTTGATTTTCTGATTTGAAAATTTGCTTGGAAACCATAAGTCTTGTGGGGTGGGCATCCTGCTCACCCTTGACAAATGACAGGCAAGATGATTGTCCCGCAAGAATAGCCGCAGCTTCTGCTACGCTAGGGGTTCCGACTTCTTGATTGACAATAGCAGAAGGAGTTGGAACACTCACTGAGCGTAGCATTGGGGCTGAGAAGGTGCGTAACGGCCAATTGCGATCGCGACATAATTCCACTAATCCGAATTCCGAAGCTTTAATATCAATCGTGGCAATTCCTGCGATCGCACCTTCTGCCAAGTGATTTCTCTGACAAACTTGCCCAATTGCCGTCTCAATCAACTCTCTCGATGTTCCCCGTTCACAACCAATTCCCACCCACAATACTCGTGGATGCCATTGGACTTTTGGCATATCAGACTCGGTTGAAAATCGCCGTTGTGTCGGACTAATCCAAATCCTGGCTTGAGGTGCAGGTAATTTTTCCTGAGTAGTAGCGGTATATTCAGGAAATCCAAAATAAAAAGAATGTCCTTCAGGCAAATGATTTTGCCACAATGTGGAACCAACTTCTTGAATTACCTCAACAGGTTCACCTCTAGCTATCGCAGCACTTACACCCGTCCAGTCTCCCTCTCCCCGTTGCCAACCGAAGGGAACACCCAATACATCCACACCCGGTAAATTCAGACTGGCAGAAGCCCCCGTTATCACCGGAGTTGCTCCTATTTGGTGTGCCACAAGCCTTGCTAATTGGTCAGCTTTACCTTGATGTCCACTACATAAACTAATCACAAACTGACCCTTTTCATCAATCACAATAATCGCTGGATCGCGAGATTTATCCTCTAATAAGGGAGCAATTAGCCGTACCACAGCCCCAGTTGCCAGACAAAAAATAAACGCGCGATGCTGCTGCCACAGTGAAGCGATGTGATTTTTTAGAGAATCGGTATAAACTTGAGCCTGTGGGATGTTTAGAGATTCTGGCACCCACAGTGTTACCTCATTGCTTTGACACAGAGGTTGTAATCGTTGGGCGGCAGTGGGAGTAGTTGCGATCGCCGCGATGGGATGGAACTCTTGGAATAATGAACTCATATTCAAGGATGTAGTTTAATAAAAGAGTATTTCATAAAATTAATAAGCTGCCATACAATAAGAGCATAAACTAAATAATCGATAGATCATGTTCACGTTACGTGAAATCCCGACCGAGCAAGCACTCCTACAGCTAGCAAGTCGATATCCTGAACTCGATATGCCTTCAGTACAGGCTTGTTTGGCTTTTTTGAGAACCACAACAGAGGTGTATGAAGCGCTAAATGCTCATTTTGCTCGATATGATCTATCGATGGGCAAGTTTAGCGTTCTCATGCAATTGTTACAAGCAGGGGAACAGGGGTTAGCGCCATCTGAGTGCGCCGAACGAATTGGCGTGACTCGCGGTACTATTACAGGATTGCTGGATGGACTTGAGCGTGAAGGTTGGGTGAGACGGCAAATGCATCCAGAGGATCGACGGATGCTCATGGTGCAACTCACCGAAAAAGGTCAACAGTTGATGGATGGGATGTTACCCGATCATTTTTGTCGCACCATGGGTTTAATGGCCAATCTCACTCAAGCTGAAAAAATGATGCTGGTTGAACTTCTCAGTAAGATTCGAGCTGGAACCCCTGCTATGCGGGAACCGTAATGGTTTTACGGAAATCGGTAAGTGGGTGAAATACATTCATGCAAGCAAGGGCTAAAGCCCTTACTACGAACCAATCTAATGGGCTAGTTTGGCTGTATCAGACGAGTACAGATAGAGGTTTTGCCTAAGTGTTGATTTGAGCGATCGCTTCGTGAAGGAATTAC
The DNA here is from genome assembly GCA_964588805.1 of uncultured Microcoleus sp. Classification (GTDB taxonomy): domain Bacteria; phylum Cyanobacteriota; class Cyanobacteriia; order Cyanobacteriales; family Coleofasciculaceae; genus CAZPRJ01. Next base: position 15,612 of record CAZPRJ010000068.1, on the reverse strand, counting down.
TTCACCTATATAGTATGCTGCCATACTATATAGAGGCAAATTAAAGTAAACCCCAATTAAGGAGAGAAACAATGGCTAACCAATCTGTTGCAGTTCCTAACAAAAAAGAAAATCAACCCAAAAGGCTGAATGTGCAGCAAAAAAACTGGTTAATATCCGCCCATGTTGCCTGTGCAGGCATTTGGTTAGGGACGGCATTAAGTATGATTTTGATGGCATTTAGTAACCAGAAGACGCAAAATGGCGATGAACTTTATGCAATTAATTCAGTAATTAAATTACTGGATGATTTTGTAGTGATTCCGGCTGCGATCGCATCCTTATTAACAGGTGCCTTACTGTGCTGGTTAACGGTGTGGGGATTTGTAAAATTTTACTGGGTAATTGTCAAGTGGGTAGCAACTTTACTCCTGATTACGTTCGGTACATTCTGGCTAGGCCCTTGGACAAATTCCATGACGGCAATTTCTGATACAGAAAGAATCAAAGCCCTGACTAACCCATTATTTATGTTTGATATTAAAGGCGTAATTATGGGCGGGAGTATACAAATTTTGTGCCTTTTAGCGATTATTGCCATTTCATTTATTAAACCTTGGGGAAGGCGAGATATTAAAGCTCAAGGTAAAGATAAGTCAGCTTCTCCTGTTGCTTAAACTGAAAATCAGGGCTTATATCAAATCCGGTTAAATCGTCATACAACCTGTAAGGGCTCATTTTAGAATCAGCTTTGAGCAGTACCGAAAACTTAGCATCAAAACCCGCCCCTACGATAATCTGGTTATTCAAACGGAGAAGCTTTTATGAACTGAGCTAGTTTTTTCTAAGATGCATCTTTGCACAATGTGGAAGAATCCCTCTCCGCAAAGGGGAGGGAGGTAGAGTGTTTTGTTTTAACTTTCCTGTTTCAGGAGAAATTTGTTAATCAATACGGACACGACGGCTAAGGATGCTCATCACTTCACCTGGAGTTTGGGTAGGTTGCAGCTTGCTCCATTCGCTGACTTCGGCGTAACCGAGGCGGTAGAAGGTATGAATGGTGTTATTCACAACTTTGGGTGTACTGATAACCAGGATTTTCAAGGGGACTCGGTTGGGTTCAGATGGGGTGTTGGTTGAGAGAGGTGTTTCTGGTTCGGGGATTTGGTCGGGAATAAAGTCTTCTGTCATTGGAATGTACCTGCTTTTCAACTTTGTTAAATTGTCCATAATTATGAACAAACTGATTGTAGCATGATGTTCATAACTATGAATATTTACTTGGTCATGAGCCTCTGACACCATGTAACTCATGGGAAAGGCAGGAAAAGCTCTGAGGCAGGTATTGGAAACGTACAACATTAGCCAAAACAAGTTAGCAGTGGCTATGGGTGTTGGACGCTCAACAGTTCACTACTGGTTCAAACAAGCTCAAGATCCATCAGCCGAGGCGGTTCTTGAAATTAGGAAAGGACTTCGCAAGATTAACCCTGAGGCAGCACAGGAGTTTATTCGGCTGTATTTAGAGGAGTCAGATGAGGATGAAGAGTAGGGGACGAGGGGAGCGATCGCATAGATAGTCTGAAAACAAGTCATCATGTCTTCGAGCCAGGAGGGTGCCAACCAGCCCGTACCCAGTTTCGGCGGACAGTTACAGCGATACTATTATTCAATCTGAGAGCAATGACAGTGGAACGACCACAGGCAGTCAAACCGATAATTGCCGTACCATCTTCACTCCAAGTAAAATGCTCGTGCCATTTGTGTTGGCGTGGATGAAAAAGAGCAACAGTTTCTCCGCTTTGGGGGTCTAGTCCCTCTGTTTTAGTCCATTTGTACTGATTACACAGCTCACAAGCCAAGCACAGGTTATCCTCAGCGTTGGAGCCTCCTTTGGCTACTGGCATAACATGGTCAATCTGAAGTATGCCCATCACGTAATCTTGGTGGCTCAGACAGTACTCGCAGCGATTACTTGCTCGTTGTCTTACCCGTTGACGGGTCGTTTCAGAGACATCGCTCATGGTGATAGGGGCGATCGTAAACCACGTTGAACTGCTTCGGCTAAGGCTTCTGACTTCCGAAGTTGTCCGAGCTGATAAATTTGTAGGAGAGCTAGCAATTCGTAACGTTCAGCTTCAGTCAGTCCAGTCGTTTTTCCGCGTTGCTGAAGTTCACCGAGTCGCTGATTTTGGACAGCATCCATTTTAGAATTTGCTAATGCCAATACTTCTGCATCAGAAAAACTGGATACAGTTGGGTAGGAGCTACCTTCAGGCAGATTCTCTAAGGTAGGCAACAACATCTCCAGTGCATCAGCAAGAATTGTTGCGACATCTCGCTGAGTAGCATCTCCGAGACGTTGGGCATATTCGATTAAGTTTTCTGGCAGGCTAAGCGTTACTTCAACAGCCATTTTTCAATCTGCCTTAAACTGGGTATCTCAAGTATAGAGTGCTGTCTAAGGATGAGGATGAAGAGTAGTTGTAGAAGGGGAGCGTGAAGCGAAGCTGTCGCTCTACTCGAATCGCTAAAATCAAATTATCCTGGCACAAGTGGTAGTCAGCCATGAAAGAGTTACAAACACCCATACCTACTGATACTTGGGTTACAGCAAGTTGGGATGAGTACATCCAATTAGTAAGTAATCCCATCTATGACAAAGCAAAGTGCTACTACCACCAGGGACAATTGCGGATTGAAATGCCTCCAGTCGGTCACGACCACTCTTCGGATAACACAGTTATCAGCCTCGCTGTAAATCTGTATGGTATTTGCAAAAATATTCCTCTAAAAGGATTGACGAATTGCAGCTATCGTAAAAAGGGGATAGAGGAGTGCCAGCCAGATGTGTCGTATTACATTGGGGAACGTGCACAGGTCATTCCTAGAGGAACTAAAGTGGTGAAACTCAATGAATATCCACCCCCTGATTTAGCAATTGAAGTGGGTGATTCCTCGCTTTCTGACGATCTAAATCGCAAGAAACAGTTGTACGAAGAGGTACAAGTAGCAGAGTATTGGGTGGTAGATGTAGCAAAGGCTAAGTTATCAGCATTTGCCATTACTGAGGGGAAAAGTCAGCCAATTACTGAGTCTTTAGTTTTGCCTGGATTAAAAATGAGTGTGTTAGAGCAGGCGTTGCGGCGTAGTTGGAGTTGCGATCAGACTGAGGTTGGGGCTTGGTTGCTGCAACAGTTTCAGGGGTGATGAGGGGCAATTCCACTAACTTAATTGATTGAATTGGCTGCCTTAAACGCTTTGTGCTGCACAGTGAATTTCTTTTGTTATCCGACCTACGTGTTATTACTGAATTTCTAATCGTTCCAGTAATAATTTTTCAGTATATTCCTCGTTTGATATCAAATCCAGGAACGGTACGGTAAAAGCATACAAACTACTCTACGTTCCAAACAACAAGTAATGCCGATTAAATCAACCCCCTGGATAAATCTTTCAGCGATCGCTCTGTTAACACTGTTTGCTGGATGCTCTACTAGTCAACCCCAATCTATCTCACCATCACCAATAGTCGCCGATTCCGCAGAGTCTACAGCGTCCGAAACATCTGTAGACTCTTCTCCTTCTACAGCTATCGAGCCAACTTCATCACTAACAGAGACTACCTCTACAGATAGCTCTCTCGCAGAATCTACAGATGCCTCTCTTACAGAAGATGAACTTTCACCAGCCGTGTCAAAAGACCTGGAGCGGTTACAGAGAAATCAAGCTTGTCCAGGATGTGATTTAAGCGGTGCCAATCTTGCTGATGCTGACCTGAAAAATATTGATTTAAGCGGTGCTAATTTGAGTGGAGCTAATCTAGACCGTGCTGACCTGACGCAAGCGAAATTGGTTGGCGCAAATCTGACCGATGCCAGCTTTGATGGCACGGTTTTTAACAACACCATTTTAGTTGGTGCTAACTTAAACGGTGTTGTTCTTAATAAAGCTAAAGAACTGGTTTTTCTAAGATTAGATAAAGCCAATTTAAAGGAAGCAAAATTGAATGGTGCTACGATCAGTGCTTCTTTTGTTGAAGCTGATTTAACTAATGCGGACTTGAGTGACGCTGACTTAAGCTGGAAAGATGGTGGAGGTAGAACCACTCTAAGTCAAGCAAATTTAAATGGAGCCAATCTAGAAGGTGCCAATTTAGAGGGTGTACATATTGGAGGCACTAATCTAATCAAAGCTAATTTGAGAAGTGCAAATTTAGGGAATTTGAGTTCTATTGAGTCACGCACACTGATGATGGGGTCTAACTGGAAAGGAGCAATACTGCCTGATGGAACAATTCACGAGTAGGTACTGATTTAGCCTTCTCTCAAATACTAAGCAGAAGTTCTTTAAAAAATTTTCAGGAGACAGATAATGACTTTATCTAAACCTCAAGCCAACTTAAATCTGGCTTTATGGCAAGCAGAGGCAGATTCTATGAGCAGCAGTGAATTGTATGCTTGGTTAGTAGATAGTGGTTTGCCTCATGAAGTTGCCATCAAATTGCATGAGCTTATTGGCGTGACCAAAAAGGTGGGTAGTAAAGTCTTTACCATTGGAAAAATTGTCGTTATCAAAATTATTGATTTTGTCAAAGCACATCCTTTTTTAGTGGTAGGTGCAAGCATAGGCGCTGCTGTAGGGTCGGCGGTAGCTACTTTGATAACTTCTATTCCCTTTTTCGGACAATTATTAGCACCAGTAGCGATGGCTCTGGGAATAACAATTACGGCTGTGGGTGCAGTAGTTGGACATAGACTAGATAAATGTTTCCAAGGCGTCGGTGAAAACATTTTCGAGATTGCCAAAGAATTCTTTAAGCTGCTCACTGATGTCTTCAATACAATTTTTAGTGACGTTGTTACTGCTAACCCTTAAATCAATTTACATCTGGAGTCTGAAATGTTTGGAGATAAAAACCTAACTAAAGAGCAAATTCTTAAAGCAATAGAACAATTAGAAAAAAATCCGATTGATAAGGTAGGTATCCTAGCTGATGTTGGAATAGTTGGTGTTGGAGCGGTATTAGGTGCTGCTGGTGCGGGTACTCTAGCGACGGCAGCAGGAGCAACATCTATACCTGTGCTGACAACTGTTGGTTCATGGGTTGGGTTAACTTTGGTAGGAGCAACACCAGTAGGATGGCTTGTTGGCACAGCAGCAGCAGGTGCCGCTGTTGCTTATGGTGTATCTAGGCTAGTCAAAGGTAGTGGTTATGATGAAGGAAAAACAAAGCAACTGCTAGCTCAATCGAATGAAAAATTGAAAGAGATTGAAGCAAAAGAAAGAGCATCTGGCGTTGGAGACAATGACAAGACTGAATTCCATATTTTCTTGAAAGAACCAGTAAGACTTGATTTAATTAGCCCGAAGCAAGCTCAAGATTTAATAACGACTGTAGAAAATGGTCAGCTTCCTTTAAAGGAAGCATATAAATTAGTGCAAGACGTTATTGAGACCGCAAAATAATTCTCAATTTGCTCCTTAGTTTACCCTTATTTGTCTTTACTTTCGGTGTCAACTTTTGATAAAGCAGACATAGGCGCACGAATTGTAATCTAGTCTATCGAACTTTATCAGCAACCTACATCGACTGGCTATCAAAATATTCAGATATTCCAGCGAAATCAAAGCTTATCCATTCAAGCATTTCCTGAGGTTGAAATCACAGTATATGAGGTATTGGAACTCTAAGAATCTACGTAATAAATCACAACAGATTTTGAGTTCATCAAGTAAGATTACAATCCAGAACCTAAGACGAATAGCATTGAAATAATATAGGTTTGTAGTTGGCACTTTAGTGCTAGAAGCGCCCAAGCGCTTACTACAAACGCTTAAATCAGTGACATTCCCCTGAAATTTGTGGTGTCAACCACCTTTCATCACCGATAATTACCGTGCTACCCTGTTGAGAATTGTTACACTGATACACGCGTATCACATAAAAGCCAACTCTCCCAGCGCCTATGGTGCACGTTAAGCGCGTGGAACTGACAAACTTTAAATCTTTCGGCGGCACAACCCCCATTCCGTTGCTGCCAGGATTTACTGTGGTTTCTGGGCCTAATGGGTCAGGTAAATCTAATATCCTTGATGCTCTCCTCTTTTGTCTAGGGCTGGCGAGTTCCAAGGGAATGCGTGCTGAACGTCTTCCCGATTTAGTGAACCACAACAAAGAACGCCGAGGTACGGTTGAAGCCAGTGTCACTGTTACGCTCGATCTATCCGATGCACCTGATGATGTGTTTGAGGATGATGAAGAGGAGCAGGGGAGCGGGGGAGCAGAGGAGCAGGGGAGCAGAGGAGCAGGGGAGCAGGGGAGCCAGGGAGCAGAAGGAGCAGGGGAGCAGGAGAGTGAGGAAGCAGAGGAGCAGGGGAGCCAAAAGCAAAAATCTACCGAGTGGAGTGTGACGCGACGCTTGCGGGTAACGCAGCAAGGCACTTACACCTCGAATTACTACATCAACGGTGAATCCTGTACCCTCACCGAACTTCACGAGCAACTCAACCGCCTACGCATTTACCCCGAAGGTTACAACGTAGTGCTGCAAGGGGATGTGACTAGCATTATCTCTATGAACTCGCGAGAGCGTAGAGAAATTATTGATGAGTTGGCCGGGGTGGCTGCCTTTGACCGTAAAATTGATAAAACTAAAGACACCCTAGCTCAAGTCAAAGAACGAGAAGACGATTGCCGAATCATTGAACAAGAACTGATTGCTCAACGCGATCGCCTCGCCTCTGACCGCATCAAAGCTGAGAAATACCAGAAACTCCGCGCCGAAACCCAAGAAAAACAGCAATGGGAAGCCATCCTGAAATGGCGCTTACTCCAACAACAAGAGTGGAAATTGCGCGAACATATTGAGGCCGGAGAAAGAGAACAAGCCCAACTTACCACCCAACTCACCACCCTAGAAGCAGAGATTCGCCAAGCGACTCAAGAACTCGACCAACTTAACACCCGTGTCAAAGCTTTAGGGGAAGAAGAACAAGTTGCCGTTGCCTCTACACTCGCCACTCAAGAAGCTCAACAGCAACAGTTACAAACTCGACAGCAGGAACTCGAAGAAAGCCTGCACCAAACCGCACGTTACCTCAAGCAAACGCAGGCAGAAATTCAGCAACACGAACAAACTCTGCAACAACTAACCGAGCAAAAACACCATCTAGAAACACAAGACTTAGCCGCTCTAAGTGCCGCACGGGATGAAGCGCAACAATCCCTCAACCAAAGTCGAGAACAATCGAATGCGATCGCATCTGCCTCTGAAGTATGGGTACAACAACAAGCGGCCTTAACTCGACAAATTGAAACGATCCTGCAAATTCTCAACCCCCAGCGCACTGAGCAAGCCCAACTTCAAGAACGTCAAAATCAACTCAATCGTCAACTCGAAGAACAAACCCAACTCTTACAAACATTAGAGCCAGAAATCGCAACAAAACAAGCTCAAGCGATTGATTTAGAAACCCAATTAACCACCCATTCTCAATCCGTTCAAACCCTCGCCCAATCCCTAGCCACTACAGAACAAGAGCTTCAACTGCAACAGCAAACCCAAAATCGCTTACTGACAGAACAACGAGACAAACAGCGTCAACTGGATAAATTAGAAGCTCAAGCCCAAGCCAAAGAAGAAGCCCAAGGCACCTATGCTACCAAAGTTATCTTGAACAGTGAATTACCGGGTGTTTGTGGCTTAGTTGCCCAACTTGGCCGAGTTGAACCCCGCTATCAACTCGCTCTAGAAATTGCAGCCGGTGCACGCTTGGCTAATATTGTGGTTGAAGATGATGGCGTGGCGGCAGCAGGAATTGAACTGCTAAAGCGTAAACGAGCCGGTCGAGCTACATTCTTACCCCTCAACAAAATCCAGCCTCCTAGATTGGCAGAAGCGGCTGCTTTGCGCTATGCGAACGGCTTTATTGACTATGCGGTTAAGCTCATTGATTGCGAACCCCGTTATCAAACGATCTTTGCCTATGTTTTTGGGAATACCGTTGTCTTTGAAAATCTCAATAGTGCTCGTTCCCATTTGGGTAAACACCGTATTGTTACTTTAGATGGGGAAATTCTGGAAATCAGTGGGGCGATGACAGGGGGGAGTAGTAGTTACCGCTCAGAATTACATTTTGGCACCAGTGACGCAACGGAATCATCAGAGATTAAACAGTTAAGAAATCGTCTTCAGGAAATCGAGCAGATTTTAGCTCGTTGTGAGGAGTTGATTGCTTTGGGTTCGGCATCGGTTAAACAATTGACCAAAGACCTTACAGAGGCGAAAGCGCAGCGTTCTGAAGCTCAATTGCGTTTGGAACAGTTACATAAAGAAATTAAAAATCAAATTGAGCAACGGGAGCAAGTGCGATCGCTCCTCGCCAAAAATACCCAAGAAGTTGCCATTGCCAATGCTCGCCTGCAAACCCTCAATACCGACTTACCCGCGCAAGAAGCTCAACTGGCCGAATTACGCCAACAACTCGCTCAACTTGAGCAATCTCAAACCCCTAGCGAGTGGCAACAAATTCAAGGCATCATCAAAAATTGGGAAGCACGGTTAAGTGAGTGTGAACAAGCACTCCGCGCCAGCGAAAAACAATTGCAAGACTTAGAAAATCAGCAACAGCGCATCAGCGAAAAAATTACAGAATCCTACCGACGGATAACTGAATACCAAACCCAACAGCAATCATTGCAGGAACAGCGAACAACCATTAGTCATCAAATCTTGTCGCTGAGTGCAGAAATGACCAAAACTCAGGAATCCTTGACGCGATTGGAGCAACAATTAGGGGAGGCTAAACAAGAACGCGATCGCGCCGAACACCACTTACGAGAACGGCACTTACGCCAACAACAACAATCCTGGCAACGGCAAAAACTTCAGGAAACCCAGTTGGCACGACGCGAAGAACTTGGTACTCTACAAACTCAGTTACAAACTCAGCAAGCCGAGTTACCCGAACCGTTGCCTGAGTTGCCCGAACAATTCCAACAGTCTTCACCTTCTAGCCTGCCAACTTTAGTCGAACAATTACAAAAGGAAATTCGTAATGGTCAAAAACGGCTTCAGGCCATGGAACCTGTTAATATGCTGGCGTTGGAAGAATATGATCGCACCCAAGCTCGGCTTCAGGAACTTTCTGATAAACTCGCTACTCTAGAAGCAGAGCGTACCGAATTACTGCTACGAATTGAAAACTTTACCACCCTAAGATTCCGTGCATTCAAAGAGGCTTTTGATGCCATTAACGAAAACTTCCAAACCATCTTTGCCGAACTTTCCGATGGCGATGGTTACTTACAACTGGATGACCCTGAAGACCCCTTCAACGGGGGACTTAACTTGGTCGCTCATCCCAAAGGTAAGCCCGTGCAGCGACTTGCATCCATGTCTGGGGGCGAAAAATCCCTCACCGCCCTCAGCTTCATCTTTGCCCTCCAGCGCTACCGCCCTTCACCGTTTTACGCTTTTGACGAAGTGGATATGTTTCTCGACGGGGCAAATGTCGAGCGATTAGCTAGAATGATCAAACAACAGGCAACTTTAGCCCAGTTTATTGTCGTGAGTTTACGCCGACCTATGATTGAGTCTGCCGAGCGTACAATTGGTGTTACCCAAGCGAGGGGAGCGTATACTCAAGTATTAGGACTAAAATTACCTCCTAAAAGCGCCATTCGATAGATTAAAGTTTCCGGATTTAGCGTTCAATATTATTAATAATTCCAGCAGGAGTCGAGATCGGGATTGCAAGAACTAATGACAACTGAACAAAATCGTCAACGCTCCGATTTATTAAACACTCAGGTCGTCACGATAGACACCGCCAAGCGACTAGGAGTTGTAAAGGAGCTATTAGTAGATATCGATCGGCGCGAGGTCGTAGCGCTAGGTTTGCGAGACAACCTGCTCTCGGTTGCTGGGATGCCCAGGTATATGTTCCTCAGCAGCATCCGCAAAATTGGCGACACCATCTTGGTGGATGATGAAGACGTAATCGAAGATGTTGACGTTGAAGCCTACAGTACCCTGATCAACAGTGAAGTGATTACTGAAACGGGGGAAATGCTAGGACGGGTGCGGGATTTCAAATTTAACATTGAAGACGCCAAGGTTTCCTCGCTGATTATTGCTTCCATCGGTTTGCCCCAAATTCCTGACCAGGTAATTAGTACTTACGAGCTGCCAATAGATGAAATTGTAAGTAGCGGACCCAATCGCTTAATTGTTTTTGAAGGGGCTGAAGAGCGTTTAGTTCAGCTAACTGTAGGCGTTTTAGAGCGCTTGGGGATTGGCAGACCCCCTTGGGAGCGAGACGAGGAGGAAACCTATTATACCCCAGTCGCTCGACCGGAGAATCAATTGGGAACGGGAATTCCGGTTCGCACACCCATTTCTCAACCGATCCAAACGGCTACACCTGTAGAAGATCGATGGGATGATGATGATTGGCGAGGGGAACCCGAACCTGAACCTATCCCCCTACGCCGAGAAATCGCAGAACCGAGGTATGCCCAACAAGAGTTAGAACAAGACAATTGGAGCGATGATGAATGGGAAGATGTACCCGCTCGCTCGGCTCCATACCAACAGCAAGCGTATCCTGAGCCTCGGCGCTATGAGCAGGATTATGCAGACGAGTATGACGACTATGAAGTAGAGGGTGATGCTTGGCATGACGATGGGGAAGCCGAACCGTATCAGGCACCCCGAATCAATATTCCCGAAAAGACCAAAGCTCCAGAATACGAAGAGGAAGCGGGTTATTAAGGGCTATGGTTAGTTGTTAGAACAATTAGATGAAATTGTAGGGGCAATCTTAGTGGTTGCCCTCTATTTTCGTATCATACATTCTGCCTGGTGAGCTGGCATTATCGGTTTTGACGGAATTTTAAAAAATTCAGGATTTACGCAACTGACTATGGAATCCGTTATGGATAGGGGCAAGGTATGCCTGGGGGAGTATGTCAGCTTTGTCCGCCCTCACCCTAAATCCCTCTCCCTTGGGGAGAGGGACTTTGACGCTACAGGTAGGGGTATGGCATACCTTACCCCTACGAAGAGGGTGTATTTAGGCAGAAAAGACGTAATCCATAAAATTTTCTATGTCCTAAGAAAACCCAAAAAATTGCACTCAGGACAATACTAAAAGTGGCACAAGCGACCGTTGCTTTAACTAGCAGTTTTGGAAGGCTGCAACCCTTGTTTTAATGCATTCGAGAGTAAAAATCAACAGCAAGGGCAGGTTAGCCAAAAGTGGACAATAGCCAAAGTATCATAACAAAAACGGCTCAGCTTCTCTAATACAGGCAATGATTAGGTGGGATATAGGGAATTATCGCTTATGTCACCGCCACGAGATAGCAACGCGCTGCCACACAGCGCCGATGGCTCCATCAAAATTGAAATAACGACCAATACTTCACAGCTTGAACTGCTGAAAAGTCTGGATGTATGGCGACGATTGGGGCTACTGGCTCAGAGTCAAATCAGCCTCACCCTGACCACTCAAACGTCCCATCCGGAACTGTTGGCAGGTTTAGAGGTGTTGCTGCGCTCCGGTTTGATTTCTGAGGCTAAGGTTAGACAATTAAGTTTAAACCTAGCTTGTCCGTTACCGCAACACACTGTCATATCCACATCATCAGTATCGACCCAATCACTAGGTCAAAGGTTCCCTAATCACGACACAGATACAGACTTTGTTCCAGAAGAACCAGCCATACCGATACGCAGACAACCCCACCAGCAACCCAGTTGGATAGAACAAAGATTGCAGTCGCTTCAGGCAGAACTTAGCCTGCGATGGTTGCTATTTTTGGGTGTGTTCATGGTGGTAGTTTCCTCTGGGGTGCTAGCCGCCAGTCAATGGCAGAATTTCCCGGCAGCCGGTCAGTATGCAGTGTTGTTGGGGTATACCTTAAGCTTTTGGGGCATCAGTTACTGGGCAGGCAAGCAAAGTAATTTACGCTTAACGGCTCAAACGTTGCAGATTGTGACGCTACTACTGGTGTCGGTGAATTTTTGGGCAATGGATGGCTTTCGGTTGTGGAGTCATCCCCTCGATTGGATTGTGGTGGCGTTTGCTAGCGTTGTCCTGAGTGCAATCACATTCTTCCTGTGGAAGCGAGAGCAAGCATCGCCCTTGCCGATTATCAACTATTTAGGACTGAGTTACCTGCATTGGGGTTGGAGTTTCCCCGGATTTCCACTCATTGCCGTTTATTTGGGAATCGGGGGAACCATTGCCACATTCTATGCCGCATGCAGAAAGCGAAATTCATCTTTGCTCCGCAATTCTGCTGCCTTCCTGATTGTTCTTTATGGCATCAGTGTTCTGCTATTTAGAGGGATTTTCGTTACAGGTATAGCAGTCAATCAATTAGGACTGGCAATCGGCGCTTGTGGCTGGTTTTTATGCTGGATGCAACAGAGGGTTTCACAACAAAAACTCTCAGCGCAGAAAACAGAAGCAGACTCCTCAATCCTTACTCAGCTTGGTGGTGCTTTGCTCTTGTTGGGTTGGCTAGTTTCGGTGAGAGAGGATGTGCCCTGGCAAGCGGTTGGTGTGAGTGGGTTCGGTTTGTGGTTTTTTGGCAACCGCTTACAACGATTTTGGCAGCGGACAGACTTAGCCGCTATTTTTGGGATTGGCTTGCAGACGATTTGGCTATTGTGGCGATTAGTTCCATCCAGTATCCAAACCCAACTTGTTGCCACTGCCACCCAACTGACTGATTCTCAGGATACTCCCTATGCTTTGTTGAGTTTGGTGCTGTTTCCCTATTTAATCTTATTTGTGGGATTAACAGATTGGCTGTATCGTCAACAGCAGCGTCATTTAGCAGAATTTGGAGAAGCGATCGCCCTTGGTTTTGGCACTGTTCTTACCGTCCTCAGTTCAGTTAACCCTTTGCTGCGGACGCTCAATTTACTCAATTCCACCATTACTCTGGCAATTATCACCCAGCGACGCCAACGTTTAAGCCTGACCCATCATCGCCAACTCCTGATATACCTCACTCACATTACCAGTATTGCCACCCTCATTGGCGCGATTGAGTATGGGTTGCCTAACCTTAACCTGAGAATTTGGGCAGCTATTTTACTCGTACTCATGGTTGCCGAGTGGGAATTTAGCATCGGTAGTTTCTCACCGAGAGTCACCTTAACCCCTAATTCCCAATCATCCCTTGCCCTTTTCCAGTCTCAGATTTGGCGAGAGAGTGCTTGGTATATGGGTTTAGGTCTAGCGGGTCTGAGTTATGTCTTACTGTACATAAATTACTCAGCTTTCTTCGTCAACCCAGCCATCAATCCCAGGGAATGGGGCTTGTTGTGGCTCATTGTACCCTTATCCCTAACTGGAGTAGCTGCGCGGACGGCAAACTCCAAGCGGAAGTTGGCTAGTACGTTAAGCATCGTTGCTTTGGTAATCGTCCAATTTCTGACGTTTTTGATACCGGGGGTACGGTTAATCAGCTTAGGCATGGCCACAAGTCTGATGTTGGTCAATACCCACTATTTACGTCGGCAAGAGGCGGCTGTTATTACGGTAGGGTTTGGTCTAAGTTTCTGGGGGATGGTGTTGTGGGAAGGTATCCCCGGAATATCGCCATTATCACCATCAGGCTGGTTGGTTGCAGGAGCTATTACTGTTACTAGTTTATGGCTTTTCCGCAGTTGGGTACTAAATCGATCGCTCAGATCACAGCAACCATTGACTTTATGGATTTTATATGCTAAAGCAACGGATGGATGGGCGATCGCGCTGTGTAGTCTGGAACTCATCTTACTAACGGCTCACTCTTTGGTCGTCTATTGGGATTTTCTCTCTCCATCCGTTTCCGTGCTGATTGCTGGCGCGATCACAATGGGAGCAATCGCTTATCGTAGTTTCCCCCAACCTTCTAACTGGGCAATTTACGCCTTGGCTTGGAGTTTAGAAGTATTGACAGCCGAAAGCTTGGGCTTTATAGAGGAGAATTCGGTCATCAATTTAGCGGTTGCTAACCTGGCTTTAGGGCTCATCGCTCAGTTAGTGGGAGATTGGTGGCGTCGTCAACAAGGCTGGAGAAATCTGCCTCTGAGTTGGCACGTCATTCCCTTACTTTATGGCATCTTGGGGGCTGTATTGCGTTGGGGAACTTTTACCAGTTGGACGGGCTTATTTTCTCTGGCGTTAGCCTTGATTTTCATTGGCGTGGGGCGTAGGCGTGAGGAATTTAAACCCCTGATTTACCTGGCGGTATTCGGTGTCTCTGTTTCTGCCTACGAACTTTTGTTTTATCAAATGTCCCAAACATCGGGAGGAGGGATAGGGGATGGATTGATTGTCATGGCAACGCTGGGCACAGCGATCATGTATGCATACCGGGTGCTATCTCCCTGGTTAACACAGTACCTGCACCTAACGCCTGACGAACTGAAAGTAATTGCTCATCTACACTGGGCTTGGAGTAGTTGCCTGTTGATTGTGGCGACTGCCAATCCGATCGAATCCAGCATGATGGTGGGGTTCGGTACGGGTGCGTTTTTGGTGCAATATGCTATTTTTCAGGGACGCAACCATCCCTCAAACCAAGAAGGTGCTATTGGCAGTGGCGAAATCTGGGTTTACCTGGGCTTTTTAGAAGCATTTGGCATGAGGATTTATTGGCTGAGTACGCCAGTGGCACGTCTTTTAGGGGGGCCATTGGTTCCCTGGAAAAGTGCGATCACGACTGTGTTTGCCTACTGTCTTTATTTTCTGCCTTGGGAACGGTGGGGTTGGTCGAAACGTCCTTGGCAACTGGCCGCTATCATTGTGCCACTGATTGCTGTTGCCGAGTCTCCCTTTGCAAACCATCCACTCAGTGTGTTGATTGCGGCGGGTTTTTATGTAGGGCTTGCCATCGTTAACCAGCAAATCCGGTTGACTTACATCAGTGCAGTGCTAATTGATTGGGTATTCTTACGCTGGTTTTGGCATCTACAACTGAGTCAACCGTTGTGGTATGTCATTCCTTTTGGGCTGTCCTTACTTTACATTGCCCAAGTCGATCCGTATCTGAAACAAGCTGAACAAAAACAGGCACGTCACTCACTACGGTTGTTAGGTAGTGGTGTAATATGCCTTGTAGCTTTGTCGAGTAATCACTGGAGTGGGTTAGTCACGGGAGCGATCGCTGTATTGGTTATTTTTGCTGGGTTAGGGTTAAGGGTACGGGCGTTTCTGTTTGTGGGTACTGCAACGTTTTTAATCAATGCATTCTATCAGTTGGGGATTCTCATCTTTGACTATCCCTTCTCTAAATGGGTCATTGGTTTACTTGCGGGCATTGCTTTCATCTGGATTGCTGCCACGTTTGAAACTCGGCGGGAACAGATTACAGCTTTACTGAGAAACTGGATGAGTGAATTGCAAACTTGGGATTGATACCAAATCCGCATTGATAGCCCCCCCTTTCCAATTAAATAACCCAATTATCGTAGGGGTTCAATGTGAGCAATCAGCTTTGGGTAGTACCGATAACCGGGCATCAATAGGACTTACGCAAGTGTCACAAAAAATCTGGTTTTTGGTTTGTACCCACATTCCGCACCCACAACTGTCACAAGAATGGCTGTGGCTGCTCTCATCGGT
>CAZPRJ010000067.1:0-43398 GCA_964588805.1 uncultured Microcoleus sp. | reverse complement strand
TCAAGAAAAGCCGTCGTAAAACGACGGGGCTTGTATCCCATTATTTTCGGTCAATTCATTTGGAACTAAACTGTTCCAGATTATTAGTATTACAAACAACGGGGCTTAGGTACTATAGAAGCGGAGTTTTGTTGGTAGATTGTATGTCTCATCCTCCTGATCAAGAACGTATCCAAGCACGCCAAAATAATACCAAGCGACTTTTTACCATCCTTATCATCATTGGTTTGGTAATCGGAGGATTAGTGTCTATTGGTGTTGTCGCGGCCATGAAGCGATTTGGCTTGACCGATAATCAACCCCAAATTGAACAACAGTAGAAGAATTAATAGACTAAACTGAATGTTTTATGTAGACCCCAACCAGCGAAAAGCACGTTTCAATTCATCTGTTCCGTTTTCAGGATACCAGCGCCCGTGAGCCAGAATGATTTTGTCGGGTTTCCATGCCAGCATCTGACGAACCGCCGTTCGAGCTCTAGCTTTACCTCCCCAGAAGGTTAATTGCATATCGAGGGGGGTTTTTCCATCTGGGTTGACTGCACCACTCAGTTTAATTAGAAAATTATATTTCTTGCTGACCTTGTTCAGTTCAAAATTTTCAATTAGATCAGTCAGAATTAGGGTATGGGAGGGTTTGTGAAAGAAAACGACCTCTTCAATACACCAACTGCCGCGTACAATGATTTGATCGATCTCGTCTGCCCAAGCTGAATCAGGCTTTTCGCTCAAATCTTGATCGAAGTTGAGGTTAAACCCCATCTTTGTTGCTCGTTCTCGCACACCGGGTGAAGCCCATTTAATGGCATTGGGGTAGACTTCACTCCATTGTCCAATGTAGGCATAGTGAATTTTGTTTGGTGAAATTAGATGCCGAACCGTGCCTAGAGCATCAATTTCTGCTTTGAGATTGTCAGTGAGCTCAATGGGTGAGTGGATGAAAAGATCGCTATTACTTAATCGGATAACAGTCATGCGCGTGGGAAAAGGAAGATTGGTTCCATAGGCTTGCATGTAGACAATCGGCCCATCGACAACCCAGATATTTTCACCAACAAGCTTAAGGGTATTTACGGGTTCATAAAGTTCTACATCCGCAGCACTCATGGTGGTATACCTCTTAATTTTGAACAAGAAAGGTAGATGGCAGAGGGCAGAGGGCAAAGGGCAGAAGGCAGAGGACTTACACACAGCGTCTATCTTTAGTAGCGTGGCAAGGCTAGAATGGTGCATTCATTTAGTTTGTAGTAAGGGCTTTAGCCCTTATTTGCATTAGATTTCCTACTCAGCCCTTATATCTCTCCAAACCTTTATGGTTACAGCGATACTTGCAGTGGAAAGGGATGCGATCACCACTGTGAATATCAAACCAATAATACCAATTGGTTGAAAGTAGTGGTGTGTTAGGCGAAGCCATAACGCACCGTGAAGCTAATTGAGAATGGGTAAAATCTCAGCTCACCAATTTTGAATCACTTCAACCAACTGGTCAATTTCTTGGTGTTGTGTGAAATAGTGAACACAGGCACGAACGCAATTGGGGTCATGCAGAGTTCGCAGCATAAAACCCTGTGTTTCCAGAAATTGGACTAATTGCTGGTGAGAACGTCCATCTGTCAACACAAACGAAACTAGACCGGCTTGTGGGGGTGAGGTACGCAGACAACGGACAAATGGTATCTGAGATAAACGTTGCCACAAATACTCACTACCCTGACAAATTTGTTCATACCGTTGTTCAGATGTACCCCATTCTTGATGAGTGGCAATGGCTGCACGCAGTCCGGCATACAGAGGATAGGCTGAGGTGGCTACTTCATACCGTCGCGCATCGGGTTTCCAACCGATGGGTTTACCCGCTTCATCCATAACAATCCCTCGCCAACCAATGAAGGTGGGATTAAGGCTTTCTATTGCCTCGGGACGCACATAAAGTCCACCGAGTCCTTCTGGCCCACACCACCACTTGTGTCCTGTGAATGCGTAGAAATCTACCCCCAATTCAGTCAAATTTAAGGGCAGAGAACCCACCGACTGTGCAGCATCCACTAATACTCTAATGACCTGTGAACCTTGAGCATAGCTGTGACAGACATCCACAATTTCTTTAAGAGGTAAAACTTGTCCTGTATTCCAAAGTAAATGACTCAGCACCACCAATCGAGTCCGGGGTTTTAGGTGTTGGGCAATTACAGTGGTAGGGTTTCCTTGATTGAGGGTTTCCATAATCGGACAAGTGGACACCTCAACCTGAAACCGACGAGTGAGTTCTTGGGCGATCGCTACAATACCAGGATGTTCACAATCGGTTAGGAGGATATGATCGCCGGCTTGCCAGTCCATTCCCCACATAGGGATATTACAACCTACGGTCACATCTTCGGTGAGGGCGATCGCTTCTACTGGAGATCCTAATTGTGATGCGATCGCCTGTCGAGTTTTGTGCGTTTCCTCCATAATCCAGGCATTAATGCGCCCAGTAAATGGCCCATGCTGCTGAATATAGTCATAGGACTGGTGGATGGCTTCTAGCGCCGTCTGCGGCAATGTTCCTTGTCCACCAAAATTAAAATATGCTTTATTCGCTAACGCTGGAAATTGCTGTCGATGCTGTGCCAGTTGTGTGGATGCCGGGTAGATGCCAGTCATAGGATGAGTCAGAGAGAACGTCTGCAAATTATAGTGTCAAATCGCAATGGTGTGCTTCTCGATTGGTAATCAAACAATCACAAACAGCCAATAACCAATAACCCTTGTATTAAATTCAGCCATTATGCTGAAGTCGATTCTGTGAATATGCGGAGTCAACAATCCATCCAGATTCGGCTATCTTAGAGAAGAAATGATATAAATTAGAGGCTTCTTGATGTGCTACGCTAAGTAGTGCACCTAATACCTAATGCTGCCGCCCAGTGCATCTCCACAGTTGCAGCTTGAGTGCATCTTTACAAAAATTTAAACAAAAGCTAAACCGTTGCAGCGCAAATCTTGAGTTTGTGATTAATGTTTACGGTATCGGCCTCTACCTACCCCATCACTCAACATAATTTCTGTCTAAATTTACTGACGATTGGCCTGCAAGAAAAGACTCGTTTTTGTAAATTGAATAGGTCAATAATGCTGGGTTCCTGACTTGTGCAGTCAGTATCTCATTATGCTGCTTCTAGGAAGTAACATCCCCCTAATCCTTGCCCGACAAATTTTTTTGAGGATAATCAACCATGAGTAAAGTATTGGTCGTTGAAGATAACCCTTCTCAAATGGAATTGATCGAGACTTATCTACGCGAAAAAGGTCATTATGTCATTCGGATTATGAATCCTAAAGAAGCCTTAAATAAGGCAATAGAGCAAAAACCTGATGTGATTGTCACCGATGTTGTGATGCCGGGAATGAGTGGTTTTGAATTATGCCGTCGTCTCAAAAATAATGCAGCCACCGCCAAAATACCTATTATTATTTGTTCTTCTAAAAATCAGGAAATTGACCGTTTGTGGGGAATGAAGCAAGGCGCTGATGCTTACTTGACTAAACCTTATTCCAAAGAACAATTGCTTCGCACTATCAATTTAGCAGTCGTTTAGTCTCATACTTAATACCTACAGTAGAATTGAGGTTTCTCCGAGTCACTGATGAATTTGTAGTTGCGCTTTAGCACTAAAGCGCTTACTCAAACATGGATTTTCCTCCAACTTTCTGTAGCGCTCTAAATCATTGGGCGCAACAACTGCGTTATTGTGAATCGCCCTCATTTATAGTGGGGGACTTATCCATGATGCCATTTTCAGTAGACCGCCCGACAGACAGCATGAGATAACCCACCTTGAGCGAGGCGGTATCTCGGATTTGAGCTGTAGGAAGTTCGACATCAAGAATTTTGAGAACTGCGACATCAGTACTGACATCGCGACCGGCTAGGGTAGCGGGTAGGGTACGGCCATCAGAGAGTGTTAGAGTAATATCATCATTACGTTTAATTGTTTCATCGGCAGTAACAATCACACCAGGATGCCAGTAAATGCCGCTCGAGGAAAAACGCCTTCGTGCCTTGACAGCAACAACACACTGGCTTGACTGTTCCACAGCGTCGGCTAAATTAGTGGAGAGAGCCAGTAACGTATTGGATATCTCCGGTGAAGAAGATGAAGACATTTCCTTTCCTCTATAGATTTATGACAACGACGGGAGAAATGCCCGCCCTACTGCTATCGTGCCGTCCAGGGGTGAGCGGCCACATCGGAAGAAAGGGGAGAACTGCCCCTAGAAAAATGGCTAGGGTGCGATCGCCGTTTGTTTAGCTGAGCCACGATTGTACTAGACTGACCAATGGCACAATTGTCCTTGGCAACTCGCTAAAACGCTGAATAAGTCTTTGTACCACTATCAATAACGCGACGTACAGGATGCAATCTAAGTTAAATCCCAAGCCAAACCGACCCACCATCATCAAGATCAAATCGACTGAGCGACCGCAGGCAGAACCATCCCCTGCTGCGGCTGAGCCTGATGACTCAACACAGGAACAGTCACCGCCAGCCGATGCACCGCCTGAACCCAAACAGCCCGAACCTCTCGAAGAGGTAACTTTCGAGGATCGAACACTTCGGATTGGTGAGACTATCGACGTAATCCCGCCGTGGTCTTCCCAAAAGGTTGTTGTTACCATCACGGGTTTTTATCGCAGTTCAGGCAGTTGGTGGGTACAGTATACGTCACCTGATGAAGTTCCGCCCGGATGGACTTGGAACTGTGGAGTCAAGCGATTGACATAGTTTGAACTCGATCAATCAGGAGTGAGTAGCTAGTGATAAGTGGAAAAATTACTAGCTACTGATTTCTGATGATTTGGAACGGCTTCCTAATAATTTAGGGGTCATGGGTCAGGGGTCAGAAGTCAGGGGTCAGCAGTCAGGGGAGAAAGATTTTCATCGGGACAGCTTCCTACCTTGTGCCTCCTGCCTTCTGCCTTCTGCCTTCTTGTAGTAGTTATTTTTTCTCTGGCAAGTTACGGGGGGGTATCTCCCGTCCTGTGTAGAATTGCCTTAAAAACGTCCCTAGCGATGCCCAGGCTGCTAAACTGGCAAGGCTCACTGTACTGGACAGGATGGCGGCCAGGAAACTCCTGTGGTCAAGGAATAGAGCCATCAGGGGAGTACTGACAAATGCGATCGCTGCCGTTACTCCCAAGCCTCTCCTCAGTCGCTTAAGGTTAACGAGTGCTTGGGAGCAGTTTCCACACTTGGCGGTATGGGAGTCATAGCGGTCTAGTAATTCTTCTTTGGGTAAGGCAGGTGGCAATGGCATCCCTGGAAAGGGGTCAGCATTGTACTGATTCACCCAAGACCGTAACTCAATCACAAAGCGATCGGCCGCCGTTGGTAGGTAAAATGCTTTGGCAAAATTAGCGCTACCTCCTAACTCTTCAAGATAGCGTTCTTGGTAGTGCAAGAAAATTTGGTCATCTTCTAAAACCCCATTCTGCCCGAGATGAGAGTACCAACGTGGGGTGAGCTTAATAAACAACCCAGGTAGCTTTGAGGAAAACTTAAACGGAAAACGGGCAAACAGACGACACTCGCCCTTGCGGATTGGAGTCGCATAGACAACTGTTAATGTTCTGCCAAACTGCTTAGAGGTGAGGTCATGCCACATCAGGGACGGGGCGATAAAAGTTGTCTCCTGTCGTCCTAGGGTTCCTCGTCGTGGCCCTTCTTCCCACTTTCCTTTAAAGCCTTGTTTCCCTGCCTCAATCACTTCTAGTTCTACTGGCCCGGCATTGGAACGGTTTCCGACCGAACGGTGATGGGTGAAGGGAAGATGACTGGAGTCCAGGACGTTTTCTAGAAGGGTAAGAGCATCATAAGGAAGGTCTCGAAATGTATCAATACAGACCCAATCTTCAGAAGCGTCTTCTAGAGGTTCAACGACGGGTACGGGGGTTTTGGCTGCGAACTCGGGTGTACCGGCATAAACAAACAACAACCCTTGGCGCTCAGTTGTCGGTAGAGAGTCCACACAGGCTCTAGGTGAGGACTGTGCCATTTTCCCTTCCGGTTGCTGAGGAATGCGCTCACACTCACCTAAACCGGAAAAAGCCCAGCCGTGATAGGGGCATTCGAGCAGCCCATCCTCGCTAATTCTGCCCTCGGATAAGGGGGCAAGGCGGTGAGGGCATTGGTCTTCAAACACTCTCCACGAGCTAGCTGTTTCGTCCCACCAGATTACTAAGTTTCTGCCGAGTAATGTGAATGGGGTTAGCTTCGATTTATTTAAATCTTGGATGTAATGGAGAGGATACCATGCCTCTTTCCAGTCAAACTTCAAGGGATCGGTGCCGCCTGCAGGGATAGAGTCAACCTGGCTCAGCGCTTGGGTTTTCATCAACTTAACGTTACCTTACAATTAGAGAGCCTTTTTTATGGTAAGCAACTAAGCTGATTCTTGCCTGGTAAGAAGTAGGACAGATGAATGAGTTGTTGATTATGGGTGATTAGTGATTGATATTTTTTATAAATTACCTATTTGCAGAAAGATAAAGGCTAATTTAATGTTTTTTAAGTTTTCACAATTTTATTTAGTTAGATTTTATTAATTCTATTAAATGAATCAATTTCATTGTCATTTAATATGGATTTTGCTAGTCTAGATTAGAACGCCTGAATTACGGCAGATTACAGGGTGTAATACAGCTTATTGTTCTTGTATTTTTTATTGCAACCTATTTTTTAGGTCTAAAAAAATATCCTATTAATACTAGAATAATGGCTGAAAAACTATTAAGAATATGAATTGTATGTTTGTCTGTTAAATTCATTCACCTTAAAGCCACCAACGAATAAAATCTCAATAGCTGTGAACTAGCGCTCACCAAAATGAGATGACAGCAAAGCTCTCTCTATCCAGAACTCAGGAATCTCTGAATTAGGAATATTTTCAATATAGGCATTTTTAAATGTTTGCCTATAAGAAATGGATGAAAATTTCTCTCTCTTAGTTTCTGACTTCTGACTTTTACTTTCAGATTAGGGTAACTGCAATCCACTACAGAATTGATGATTTCCCATTATTTTAAGTCTACCCAATAACTCCCTATGACGACCTTGGCAGCTTTCAATTTTCTGGAAAGATATAGGTTCAAGCAGTCTAAAAAAGCTCAACTTTTTGAAACCTTCCAGAAGATTCAATTTAGTGGGCAATTGGTATGGAGCGCTCCCAATCGTGAGAAAAAATGGAACTTTTATTTCAGTCAAGGTCGCATTATGTATGCGACCGGAGGAGTTCATCCGGTTAGGCGCTGGGCGAGAACTTTAGCCGCTTACTGTCCTCAGATTCAAATTAATCTCACACAACTGCAACGGGAACTCAGTAGGGTTAATACGGAATCCTTTGTTAATAGCTGGGAATATCAGTTGTTTGGTTTGTGGTTAGAGCAAAAAAGAATTACTCAAGAACAAACTGAAAAAGTGATTCAATCTGTTGTTGAAGAGGTGATTTTTGATTTGTCAAAAGAGGATAATTTGACTCATCAAATTCAAGAAAGCAAACTTACTCCTCAACCTCTTGTTTTAATTGATGAACAGCAAGTCATTTCAGACGTTCAGCAGCTCTGGCAAATTCTATGGGAGGCTAAAATTCCTGTCCATGCTCTCGATCAAGCTCCCATCATCAAACAACCTAAGCAATTAGAAGAGCGCACCTCAGAAAGGGTTTATCAAGCTCTCAATAACCTTCTCAATGGAGAAAATACTCTACGAGATTTAACTGTTAAAATGAAGCGAGATATCGTTCAAGTGACTCGCTTACTCTTGCCTTATATTAAATCAGGGATAGTTGATCTCATTAGTCTTTCCGACTTGCCAGAACCGGTGTATCGAAAAGTTCTGGATATGCCTTCTGATCGCAGGAATTCCACCAAACCTTTGATTGCCTGTGTAGATGATAGTGTGGCAGTGTGTCAAACTCTAGAAAAACTACTATCAGCAGCAGGTTATCAATTTGTCGGCATTAATGATGGTCTAAGAGCGGTAACTAGTATCTTGGCTTGTAAACCGAATTTGATTTTCTTAGATCTGATGATGCCCAATACTAATGGGTATGAAATCTGTAGCCAATTACGCAAGGCTCCATCGTTCCGGGAGACTCCCATTATAATTTTGACGGGAAATGATGGAATCGTGGATCAAGTCCGAGCAAGGCTATTTGGGGCAACAGATTTCTTAAGTAAGCCCGTTGATGCAGGGAAAGTCCTGAGTACGATTTCTACACACTTATCACAGAATGTGATGAGTCATCGCAAGGGTGCAATTTGACGGTTAAAAATGTGTAAGCACTGCCATCGGCTTACTGGGGAATAGGTGACATAGAAGAATCGTCAAACTACTAAAAAGCACATTTTCCATCCTAGTTTCTGTTGTTTTGCCATCAAATTCACCCTATGAGTACTGCCCTAATCATTGAAGATTGCTTGAGCGATCAAGAGCTCCTCTCCGGTTGTTTGCTACAAGGAGGACTCAATGTTTTGAGAGCTATTAATGCAGAAGATGCTGTAGCCAAAATTAGTCGCCATAAACCGGATGTAATCATCTTAGACGTAGTACTGCCTGATCGCAGCGGATTTGAACTCTGCCGCGAACTCAAAGGCCAAGCCGAAACCAGTAAAATTCCCATTGTGATCTGTTCAACCAAAGGCGGTAAACTCAATCAACGGTGGGGATTAAAACATGGAGCAGATGCCTACCTAGTTAAACCGATTGATCAGGCAGAACTGGTAGACACCGTTAAAAATTTGCTCAGAGGTTAAGCCTGAACAAAAATTCATGTCTAACTCTTTATCCGTTACCAATCCCTCATCACCCCTTACCGATTCACCTGTTTCCATTGAGCGGGAACCGTTTCTGCGGTTTTATCTTGAGCCTGATACAACAGC
This sequence comes from uncultured Microcoleus sp., assembly GCA_964588805.1. Lineage (GTDB taxonomy): Bacteria > Cyanobacteriota > Cyanobacteriia > Cyanobacteriales > Coleofasciculaceae > CAZPRJ01. The sequence goes on along the minus strand of CAZPRJ010000067.1, from coordinate 34,473 downwards.
ACTCTTACCCCTACCTCAATTAGCCGAGGTTTTTAATATTCCCATCGGTCAAATTGTACCGATTGCTCACATGCCTTCTTGGATGCGGGGAGTCTACAACTGGCGGGGTGAAATTTTATGGATAGTGGATTTGGGACACTTAGTCGGACTTACTCCTACCTATCAACAAGTTAGTAGTACCTTAACGTGCACGACGGTAGTATTGCAGTCTGCTTCCAGCTCTATTCCCTCTCACTCCGGGAAAAACCAGCTACTCGGTATCATTGTCAATCGACTGGAAGATATTGAGTGGTGTGATTTAGAGCAAATTCACTCTCCACCTTCATCAACCGTTCACGAGGATTTGCTGCCATTTTTGCGCGGCTACTGGTGGAAATCAGATGATGATGTGTTGGCAGTTCTTGATGGTGAAGCGATTATAGCTGCGATGCCTCAGTAAGAAGTTGGCACAGGAACTTCCGCTGGAAAATCAAGGGCGCTACATAGCCGAAGACATCTATCCTTCACACCGATTCAGTTTCATTGATTCGTTGACCCAAGGCTATAGAACAACAGTTTTGTTGACAATTTGTTGATTGTAACAACAAAGGAAAGGCTTGAATCAGAGGGGGAAGGTGTAAGAGGGAAAGGTTTTTTCTTCCTATTTTCCTTTAACTTCATTCATGCCTTTTCCCTTCTTGGCATCTGCTACTCTCTAGCCCAAGTTCCGAGCGGCAAAATCAACAGGAGGAGCCAGGAATCAGAATTTAGGTAACTTTTTCGGCCTTCAATTTGTTAGATTCTGTCAACTTTTAAGCAGGGAACATAAGATTTACTCATCCAATTTCTGAACTCTTCAGTTCAATACTCAGCCGCTTAGAAGCATAAGCCTATTTTTTACACCATAAGCGTGTGCACTTCATCCCCCCTCAACATTGTTCTTGATTGAATCGGTGTTAGGGTTCGCCTTGCAACTAGCTGTAACTTAATTCCTATACAGAGCTTTTTCTATGACTCAGATTCCTCCCCAAAATCCCTTTGAGAAAACATCCAATGAGCGTCATTTAGGCTCTAATGGTTTTCCGATTGGGGGTTCAACTCCTGTGCATGAGCCATCTTCCTCTTTACCATCCCCACAGAATAAAACTGCTCAACCCCTCACATCCGAAGAAGCCGAACTAAGTTTACAAAGTCTATATCCTCCCTCCCAAAAGCCCAAAACTCCTTGGTGGCATTCCCTGAGCCTACGTTCTTCGAGTTTACGAACCAAAGCCACCTTGCTGGCACTAGCTCTAGGTACTATTCCGGTGATATTGGTGGGAACGACTGCTTATTTTAGTGCAGGAACTGGACTGAAAGAACAAATTGTGCAGAGTGAAAAAACGAATGCTCAAGACTTGGAAGACAAATTAAATTTATTCGTTACAAAGACTTACGACAACATTATTACCCTATCCAAGCTCGATGCCTTTACCAACGCCACGGTACGGTCAACGCTGAGTACTGAGGAAAAAAACGCCATCCTCAAGGACTTGATGCAATCTTCTAATGTCTACAACAGTATTGTGGTATATGACCCTCAGGCCAACGAAATGATTGCCACTGGGGGAGGAAATATCGACTTACCACAGATCCTAAAAGCAGACTACACTCAAGCGGCACAGGCAGCAGATCGTCCCGCTATTGTTGACCCTCGTCCGAATACAGCAACTGGCGAGTTTAGTTTTTTCATTGCATCTCCGATCCGAGATAAGGCGACCAATAAAACCATTGCTTATATCCGGACTCGTACTTCCATGACTTTGGTGAATAGCTTGTTTGGGGTCGATCCTGAGCGGAGTCAAGCATTTTATGTCACCGATTCTCAAGGGCAAATTACGGCATCAAGTGACCCTAAAACGTTACAGAAAAACCTCCGCGACTTATTCCCCAATTTATCTGGCCAAATCCAAAAATCGGGTCGGCGGGAGCTGACAACCATCACGAGTGATAATGGGAAGGAACAAATTTTCACCTATGTTCCTAACCAAGAAATTTCCAAGCAATATGGGTTGAACTGGGGATTGGTTGTGGCTCGTCCTACGACGGTTGCCTTTGCTCCCCAACAACGGTTGCTGATTACCCTGATTACAGGAACTGGCTTTTTTGCCTTGGTTGTGGCAGCGATCGCCGTTTGGGCTGCCAACCGAGCCACACGTCCTGTAGTGGATGCCACCAACGCGGTGGTCAAAATTGGTCAGGGAGAACTCGAGACTCGTTTGCAAGTGCAAGGTGAGGATGAACTAGCTTTGTTGGGCGATAACATCAACAACATGGCGAACCAGCTCAAAGGACTCCTCCAAGAAAAAGAACTCGCCGCAGAAGAGCAACGCCAGCTTACAGAACAGTTGCAAAACCGAGTCTTGGAACTCCTCGAAGAAGTGGAGCCGATTAACGATGGGGATCTCACTATCCGGGCAACGGTGACAGCCGATGACATTGGTACGATTGCCGACTCCTACAATTTCATGATTGCCAACTTGCGGGAGATTGTCACCAAGGTGCAAGCCGCCGCCAGCAACGTGGCCACAACCACAAGTAATAACGAGCGTTCGGTTCAATCGCTCTCAGAAGAAGCATTGCGTCAGGCGGAGGAAATTACAGTGGTACTCAAGCAGGTGCAAGAAATGGCTCAATCGGCTCGACTCGTGGCTGCTAGAGCTGAAAAAGCGGCGCAAGTGGTACGCCGAGCCACTCAAACCGTAGAAGAAGGGGACGTGGCAATCAACCGAACGGTGGAAGGGATTGTGGCTATCCGAGAAACTGTTTCAGAAACACGCCAAAAAGTCAAGTATCTTGGAGAATCTTCCCAAAAGATTTCCACTGTGGTCAACCTGATTAGTGAATTTGCGGCTCAAACCAAGATGCTGGCGTTCAATGCTTCCATTGAGGCCACACGTGCAGGGGAACAAGGACGGGGTTTTGCGATCGTTGCGGATGAAGTCCGAACACTGGCGCAGCAATCGGCAGAAGCTAGCCGAGAAATCGAAAAATTGATTGCGGCTATTCAGGGAGAAACCAATGAAGTAATCACCGCAATGGAAACTGGAACTGAGCAGGTTGTAACAGGAACCAAACTAGTAGATGAAACCCGCCAGACCTTGAGCAAAATTACCATTGCTTCTGCTGAAGTGAGCCAATTAGTTGAAGAGATTGCTCAAGCTTCAATACAGCAATCGGAAGTTTCTGAAACTGTAACCCAAACGATGGAAGATGTTGCTCAGATTGCCGACAAAACCTCAAAAGAAGCCACGGTTGTCTCCTCTTCTTTTGAAGAACTCCAACAGGTTGCCAAAGCCCTGCAAGAAGATGTCGCGCAATTTAAGGTTAGTTAGTTATTAGTTGTTTGTTGTTTGTTGTTTGAATTGCTAATTTAGCCCATCCCTAATAACCAGCAACAAATAACCAACAGGAAATAACAAATAACCAGCAACAAATAACAAATAACAATTATGGCAGTCAATCCCGATATTCGCGACCACGCTTATAAGTTTTTTATCGAAGAAGTTCCCGAGTTTCTACAGGGACTTGAAAGCGAGTTACTGACGCTCAAAAAAGAGCGCAGCAACAGCAAAATCCACAGCTTAATGCGAATCTCCCATTCTATCAAGGGAGGAGCAGCCGGTGTAGGACTAGAGGCAATCACACTCTTGGCTCACCGCCTAGAAAATATTTTCAAAGCCCTGTATAACGAAGCTGTAGAGATTGATACAGACTTAGAAAGCCAATTGCTCTCGGCTTACGACTGCCTACGTTTGCCTTTGATGCAACAGGTGGCAACAGGCCAATTTGACGCGGAACAAGTCTTAGCCACGGCTGACCCTATCTTTATCCAGCTAGAAGAACGATTGGGTGACGCTCTCGCTTTAGTCGATCATTACGACATCCCGACTTCGGCTCAATTGGGAGTCGATATGACGTTATCGATCTTTGAAGTGGATGTTGGTCAGGGACTCGAACATCTAGCCACGGTCGTGGCCCATCCTCAGCATTATCATCTGGCTGAGGAATTACGTCAACAAGCTGAAATTTTTGTTGAGCTGGCGGAAATCCTCAACAAGCCAGGATTAGGAGTGATTGCTCAAGCGGCTCTTACGGCACTCAATGTCAATCCCCAACAGGAACTACAAATTACGCAATTGGCTCTGGCTGATCTTGAAGCCTACCGAGCGGCGGTACTTGCAGGCAAGGCGACTCTAGACGGAAATCTGTCATCGGCGTTGTTGGAACTGACTCAGGTTTCTTTAGAAAAATTGCCCTTGGAGTCAGAGTCGCTGATACTCAATGGCAGTGTTGAGCAACAGGAAAGCATTGGGGTTGATTCTTCGTTGCTGGAGTTTGATCCACTCCAAGATGCGATCGCGGAACTGGAGAGTTTGGGAGTCAGCGATGATAGTGATGGCAGTTTATTGAATCCCGACGGTAATACCGATGAATTTGTATTGCCGGACTTTTTAGCAGGCGAAGAAATCGGTGTGAGTGAGAACACCGAAACCGAACTTCCTTCATGGGAAGAGGTTTTGCTGGATGCTGAGGCTAGTTCTGAGGGTGAGGATTCCGCAGCCAATTCTCTGATGCGCCTAACCTCTACACTCAAGGAACTGCAAACCCAAGAGCACGAACCGGAAACGATAGACAAGGAGGACAAGGAAAACCAGGAAGAGAAAGTACTAACAGACACAACTCCTGCGTATCAGTTAGCCATTAATACCCAGCCATCTGAGCTCATCTCAACCACAAAGTCTCAAGATAATATACCTGTCACGCCGACTTTTACGGTGCGGGTAGATTCTGATCGACTACAACGGATGAATAATCTAGTGAGTGAGTCGGCTATCCGTCGTAGTGGTCTTTCTCTAGAGAATCGCCAACTTCAAGGCTCTGTGCAAGAGTTGCTCAATCGAGCGACGGCGCTTGAGCAAATTGTGGAGCAATTGCGGAAGGTATCAGACCAAACGCTCATTCCTGACCGAAGCTATAACCATCCTACAGTGCCGAGTTCAGTTAGTCGATTAGGAGAGTTTGCCACGACTCAGGCTGATTTTGATGTGATGGAAATGGACAATTATGGAACCTTGCACTCGTTACTGCAACGGTTTTTAGAAGATATGGTGCTATTGAAGGAATCGGCGGCGGATATTGGTTTATTTGCCAGACAATCTGACCGAACCCTAGACCAACTGCGTAAAATGCTGACAAACTTACAGGATGAGTTTGTTTGGGCTCGGATGTTACCTCTAGGTGAAGTCCTCAACCGTTTTCCTCGCATTTTGCGTGATTTATCCACCACTTATAACAAATCGGTCAATCTGAAGTTGAGTGGGACAGAGGTACTTGTTGATAAGGCGGTTCTGGAAAAAATTTACGACCCACTGCTGCACTTACTGCGTAATGCCTTTGATCACGGGATTGAATCTCCAGATCTTAGGCTTAAGAACGGAAAACCTGAACAAGGTGAGATTGAAATCAAAGCCTACCATCACGGGGGGCAAACTGTAATTGAAGTGAAAGATGATGGTCAAGGTTTAGATTTAGAGGCGATTGCGCGACGAGGTTTAGAGAGGGGATTACTCTCGGCCGAACAATTAGTCCATGTGTCTGAAAATCAGCTACGTGAATTAATTTTTGAGCCGGGATTTTCTACGGCCAAGCAGGTGAATGAATTGTCGGGACGGGGTGTGGGATTGGATGTGGTTCGCTCCCAATTGCAACTCCTCAAGGGCACCATTGCCATGAGTTCTAAACCTGGTGTGGGTACGACGTTTACTATCCGCTTACCTCTAACACTGACGAGTGCCAAATTGATTGTTGGTTTGGCAAATTTCCGGGCGATCGCGTTGCCATCCGATAGTATTGAAGAAATTGTCCTACCCAAAGCGCATCAGATTCAACGCCACGGGACTCAAAGATTGTTGCACTGGCGGGGAGAAAGGACACCTATCTATCGAGTGGCAGAGCTTTTAGAGTATACCTATCCTGTACCAGAAACTCCTTTAAGTCGGGCGTTAGTCTCTGAATCAGCTTCTACTGATTTAACACCACCGTTACTTTTGTTTAATCGAGGACAACAGAGTTTTGCTCTAGAAGTCGATCATCTCGTTACTGAACAAAAATTGGTGATTAAACCGTTTGGATCAATCGTCACTCCTCCCAACTATACCTACGGCTGTACGATTTTGGGAGATGGTAGTTTGATTCCGGTGATTGATGGGGCAATGTTAGTCGAACACTCAGGTGTTCAACGCTCTCAATCAACTCCACTTGCTCCTACCATGCAACAGTCTGAGTCGAATATGGATGTTGAGCTTGAGTCCGCTATCCCGACTTATCACCGTCCATCAGTGAGAAAGACTTGGGATTTGCTCAGTACAGCCGCCGTTTCTACCATTTTAGTGGTTGATGATGCAGCATCTCTGCGGCAAACCTTAGCCGTGAGTTTGGAAAGAGCCGGTTTTCGAGTCTTGCAAGCTGGGGATGGATGGGAAGCAATCAAGCAATTGCAGTCAAATTCCTCGGTGAAGCTGGTGATTAGCGACATTGAAATGCCAAATATGAATGGCTTTGACTTTTTGAACCATCGTCGCCAAGATTCGCAACTACAGAACATTCCTGTGGTGATGCTTACCTCCCGTAGCAATGATAAGCACAGGCGACTGGCTATGCATTTGGGGGCTACAGCATACTTTACCAAGCCCTACATCGAACAACAATTTTTAAAATCCATCACAGAGCTCCTCCATCAAAACAGACTTGAGCGTATTCCCACACCTTAGCCTATGGGAATTTGAATTTTATCGTTGAGGTAGAATTTTTAGTCGCTAACACATCCTCCCTTGTGTAGAAATAGTAAGTCATGGTACGATTCTTAATAATCCTGGATTCTTAACTAATAGTGAAGAATTAGGATTATTTTTTTCTCATCAGGAAGAATTCATCATTTACCTTTCTTTTTTCACAAATTAATAAGATTGCAACGATATGAGATTCTTGCTCAGATATTCTCTGTAGGCAAAATTTTTTTGCCTACATATTTATCATAAGCTATTTCCGTGTTCAACCTTAGCACGGAAATTATCATGAGTTTTAGGAAATAAATTGTAGTTGATTTAACTAAACCACATTTTTGGCTTTGGCATCAATTACTCCTGATTTTCTAGTGAGTAGAGAATAAATTATTTTTTTGTGTAAGAATAAAAAGATAATCGTTTTTGAATAGTATTAAATTGTCAAAAACTCTTGCTGTGCATGAATTACAGAGGTTTAAGATACAACTTTTTTGTCTATATTTGGCTGCATTACACCATCAATTATCACTTTTTCAAGAGGTCTATCGAATCTTTATCAGCCCTTTATTGCATCTTTATATTCAAATTATTTTCTTGCCAATTAGGTTTATTCATGCCTAAAATATCTTTAGCTGAGAAATAAGAAATCGGCTCGTACTTAAAGTTGGGAGAGGTACGATGCGTAAACCGAAATGTAATTCCCAATAAGTCCACATCCACAAATATCGTCTAACTCTAATGGCGAAAATAGGTTTGTACTAGAGTTTGTAGTACTGGATACGTTAAACCGAAATGTAATCCAACTGAAGGATGAATTTAACCAAAATGTCATCTAAGCCTAAATAGTTTAGGCGCGTTTCCAGTGCCTAATTCTTGGAAATCAATCATTGTAGTTCAGTCAATCAGAGGTAATACGTCTATGATTACCGGAAGTTTACTCCTGTTAGCAGGTGGAGGATTTCTGTCGGGAATTTTGGCAGGTTTTTTAGGAATTGGTGGTGGGTTTGTAGTCGTTTCTCTATTAGTTTCGTTAGGTTATTCACCCGTTCAAGCCATAGCGACTAGTAGCTTAGTTATCGTCATTAGTGCAATTTCTGGTAGTTGGCAAAATTGGCGAATGGGTTACCTGGATTACAAGCGAGTTATTCACTTAGGACTCCCAGCTTTAGTAACCGCTCAAATTGGAGTCTATTTGGCAAATCGAATCCCACCGTATATCCTACTGTTCACATTTGGAGTGTTTCTCATCACAAGTATTTATTTGGTAGAAGTTCGCGAACGATTAGCAACTCAAGGGGGAAGTCCTCAAGGGAAAAAAATCAATCCCATTGTTGCGAGACTCGGAACTGGAGGTATTACGGGTGTCTTAACCGGTTTATTAGGTGTAGGGGGTGGAGCGATTTTAGTCCCTCTACAAATGTTGTTCTTAGAAGAACCTATCAAAGTAGCCATTCAGACTAGCTTGGGTGTGATTGTCGCAACGGCCGTATCTGCTTGCGCCGGACATGCTTCGCAAGGAAATATTTTGTTTTTTCAAGGTTTCTTATTAGGAGGTGGAGGTTTCCTCGGGGCTCAGATTAGTACTCGCTTTTTGCCAAAACTGCCTGATTCTTTAGTCAATCAAATCTTTCGCCTTTTCTTAGGAATAATGTCAATCTTCATGTTTTGGCAAGCTTGGCAAATTTATCGAGGTGCATAAAAGATTTCCAATCCTCCATTATTCTGACAATATGCCTATCTTTACTTAATCTATTGCCTCTTCCTTGATTGAGGTTTTCTGGCTATAGCGAACACTGTCTATCCGAGTTCATTACTTGTATATGAACCTTGATAGACAGTGTACTTTTACGTTTTATATTGATATCTAGCAGTTTTCAATCATGGAAATCCTTTATTTTTATCTTCTTAATGGGAGCCAGTTGATTGACTTCGTGAACAAGGAGAGATAAAAGTGAGATTTTTACAAAACACTGAGACTAATTCTATATTTTCATGATTCAAAAAAGGTTGCCATCAAGAGGATAAATGTGTTAAAAAATTTCTGTGAAAAACCATAAAAATATTTATAAATACTCCTTTAGAAGTATTTGGAATTTCAGGGTTAATTGATAGGATATAACTACAGCAAAAACAACAACAAACAACGGCAACTTATGGCTACGCTCAACCGTTTCAAAGTTATAAGTATTGCAGCTAGTTTACGGAATAGTCGTTGGAACATTGAAAACCGAAACATCAGTAATTTATTCAGAGATAAATTAGCTGAAATTGAATCATTGAAGTTCCTAGCCTATTAGAACTTTACTTCATGTTTGTAACTTTCAGAAATTGGGCATGGGGGATAATCAGCCCTTCTGAAAATTTGCAGGAACATCGGAAAAAACTAAGCCAATCAAGGATTAGCAACTTGGAAGTGATTTTAGATACTTTTCTTAAGGCTGTTCTTTGGGATATTCTATCAATAGAGCATCTACTTATTGGACGACTTTCCAACTTTTAGACAACCTCGCAAGTAGGATTGTCTGCAAGAATACTAAATCGCTGCTGCTGATTTATGTATTTAAAAATAGCCTTAAGTCCTTCCATGACTCATTGCTCCATCCTGGTGTTGTTTTTTACCAATGGCTCTCTCTAAATCGAAAAGTAGCCAGAGAAATAACCGCCCAATTAACCACTGTTTCAATAAAATCTACCGGTTCAGTCAAATGGATCAAGTCATCGAAAGAACACACACGTTTTTGCAGCTTCCTAGCCGAGAAATCAAGCCCCGTCATCAGGGAATGTCTATTTTAATAGACAACGGAGTTTCTACACAACGTTTTTTGGATGTGATTGGCAGTTACAGTGAATTTATCGATCTAGTCAAGTTTGGTTGGTGTACTGCCTTAGTTACGAAAGACTTAGAAAGAAAAATAGAATTCCTTGTAGAAAATGACGTGGAATTTTATTTTGGTGGCACTCTTTTTGAAAAGGCGTTACAGCAAAAAAAACTGGATGCCCTTTATCTGTATTTCAAACAATGGCGATGTCGATATGTAGAAATATCGAATGGTACGATTAATCTAAGCAATCGAGAAAAAGCCAAGTACATCTCAGATTTTTCTCAAGAGTTTAACGTATTCAGCGAAGTGGGTTACAAAGACTGTGAAAAATCGCAGCAATTAACTCCTGAGCATTGGATTGAATATATTCACGAAGATTTGGAAGCGGGTTCGATAAAGGTCATTACTGAATCCAGGGAAAGCGGACAAAGCGGAATTTGTTCCAAAGATGGTAGCATCAAATGCGACTTAATCCAGGCAATCTTGAATTCTGGCATCAACTCCAATAACCTTATCTTTGAAGCTCCTAACAAATCATTGCAAGTTTACTTTGTCAAGCATTTTGGAGCTAATGTAAATTTGGCGAATATTGCCTTTGATGATGTCATTGGGCTAGAAACTTTGAGGCTTGGTCTACGTTCAGACACTTTGAATCTGTTTGAAGGAGTACTACAATGAGAAACTCTGAGAACGTTTTTCATTTGGCTATACCCTGCAAAGACTTAGATGAAACTCAAGATTTCTATGTCAACAAATTGGGGTGCCAGTTAGCTCGCCGTTATGCCGATAGAGTAACCTTGAATTTTTTTGGCGATCAGGTCGTTTGCCATCTGGCACCTGATAAGATAGACGCTGCGCCACAAATGTACCCCAGACATTTTGGCATCACCTTCAAACACAAAGAAGAGTTCAATGATTTACTAGAATTAGCGAGGGAGCAAGGACTTGAATTTTTCCAAGAACTGACGGTAAGATTTTCAGGAAAAGTTGAGGAACACTTGACTTTTTTCTTAAAAGACCCATCCAACAATTTATTAGAATTTAAATTCTACTATGACTCAACCATGATGTATTAGTTGAGATTGGCATAGTTCCCTAAAAACTCGCCTCTTTCTACAGCTTTAAAGTCTACTATTCATTGCTGTAGAAGAGGTGTATCTATTTGATGATAGGCTTAAATAGAATGCCACTGAAGTGCCAAATACAAATTTATTTTATTTCAGTGATATTTAGCTTAAATGTACAGTCTCTTATTAATGATATATAACTGAATTGATATTCGCCTCTGTGGAAGCAATGGATAACGATATTGTTCTGTTTTTAGTTAGTATAGGTGTACTTGTTCTCTATCTCATCTTCTCCGCCCTAACAGAAATGGGTACTAAGCTCCCTTGGAAGAAGTGAAAAAACTCTAGCCTGATTACTCTCTAAGAATAGAGATACGGTATAAGTAATCCTCTCACCTTCTTATTCGCTTTGTCCGGTTAGCTGACGGAACGATGACCACTAAACTCGAACATAGACATAGAAACCGCAGAACCTGACTTTTGAGATTCAGTCGATTGTTGCATCTCAGCAGTAGATTTGGTGTTGTGTTGTTTTTGAGTCTGTTGCTGAGCTGCTGTCTGAGCTATAGAAATAAAGCTTCGTGTTAATTCCATTGTCTCAACCTCAAATTATTTATACTTCGACAGTAGGAAATTCCCATCCGTACCGCAGACAGTAATATGCAAGTTGTTCAAGTGACTCTTGTACTGGAGCCAATCTAGCCTAATTCATGGGGTTCCTAGAGTTTGGAGATGGACAATCTGTCAACTGGCCTTATGGGATGGTTATCAGTTAAGACAGTTAATATACTCTTCGCCTGGGTTGAAACTATTTATGCCGCAAACCACCGCTAGAACTAACACGAGTAAGTCTCTCCCACCCGGACTGATTGTCAAGCTAGGAAAATTCGTCTGGACAACCCTTTGGCACTTGATGATGTCGAAACTTGCCCCCCGTAGCCAATCGGGGGAATATGTGCGTCCAGTGAGTCAGTTTAGGCAAAGTATCGGGACTGAACCTGAAAATTCTTATCAACCCGAAGTAGGACGCTACCGACTATATGCAGGATTGGGATGTCCTTGGGCGCATCGCACCCTGGTTGTAAGGGCGCTTAAGGGACTCGAAGAGGTAATTGAGGTTTCGGTTGCGTCGCCTTCATCTGATGCAGGAATTTGGGTACTCGACCAGCCAGAGGAAGGATGCAATACACTACCTGAACTGTACCAACTCGCAAAACCTGGCTATAACGGACGTTGCACCGTTCCTGTGCTGTGGGATAAGCAAACACAGACGATTGTGAACAATGAGAGTGCAGATATCATCGTGATTTTAAATTCTCAGTTCAATGAGTTTGCCAAAAACCCCCAACTCAACCTTTACCCTGAACACCTCCAGGAATCCATCGAGCAATGGAATGAAAAAATCTATCACGCGGTCAACAATGGTGTCTATCGCTGTGGTTTTGCCCAAACTCAGGAGGCTTATGAGACTGCCTGCAATAAGTTGTTCGATACCCTCGATGAGATTGATGCCGTGCTCGCTACCCATCGTTTTTTGTGTGGAGATTGTCTCACACTGGCAGATATCCGATTATTTACCACACTATTTCGCTTTGATGGAGTATATTACGGGCTATTTAAATGCAATCGCCGTAGAATTCAAGATTATGAGTATCTAGGTTCTTACTTGCGGGATTTGTATCAGCTTCCGGGTGTGGCTGAGACTTGTAATTTAGAGGCTGTGAAGCGAGATTACTATGGTAATTTGTTCCCGTTGAATCCAGGGGGTATTATTCCTATTGGGCCGGAGGTTATCGACCTGCTTAAACCCCACAATCGCTCGAAATTAAGTCAGGAATCCGTTGTCTAAAAGTAGAGTCTGTAGGTTATTTGTCAAGTATCGTAGGTAAATATTCTCAGTTCAAACTTAAAAATCTGAGCAATTTCATTGATTCTTTGACATTTGCCATACATTTATGTTGTTGTTGTAAAGTTTGCAACAGAGCCTGACATTCTACCCTTAGATAGATTAGTCTGTATTTAGCAGCTGCTAAGTTGCTCTCTCCTAAAGACATAGTTCAAGCGCTATTACTGCCGGAGGGAAAGCCAATTAACTATTACCCCCTATCTCTGAACTATATTGACTCGAGCCGCCTATCAAGGCGGCTTGTGGTTTTTCAGGGGATGTGCCGAAAGGGAGAAAGCACAGGGTAGAGACAGTCTCAATGACAGGACTTACGCAAGAACTCGACATATAGCGAGGGCGCACATCGGTGCGCCCCTACAAATGGTGCTTCAAAAGTTAATTTGCATAAGTTCTCAATGAAAATCTTTCTCCCCTGACTCCTGACCCCTAGTCAAAAGGTTTATTAGTGCTACGTGGTCGTTTAGACGGTTGCCTGTTCAAGTAAAGGGTCTAGTTGACCTCTAGTATCTAAGGCATACAAATCATCACATCCACCAATATGCTGGTCGTTGATGAAAATTTGCGGTACTGTCCGGCGTCCGTTGGCGCGTTCTGCCATTTTATTTCTTGCTGCTTCATCGCCGTCGATTTTATACTCGGTGTAGTTGACACCTTTCCACCACAGCAGCATTTTTGCTCGAATGCAAAAGGGGCAGGTTTGCCAAGTGTACATTTCCACGTTGGCTTTTATGCGTTCTGGATGGCGTCCTAAAAGGGGATTGAGAAAGTCGAGCATTGTTGGTGAAGGATTTTTAAGTACTTTTTCTCTAGCTTAAAAAATACAAACCTCAAATCCCACCTAATCTGGACTTAATTCCCCTCTTTTGTCGGTGAGTCAATTTGTTAGGGTCATACGTGTCATACACAGAAGGTTCTTGCCTGCCCTCGGGCTAATGAAATCTTAAGATTTCTCAGAATTACAGCCACTAGCTCCCGATTTGAGCGTCATACACTGAAGCTTACTGCTAAAAATGCATCAAAACTTAATACCCCTCTCAGAGTACACTAACCTCTAGAGGTATCCCCTCTGATAGACTTTTAAACTGGAACAGCCAGATAAAACCTAGCAAAATCAAGCAGTTGGGAGAACGGGTGTCGTGGAAAACACATTAGGATTAGAAATTATTGAGGTTGTGGAACAAGCCGCGATGGCGTCTGCCCGATGGATGGGTAAGGGCGATAAAAACACCGCCGACCAAGTGGCTGTTGAAGCCATGCGGGAGCGGATGAATAAAATCTATATGCGCGGCCGCATTGTGATTGGAGAAGGGGAGCGTGATGACGCCCCTATGCTCTACATTGGTGAAGAAGTTGGGATCTGTACTCATCAAGATGCCCACAGCGTCTGCAACCCAGATGAACTTGTTGAAATCGACATTGCGGTTGACCCTTGCGAAGGCACCAACTTGGTGGCTTATGGACAACCGGGTTCAATGGCAGTTCTGGCAATTTCAGAAAAAGGTGGTTTGTTTGCGGCTCCTGATTTTTATATGAAGAAGCTGGCTGCTCCCCCACAGGCAGCCGGACACGTTGATATCAACAAGTCCGCGACTGAAAACCTAAAAATTCTTTCCGAGTGCTTGAATCGTTCGATTGAGGAACTGGTGGTTGTCGTTATGAAACGCGATCGCCACAAGGAACTCATTCAAGAAATTCGTGAAGCCGGTGCTAGAGTCCGACTGATTACCGATGGGGATGTATCAGCCGCTATTTCTTGCGCCTTTGCCGGAACGAACATTCATGCCCTAATGGGGATTGGTGCCGCACCTGAAGGCGTCATCTCCGCAGCCGCTATGCGCTGCTTGGGTGGACACTTCCAAGGGCAACTCATCTATGACCCCGCCGTGGTCAAAACAGGTCTGATTGGTGAAAGCAAAGAGAGTAACCTAGAGCGTTTACAATCAATGGACATTACCAACCCAGACAAAGTTTACAACGCTGAGGAACTAGCCAGTGGTGAAACCGTACTGTTTGCGGCTTCTGGCATTACTTCCGGAACACTCATGGAAGGCGTACGCTTCTTCCACGGTGGAGCCAGGACTCACAGCTTGGTCATTTCCAGTCAGTCCCAGACAGCACGGTTCGTAGACACGATCCATCTGTTCGATGATCCGAAGTACATCCAACTGAGATAGACGGGGCTATACATAGGAAAAAAGCATGGGTGTTGCGGCTCATAAAGCCGTACCCCAGGCAGGGAAAATCCGGGAAATGGGGAAATAGACGAAAAAACTTCATGATCCAGAAGTCTCATCTATTCCCTCTTCCTCTTCTTATCGGTTGATACACTGCCAGCCGTCTAGTCTCAATCTTGGCGATTGCATTTAAATAGACTTTTTTTTCAAATACTTCACAAATCCTTCATTTAATGAAATCCTTCAATTGAAGGTGAGTTAGCCCTTAATTTTTTTAAGATTAGACGAGTTGACACTCTCCCGAATTTTATTCACACACTCGTGACATCTGACCGCACAGACGACAAATATTTGGAGGAACATGAATATCGCAGTCGTAGGTCTAAGCCACAAGACAGCGCCGGTTGAAGTTCGAGAAAAACTGAGCATTCCCGAAGCAAAAGTAGAAAGCGTCACGCAAGAACTACTGAGCTATCCCCATATCGAAGAAGTGGCGATACTCAGTACTTGCAATCGCCTGGAAATTTATGTTGTAGCCACCGAAACAGGACAAGGGGTTCAGGAATTGAGCCAATTTCTTTCA
Organism: uncultured Microcoleus sp.; assembly: GCA_964588805.1. Lineage (GTDB taxonomy): Bacteria > Cyanobacteriota > Cyanobacteriia > Cyanobacteriales > Coleofasciculaceae > CAZPRJ01. The sequence continues at coordinate 19,118 of CAZPRJ010000067.1, read as the reverse complement.
GAAGTTGCTCAAATTCCCCTCCAGCAGTTGCGGCAACATTTGTTTATTTTGTTGCACCAAGATGCCGTTATGCATCTGATGCGAGTCGCTGCCGGTTTAGATAGCCTGGTGCTGGGCGAAGGGCAAATCTTGGCTCAGGTCAAAAATACCCATAAAATTGGGCAGCAATACAAAGGCATCGGGCGCTTACTCAACCGACTGTTCAAGCAAGCCATTACTGCCGGCAAGCGGGTTCGCACCGAAACCAGCATTGGTACGGGCGCAGTATCGATTAGTTCGGCAGCCGTAGAATTGGCTCAGATGAAAGTTGAGAACTTAGCCGCTTGCCGGATTGCCATTATTGGGGCAGGGAAAATGTCCCGATTGCTGGTTCAACACCTGTTATCGAAAGGAGCAAAGACAATCTCGATTGTCAATCGTTCTCAAGCACGGGCACAAGAATTAGCCAATCAGTTTCCAGATGCGAAGCTAGAACTGTGTCTTTTAGCTGAGATGATTACCATAATCACCCAGTCGGACTTGGTGTTTACCAGCACCGCCTCCACTGAACCCTTACTGGATCGAGTCAAGTTAGAAGCCTGTTTAGTGCCGAATCAGCCTTTGATGCTGTTTGATATTTCTGTACCCCGTAATGTGGCGGCAGATGTCAATGTTATAGAAAACGTACAAGCTTTTAATGTGGACGACTTGAAGGCTGTCGTGGCGCAAAATCAGGAAAGCCGCCGTAAGATGGCCATGGAAGCGGAGGTGCTTTTAGACGAAGAAGTGGAAGCCTTTGAAGTGTGGTGGCGATCGCTCGATACCGTCACGACGATTAGCTGCCTACGCAATAAAATCGAAACCATCCGCGAACAAGAACTCGAAAAAGCCTTATCGCGCCTAGGTTCAGAATTTGCGGAAAAACATCAGGAAATTATTGAAGCTCTCACCCGAGGGATTGTGAATAAAATCCTGCATGACCCAATGGTACAGCTACGAGCAGAGCAGGATATCGAGCGCCGCCGCCGAGCGATGCAATCACTGCAAGTACTCTTTAATTTGGAGAGTGGCGAACAATTTAGTTAGTTATTAGTTGGGGTCATTAGTGATGAGTTATGGGTGATTCGCCTTACTATGAAAGAGTCGAGGATGTCTTTCATCCCCTCCGAGTGCAAAACCTATGACCCATGACTAATGACCTCAATAACCGATTCCGGAATTCAATTTTTCGATGGATAGCAGTCCTCGTGGGGCTGTGGCTAATCTGGGATTTATGTTCTCATCTGATTGCAGAAATCTTTTGGTTTCAGGATGTTGGGTATTTAAATGCATTTCTCAAACGTTTGCAAACTCAGATTGGGGTATGGTCATTTATCGGTATTTTATCGGCTGGGTTTAGCTTAGGGAATTTAGTTTTAGCAAATCGGCTGAAGTACTCTCTAAATCAACCAGAATTAAGAGTCCGACGGCAGAATTGGGCAGACTCAAATTCGGGGATTGCCAAGACTACAGGGCAAGTGGGGTATGGTAGCACACAGCAACCCAATGGGATAGGAGTAGAGGTTGCACCCCGACTGAATACTCTACAACGAGGTGCGGCAATCCGTCTGCGCTTACTGCTTCCGATTACGCTTTTACTCAGCATCGTGGTAGGCGTGATGCTGTTGCACTACAGCCAAATTGCCATCTCCCTGTGGCGTCCAGATTGGAGTCTTCCTGATGTTACGCCCCCGTTACCCCCTGCGTTTGATTGGGATGCTATCAGCCAGCTTTTTCCTCTTCAGATTTGGCAATGGATTGTACTGCCTGTAGTGGCGATCGCATTGCTGATTAACCCTCAGTTTTGGTTAACGGGCATTGCTTCAATCTTGACGTTATTTTTTGCCTTTGTTGTTTCAGGACATTGGGACAGAATTTTAGAGTATTTCTCCCCCACTGCCTTTAACGCCGTCGATCCCCTATTCAAGCACGATATCAGTTTCTATATCTTTAGCTTTCCGGTATGGGAATTGTTGTACTTTTGGCTGGGGGGATTATGCCTGTTCACCTTCGTGGCCGTAACCCTCATTTACTTGCTATCAGGAGATAGCCTCTCTCAGGGGAAATTTCCGGGATTTTCTCCGGAGCAATTGCGCCATTTGTACGGGTTGGGTATTACTGTGGCGGCCAGTACAGCGCTGGCGTTTTGGTTGTCGCGATACGAATTACTTTATTCCCAACGGGGTGTAACCTATGGGGCTAGCTACACCGATGCCAATGTTCAGTTACCCGTGAATACGGCTTTGTCATTGGTGGCGGTAGGGATAGCACTATGGTTGCTGGTGCAGACTCTAATCGGGTTCGGGCATCAACGTTCAATGGGAAAACAGGCGTTGATTGTATTAGGAGTATATTTAACCACCGTGGTGATCGCGGCTGAAATTGTTCCCAATGCGGTACAGCGCCTAAGCGTCCAACCTAATGAACTCGTGCGAGAACGGCCTTACATTCAGCGTAGTATTGCTTTGACCCGCTCAGCCTTTGCCCTTGATCGCATTGATGTTGAAACCTTTAATCCTCAAGGGCAACTGACACAGGCAGATTTAGCCGAAAATGGCCGGACGATTCGCAATATTCGCCTGTGGGATACGCGGCCTCTCCTCCAGACAAACCGTCAACTTCAACAAATTCGACTTTATTATAAATTCCCAGATGCTCAGATTGATCGTTATACGTTGAAGGTGGATTCAGAAGCTGTTCCGCCTATTGTGCCTTTTTCTGAGCAAGAACCGGTGGAGACTCCCACAACCACTGAGACTGAAAAGCAACAGGTGATTATTGCAGCACGGGAGTTAGATTATACCGAGGTTCCCGATCAGGCTCAAACCTGGGTCAATAAACACTTAGTTTATACCCACGGCTATGGATTTACCCTCTCTCCTGTGAATGCGGCTGGCCCCGGTGGCTTACCGGAATACTACGTTAAAAATATTGGAGTGGGTGTGGCGGCCGATCAGGCGGGTTCTCTGGAAACCTCAAGTGAAGCGATTCGTGCCAGCATTCCCATTGGTGCGCCTCGGATTTATTATGGCGAAATTACGAATAACTATGTGATGACGGCCACGAGAGTCAAGGAATTTGACTATCCCAGTGGTGATGAGAATGTTTATAACACCTACGACGGCAATGGGGGAGTCCCCTTGGGTTCTTGGTGGCAAAGACTGGTGTTTGCTGAGTATCTTAAAGACTGGCAGATGCTCTTTACTCGAAATTTTACGCCTCAAACTCAATTACTGTTTCGTCGCAATATCAATGAGCGCGTTCGGGCGATCGCTCCCTTCCTACGGTATGATAGCGAACCTTACTTAGTAGTGGCTGATGCCAGTGAAGTGAATGAGCCGGGGGCTGAAAATAACCTGTACTGGATTATCGATGCCTACACGGCCAGTGATGAGTACCCCTATTCCGACCCCGGTCAACATAAATTTAATTACATTCGCAATTCGGTCAAAGTCGTCATCGATGCCTATCACGGTGATGTCGAGTTCTATGTTGCCGACCCGACTGACCCCATTATTCATACTTGGAATGCGATTTTTCCGGAACTTTTCAAGCCACTTGATACAATGCCCATCACACTCCTGAGTCATATCCGGTATCCTCAGGACTTTTTTGGAGTTCAGTCGGAACGGTTGCTGACCTATCACATGACTGACCCCCAAGTATTTTACAATCGGGAAGATTTGTGGCGCATTCCTCAAGAAATTTATGCGGCTAAACCGCAACCGATCGAACCCTACTATCTGATTATGAGATTGCCCAGTGCAACCTCAGAAGAGTTTATTTTGCTCAATCCGTATACTCCCAATAGCCGTAACAACTTGATTGCATGGCTAGCGGCTCGTTCGGATGGTGAGAATTATGGCACACTGTTGCTGTATCAATTTCCTAAGCAGGAACTGGTTTATGGGCCTGAGCAGATTGAAGCTTTGATTAATCAAGACCCTGTGATTTCTCAGCAAATTTCGTTGTGGAATCGTCAAGGTTCGCGGGCGATTCAGGGGAATTTGTTAGTAATTCCGATTGAGCGATCGCTGCTTTATGTGGAACCTTTGTATCTGGAGGCGGAACAGAATAGTTTGCCGACTTTGGCTCGCGTGATTGTGGTTTATGAAAATCGCATCGTTATGGCTGAAACACTCGAAGAAGCTCTCCAAGGTATTTTCAAGCCAGCACCACAGGAGGCTCCGACTATTATTCGTCCAGTTCCTACAGATGGTGAACAGCCTTTGCCTTTGGCGAATTAAGGAGTCAGGGAGTCAGGAGTTAGGAGAGTGTGATTTTTTAACGGTGGATGGACTCTGATGCATACCATCTGGGGTTGAGGCTGGCACCGGTGCGCCTCGTCACTAACCATAGCAATGAGCGCAAGACATCGCGCAGGATATGAAACTCAGTTTCATCGGGTTTTGGGGTGGGGATAGGGACAGGGGTGAAGGTAATGCCGTGACTGCCGAGTACAATAGTGGCGATCGCTTTTGCTCTGGGCATGTGAAAGTCTGAGGTAATCAGGAATAAATGCTGAATGTGACGGTGTTGGAATTCAGCGACTAGTGAGGTAAAGTTTGTGACGGTATCGGCTGCGCGATAGTCGAGATGAATTCGTGCGTCGGGAATACCGGCCGAGTGAAAAATCGGTTGTGCTAGCCGAGGCGCTAACCCTGAAGACACCCAAATGTCTAGGGTAGGATGAGCTTGAGCAAATTGCGCGGTAAATTTCTCTCGATCCATCCCTCCACCTAAAGTTAGGATAGCTTGGGGATGGGGAGCTTGGTATTGAGCGATCGCCAATCTTAGAGGAATGATACTCAGCAGCATTAGGAATGTACAGCTCACTAAACTCAAGAAGCGGAATTTCCAGCGCTTGCGGCGATAAGTTTTCATAGATTGCCTGGGTAGAGGCACTACCAATGGATAAGAAGCTTCACTTTGCCTCCTACATTATGCTGAACATTTCATGGTCATGTCACTGTAGCTTATGACTCAAAATAGCAATGAGACTTCTAAACAAGTGATTAAGGTCAGCAGGCACTCGATAAAGGTTGAGGTCTTGTTGAACTTGTTTTTCTTCTCTATTTAATACGCCAAATTGCCAGACATCTCCCGTTGAGACAGCACCATAGAGTAAGGGTTCATCTGAGGTTGTCCATTGGTCGAGGGCAATGAGTTCGACGGCCAGTTGAGTAAATCCTCGAGCTAAGTCGGCATTTTTGGCTTCAATAATCAGGAGATTGTTCTGGGTGTGGAGGTAGTAGTCGAGGGAACCTTTCAGTTGTTCAGAGACGTTGATAGAATACTCAATTCTAAGTTGAGCTTGAGTGTAGTCGATGAGGGCTAAAACAATCGGGGCAATTAAGATTTCTCGACGGGCGGCTTCACTAGTGAGGCTAACGTAGGGTAAGCGGCGCTGAATGCTATCTTTGAGTTCAGTGAGTTGGTCGAGGTTTTTATCAGATTTCGGTAAGTCGAGGCTACTGCGTTGGAGAGAAAATCCAAATTCAGCCAGAATATCATCTGGCTCATAGGTCATCTCGAAATAATTGCGGAAGGTATAGGATTTTCCGGGTTCGAGGATAGAAGCTTTAGGCATGGTGGATTTTCCGTGAAGATGCAGTCTCGCTGACAGTATCAACCAGAAGATGAGTCATTTTATTTTAATGCCAACACTCTTGTTTTCGGGTTTGTTGCACCCAGGCTGTACTGTCTGCATCTGAGGGCAGTCTTACCACATACCAATTTTATTACGAATTATCGGTTTCTATTAAGCGAATCGAGAGTAAAATTTCCGCCAGCATGCGCTGAAGTGCATAGTACCAACCCGCCCAACCATCTAGAATGCCTTGCTTGAGGATGAGACAGTAGAATAGGATGACGAAGGGCGCAAGAATTTTATGCTGTCGGATGCGATCGCCCAAACTCAACTCACTTTTAGAGGTTTCTAGTAATTTTTGAGTTTCAATAATCATGTATCGGTCTTGCGCCCATAACCATCGGCTAATTGGCTTGCGATCGTCATGGTAAATATAAGATGAGAGGGTTTCGGATTTACCATTTACTTGGAGTCGGTGTGCATGCCCATCATCAATGTAAATAGCTTTTTCTTTTCTGAACAAGACTTCACGAGGGGGAAGTAATGTTCCGCGAAGCGGCTTACCAAACACACAATACTTGAATCGAGCAAAATAGCCATCTACTAAAGAATTTTGGGGTAACGCTTCAATTTCATTAATTAATTCATCAGTCACTATATAGTCAGCATCGATTGAGAGTACCCATTCGGTTTGAATTTGTTGTAAACCGTAGTTACATTGGCGGGCAAATGTGTCGAATTCTCTCTGAAATATTTGAATTTGAGGATAATAATACAAAATTTCTAGGGTAGTGTCGGTACTGTAACTATCAACCACAATAATTTTCTTAGCCCAAGCCAGACGCTGAAGGGTACGGTCTATATTGGGAGATTCATTAAAGGTTAGGATGAGAGGAGTAACTTTGTCCAGCATGGAGAATGAATATCTGTAATAAGCCTTAACCACTGATACAGATATCGATGCTTTTATCAGGAAAAATAGCCTGAATAGAAATTATTGGTTTTCATCCTAACTCTTGAGATGGATTTTAAATGGGGTAATTTACTTACGAACCTCAACAACCATAACAGAACCAAAAACTGATGGAAAGTATCGGCTTAAAGTAGCAAACGGTTGCCTGCGTTCCGCTCCGTAAAAAGCAAAGTCTTGATAAAAATCACACGTTTGTAAAAATTTTTTAATCTCCGTTTTATTGAAATATCGAATATGCTGCCAGTTCCAGATAGGAATTTTATGGCCTTCTGTTCTTCTCGGTACACCCATGACTAAGTAATAGAGGCGATTAATAATCCAACCATGATTAGGAGTACTCAAAACCAATCTACCACCTGGTTTGAGAATCCTATAAATTTCTCTTGCAACCTTTTCTGGGAAAAAAAGATGCTCAATATTGTCTCCCCAAAACACCTCATCAAAGAAATTATCCTCATAGCTATAAGGTAAATCTTCAATATCATGTTGCTGGGCTTTGACTCCCATTTTTACTAACTTATCCGTTCCGGCACTTGTCCATTCCACGGCATAAACTTCATAGCCATTATCGAGAAAAAATTGACAGATAGTTCCTCGCCCAGCACCAAGGTCTAATAATCGCTTTCCATTTCCTTGTTTATAGACGCGCTTCAGAACATGATTTCTTTCATAACTATCAAAGTTTCCTGGTGTGTCAGAAGAGTAATTAGTGTAAACTTCTTCATAAAACGCCTGAATAGTATCTTTTTTCATAAAATTATCCGCTATTGTTGATTTAGAATTGTCTCAAAATCATCGAGATAGAGACGAGCAATATTCTCGAAGCTAAACTTGGTAGCCTGTTGCGCTGCTTTGTCTGCCATTTGAGAGTTTTTTTCCTGATTGAGGATTGCTGAGGTTAAGGTAATGCAGAGATTTTTAGCAGCATTAGCACTACGATGGTCGAAAAAATATCCAGTTTGACCTTCTTCAATAAAATCTCTAAAACAAGCTAAATCTGAAACTATGGGAACTAACCCAGTAGCCATTGCTTCTAAAGGAGCAACTCCAAAGGATTCTCCTTTTTCTGCTAATGAAGGATAGCAAAATACATCGGCGTCTCGATAAGCATCTGCTAATTTTTGTATGTCAAAAATAGGTGGAGAAAACTCAACAGCCAATCCTTGAGCTTTGGATTTTAAAGTATTCAGATAGCTCTCACCCCCTCCTCCTTGATTTTCTTGAACAGGGCCGATAATTCGTAACTTTGTTCCAGGAATTTGTTTAGACAAAATAGTAAATGCATCTAATAATAGGTGAATTCCCTTTTCCGGGTGAATCCTTCCAACATATAAAATGGTTTTATTCTCTCTATTAGGACGAGGGGAAATAGGAGGAGAGAATACGCGAGTATCGATAGGATTAGGTATTACCCGAATTCGAGAAGTAGCGGCTGGGTATTGCTGCGCGATCGCTTGTTGTATTGCCTGAGTAGGAGCAACAAATCGATCTGCGCCTGCATACAGGCGATACTGTCCCTTAGGAAACCGAGCAGCGTTGATTACAATTCGGCCTGCTTCAGGACGTAGTGAGGCGAAGACAGGCAACCAAAAATCATTGATTACCAAAATGTCGGCATCGGGTAGCACTGGTAACATCGCTATGGCATAGGCAAAATCTTTGAGTAAATCCCACACAATAGAGCGACTTTGAGGAAACCCACTGTGTCTTAGGTACTTTACACCATTGATTGTTTCTTGTTGAGGTTGACCTGGATAAGTGCGACATAAGATAGTGATTTCGTGACCCATGGCAGCAAATTCTTCTGCCACACCTTGCCAACGACGGGGTACTGCTCCTCCTTGTAAGGTGGGGACGGGAAGCCAGGGACCAGTAACAATAGAAATCTTCATCGGCTTTCCCCCACGAATTGGATGCAATGAGGAGGTTCACCCCTACCAAGCACCCATTGATAAACACTGAACATTTCCTTAGCAATAAAATCCCAAGAGTATTGAGTTGCTACTAAATTTCGTCCCCTCAACCCCATTTCTTTACGTCCTTCAGGAGACAGTTGCATCCCTTCAGTTAAGGCAGAAGCTAGGGCTTGCTGAGAATTATCTATCCACCAACCACATGTGTGAGTGGATAACTCTTGCCAAGGAGCAGCCTTTGTTGTTACAACAGGAACGGCATGGGCTAAGGCTTCTGCTACAGCAATGCCAAAGTTTTCAGAGTAAGTGGGTAACACAAATAGATCCGCATTCCACAGCGCGGCTTCTTTCTTTTCTCCAGAAAGCATATTGGTAAAGGTGACTCGTTCCTTTAATCCCAATTCTGATGTTAGTAACTTTAATTGAGCTTGGTAGCCAATTTGATCAGGCCCTGCAATTATGAGATGCCAGTCGGTAAACTTAGTACCCAATGTTTGCCAAACTCGCAATAAATTATCTAAACCTTTTTTGGGATGAATTCTAGACAAAAATAATATCCATTTTTTTTCAGCTATTTCAGGAAATAATTGGGATAATACTTCTCGCCTGGGTCGTTGGTTAAATTCAGGAATATAAACTCCGTTGGGAATTATAGCAATCGGTTGTTGAAAACCAAGACGACGAATAGACTGGGCTTCTTCAATGGAAGTGGCATGAAAAGCATAAGCACTTTTAAGATTTTTATGCTCATATAATATCCAGGCTAATCCCTTTTTAATTCGATTTCGGCTTAACGACCAAGATTCCAGCATTCCTCTTGGAGAAATGAGCAATGGAAGTTGATTTCCTACTGCTGCTGTGCGGGCATAAATATTAGGAAACATCCACAAACCGTGATTATGAATTAAATCCAATTCACTAGAAGCTAATTGCCAAAGGGCACGATTGGCCTGAGGCTGAAATCCTCGTAGTTGGCGGGAAAGTAAGGTAGCAGGATAACTATGTATTTTGACACCAGGTGCTTTAGCTTGACGACCTCGTTTTTGATAATCTAGGGTGAATATATGAGAGGATATACCTTGCTTAATGATGGCTTCAGCTAAACTTGTGACTGAAATAGCTGGACCACCAGTTTGTTCATTGATGCTTGCTACTACATGACAAACTTGCGGCTGAGTGGCTGCCGTTTTTGGGGATGAAACAGAAGAAAATAGAACTTCGTTTGTGTTATCAGAAATCAAGGGAATATCGGCAGAAATTTAAACTCTATATCCTAGCGATTGACTGTAACTAGGCTAATCATGTTTACAAAACATCTTCTGGCAATCAGGAAAATTGGAGGGGTAATGTTGGTAAAAATGTAATTCCGGTAAGGGTAATTATCGGAAGTACAACCGACTAAACACCAAACCCAATCAACCCAAATGACACGAAAATCACCAAAATAGGGAATGATGGGACATAAGAGAGATAGAGATACGCGATCGCATAGACTAGCATGGATTCCATCACCGATTCCCCAACTCCACCGGCCGCTGTTGACAAAGTACCCGTCATCCAGACTTCTGAACTCAAGAAAATCTACCGGACGGGATTTTGGATGAATCAAAAAATTGAATCCTTGAAAAACTGTACCCTCAGCGTTTATCAAGGAGAAACCTTCGGGTTACTCGGCCCCAATGGTGCAGGTAAAACTACATTACTGAAGACTTTGCTAGGGATTGTCCGTCGCACCTCTGGGAAGGCGTGGCTATTGGGAAAACCGATTGGAAATCGACCCATCAAACAACGCATCGGCTATTTACCCGAAAATCCCTACTTTTATGACTATCTCACCGGCTGGGAATTTTTGCAGTATACCGCCCAACTCTTTGAAATTCCATCCGACTTACAACAGCAACGCATTCCTCAACTTCTTGACTTAGTAGGATTATCTCAGTCAGCCACCCGCAAAAAACAAATGCGACAGTATTCTAAAGGAATGCTGCAACGCATTGGCATGGCACAAGCATTGATTAACGATCCTGAATTGGTATTTTTAGACGAACCGATGTCAGGACTTGACCCAATGGGACGTTACCAAATTCGGGAAATTATTCTGTCTCTTAAAGCACAAGGTAAAACCGTTTTCTTCAATAGCCACATTTTATCGGATGTGGAAAAAATCTGCGATCGCGTGGCTATTTTGGCCAATGGAGAATTAATTTGTAGCGGTTCTCTAGAAGAATTATTGGGGACTACTGCTATTTACCATGTTAAAGGGAAAGGAGGTAATATAGACATTCTCAAGCGTTGGGTCAAAGAACTTGCCTTTGAGGGAGATTCTTGGTCAGGTCAATTGCAAGGCGAACCTCAGGAATTTCTCGCTAGCCTGCGCTTGATGGGCGGTCAAATTATTTCTATGGCTTATAATCGTTACTCGTTAGAAGAATTTTTTATGCAGCAGTTGCAAGAAAAAGGAATTACGACAACTGATTAATGAGGGGGTCAGGAGTCAGGAAGCAGGAGTTAGGAAGCAGGAGTTAGGAAGCAGGAGTTAGGAGAGAAAAGCCTTGATTCCATTTTAAATAATAGAGAATGCGAGTATTTTTTTTAATGAATAATTAGACTGCCGATAGAATTTAATATAAACCTGAAATCGATTATTTACTGTAGCTCAGAAGTCGTTTTTGATTGAACTAGCGCTTCTGTGACTCTTAAAGTGGTTCCAGCTAGAGGAACGGGTGAATTGATAACTTTACCTGAAAAATAGAGAAAAACGGTAAGAGTGACAAAACTATATTGAATCAGTGGGCGAAACATCTTTAAACATCTACTGTTTGAACCTTCTATAAACAGTTTGATGTTCAGATATTTGCTATCCAGTTCGTGTAGATGTGTGAGATGTTTGCGTTGAGGTATAACTTGTCTGGACGGGTTCTCTAACCCATCTCACAAGAGCCATTTTGTCTTGTGGGACGGGCCGAAGAGTTCGTCCTAACTATGCAATGTTTTATGGCAATTAGCCTAATTCACAGACCAAGGGTCGCTAATTGCTGAAACTTCAGAAACACTGCGTCGTTCTTGTTGTTGTTGAATTCGTTCTAGAGTTCCAGTCGGAATTGAGGCAATCAACTGACGAGTGTAGTCGGTTTCTGGTTCGCGGTAAATGCTTTCTGCTGGGCCAATTTCTTCAATTTGGCCGCGATTCATGACCATAATGCGATCGCTCATAAATTTCACCACACTCAAGTCATGGGAAATGAAAATATAAGTCAGGCCAAATTCATCCTGCAATTCTTTGAGCAAATTTAGTACCTGTGCCTGTACAGAAACATCCAGAGCCGACACCGACTCATCGCAGATAATAAACTTAGGATTGAGTGCCAGTGCCCTAGCAATACAAACCCGTTGGCTTTGTCCCCCCGAAAACTCGTGAGGATAGCGGTTCATCCAATTGGGATTTAAACCCACCCGTTCTAATAAATAGGCTACGCGATCGCGCCGTGTTTTCTTATTCCCACCAGACTTATGAATCTTCAACGGTTCCATCACCGCATCCCCAATTTTCATCCGGGGGTCAAGGGAACTAAACGGGTTTTGGAATATAATATGCATCTCACGCCGCAATTGCTGCAAGCGCTTGCCTTGAAGATGGGCGATATCTTGGCCTTCAAACTGAATTTCACCCCCTATCGGTTCAATTAAACGCAGCATTGTCCGCGCCACTGTCGATTTACCGCAACCAGATTCTCCCACCAGTCCCAACGTTTCACCAGGATACACTTCAAAGGATATGCCTCGGACTGCCATAAAGTAGTCATTCGCCGCGCCAAACATTCCCCGTTTGGGAAAACCCACCCGCAGGTTACGCACTGCAACTAAAGGAGAAGGAAATGACTCCTCGAGGGTGCCAGAAGATATCCCTTTATTAATACCTCCCCGTGTGCCTGTATGTTCTTCTGTCGGCAAGTGTTTGGCATCGAAGGGTTTTTCTCGAATCTCCACCTCGCCATCAGCAGTTGTCACCACTTCCATAAAGTCTGAAACAGTGGGTAAGTATTGTAAACGGCGATCGAGGCGAGGACGACAAGCTAAAAGACCTTTAGTATAAGGATGTTGAGGACTAGAAAAAATATCCCAAACATTGCCGGTTTCCACAATTTTTCCTTGATACATCACCGCGACGAAATCGGCAATTTCAGCAATTACCCCTAAATCATGGGTGATAAAAATCATCGACATCCCACGCTGATCTCGCAACTCCCGCAACAAATCGAGAATCGTGGCCTGTACGGTTACATCCAGTGCGGTGGTGGGTTCGTCTGCAATCAATACATCTGGGTTTGAGGAGATGGCCATCGCTATCATCACCCGTTGCAACTGGCCACCGGATAGTTCATGAGGATAACGATCGAGCCATGCTAGTTTTTGTTGATTAATATGATGACTGATTTCCTTATCCCCAGGTAAGGGTTGATTGGGGTTATGTTGAGTAAATTCGTCTAGATATTGCTGCTTTAATTCTTCATCGCTGGGGATGAGTTTAACTTCTTGAAGACTTGCCGTTGCTTGACGTCGCGCTTCGGATTCTGAGATAGTTTGGTGCTGCCGAATCGCCTCGACCAGTTGAAACCCACAGGTATAAACTGGGTTAAGGGAACTCATCGGTTCTTGGAAAATCATGGAAATTTTCCCGCCTCGGTATTGGCGCTTTTTTTCCTGACTCAAGGCTGTCAGGTTGACGGGTGCGGTTCCATTATCCGAGGGATGGAAGTAAATTTCTCCTCCACTCACTCTACCCGGAGGAGGGACTAAACCCATGACGGCCAGTGAGGTGACAGATTTGCCTGAACCTGACTCCCCCACAATTCCCAGTGTTTTACCCCGTTTTAACTTGAAGTCAATGTCGTTAACCGCCAAGACTCGCTTTTCATCGGTGTTAAATTCAACTCGCAAGTTGCGGACTTCAAGAACGTTGTCACTCATGGCACCTAAGAACGAGATTAACTGAGATTTTAACAATCTCTTGCCTGTAGAAGGGGTAGGGGTGGACATTTTTTGTAGCCATTGGCAATGTCCTAGCCTGGGAAATGGGGAGCGATCGCGAAAATAAAATTACTAATTTAGCTTAATTAGAGCGGGAAAATATAGTCAAATATTACGGTAGACATCAGCAGTATGGGAGAGGTTCCAGTGGGTTCATCTTCTCACGTCAAGACGAATCGCAGTTACGCCATTTTGGGTACAGGGGCGTTAGGGGGATACTATGGTGCTTGTTTGCAACGGGCGGGTTTAGAGGTTCATTTCCTACTGCACCGTGATTATGAATATGTGGCCAAACAGGGTTTAGTGGTTGAGTCCCCCAATGGCGATTTCACCCTTCCCCACGTCAATGCGTATGGTGATGTCGCTCAGATGCCACCCTGTGATGTTGTAGTTGTAGCACTAAAAACGACGCATAACCACTTACTCCGGCAGATGTTGCCAACGCTGGTTAAGGATAATGGTGTGGTTTTAGTCTTGCAAAATGGACTGGGAATAGAAGAAGATGTTGCTCGGATTGTGGGTGCAGAACGGGTGATGGGAGGGCTATGTTTTCTCTGTTCTAATAAGGTGGGATTTGGGCATATCCGCCATCTTGATTATGGGCAAATTACTCTAGGCGAATATACTCCTAATTATCAATCAGGTGGCATTACTGAACGGATGCATCAGATAGCAGTTGATTTTGAATCTGCGGGTATTCCTATTCAGTTAGTTGAAGATTTACTACTTGCTCGTTGGAAAAAATTGGTCTGGAATATTCCTTACAATGGACTGTCGGTGGTACTGAATGCGACAACGGATGAGATGATGGCAGATAAGTATACTCGTGGGTTAGTTGAACAGTTAATGGCTGAAGTTTTGGCGGGTGCTGCGGCGATGGATCGTAAAATTAGCGATCGCTTTATTCAAAAAATGTTGGATTATACCGAGAAGATGACGCCGTATCGCACGAGCATGAAAATTGATTACGATGAAGGGCGTCCTTTGGAAGTCGAGGCAATTTTTGGGAATCCTTTACGGATGGCAATGGCGGCGGGTGTAAATTTGCCTTTGATTGGTATGCTTTACCATCAACTTAAGTTTTTGGATGGGAGAAATTGTCGGTTTACTCGTTAGCCTCTTGGAGGATGTATGAGAAGTGTCAAGAGCTTTTTCCAAAGTCCCCCTTTTTAAGGGGGATTTAGGGGGATCGCCAGTAGGTAAGCGTGTCAAAAATAACTTTTTAAACATCCTCTTAATATTAGTATTTTTAACACGGAGTACGCAGAGCTTTTTGCAGATGGTTTTGAGGAAGGTTGTAGTAATTCATCTATCGTTTGAGGTTTATGGATAAAGAGTCATTGCCAGATGAAACATTGGCTAGTTTTTTACCTTTAACGATTACTATTCGGCGAGTTATACACCTATCTCATATTATTGAACCTAGAATTCCTCTATGGCCGAATGACCCCCCTGTAGAATTTGAAACGGTAGCTGAGTTAGAGAAGGATGGCTATTATTTGCGACGTTTTTCTCTGGGGGAACATAGTGCTACCCATATTAATGCGCCGAATAGTTTTTATCCTCAAGGGATGAGTATTGACCAATATCCGGCTGAGTCATTGATTGTCAAAGCGGTGGTGATTGATGTATGTAAACAAGTGACCGCTAATCCTGATTATGTACTGACTTTATCTGATGTTTTGGCATGGGAGCAACAGTATAGCCTGATTCCCCAAGGGAGTGTAGTGTTGCTCTTTACGGGTTGGCAGTCAAAATGGTCTGATAAAGCAGCATTTTTTAATCAAGATAATTCTGGAGGGATGCATTTTCCAGGTTTTGGCAGTGAGGCGACTCAGTTTTTACTTTCAAAACGTGAAATTGCTGGGGTAGGGATTGATACGCATGGTGTAGATTCAGGTCAGGATATTACGTTTGCTACTAATCATTTAGTTTTGGAAAAACCTCGGATTGTGTTGGAGAATTTGACGAATTTAGACCAATTACCTGCTGTGGGGACGACGTTAATTATTGGTATTTTGCGTCTTAAAGGGGGTAGTGGTTCTCCGGTTGCAGTGTTAGGATTAGTGCCTTGATTCAATAGGTTAGCTTTTCTTTCTGATGTAGCATGATAGAAGTATAAACTTTGTTTGAATCAAGGTAAATTGTTGTGAAACAAGTCAATGCTATTCAGATTGAAACAGTATGGGGATACAAAACTTTTGAGCTATATCAAGGAGATATCACTAATCTTGATTTCAGTGTAGATATTTTAGCTGTATCGGTATTGATGGGTGACTATTACCCATTGAAAGGTACAGTTGTAGGTGCTTTATATGAAAACCATCAAATAAGATTAGAAAGTCTTTTAGAAGACTGTGAATTTGATCTAAGGAAATATTTTAGTTGCTGGGTTTCAAAAGAGATAGAAAATCCTAAATTTAAACGATTGCTCTGCGTAGAGATGCTGAGTTTAAGTTTCACAACAGGAGAAGTTATTAAAAATGTTTTTATTATTTTGTCTATTTTGGAAGCAAAAGGTATTGTAATTCAGTCAGTTGCATTACCCTTACTAGGCACGGGAAGCCTATCGATTAATCCTGATAAAGTTATAAAAGCTTTACTCAATAACTCTTTAGAGCATTTGCAACGCTCACAAACTCTAAAAGAAATCAAATTTGTTACTTATCATCAAGACCGAGTTGAACAACTAAATGAAGCAATGAATCAAGCGCTCTCAAGAGTTAAAATTGTTTTGCCAAAAGGAGATTTTGTAGAAAAAATTAGGAAGGATATTAAAAACAAGTTGGAAAAAGCCAATTCAATAACGAATCATTCTAATATAGAACTATTCTCAGATGTAAGGCGGATAGTTTCAAGTGAGGAAAGTAGATCGTTTGAATTAGGGATAGCTGCAAGAAAGATAGTAGAGTTTATCGTAGAAGATATTTTAGGGAATCAGAAAGGTATGCTTTATCAAAAAATACAGAATATTCAAAGCGTATCAGAACCGAAAATTGCTGATTGGATAATATATTATATGCATATACTAAGAGTCTTAGGTAACGAGTCAGCCCATGAAATAGGCAACAAAGATAGAGTACCAGTTACGTTAAGTGAAGCTGACTTAGAATTATGTTTACTCAGCATTTATCGTCTTCTTGATTTCTGGATTGATTTCAAAAGTCAACTTAGGTAACTCGAAAAGGCGATTTATCAAGAATTAATCGTCATACTTGAACAACCAGATTCACCAATCACTCTCAGAATTAGTTTCCTCTTCCTCTTCCTCAACCGTTTGGTCTTCCAAAGGCCGAATTACCCTTGCGATCGCTTCCTGCACAAATACCTTAATAAACTCATCCTTTCGGTTTAACTGAAATTGTTGTTGCACCACTTCCGTCATCCCTCCATCCCCCCAATCTTGGGCATTACGGAAGTATTCAATAAAACTTTTTCCAGCAATTCGAGTTAGATAAGCGGCCGTAATTCCTTGAATAGCCTGTCCGACAACCACAGTCGCTACATTTAATCGTAACGCCGTTGAAAGTAATTCAATTGCCCCTCTAACTATCCCCAAACCCGCCATTGTTTTACCGAGAGAAAGCGCTAATTCTCGCCCTCGTTCCATATTCAATTCACAGCCATAAATCTTGCCAATTTCCACCACCATTTGAGCATTTACCGCCGCCGCCGCCAGTAAATCTAATCCGGGTAAAGGTGTCACGGCAATCACACCCGCACCAATCCATTGAAATCGTTCCACCACCTTCTCCGCTTGCCGTCTACGCTGCTTATCAATTAAACGTCGGGCTTCTTCTCCTAAACGTTGAGATTGGAGGAGAATATTATCCGCCACTAACTCCTCCCCTTCTGCCCTCAGTACCTCTGCAAGGCGTCGAATTAAGGGCATGACATCCGGTTCGAGTTGGGCAACTTCACCCGTATCTAGCCTAACGGGTTTAGGGTTCGCGGCGATCGCCACAACATCCTGGGGGGCAATAAATCCCTTAACTCGTTGCCGCAACCGTGCTAAGATTACCTCCTTATCCTCATCCGAATAAAGGTCAGTTTTATTCAAAACTAAAAGACTGCGCTTGCCAATCTCTGCCAATCTGCGTAGAGGTTCATATTCCGATTGCCGCAAATCATTATCCACGACAAATAACAACAAATTTGCTTCCGTTGCCATTTCTCGCGCCATTTGTTCCCGTTGAGTCCCAATCACACCCGCTTCTAAAATCCCTGGTGTATCGGTAATCAAAATCTGACGTTCTAAACCTTTCAACTTCAGGCTATAGGTTTCTCCCGCCTGTGTCGTCCCCATCGGTGCACCGACTTGGCCAACCATGCGTCCAATCAGCGCATTCACCAACGAGGTTTTGCCTGCCGAACCCGTGCCAAAGATGACGACCTGAAGTTCACCTCGCGATAGAATCGATTCAATTTCTCGCGATCGCAACAGTAATTCTTGCTGCGCTACCTCATCCTGGATTTGCTTAACTTGCCTGCGTACCGCTTTCAAATTTTCCGAAGCGGCCTCCGTCTTCTCTATCGGTGCTTTAGGGGTTCTGCGCCGCCTGCGCGATCGCCCTTGAGAGCGCCCAAATAACCATAGATAATAAATAAGGGCAGCAATTAGCATCCCCAGCAGGACAATCAGCAAAACTAGCAACGCATTGGCCAATAAAGGAGATGTCCAAGCAATTTGGCTATACAGGACTTGCAGGGAACCAATCAGCCACAGCATTAGCCCTAGAATCAGGCTAATACCGATAATGAGCAGCAATAGGCGCGAGCGAGGCATGAATTTAAGGAGGCTGTTTGTTCACATTTTAGAATGCTGTACTCCCGGCAGTGGTCTTTAGGAAGTTCCCAGTCATCTCATCTCTTAAAAGTGCTAAGCTGTTGCGCCTACAATTTCAGTAGAGTACTGGTTCTTGTCATTTTGAAGGCAAGAATTTTGAATTTTGAATTGCTTAATAGGCTAAACTCGGTACTGAGCAAAGACGGAGGAAAACGTATGAGCCTGTTTAACCAAATCCTCGGTGCAATTGATAGTCCTGACCGACAAGCCAGTTCCGGCCAAATCGGTGATATTCTCAGTACAGTTCAACAGTTGAGCAATAATGCCCATACTGACCCCTCAACGATACAATCAGTTTTATCCGTTGTAGGAAATTATGCTCGCTCTGCTCTACAACAAAAACGAGCGAACGAAGGCGAACAACAAACTCAAGCATTTGTTAATCAATTTGGTGGGACTGGGCCGAGTACTCAAGCCGTTAATTTACTCTTTAATGCGCCTCAAATCCAGCAAATTGTGCAGGAAGTCGCAAACCGGACGGGACTGGATTCGGGTACAATTCAAGCCATGTTGCCAATGTTAGTACCCATTGTGTTGAAGTTCCTGCAAACAGGTACGAACACTCAAAACCCCCAAGGAGCAAATCCTGTTCTCAATTCCTTCTTAGACGCCGATGGCGATGGCGATGTCGATATCGCCGATGCTATGCAGATGGCAGGACGTTATTTGGGACAATAGGGGTCAGGGGTCAGGAGTCAGAAGTCAGGGGTCAGGAGTCAGGGGTCAGGAGTCAGGAATATGTCTGTCTTT
>CAZPRJ010000066.1:0-43777 GCA_964588805.1 uncultured Microcoleus sp. | reverse complement strand
GACTGGGGTGAAACCTTGATTTTGCGTGGGCTGAAACAACGCAAATTCGTCGAAATCTCCCAGAGTGATGAAAGAGGAGTAAAGAGAGGGAGTGAAGGAGAGGGAGCAAGAAATTTATACGAATGATTTAGCTGACTATATAAAAAATAAAAAAAGACCGTCGATTTGTAGGGGCGGGTTTAGTCAAAATCCTGGCTAGGTAGACAGTTTCATCCCTTCAAAACCCGCCCTGCTCACCTGCGGTTTAATCTATAAGGTGCTACATTTTGACCCCCCTAACCCCCCTTATTAAGGGGGAACAAGAAAAGTCCTCATACAACCAAGTCCAAGGGCGGGTTTTGATTTTAAGTTTTCGGTACTGCCCAAACCTGATTCTCGCATTGAGCCCCTACGATAATCACGATAATCGGGTTATTCCTGATTCTCCATCACTTGCAGGGCACGGCTTTCCATTTCTACCTCTTGGGGTCTGAGGTAAGCGATCGCATTTCGCCAGATAATAGTAGGGAACCCTTCTTGTGTCACCAGACATATACAGTCTGTATCTTGCCAGCGCAGATAACCGATGAGTATGTCTTGGGTGATCAGTTTGACTTCAACTTCTTTTCCGTCTTTAATCAATCCTTGAATTTGACGAACGCTGGGTAGACCTGTATCTAATTCAGCCATAATCTATCTTTTATGCTGGAGCTTGTTTATGGAAATCGACTTTACAAAATATCACGGCCTGGGGAATGACTTCATCCTTGTAGATAATCGCGCTCAGGATGAACCGATGATTAGTGCAGATCAAGCGGTGCAATGGTGCGATCGCAATTTTGGGATTGGTGCGGATGGGGTCATTTTTGCTTTACCTGGACAAGATGGCACTGACTATACCATGCGGATTTTCAATTCTGATGGTTCGGAGCCAGAAATGTGCGGCAATGGGATTCGGTGCTTGGCGAAGTTTTTGGCTGAGTTGGAGGGAAGTGAGGCCAAATCGGAATATCGCATTCATACCTTAGGGGGGGTGATGATTCCCAAACTAGAAGGGGAGGGAAAAGTCAAAGTCGATATGGGGATGCCTCAGCTTTTAGCGGCTCAAATTCCGACTACTCTAGCGGCGGCTGAGGATAAGGTGATTAATGTGCCGATGGAAGTGGCGGGACAATCTTGGGATGTAACTTGTGTGAGTATGGGGAATCCTCACTGTATAACGTTTGTGGAGGATGTGGCGGCTATTCCTTTGGCGACGATTGGCCCGAAATTCGAGCATCATTCTGCTTTTCCGCAACGGACGAATACCGAGTTTATTGAAATTGTGCGCTCAGATTATTTGAAAATGCGGGTGTGGGAACGGGGCGCTGGGGCAACGATGGCTTGTGGTACGGGTGCCTGTGCGGTAGTGGTGGCAGGTGTGCTGACGGGGAGATGCGATCGCTGGACGACTGTTGAACTTCCTGGCGGCTGTCTAGAGATAGAATGGTCGGAGCATGACCAACGGGTTTATATGACTGGCCCTGCTCAGGAAGTTTTTAAGGGAAGAACTAGTCTGTAGGCATTGGTGGTGACACCCTGTAGGTGTTTATCCGGATTCACTCCGTTTTGGGGTTGTATTCCTTGTGGGGTCAGGGTTTGAGCATCCTCGCTCTAAAAGGGGGGTGTCACCATTCCTGAAAGTCTTACTGGGATTGATTTTGAGGGGATTTTTAGATGAGGGGGTTTTGCTTACTGAGGTCTGAAATGCTATTATGAATTCAGCCTGTCACCACTGCACCTCGAAAACTATATATTTTAAGGGCTTCAGACCTAAGCGGTTTAAATTTCCTCTAATCCCTATCAGGGATTGAAACAATAAATCCTGAAAACTTGTAGGGGAGAAGCATTTGGACGATAACTCAAGGGCAAAAACGAGGATTTTTTAACCAAATGCTTCGCCCTTAACCTTAGAGGACAACACGATCACCTCTAGCAGTGCGATCGCGTGAAACATATAGAAGGGCGAAGCATTCGGATACAAACATCTAGGTCGAGTAGCAAAATTGATCGCCCGAATGCTTTGCCCCTACTGCCAAATCTCCCCAATCTCCCCTATCACGGATTGCAATACATACAGTGCAATGGGTCAGCCTTTTGAAGTTTATCCGGAAACAAAACCTCCTGACTAAATCCACACTTTTGACATTGAGAAACTGCCACCAACGTCATAGTTGTTGGAGAATTACACCATCCACAAGGTAATCCAGGTTTCCTCTGAGTAATATCAAAACCCGGATACGAACATTTTGGACAAACTTGCTTAAGTTTTCGGATTAAATCACGAGTTGCTTTTTCAATATTCTTCATCCGAGTTGGATTATAAAGCGCTCGCATATCCGTTTCTATATGGGCTTTTTTACTAGAGGATTGATGTAAAATCAATTCCACCGCTTCTATTAACTGATTTTCCCTAATTATCCCCTTAATGATTTGGCGATCGCCTTCTGAATCTGCGCCATCCATAACCACCAATCCATGTTCTGGAAAGCCCACTTTTTCAGCAAAAACTAACGCTTCTTCTATTGTGGCTATAGATTTATGATTAAAATTAGTTATCGTGGAAAACTCCTGCCCTACAACTTCTAAATCATTAAGAGTATCAATTAAAACCACAATTTCCCGATTACAAGAAATATAAGGCAACCCTGGATGAGGAGCAAAAGTCCCCTCACTGGCAAAAGCTAAACTTTCCTGAGTAACAGCCAATGCTTCCTTCGCCTTGCGCCTAGCTGCTTCTAATTGGTCGCCTGTGCGTTTTATTTCGCGAGTAAATGTTCCAAAAGCATCGGTATTAAAATTATCAGGAACCACCACATTAATTCCCAATTCTTTCTCTAAAATGGGAGCCATCACTTTTTCTTTGTGATGCATTGTTGCCACAACCCCCACACGATTATTAAATGAGAAATGATGATGCATACCCAGTTTGACAATATCTATAAATAGGTTCGTAGTAAGCGCTTTATCGCTCAATTACTGGCTAGAAGCTAGACTTATATCAAAGCCATTTGAATAAGCAGATTATCATCGGGGCGGGTTTTGATGTTACGTTTTTGGTAGTGTCCAAAATTGATGCCTAAACCCGCCCCTACAGGTTTTATGAAAGCGCTAAAGCGCTTACTACGAACTTGAATTAATCTATCATAATTACTGACATAAACCAGGGGCTAAACCTGACCAATTCGACTCATAGGCCAAAAGCGAAAACAAGCATGACCAATGACATTTTGTTCAGGCAAAAATCCCCAAACATGGGAATCATTACTATTATTACGATTATCTCCCATCACAAACAGGTAATGGTCAGGCACCCGTACAGCTTCCATCTGATAATCGGGAGGTTCAGCGATATAGCCTTCTGTTAGTGGGGTATAATTTCTGTAAACTTTGCCATTTTTGACTTCAATAATTTGACCAGAAGTACCAATGACTCGCTTGATAAATGCTTGGTCTTTAGCATAGCCTTGAATCTGAAGTTGTTGCGGTGGGTCAAAAACAACAATATCCCCCATAGCAGGAGGATGGAAACGATAGGAAATTTTTTCGACCACCAGGCGATCGCCCACTTCCAACGTCGGTATCATCGAATCCGAGGGAATGTATCGCGGTTCCGCCACAAAGGCTCGAATCAACAGCGCTAAAGCCAATGCAATCCCAATAATTTGCAGATTTTCTCGCAGTTGCCGCCAAATTTTTGCGCCTGACTTGGGATTTTGCTGAGAATTTTGGACATCGCCTGATTGTTCAGATTGAATTCCCTCTGGAGTCGAATTTGCCAAACCGAGAGACTGGTTAGACGCCGCTATATTTTTTTTCTCTGAGGCCATATCAAAATTAAACAAAACAAAGTTGAGAACTCAACCCCGACCAACACCTAAAAGTCTTTGCCAGTTTGGGCTAGAAGCCACGATAGCACAATAAGTAGTAATTAAAATCAGCATCTAGAGTAAACCAGTCGAGGCTTCTTGTGTCCCTCGCGCCACCTAACGGCTTGATTGTCCTAACAAAGGTGTTCTAGTTCAATACATAAATACTTTTGAATTTACGCTAGCGTAGGAGATAAGACGCTTATTTTTGCTTTGTTCTAAAAAATACCTGTGGTGTCTAATCAACGTCCTATTTTACTTGCGGGTTTTGCGTTTTGCGTGATGAGTTTGTTGACCTCCTGTGCCAGTGGACTCAACAGCAAATCTCTAGAACGCTCCTTGGCTGCCGACCCTAACTTAAACAATAATACAACTGTGTTTGGCAGTACATCGGGCAGCGATCGCCCAACCCCTCCGACTGTCCAATTACCTCCAGATTTTCCCTCCGAGATTCCCCGTTATCCTGAAGCTGAGTTACAAACAATAGAGCCAGTAACCACATCGGCCGCTGGCCAACTTACCCATTGGTCATCCCCCGATCCAATCAATGTCATCCAGAATTTTTATCAACGAGAATTTGCATCCAAACAATGGCAGATTATTTCCCAGCCTACTGATAGCAATGGTGGCACGATTGTGGCACGTCAAAAAGATTTAGAAGTCACAGTCACGATTCCCGCTAGTCCTAAAACTGCTGAAGCTAACTCTGCTACTCAGACAAATAGCAACATTACAGCCTTTGATATTCAATACATTCGCCAAAGTGCCAATGCCACAGCTTCACCTTCATCTGTAGTGACGCAACCGGCCCAACCTTCACCCTCCCCTGCAACTGTCGCTAATTCCTCAACACCAAACTCACCCACCTCGGTACAGGATTTTAGCGATTTAGATAAACTGCCTCAAGAATTGCGCCAGCAGATTCAAGATTTAGCAGAGTTGGGTGCGTTAAGCATTAACCCATCGAGTACGAAACAGGCCACCAATACAACGGGTACTTCATTTGAACCCAATAAAACCATCACCCGTCGTGAATTTGCGCGATGGTTAGTAGCCGCCAACAACAAGATTTTTGTCAACCGTCCAGGACAGCAAATCCGTTTGGCTTCGGGAACCTCTCAACCCGCTTTCCCAGATGTTCCCCGCACCGATCCCGATTTCGCTAGTATTCAGGCATTGGCCGAGGCGGGTTTGATTCCCAGTTCCCTATCAGGCGATACAACTGCCGCGCTATTTCGCCCGGATGCCCCCTTAAACCGAGAAACCCTTGTCACCTGGAAGGTTCCCTTAGATACCCGCCAAGCCTTGCCCAACGCCTCGCTAGATACCATGAAGCAAACCTGGGCGTTTCAAGATGCGGCCAAAATTGACCCGAAGGCCATGCGAGCCATAGCGGCTGATAATCAGAATGGTGAACAATCTAATATCCGCCGGATGTTGGGTTATACCACCCTATTTCAACCGAAAAAAACCGTCAGCCGTGCTGAAGCGGCTAGTACGCTTTGGTACTTTGGCTCTCAAGGAGAAGGTTTATCAGCCCGAGAAGCACTATTACTGAAAAATCAACCTAGTCCATCGACACCCAATGCGGAGGCTACCCCATCTAAAAGCAAAAATCAGTAATTAACAAAACCTTCAGAATCGATCCTTTGCGCTGCAATTGCAACAGGTATATACTGTCCCCAAATCAGGGTAGTAGCAATCACTATGAAAACACCAATTGCAGCGATAGGATTTTTTCTATTTTCTCTTGTACTTCCCGTGAAAGCATGGGCTGCGGCTTTCAGCCAAATGTATGTATTTGGTGACAGCCTCTCGGATACAGGTAATTTGTTTAATTTAACGGGAAGCCCACCTTCACCTTACTTTAATGGGCGTATTTCTAACGGCCCAAACTGGATTGATTATCTCTCTGAAGACTTAGGTTTAGACCCCATTACCTACACTAGCTTTCTAGGGGGAGCAGGCAGCCCAACACAGGGAATAAATTTTGCATTTACAGGAGCGACGACAGGAACCGCTAACACGATTGTCAATGGCTTGCCTGGATTGCAGCAGCAAATTGGCTTTTTTAACAATTACATCCAAACCAATACTCCAGCTACTGATGCTCTCTATATTGTGTGGGCAGGTGGGAATGATTATTTCCCGACAACCAGTAGTTTTGTACCGTTTACAGACCCTACGACACCGGTTAATAATTTATCGTTTGCTGTACAATCTCTTGCTGCGGTGGGCGCTAGAAATATTTTAGTCGTTAACCTGCCTAATTTGGGTGACACACCTTTATTGAATGATACTCCGGTGTCTGATTCCTTCAACACCTTGGCACAGGCGCATAACTCCAGTCTCAACACAACTATTGGTAATTTAAGACAAAGCTTAGGTTCTGGGGTAAATCTATTCAGCTTAGATGTTAATTCTTTATTTAGCGACGCTATCAATAATCCAGCAAATTATGGCTTCACGAACGTCACGGATGCTTGTATAGATAACGTGCAATGTGTCACCGATCCGAATGTACAAAATCAATATTTATTTTGGGATCAGATTCATCCTACGACTGTAGCTCATGAGCTGGTTGCACAGCAAGCTCTAGAAGAAGTTCCAGAGCCAACGTTTGTTTTGGGAATGGTAACATTTGCAACGTTCTTAGGGGGGAGAAAGTTACTCCAAGGCAAATCAAAAAAATGATACGTTTTTGTTTGTAGGGATGGAAACTAACCTTGGGGCGTTTAGTGAGTTAAATTAAAAAGTAAAAGTCTTACGTCCAGCATGGATTTATTAGATTACGATTCCCTATTTGACACGATTGAAGAGTTAGTGTTGCATCATTCCCCTAGTGGTGCAGAGGGAGAAATTGACCAATTTTTACTCGCACGATTTCAAGCGTTGGGAGTCGAGAGTTGGCAAGATCGAGCGGGTAATATTATTGCCAAAATCCCTGGACATAATGCCCAAGGTGCGATCGCGATTACAGGGCATAAAGATGAAATTGGTGCAATGGTAAAGTCCATTGACAATGATGGATCTGTTGAAGTCCGTAAGCTCGGTGGCGCGTTTCCTTGGGTGTATGGAGAGGGTGTAGTGGATTTGTTAGGAGATAACCAAACCGTTAGTGGCATTCTCTCCTTTGGTTCGCGCCATGTTTCCCATGAATCTCCCCAAAAAATTCAGCAGGAAGATGCGGCAGTACGTTGGGAAGATGCTTGGATAGAAACCAAGTGTACCCTGGAAGAATTGGACGCAGCAGGAGTGCGGCCAGGGACTCGAATGGTGGTCGGTAAACATCGCAAGCGACCCATTCGTCTGAAAGATTATATTGCTAGTTATACCCTGGATAATAAGGCTTCTGTAGCCATTCTTTTGGCTTTGGCTGAACATCTTGAAAAGCCTATAGCGGATGTCTATTTGGTAGCATCAGCCAAGGAAGAAGTAGGAGCAATTGGAGCACTTTATTTTACGCAAAATCAATCACTAGATGCTTTAATTGCTTTAGAAATTTGCCCTTTGTCGTCAGAGTATCCCATCGAAGCAGGAGAAGCACCTGTATTACTCTCTCAAGATGGTTATGGAATTTATGATGAAGGGTTAAATCGCGAACTGCAACAAGCCGCACAAGGGTGTGAAGTTCCTCTACAATTTGCCATGTTGAGTAGTTTTGGCAGTGATGCTTCTATTGCCATGAAATTTGGTCATGTTGCTCGTGCAGCTTGCTTAAGTTTTCCCACGCAAAATACTCACGGTTATGAGATTGCTCATCTCGGTGCGATCGCAAATTGCCTGAATCTGCTTAAAACTTATTGTGAAACTCTATCTCTGTGAGCTAAAAGCGGGTTGAAAATGGGTTCTATGCAGAACAATTCAGGAGTCAGGAGTCAGGAGTCAGGAGTTAGGAGTTAGGAATTAGGAGTCAGGAGTTAGGACTGAAAGCCACTTGGTAGTTGAGTTGTGTTTTCTGTTTGTACCGCATTCACTCTTCATCTGCTCTAAAAATAAAACAGGGGAGTGTGATGACTCCCCTAAACTGATTTTCAACTTGGTAAATGCAATCCTAGACTAAAAATATAAAAAGCACCCTGATACTCGGTTCACATCAGATGGATTAGACCCAAACGAAGTCTTGGGAAATGAAGACATTCGTCGTATCTTGCACCACACCAATGACATCATTACCGTAGAGAATCAAGGTATCTAACGCAGCGCCACCTTCCCAGTTGGCATAACCGAGGGAGTAAGAAATACCATTGTAGGATTGTGTCGTAGCAGAGCCGCGCACTTCAATGCCATCATTGACCCAATTCCAGTCAGTAATAGTGGCGTAGCCTGAACCCTGGTAGGAAACTCCCCAAGAGCCACCGAGAATAAACGTATCATTATTAGCACCACCCGTTAAGGTGTCATAATTCGTGCCTGTGCCGTAACCATTGAGACGGTCATTACCTGCGCCGCCAGAAAGTAAGTCGTTACCCGACCCACCTAGTAAGGTATCATTACCAGCACCGCCATACAGAGAGTCGTTACCACTACCTCCGGATAGATAGTCATTGCCAGCATTGCCATAAAGACGGTCATTACCCAAACCGCCATATAGATAGTCATTACCACTACCACCATACAGGGAGTCATCACCCGCATCCCCATCTAGATAGTCATTACCACTACCCCCGGATAGATAGTCATTGCCAGCATTGCCATAGAGACGGTCATTACCCAAACCGCCATATAGATAGTCATTACCTAAACCTCCATACAGGGAATCATTACCCGCATCACCATCTAGATAATCATTGCCACTACCACCAGAGAGGGTATCATTACCGCCATTGCCATAGAGACGGTCATTGCCGATATCTCCATACAGGTAGTCATTACCAAAACCACCATAAAGAGAGTCATCACCCGCATCACCATCTAAATAGTCATTGCCACTACCACCGGAGAGAGTATCATCACCCGCATTGCCATAGAGACGGTCATTACCGATATCTCCATACAGGTAGTCATTACCAAAACCGCCATAAAGAGAGTCATCACCCGCATCCCCATCTAGATAGTCATTACCACTACCACCGGAGAGAGTATCATCGCCAGCATTGCCATAGAGACGGTCATTACCGATATCCCCAAACAGGTAGTCATTACCCAAACCTCCATACAGGGAGTCGTTGCCAGCATCACCATCTAGATAGTCATTACCACTACCACCGGAGAGGGTATCATTGCCATACCCTCCATAGATGGTGTCATTACCCGCACTACCCCAGAGATAATTACTGGAACTATTGCCTGTAATGCGATTGTTCAGGCTGTTACCGTAACCGTAGTAGGCAGACCCGCTTAGGACTAGGTTCTCCACATAGCTGCCGAGAGAGTACGACACGGAAGAATTGACTGTATCAATGCCCCCATTAGAGTACTCAGTAACCCTGTCAAAGGAGCTATTCACATAGTAATAGTCATTCCCAGAGCCACCATACATTGTGTCATTACCGATGCCACCATTGAGAGTATCGTTGCCTACACTACCCGATATATAGTCATTGCCTGCACTCCCATAAAAGACATCATTACCCAAACCCCCATAGAGGGAATCGTTGCCTAAGTCCCCATACAAATAATCATTTCCCCTGTTCCCATAAAGACGGTCATTACCCCGACCCCCATAGAGGAAATCGTTACCATACCCGCCCGATAGGTAGTCATTGCCCAAACCTCCAAACAGGGAGTCATTACCATACCCACCATAGAGGGAGTCATTGCCACTACCACCATAAAGACGGTCATTGCCAGACTCCCCATAAAGCCGGTCATTGCCACCCCGGCCATAGAGAGAGTCATTGCCAGTACCACCATAGATTGTGTCGCTGTTGGCACCCCCTCTGATGGTGTCATTACCTGCGTTACCATCTGCCCGGAGTTTGTCATACCACCAAGAATAAGTCCACAGATTGGTTAAGTCGAAGGAATTATTACCACTATTACCGTTGTAGGTGTATGTGAAAGCCATTGCTATTTGCTCCAAAATTTCATCAGGTGTTAAAATTCACAAAAACGCCTGCTACCCTGCCAAAATGTTGGGGGCGATCGCATTTTTGAATCATTAAGTGTCATCACATCAACATCACAACCAGCCGAATGCAGTCTCGCAATCAGCGTTGGAGTGAGTGTGGAAAATTTTGAAAAATTTTCGAGTCGATTACCTCTGAGGGTGCTTAGTTCCCTTGTAAGTATCGACAGACTTGAGTGTTAAAACTCATATAAAGAAGCGCCCTGAGAAAGTAAGTACAGTTTGCCTTCTCAGTTCCACTCGAACAACCGAAGTTTAGGAACTTAAGTACGAACTTATAAATTTATTTGGAGCAATTTCGCTTATCCCAGTCCTGGCTTTGATTTGAGCGTTTGTCAAACTAGGGTCTTATCAACGATAAATTTATTGAGAATTGTAAAAAATTCCTTATATTCGGAAAATAGAAGTCAGGAGTCAGGAGTTAGGGGAATTTTTATCCTTTTAGTTGTAGGCAACCCGTGCATGGTGTCAATTCTAAAAATGTTGGAGGGGTACACCAAAATACGCCCTTGCTATACATGGTGTTCCTGCGTCAATCCTAAGCTTTTACTCGGCTGAATACATGAATAGGGAGTAAATACATCATACTTATAAAACTTAGTATCCACCTTCAATAAAGAAAAACTCTTCGGTAATTCAGCCATACTAATTTCAATAAAACCATTTTTTCTATAAAAACAGTGAGCCGCTTTATATACCTCTGTCGTTCCTAAATAAATAGTCCTAATTAATTGATTAATAGCCCAATCCAGAAGAGTATCCAGAAGTTGTTGACCTACCCCAATTTCTTTACCTCGATAATCTTTATGAACAAACAATTTCTGTAGGGCGGCTTGATAATTTCCTAAATCTAATAGAGCAATCGTACCCACTACTTCATCTTGGTCTACCGCAACCCAAAAATTTCCTTTACCTTTTTGATAAAAATCAGAAATCTTTAATAAACCAGGTTGTTCCTCAAGTGGAATAGGAACATTAAATTCATTTTGTTGAATATTTAAAATTAAATTAATGATTTGCTCCTGGTATTGAGGAGTATAAAGCTTGATAGTTGTCATTTAAATCAATTCAATTTTTTGAAATGTTGAATTCCCCAAAGGGGTCAACCCCATAAAGTACCTCAACTGCCACAATGAAAGAGTATCGAGATTAACCAAGGAGAACGTATTATGGGACTTGAACGAAAAATGTTTCGGGGAATGTTTGCCCCCGGTGAAGTTGTGCAACTCAGACAGATGTGCTTTACGCCTGGAAAGGTGTTTCAGCCGGGAAAATATGATGTGGGCGAGTTACCCGATATTGCTTTTGAGATGGGTTTAGTTGAAAAACTACCCCCAGTTAGAGGTAAAAGTGCTGACATCCAATATACGGAAACGCCTCCAGAAGAGTAGCCCTAAACTGTCAAGCATTTAACTTGCAATTTGATAAACGAGCTCAATGCCGACAAATCCCTATACTTGGCTAGAACAATCCCTCGCCACCCTTCATCGCGCTGACTGGTATCGTGGTGTGCAAACCCTGCAAAATCGTCCTGGTGCAGTGGTGCAACTCGAAGGGCGTGAAGTGATTAATTTTGCCAGTAACGACTATCTAGGATTGGCGGGGGATGAGAGAATGATTCAAGGTGCGATCGCAGCCACTCAAAAATTTGGTACAGGCAGTACAGGTTCTCGCTTACTCAGTGGACATCGGCCACTACATCGAGAATTAGAAAATGCGATCGCATCCCTCAAACAAACTGAAGATGCTTTAGTCTTTAGTTCCGGTTATCTAGCCAACTTAGGAACCCTTACTGCTTTAGTAGGCAAGCGTGACCTAATTTTAGCCGATCAATACAATCACTCCAGCCTAAAAAATGGAGCAATTTTGAGCGGTGCAGAAGTTGTCAACTATGCTCATGCTGACATCCAAGACTTAAAAACTAAACTCGCCCAACACCGAAAAAATTATCGCCGTTGCCTAATAGCAACCGATAGCGTTTTTAGCATGGATGGCGACCTTTGTCCGTTACCTGAAATACTAGAACTCGCAGAAGAATTTAGCTGCATGGTGCTAGTCGATGAAGCCCACGCCACCGGAGTCTTAGGTGCAACCGGTGCAGGATGTGTAGAACACTTCGGCTGTACCGGAAAAACTCTCATTCAAGTCGGTACATTAAGTAAAGCCTTAGGGAGTTTAGGGGGATATGTTGCCGGTTCAACGATTCTCATTGACTTTTTGCGAAATCGCGCCCCCAGTTGGATTTATACTACCGCTTTATCCCCCGCCGATACCGCCGCCGCCTTAGCCGCCATTCAAATTATCCAACACGAACCCCAACGCCACACCCAACTCCATCACAACGTCAACACCCTCAAGCAACTAATTGCACAAACATTACCCTATCTCCAACTCTTACCCTCCGAATCTCCCATTTTGTGTATCCCCTTAACCAGCCCAACGGAAGCCCTAAAAATGGGACAAAAACTCAAAGAA
The DNA here is from genome assembly GCA_964588805.1 of uncultured Microcoleus sp. Lineage (GTDB taxonomy): Bacteria > Cyanobacteriota > Cyanobacteriia > Cyanobacteriales > Coleofasciculaceae > CAZPRJ01. Next base: position 31,345 of record CAZPRJ010000066.1, on the reverse strand, counting down.
GCAGGCATATTTGCACCCGCCATCCGTCCCCCAACTGTTCCCACCAGTCGCATACGCCTCTCTGTTATGGCAACTCACCAACTCACGCACCTCAAAAAATTGGTGGATGAATTGAGTGAACTAAAAATTATCTAAAAGAAGTCAGGAGTCAGGAGTCAAGAGTCATACCAAATCTGTTTGAATAACCGGATTATCGTAAGGGCGGGTTTTAATGTTAAGTTTCCGCTACTATCCAAAGCTGATTCCTAAACCCGCCCCTACAGGTTTTATGGAAATTTAACCAAATTTTATATGACATCATGGACGGGCGAGACGCCCATCCCACAACAAGATATTTTTGGTGCAGTTAAGCCCAGTTTGTAGTAAGCGCTCAATTCGCTAAAGCGCAACTACGAACCCATCAGAATTAATGACATGAACCAATAAAGTGAAGACACTCAAAAGGCTATTCATTTCACCCGTGCAACAACAGTGCGATGACGCGGACTATTCGGAGTCACAGTTGGAGAATTAAACCCTGCATTCACCAATTCTTGCTCCAAATCTAACGTGAAATACTCATCCAAATAGGGTTCAGTACTTTTAAGCAACGTCAGAATATAAGGAGCCATCGTGGCATAAACTTCAGATCGAGGATTCATATCCATGAGAGTGAAATAACCACCCGGACGTAATAACCGCCTCGCCTCCCGAAAAATTTGCTTCGCTGCAGCTTGAGGAAGTTCATGGAACATTAAGCAAGCTGAAACAATATCGAAGGATGCATCGGGTAAACCCGTAGATTCAGCAGCCGCGTGTTTCCAGTTAATAGTAGTCTGGCGTTGTTGGGAATTGTATCGTGCTACTGCAATATAGTAAGGTGATAGGTCAATTCCCGTCACCTTTGCCGAAGGATACACTTGTTGCAGAGCAAAGGTACTCAATCCTACACTGCAACCCATGTCTAAAATGTCTTGCGGCTCGGTTGAAACTTGAGCTTGAACAATATCGTGGTAACTCTGCCGCAGTGTAGCATCTCCTTTTGTCCTATCCTCCGGACAAAGCGGCGCATGAACCGCATACGATGCTACTTCCACTTCTAAAGCCGCATCCCAACTCAGATTACCTTTTTCATACGCATGGAAGGAAGTCAGGTAATAGTCTGGGTACGTTAATTGAGAATTTTGTATCTCAACTAATTCACTATCCCAGTCGTGCTGTTGTAATTCTTGCACTCGCTGACGCCAGGGTACTCCAATCTTTTCAGCACGCTTAATCATCATATTGCGAGCTTGGTGCTTGGCTAAATTCGCTAAAGGCTTGATGGAAAGTACACCATTGACGAAGCTGGAGGCAAGATTAGGGAACGTGTTTATGGTAGTGGTCATAAAAAAGGCTTGTCTAAGATGAGATGGGAGCTAATCAGGATTATTGTCTCAGAATGCGAAGCGCTACAGTATCCTAACAGCGATCGCTGTTACTGTATTTTTGGGCTTAACCTGTTCTAGATTGCTCTAAGTATCCGAATTCCTTAGAGCAGGAGAAGCACTCAAAAATTTTACGCTCCTGTAGGCATGAATCAATAATTTCTCTACAAAACCCACCCTCACCTCAGGATGCGATCGCCAAATGTAGATTTTGATAAGGCTATCGTGTATCTTGTCGATAGGCAGGGAGGGTTTTGATTCTAAGGCGATGGTATATCCCCAACATTTATCGCTAAACCCGCCCCTACAGCGCATTGATATTTGTTGGATTTATCACCAAGGGAATTACGTTTGTTACACCCTTACAATGTGGCACCTAACCCAAATTATTGTAGGGGCGGGTTTATGGATTAACGAGGTGGAAAAATCGATAATTTCTCTATAAAACCCACCCTCACTCCAGGATGCAATCGCCAAATGTGGATGTTGACAAGGTTATCGTGTATCTTGTCGATAGGCAGGGCGGGTTTTGATTCTAAGGCGATCGTATATCCCCAACATTTATCGCTAAACCCGCCCCTACGATAATCTGGGTACTCAAACGGATTTGATATTATATAATCCCAAAATTATCCCCAAAGCCACCCCTACAAATTACACACAAACTTCTGAAGTGACTCTAGCCGCCTTAAACATATCAATAATTTGTTCTTGACTCAGCCTGGAAGGAATCGGAGAAAACAAAACATTCCCCCGGCGCATCCAACCCTCCTCAAACCGAGATAAAGCAGTAACCAACCAATCCAAATCCAGCCAGTTTTCTGATTGAGCAATGGTATAGCTGATTTGCTCCCTATCCTCAATATTGATGGTGAGAGCAACAGGAGCATAAACACTAAAGCAGAGCTGGTAGAGGGAATTATAGCATTCTCTGGGCAAACTGCCTTGAATCAAAACGGTGGCGACTCCTTCCTCTACACCAATATGAAACGTATCTATCGTTGTGGGTGTGTAAATGCTCATGAGTCTCGCTTTTTTATTTCCTTCTTTACCTGCTGCTTGGCTTTATCAAGCTTTTTTTATTTCCTTCTTTACCTGCTGCTTGGCTTTATCAAGCTTATTTTCCATCGCATCTAAGCATTGATGGGCTTGCTCATAATTCTCTCTGTCAGCGTGGTACTTGGCACTCTCTAAGTCGTTGTTGATTGCAGGCATAAAGAATTTGAAGAAATCAAACATAGAGGCTGCCCATTCGAGATTAATGAGAGTATATCAGAGCGATCGCCCTGCAACCATGCTCCAAGTCAATGGTTCGCTCATAGCCTAGAAGGCATATCCTACCTCTATCTTTGGATAGAGAATGCGCTAAGGTGAAACAATTACTCCTCTCTTTTATGGGATTTTCTGCCCTTTGAGGAGGAAAATAAATCTTTGGCTCTGATACGAGCGAATACCATCCCCTATCTTCAGCAACCCGTAAGCAGCTCACGGTGCTAACGCCGACACAGGTTGCTGTCAGTTACACTATCACTTTTATAGGTTCGCTAATGTCGCACTTTTATTTTGATTCTGACAATAACAGCCATAAGTCCTTTGAATTACCCGGAGCAAAACCCCATTACAACCCCGATCGCCCCGGACAAGTCAAGCATATTTTTTTAGATTTGTCAATTAATATCCCGAATCAAAGCTTTGATGGGACTTGCACCACTACCCTGTTACCCATCCGCACAGGAATTAGCCAACTTACCTTAGATGCAGTTAATCTCAATATCCAATCGGTGCAGGTAGAGGGAACTTCCCAACCCTTTGACTACAATGGCGAACAACTACACATTCAACTCCAAAAACCCACTGAAGCCAACCAAGAACTGAAAATTGCGATCGCCTACAAAGTCGAAAAACCCCAACGCGGACTTTACTTTATCGCACCCGATCCCCATTACCCCAACAAACCCACCCAAGTCTGGACACAAGGCGAAGATGAAGACTCTCGCTTCTGGTTCCCCTGCTTCGACTACCCCGGCCAGTTAGCCACCTCAGAAATTCGGGTAAAAGTCCCCAAACCCCTGATTGCCATTTCCAACGGCGAACTGATTAGCACCAAAGAAGACGGCGACTCAAAAATTTACCACTGGTTGCAGCAACAAGTGCATCCGACTTATTTGATGACGTTAGCCGTCGGTGATTTTGCCGAAATTCGGGATGAGTGGAACGGCAAACCCGTTACCTATTATGTAGAAAAGGGGTATGAAGAACACGCCCGTCGCAGCATGGGTAAAACCCCTCGCATGATCGAATTCTTCAGCGAAAAATTTGGCTACCCTTATCCTTATCCCAAATACGCCCAAGTTTGTGTGGATGATTTCATCTTTGGGGGCATGGAGAACACCTCCACTACTTTACTCACGGATCGCTGCTTATTGGACGAACGTGCCGCGATTGATAATATGCGGACAGAAAGCCTAGTCGCCCACGAACTTGCCCATCAGTGGTTTGGGGATTTGGTTGTCATCAAGCATTGGTCTCATGCTTGGATTAAAGAAGGAATGGCCTCCTATTCCGAGGTATTTTGGACGGCAGACGAGTATAACGCCGATGAAGCGGCTTATTACTTACTCAGTGAGGCACGCAGTTACATTGCAGAAGACAGTTCTCGTTACCGTCGGCCTATTGTTACCCATGTTTACCGAGAAGCGATCGAACTGTATGATCGGCACCTCTATGAAAAAGGTGCTTGTGTCTATCACATGATTCGCACCGAATTGGGAGACGAATTATTTTGGAAGGCCATTCACACCTTTGTTCAAGACAATGCTCACAATACGGTAGAAACAGTAGACCTTTTACGGGCAATTGAAAAGGCCACCGGTCGCAACCTCTTATTTCTCTTCGATCAGTACGTTTTCCGAGGTGGACATCCCGACTACAAAGTTGCCTATGCCTGGGATGGGGATAGCAATTTAGCGAAGGTTACTGTTACCCAAACTCAGGCCAAAGCCAACACAAATGGCAACAATAATGATTTATTTGACCTAAAAATTCCGATCGCTTTTGGCTACACTCAGCAGGAGTCAGGAGTTGGGGGTGAGGTACAACTCAAGCCGTTTACTGTGCGAATTCATGAACGGGAACAAAGTTTTTACTTCCCTCTCGAGAAAAAGCCGCAATTTATTAGCTTCGATCGGGGTAATAATTACCTCAAGACTGTTGCCCTAGAATACCCCATCCCAGAACTCAAAGCTCAGTTACAGTATGACCCTGACCCTATTTCCCGTATCTATGCGGCCAAGGCGTTGGCGAAAAAGGGAGGGTTAGAAGCGATTAAAACACTATCAGAAGTGCTGACAAAAGATTCATTCTGGGGAGTGCGAGCAGAAGTTGCCAAGTACTTAGCGCAGGTGAAACTGGATGGTGTGGCAGAGGCGTTAATTCCCGGTTTGCAAGATGAAGAGGCTGATGTACGTCGGGCAGTGGTTGATGCGTTAAGTCAAATCAAAACCCCCGAAAGCTATGACGCGGTGAAGCAACTATTGGAGCAAGGAGACGCCAGTTACTATGTGGAAGCGTCTGCGGCAAATGCCTTGGGCAAAATGGTATCAACGTCTCTTCAGGATAAAGAGGAGGAAGTCCTTAATCTACTCACCACAGTTTTAAAAGAACGGGCAGGGTGGAATGAGGTGGTACGCAGTGGGGCGATTGGGGGATTGAGCCAGATGAAAGCATCCTCTGTAGCGCTAGATGCAATTCTAGAATACACCGCTTTGGGTGTACCTCAGCCGCTAAGATTAAGTGCGATTCGGGCATTAGGTGTCATCTCAACCGGTCAAACTGCAAACCATCTGGAGAGGATTATCGCTCAACTCGAAGCCCTCAGCCGAGAAACGTTCTTCCTCACTCAAGTCTCGGTGGTTGTGGCCTTAGGACGGATGGAAACCACTAAGGCGATTGGGGTTTTGCAATCGTTAGCTGACCAAACACCGGATGGCCGAGTCCGTCGCATAGCGGAGGAAGCGGTGCAGAGAGTCCAGAAGAATGCAGGTTCAGATCAAGCGGTTAAACAGTTACGGGAAGAACTCGATCAGCTCAAAAAAGAAAATCAGGAACTCAAAACCCGCATGGAAACTCTGGAAGCTAAGTCCAAGTAATTTAGTTAAAATTTGTTAAAAATAGGCTAGGTGTGAATGCTAAAAGTGTTGCACCTAGCTGTCTTTTTGAGGGGAATGGGTTATGGTCGAGCTATAAATTGATTAAATTCGTCCGATTATGGGGGTTTATCTCAATTCTACCTAGAGAAAGAAACTATTAATTTTTGTAATCATCCATACTATCATAGTTAATAAAAAGATAAAGACCCAGTACGAAAGTCGAAGAGGCAAAAAATAGGCGTGAGTCAGCATCAACTCATTTCTCCTGCTCAGGGGTTAAGGGAACCACTCAAGCGTTACGACGCCCAAGCGATCGCGCGGTATTACCGCTCCCGGCCTTGGTTAGTTATCCGACGTACGATCACGGTTCTCTGGTTCTTAGGAACATTCGTTCTCTCTCTGAAGTGGGATGATTGGCGTAACAAAGCTGAAGAAAACAAATTAAAACGAGCCACACAGCTTAGGCAAGTAATTACGCGTCTAGGCCCAGGCTTTATCAAAATCGGACAAGCTCTTTCTACAAGACCCGATTTAGTTCGCAAAGATTTTTTAGAAGAACTGGTGAAGTTACAAGACCAGTTACCGCCGTTTCCGAATGAGATTGCGCTCTCAACGATTGAAACCGAATTGGGACGACCCATTCATGAGATCTATAGCCAGTTTTCTCCCAATCCAGTGGCGGCGGCGAGTTTAGGTCAAGTTTATCGAGCCATTTTGCATACGGGAGAAGAAGTGGCGGTCAAGGTACAACGCCCTAATTTGCTGCCCATTATTACCTTAGATCTTTATATATTGCGTTGGGCATCAACGTGGATTACGCCTTTACTTCCCATCACGTTAGGGCACGACCTGACCTTAATTGTTGATGAATTTGGCACGAAGTTATTTGAAGAAATTGATTATATCAATGAAGGGCAAAACGCGGAAAAATTTGCCGACAACTTTCGCGACGATCCTACCATTAAAGTTCCAGTGATTTACTGGAGTTACACCAGTACCCACGTCCTGACTTTAGAGTGGATTAATGGCTTTAAATTAACGGATACTGTTAATATTCGTGCGGCTGGGCTTGATCTAGATCGCCTGATTGAAATTGGTGTGATTTCAGGGTTGCGTCAGCTTTTAGAGCATGGATTTTTTCACGCCGATCCCCATCCGGGTAATCTGTTTGCCTTACCTGACGGGCGCATGGGTTACATCGATTTTGGCATGATGGATCAGCTTGAACAAGACACCAAGGAAACCTTGGCGAGTTCCGTTGTATACGCGATTAATAAAGACTATGTTGATTTAGCACACAATTTTGTCAAGCTAGGATTTTTAACCCCCGATACCGATATTTTGCCTATTGTTCCGGCGATAGAAGGAGTATTGGGTGAAGCTATCGGTGAAAGTGTTCGGGATTTTAATATTAAGACGATTACCGATCACTTTTCGGAGTTGGTGTACGATTATCCGTTCCGAATTCCTGCCAAGTTTGCTTTGATTATCCGTTCAGTGGTGACACAAGAAGGAATAGCCCTGACGTTGAATCCTAATTTCAAAATTGTTGAGGTATCCTATCCTTACGTGGCGCGGCGTCTGCTGACGGGTGAAACCTCTCAAATGCGGCGACATTTGATTGAAGTTTTGTTTAAAGACGGAAAATTCCAGTGGCAACGGTTGGAGAATATGATTGCGATCGCCCGCTCTGACCAAAACTTTGATTTATTACCTACCGCTCAACTCGGATTACAGTATTTACTATCGGATGAAGGCAAGTTTTTGAGACGGCAACTGCTTTTGGCCTTAACTGAAGATGACCGACTGCATACGCAAGAAGTTCAACGCCTGTGGAATTTAGTCAAAGATGACTTAAAACCTGGACGTTTGTTCAATGTGGCTCTTAATTCTATCACCGAACTTTCAGTTGAGAGTATGGCTTCAATTTTACCTTTAGCCACTGCCCTAAAAACCGAATAGTCAGTGGTTTGAGCCAAACCACTTACCCCGTTATCTGCTTATACCGAGTAATCATACTCATTCCGATCTAAAATCAATTTATATCTTTTTAAGATCGGGAGTCATTTGTGTATACTTTTCCTGAACCGCCCTATTTTTTGTTAATTTTCGGTTTGTTTGCTGGAATTACTTCGGGCGCTGCCTTTGAAGCCATCCTTAAACAAAAAGTACAAGAATGGTCAAAAAATCGCTCGACCCGTACCCTAGCTCAAATGAAAGGATTCCAGTTACTTCTACCTTTTTTAGGAATTTCTGCTGGAATTTGTATCTTTCTGGCGGCAGGTTTAGAAATTTTTGGTTTTCCTTGGTGGTTGTCTTACTCTATCTCGCTACCTCTGACCTTATTCATCGGAGTTTTAGTTTGGTCACAATTAGGTAAACTCTTGGCTCAATTAGAACGTGGGGGTTCAAAAGCCATAGATTTAGATGCTTTTGAGTAACAAAAGTTTTTTGGGGGACAATAAGCTAATCAGCTATGCAGTTGCCTAACTCATTTTCCCCCGCTTTGAGAGTTTCCCAATAGCCTCATGCTGCAAGTAAAATGCACATCAGCTTATGGGAGCAAGATGAATACTTCAGTGACTTACAGTCTCTGTTTTAATAAGGCTCTCAATTCATCTTGCTTTTGAATCGGCCCGGCTAATAAAACGCCGATTCTTCCGACTAAAATACTTCCCCAATTGACCAGCACCACACCTGTATCCGTTTGGGGATCAAATTCAATACCACGAAGATCAATGTCTGCAAGTGAGCGATATTGAGTGTTAAAGTTTTCGCTGCTCCAATGGTTGATTTTGAGTTTATTAGCAACACCAGTGGGATAGGATGCACCATTAAAACGGGGATTGCATTCAATCGCCAGATAACGCGTCTGTGCTGCATCTTCGACAACCGCAACATCAAACGCAAATACCTCTCTCATTCCCCGTTGCGCCATCCAATCGGCTAGGGGTTCAACTGTATTCCACGGCTGATGTATACTCGGATAGCGATTACCCATGTGAGCATAGCCATCCAAGATTTGTTCGGTGACAGCAAGGCGCTCGAGACCATTATTAGTCACACGATATTGTACATTTAAGAACTTAGACGCTATTATTTCTTCCTGAATTTGTATCGGTAACTCATCCGGAATTGCTTCTAAAGCCTGAGCTAGTTGCTCCTGGTTTTCACACCGCCGAATTCCCGCTCCATCCACAGAAATTGCGGGTTTAAAATAACAGGGATAGGGAAATTGGGTTAGGTTGTCGATTTCAACTTTACGCTTAAACCTAAAGGTTTGGGGGACACTCACACCGAGTTCTTGAGCCAGTTGAATAAAGCTATTCTTGGAGTTCATTAATTGAACCACATCAAACCAATTAGAATCGATTTGACGAAACCAATTGGCTTCACTCGTTGTAGAGTCTGTAGCATGCCCAAAATAGAAAACAGAAACGTCATAATTGGGGTAATCAGCTAACATCTTCAGCGAGACATCCCAAATGACATTTTGGCTATGCCTTAAACCAATACGAGCATAATGAGCCGTAATCGTATTCCATTGTGACCTTAAATCTGGATGTAGCTGGATAATATCCTCAGCTTCGGTCAAACCTAACACCCGACCGGCATAAAGATGATTACCGAGTACTGATTCATGGGTGCAAGTCATGATGTCGTGATTAAAAATTTTCTGGCAAATCACTTTGAACATCTCCGTGGCGGAAGTACACAGGTTGTCTAATCGAAATAATCCCCAATCTTCTATGAGTAAAAAAGAAGATAATTTGAGCTGAGAGTGATGAAATGGGGATAACTTGCAGGTTTGCGATGTAGCCAGTTGAGTGTTGAGAGGAGTTTCACCTCTTCTCATTCATAGAGTGGAGAGCCATCTTAAACAGAATGTCCTGACATAAGCAGTTTGTAGTAAGCGCTTAGGTGTTTAGCGCACTAAAGTGCGGACTACGAACCCCTATTCTGCCAGTGCCATTTATCTGAAACAGATGTAACTTTATTCTATTACCCCACACAACAACGTTTCTGAATCTGAGCAATTGAGATTAAGTAGACTGTTACGAACCGAAAACAGATTGACCCAAACAGCCTCCTAACTTGGCATCCTCGAATGGGTTTAGGTGAGGGGAAAATGTAATGCTTAGTACTAGCTCTTTGTCGATGAAACGCCTACATTATTAAGAATAAAATGAGGCTGAAACACTCAGACCTATAGGTATATGGCTAATTTAAGCACTGCGATAGTTGGTGAGCAACGGACTGTATCTCCATAGGAGAATAGACGAAACTGAAGTTAAATGCAACTCTATAAGCTTCCTTGATTAAGGATTGTTAAAATCAAGGTTCCTCACCACTCGTTTGTAATTGAATGTAAACCAATATCAGAGTGATTGCTAACAATACTGTAGCCGCCGCCGCCGCATAACCAAAGTCAAACAGGGCAAAGGCTTGTTCATAAATGTAGTAAACCAGTAAATTAGTAGAATTAAGGGGGCCACCGCCCGTAATAATGTAAACTTGCTCAAAGCTTCGTAGCGTAAAAATTGCCGTCGTAATAGTCGCAAAGATGAGAGTCGGACGCAATCCAGGAAGGGTAATGTACCAAAACTTTTGCCATGCATTGGCACCATCTAATTCTGCGGCTTCATAACGATTGGGTGGAATGGCTTGCAGTCCAGCCAGAAATACCACTAAATTGAAGCCGAGTTGTTTCCAGCTACTGAATAAAATTAGAACAGGCATTGCCCAAGTGGGACTGCCTAACCAAGGAATCGATTCAAACCCCAGAACATTGAGTAAAGCATTAACCGGCCCTTGGGTTTGGAATAACCAGCGAAACCCTAATCCAACCGCAACTAAAGAGGTAATGGACGGAATAAAATAGGCCGTCCGCAATAATCCCTGTAAGGCTATGGATTGATTTAAGAAGATGGCTAATCCCAAAGGAATAATTAAGCTGGGAATGATGGTAGCCGCAGTGAAATAAAGAGTATTCCCAAGCACTTGCCAAAAATCCGGGTTGAGTATCAGACGCAAATAATTTCTAAAGCCGACCCAATGAACGCCAGTTATTGTGAAGCTTCCGGTGGTAAAGCTGAGGTAAATAAGATAGGCAATTGGCCCGATGAGGAAAATACCGAGAAGAATGAGGGCAGGAGCTAGAAAAATCCAGGCTGCAATTGCATCATTATCTAGCAACTGGGGCAAGGAAGGTCGAAATTTATAGGACAACGTGATTTCGCTCCAAGTTACGCATCATTCATTCAAAATTGAGCTACAAGTCTTGTCCGAGATCGGGGATACTAGAGCCACTGAACATACCCAGCGATCGCATAGAATAATTTTCCATGAATCACCCTAACCTTAATCATCCCCAGTTCAAAATACCATTGCCATTCCTCAGCCAAGGGATAGCATCTGGCCTCTTAATCGGATTGCTGAGTACCTTGAGTACTCCCGTCAGTGCCCACCCTTACCTAATTCCCGTCGTTGCTCAATCTCCCAGCAATCCTACAACCAACGCCGTACAAACCCAATTACAGGGGCGATGGCAAGCGGAAGATTCACGCTCAGGTGAGAAACTTACACTAATCTTTGCATCAGACGGTCAATTCTTCATGATTTTGCCGTTTGGCGAGGCTGTACCAATCGCCTTGCCATTTAAATACCGCATTGACACAACCCCTCAACCGATGCACTTCGATGTGATTTTACCGGAAGAGAAGCAAGAGGTATTGACAATTTTTGAATTTACTGATGCAGGTCAACTACGCTTACAATTAGCGGATACCAACCCCGGACAACCCAGACCCAAGGACTTTACCCCCCAAGCCCTAGTATTGGAGAAAATTTCAGACGAAACCACATTACCTCCAGATGTGGTTACACCATCTGACCTGGAAGGGATGCAAGGCGAGAGCTTGAAAGAGGAATTTGAAAGACAAGCCCAGCAGGCGCGAGAATCGGAAGGTAAATTCAGTGTGGGTGCTATGAATCGTACCCAACAAGCCTACTTTTTAGAAAACAATAAATTTGCCACTAGCATTGAAGATTTAGGAGTTGGACTCCAGCCAGAAAGCGACAATTACCGCTTTGCGATTGTCTCTGTAGGCAACACCCCAGGCAGCGTGCAGATAACCGCTCAATCTAAACGACCTGAGCTAAGAAGTTATACCGGTGCAGTGTTTGTCGTCAAAACCCAGGAACAAGACCCTATAACTATAACTGGGATTTGTAAAACGGATGAACCTTCATCGACACCACCCGCAATGCCTCCGACACCCAAATCCATGACCAGTCCTATTCAATGTCCTGCTGGTTCTCATCTAATCGGTCTCTGATTGCGTTATGACTACCCACTCAGAACTCATTGATTCCACTCCGAGTCTAATTTCACCTGCAACAATTCCCAATCATCCCATGCCTACCTCTCCCTTAAAAATAGGAGTAATGGCATCTGGAAATGGCAGTAATTTTGATGCAGTTGCTCAGGCTATTCAAAGTGGGCAACTCAACGCCCAAATTCAGGTTCTAATTTACAACAATCCAGGAATTAAAGCACTAGAAAGAGCCGAACGCTGGGCAGTTCCGGCAATTTTACTTAATCATCGAGACTACAAACACCGCGAAGATTTAGATAGTGCCATCGTTGAAATATTGCAACAGTATGGAGTCGATTGGGTGGTGATGGCGGGTTGGATGCGTATTGTTACCTCCGTTCTCATTGACGCTTTCCCCAACAAAATTATTAACATTCATCCTAGTTTATTACCCAGTTTCAAGGGAGTGCGTGCTGTAGAACAAGCCCTAGAAGCGGGGGTCAAAATTACAGGATGTACGGTGCATCTTGTATGCCCGGAAGTCGATAGCGGCAGGATTTTAGTACAAGCGGCTGTCCCCGTGTTGCCGGATGATACACCCGAAACCCTCCATGCGCGGATTCAACTCCAAGAACATCGCATCTTACCGCAGGCATTAGCGCAGCTTGCCGCAGATAAGTTGTCAAGCATTTAATTGGCTTGTTAGAGTAGCGGGGGCGCTAGGGAGCAGGGGAGCGGCAATAGTAAATAGAACTCAATAGTCAGTATAAAAATTATTTTGTGTGACTACTTAGTGGCTTGATTAAACTACATCAATATCCACGTTCCTCACTGGGAGAAAGACAAATGATTTTGTTCAGCAGTTCTCGTTCGGGGATGATTTGGATGCGGAATGCCATCCTTGTGATCATGATTGTGGTGGCACACATCGCCTTTTCAACCATGGCACTGGCACAAGTTGATGAACAGCAGCAAGCTTTAGATGCACCGGAGAATGCGTACTGGTATGCTCCTGCTCAATCCTGGTTTGTCAGCAGTTTGGGCGGTGGGTTATCTTTAGAGCGAGATGGCAATGGATGGATTACCCGTTTTGATGAGAACGGCAACGTCATCAAAGCCAAATGGGTAGATGGACTTGATGCGCCCACTGGTATGGCGGCGGTTGACGGACGGCTGTATGTGGGTGATAGGGGGGGATTGGTCGAGATTGACATCGCCAAGGCGCAGATTTTACGCAAAATTCCCCTCAGGGGAAGTGAGTTTATTAACGATGTAGCGGCTGCACCCAATGGAGATTTATATATTTCAGACACCTTCACCGATCGCATTTATCGCCTAGCCAAGGGGAGAAGCACTCCGGAAATCTTTGTAGAGTCTCCGGAATTAGAGTACCCCAATGGACTCTGGGTGGATGGAAACAATCTCATCGTCGCTACTTGGGGGCCGATGACAAACCGAGAAACCTTTGAAACTAGCCGTCTTGGTACTGTCAAAAAGATCAATCTACGAACCAAAGCCATTACACCCTTAGGAGATGGAAAACCTATCGCTAACTTTGATGGGATTGTGAAATTGGGTGATTCCTACTTTGCCAGCGATTGGATGGGAGGCCGTTTGTTGAAGATTTCCCCATCCGGCCAGGTAACGGAGGTATTGCGTGGATTCAAACAATTTGCCGATCTCGGTGTTCGCCCAGATACTGGGGTTTTGGGTATGCCTGAGATGAGTTCCAATCGCCTCTTTTTATTTAATGTTGGTGATATGCTCTCACGGTAATTCTTAGGAATATATCGCTCTTGTGTCATTCTAGGTGAGTACAGACTCTGTAACCTGAAGGCTGACATAAGAGCGTTAATCACAAAAGACTTTGCTGAATATGTATATGTTAGTAATTAGTAATCAGGCTATATACCCAGTTCCAATCGGAGAAAAAGCTCTGATTCGTTGTTTGCAGAGTGAGTGGAATCGTTATTAAAACTAGTGGACAGGCAAGGTGGAGAATTCTCTATTAGGTAATACTTGGCACCTACATCTGAACCAAATACAATTTCATCCTCATCTTGGAGATTGTGACATTGAAGCTTGTAACCATTAATCCAAAGTCCGTTGGCACTGCGCTTACCTTTACCATTGCCATCAATAATCTGATAATAAGGACTACCGTCTTCCCTCTGATATCGCACCAATAGGGCGTGTCTGCGCGAGATAAACTCTGAGAAAATGTGGATATCACAATTGGGGTCTCTACCAAGGGAATATTGTTCTTTTTCTAGGGAAAATTCTCTACGTCCTTGATTATCTTTAATAATTAATAAAATACTAGATTCTTTATCTTTATTCGGCTTGATTTTTTGTAGTGTTTTATCAATCCAAGCTGGATTAAAAACTAATTCATAAATACGGTTATAGACTTTTAACTTACCTTGCTGCTCAACAACTAACCCTGATAGACGTAATTCCATCTGTTCAGAACTGTCATCTGCGGTTAATCCTTCTAAGCTTCCCTTATTGGGAGAGGGTAGCAAAGTTGGGAGAGTCAAAATTTGCTGATAGAGTTTTAGTAACCCAACTGCACGCTGCTCATTCTTGAGAATGCGATCGCGTATTGTTCTGAGATGTTCGGGTTCGTCTTGAGATTCCCAGTTTTCGATGATTTGCGATCGCACCACCTCATCCACCCACGCTACTTCATCCTTAAATTGTGGAGGAATCGGAGATTTTACGAGTAACTGGCAAAGCTTTTGGCTCAAAAAGGGTTGGCCTCCTGTCCATGCCAACACTCTTTCCAACACAGCTCGAGTGTTACTGAATTTTCCGACTAGTCCTTGAGCTAAAGGCTGAGCCTCTTGTAATTGAAAACCTGTTAGTCGGATGGCTCGACCAATGTTAAAAGGAGTACGGTTTTTGTCGGCAATTAAATCCGTAGGGGTTGCTACCCCCAATAAGGCGAAGGTAAGGCGTTTATAGTCGGCTATTTGGGCACGTTTGTTATAGCAAGCTTGAATAGCCGCAAAAAACTCATTTCTAAAATTTAGCTGGAGAACCGTATCAATTTCATCTAAAAAAATGACAATATTTTGTGGAATTGATTTGAGCAATACTTCTTCCAGAAACTGGCTAAATAGCTGAACAGAAGATAGTAAATTGCGGTCAGTCCACCAGCTATCTAAATCGAAATCCTGTAGCTCCAAACTACTAGCGATGATGTAAATGAGTCCAGCATACCACTGCTCTGATGTGATCGTTTTGCTGCCAATCGCAGTCAGGTCAACTCCAACACAAACAATCCCCTCCGCCTGTAACCGTTGCATAGTTCGTATCCGCAAGCTAGATTTGCCCATCTGTCGGGAATTGAGGATGTAACAGAATTCACCTGCCTTCAATCCCTCATACAGGTTTTGGTCAGCTTGCCGCATTACGTAGGTACTTGCATCAGGAGGTAAGCAACCCCCAACTTGATAGGAGTAGTTCGAGTTGAAATTTGTACTCATTAGCTGCTGTGCGCCTCCTGACCTAAGGAACTTTGCTTACAACGTTGTATCAGTTTTCGCTAGGTAGCTATTATATATATCTCTAAGTGGTATACCACTTATGCAAGAAGTCTCAAGTGTGTAGAGTGCGTTCGCGAAGTATAAGGTACCGCCTTCAAGTAAAAATGGTAACGCAGGTAGGCGTAAAAAAATAGGATAAATTCGTAGGGGCGGGTTTAGCGATAACGCCTGACAAGAACCAGTTTCTCATGTTCAAAACCCGCCCTGCCCATGTTGCGTTTATTTTCACCCACCTCTTTAATATCAAATCCGGTTAAATGACCATAAAACCTGTAAGGGCGGGTTTTGATGTCAAATTGTCGGTACTGCCCAAAGTTAATCCCTAAACCCGCCCCTACGATCATCTGGTTATTCAAACGGATTTGATATAACACACAAATGTCTGTTCTATAATTAGCTCTCATCACACCACACTTTCCAGCGCCCGTTTGAAGGCAGCAGCATTTTTGAAGTGGATTTCCGGGTTATCAACCAGTGCTAGGTCGATTAGTTCTGCTAGTGGTTTCGGAATTGAGCTATCTCGCTGGCTAATAGGTACTGGATTAGTTTGCAATACTGCTGCAAATGGGTCTTTGTCGGCGAAGTCACGGGGGTAAGTGCCAGTTAGCATATTGTAGAGAGAAGCTGCTGTTGCCCAAATGTCTACCTCTGGCTTGGCATATTTGAAATTAAGCACCTGCTGCCGGGGCATAAAATGGGGTGTGCCTCCAGTAGTGCCGCTCATGGAAAGACCGCTTAAACCAGCTAGATCAAAGGCTTTGGCTAAGCCATAGTCACCGACTTTGGCGACGCGGGTGCCACTGACATTGGTGAGGAAGATGTTCGCAGGTTTAAGGTCGCGGTGTACCAAACCCCGTCCTTTGTCTAGCCTACCATCGGCGCGTTTGACGTAGGGAATCTCGGCGTTGTGAGCGTAGTGCAGACCGTCTAAGGCTTGGAGGATAATTGGCACGGCTTCCTCAATGGACAATCGCCCACCCCGTTGTTGCATTAAGTCAGCCACGCTGCCGCCGTCACAATAGTCCAACGTAAAGAAGAAGGTATCATCAGCGTAACCATAATCCCTCAGCTGAACAACATTGGGATGCTGCAAGGCTTTAGTATTCTCTGTTTCGCGGAGAAACATTTCTAGCGCCCACGGCTTGGTAGCGACTTTGGGCAACATTATTTTAAGCGCTACCGACTCTTTAGTTTGGTTATGACGAGCTAAATAAACAGCACCAAATCCTCCCCTACCTAACAATCTCAGAGTGGTGTAGCCCTGAAGGGTGGGGAGATTCGGGTCATCTATGTTGACTTGTGGTACGAGGTACTGCCCACTCGGCAAGGGTTTTGTCGGGGTAGCAGCACCTGTGACAGGTAGGGGTAGCGGTTGGGTTGACTCAGCTTTGCTTGCTCCCTTAATGGTGACTTGGAACACCGTATTACCTAGCTTGATTTTGTCTCCATTGTTCAGGTCGTGCTCTGGGAAATTAAGTTGAGCACCTTCTTCGGGAGTTTGACCGAGTTGGCGCTGTCCGATACTTTGACCGTTGACGTAGGTACCTTGGAGACTGCCGAGGTCACGCACTCGAACGCTGGGGGGATTAATGTCTAGTAGGCAGTGATACCGGGAGATGTTTTGGTGGTCTTTATCACTGGGTAACTGGGGGTTGCAGTCATGGGCGCGACCGATGATGCAAGTGGTGCGAGAATCGAAGACAAATTCCTGTCCTTTGAGGCTGCCTTCGATGACAGTGAGTTTGACGTTTGCCGACATCTGAGGATTTTGGATTAGGGGATTCTGATTGATGAGTGAGGAGACTGAGGAAGGTTCGAGAGAGGACTGTTCCTTTAATTGCTCGTTTATCAATTCTTCTTTTTTTTTCCCTATCTCCCCCTCTCCCCCTCTCCCCATCTCCTCCTCTGCCTTGAGGGGTGATTTTGACTCAATTCCTGCCATTGCTTCTAATTGCTTGCGAACTCCTTCAGGGCGCAGCCAGCCGTAACCCGCACAACCGAGGGTGTAGAGTAAGTTTTGGAAATCTTGTTCAGTCCAAGTAGGGGTGCCACAGCGATCGATTGCTGGAGCGCCGAACCGCCACCAAGGGGTATTGTAGGGCGTGTGTTGAGTTAGAAACGTTTTCAGGTAAGGTCGCGCTCCTTCATCCCAGTCAGCAGGCGGTTGGTCTTCCAGTTCCCAGTCCAAGACCCACAGCTTAAGCGTTCCGTCAAGACTCCCGGACATGGCATAGCGACCATCTTGGCTTAGGCAGACTGAAGTTACTCCTTGTGTGTAGCCCTCAAAACTACGCAAGCAGCGACCTGTGGACACCTCCCACAGCTTTACTGTTTTGTCCCAACTTCCGGAGAGGGCATAGCGATCGTCTAGGCTGAGGCAGACTGAGGACACTGCTCCCATGTGTCCCTCAAAGGTACGCAGACAGCGTCCCGTGGACACCTCCCACAGCTTTAGAGTTTTGTCACGGCTTCCGGATAGGGCAACTCGGTTGTCCGCACTCAAACCAACTGAAGTCACATCATCTGTATGCCCTTTAAAGGTACGTAGGCAACGACCAGTAGACAGTTCCCATAGTTTGAGAGTTTGATCGCGGCTCCCGGACAAGGCAAATCGGCTGTCTGGACTCAGACAAATTGAGGTTACCTCATCTGTATGTCCTCTCAAGGAACGAAGATAGCGAGACGTAGCTATCTCACCCACCTTTAGCATCAGAGCTTTGAGATGACTCCCAGCCAGGGCGAATCGGCTGTCCCTACTGAAACAGACTGAGGTTACCTTTGCTCCTTGTCCTCTGTGACCCTTAAAGGTACGCAGACAGTTCCCTGTAGTTACTTCCCACAGCTTTACTGTATTGTCCCTGCTCCCGGACAGAACGAATTGATTATCTGCACTCAAACAGACCGAGATTACCTCATCTTTGTGTCCTGCAAAGGTATGCAGACAGCATCCCGTGGCTACTTCCCACAGCTTTACTGTTTTGTCTCCACTTCCAGAGAGAGCTAATCGGCTGTCTGCACTTACATAAACTGAAAAAATCCAAGATGTGTGTCCTGTAAATGTGGCAGTTTCCCAACTGCTGCTCAAGGCTTTGCGGGGCAGGCAGACATAAAGCCTCATCCAGGTGTTTACCGCCTCTGCGCTGCGGCTGTATCCCGGTTGCGATCGCGCTTTCCGGATGTGTCGAGCAGCCGCCACATAGTCGCCCATATCCAGAGCTGCTTGTGCTTGTGCCAATTCCCGCTCGTAAGTCTGATTGATCGAGAGGACGGTTTCAGTTGCCAGAACTCGCGACAACATCATCGGCGCTAAATAAGGAGTTGTCGAGCAATTAACTGCCCACAGCTTAAGGGGGTTATCATCAATCTCGGACGACAGGGCGAATTGGCTATCCGCGCTCAAGCCAGCTGAGGTGACCAAGGAGCTATGTCCTTCAAAGGTTCGCAGACAGCGACCCGTATCCACCTCCCACAACTTTAGAGTTTTGTCCCTACTAGCAGACAAGGCAAATCGGCTGTCTGTACTCAAACACACTGAGGTCACTTCGTCTTTGTGTCCTTCAAAGCTAAGCAGGCAACAACCTGTGGCTACTTCCCACAACTTCAGCGTTTTATCACTGCTCCCAGATAGGGCAAAACGGCTATCTACACTCAAACAAACTGAGGTGACCAAAGACGTGTGTCCTTCAAAAGTACACAGACAGCAACCTGTATCTACCTCCCACAGCTTTAGAGTTTTGTCCCTGCTCCCGGACAAGACAAATCGGCCGTCTGTACTCAAACAAACTGAGGTCACTTCATCTTTGTGTTCTTTAAAGGTGCGCAGACAGCGACCCCTATCCACCTCCCACAGCTTTAGAGTTTTGTCATCACTCCCAGACAAAGCGAAGCGGCTACCTGCACTCAAACACACTGAAGTTACCTCATCTGCGTGTCCTTTGAAGGTACGCAGACAGCGACTGGTGGCTACTTCCCACAGCTTCAGGGTGTTGTCCTCGCTTCCGGACAGGGCAAGTTGGCTATCTGCACTCAGGCAAACTGAGGTTACACTTCCTGTGTGTCCTTCAAAAGTACGCAGGCAGCAACCTGTAGTCACATCCCACAGCTTTACTATACTTTTCCAGCTTCCAGACAGGGCAAAGCGGCTATCTGCACTCAAGCCAACTGAGTTCATCCCCCACGCTTGCCCTTCAAAGTTACGCAATAGCCGTTTTGAGTTAGGCAAGCGCTCTTGAGCTGTCGCCAGTGCAGCTTGAACTTCCTCTTGCTGGGCACCTGCTCCCTGAATGCCTGAGATAGTATTAATTGCCGCCTCGCAATCATCGCGCTCTAAATGCACCCAACCCAGAAGGTAGTCAACAACCCAATTGCCTGCGGGTGACTTCCGTACCTCCTCCATCTCCCTCAGGAGAGTCTCATCAGTTATCTTGGCGGTTCGCCACAATATCAAACCTCGGTTGTAAGTTGATTCAGGATGTTGGGACTGAAATGAGAGCGCCTGCTCCCACAGTTGTAATGCCTCGTCCTGTCTGCCTAAGTCCAGCAACGATACTGCCCGGTTGTTGAGACTGTCGGCTATGTCTTTGCCTGCCTTGGTTTCTGTACGCGGGTAAGCTTCCCTTATCTCCTGCTGGTAAATTGCTTGTAGTTCCCTGGTGACTTCCAGCATAGTGCGGGGGCGTTCATATGGGTTCTCCCGAAAACAGCGCTGTAGCAACTGAGCCATCGACCTAGGCATCTGGGGCAACTGAGAGTCTTGTGTCCCTGTCTCCAGATAATTTTTCAGTACCTGAGCAGCGATAGTGCCGATTTGCCAGGTTCGCTCTCCTTGGAACATCTCAAGGACAGACAATGCCCAACTCCACAAATCAGTGCGTCGCGTCAGGGTTTCACCCTTTGCCTGTTCTGGTGAGCAATAAGCTGGCGTCATCCCACCAGCTTCAGCCATCAGGGTTCCGTCCGGAGATCCCCCTTTGCCCCCCTTAAAAAGGGGGGAATTTCCCTGTAGCTCCCCTCCTTGGTAAGGAAGGGGATCGAGGATAGATGCCCTAGTCTGTGCATTAGCTAGACCGAAATCCGTAACCTTGACTGCGCCCTCAGGTGTCAGCATCGCGTTTTCGGGTTTCACATCTTGGTGAATCAACCCTTGCTCGTGTGCATAGTGCAGCCCCCAGGCAAACTGAATGGCAATATCAAGGATGCGTGGTAAAGATGCATTTGTCCCACCCTCATAGAGTTTGCGCTCCTCAATCCAATCACACAGACTGCCGCCTGCCACATATTCGGCAAACACCAAAGGGCTGCTTTCAATGCGTCGCACATAGTAACAGCTAACAATATGAGGATGTAGTCCCAGGTTTACCCAAGTTTCTGCCTCGCGCTCAAAGTTCTCAACACCGCCCTTGGCGGAAACAATTTCCGGCTTGGGACTTTTAACAGCTAGGTCGATATTCCAGCCTTTGTGTCGCACCTTATATACTTTTCCGAACCCCCCCTCTCCGAGGAAGTTTGTAACTTTATATAAATCTAAGATGACATCTCCAATCTGCCAGCTGTTAGGCACTAACTGCATAGTGTCCTCTGTCTCTATGTCAAATAATGCCTAGATTGTAGCCATCAATCCATGAATGAATACAGCGGTATGGCTATTGAGTTTTTCCCAGTAAGTCCTGGAATCCTTAAACAAGCAAGGTTTCAAGCAGCAAATATTAAGAAAAATGAACGATTCGACGAGAGTAATGCTTTTTTGGTATCAAACTGCATAAGTCAGACTTCGTCAGAGAGATGAAGGGACAGGCAGTGAAAATCAGGCACCCTGAGATGAGAGATCACAACGAAGGATGAAAATTTTTCTTCCCCTATTCCCCATTCCCCATTCCCTGTTCCCTATTTTCAAGACAGTCCCCCACGGGCGATTGCCCACAACGAAAAAAATGAAAATAGTTCTCAGTCTCGACGGATTTGCGTCGTTGCAGCCTCTATTTTCAGGTTAGAACACTCAACGTAAAGGAGATAAAGACATGCCTACAAGAAAATATGCCTTGACGAAGGGAGGACCGTTAAGGCTGGAAATCTTAACAAAAGGTACGTGGAAAGATAGTTGGAAAGATGTATCAGTTCGTCTAGATGGAAATGAAATTGGAACAATTGCTACAAAAAAATTACTTAAAGAAGGACGAGAATTTTACCTAGAAGACGGCTCTATTTTGAAGCTAAGATTAGTAACAAGGCTTTTTCATCTTTATGATGCTTCGGAAATTCAGGTAACTTTAAATGGAGAACCACTACCTGAGGCTAATCTAAATTCCTTAATTTTTGCTTACGGAGTTATATTTTTCATAGGAGGAGGGCAATTAATAATTGGATCTTTGGGTTTCATAATGCTTCTATCAGGGGTAAAAATGGCTGTTCCTAGTCCAATGATCGGTATGATTTTTTTACTCATCTCCGGTGTGATTTTTCTGTGGCTTGGTTCTTTAGTAAAACGGAAGTCAATGATTGCCTTAATAACTGCCGTCATCCTCTATGAACTCGGTGATAACTTTTCCTCATTTTTCGAGATATTACAGCAAGGAAATTCCCTTAGTTTTGGAAAAATTTTTGGAGAGATTTTTGGGATTTTTATTGAAGCATTTATCTTAGTTCTCATGCTCCAAGGATTTAAGGCAATACGTACTTCACAATGAAGTAATTAGTTCACGGCTTCTATTGACTACAAGAGTAAATCATCCAATATCTACATTAAATTTTGTAGTAACGTTATTACGAATACCCCGCATTTGAATCCAAGCAATCTCAGGATAGGCAGCTTCCACTTCAGGTGGTGTGTAGCGAGCAGCTTCACTGATAATTGTGAGGTTGCGAATCACGGCGTCCACCCTCAATTCATCGGCTTCAAACTCCTCGAAGGTTATGCCTGCACTGTAACGTTCAATTTTGGCGATCGCATCCAGAATATCCTCAATCCGCTCTTTCCAGCTTCGAGGTGGCATAGCCTCAATATCCTTGATACCAACTTTCCAGTCTCTCAGTGGAAAAGCAGATACAGCATCGGCGAAAATGCGATCGCGCATCCGAGGCTTCAGATATTTCGGCGTCACCAAATCCACTTCGCATCCCAAAAGTCTCTCCAGGTGTTGCTTGATTGTTACTAACTCAAACAACCCTACAGGCTTTCCCTCCTCAAACTGCACCAACAAATCTACATCACTGTCTTGCCTTGCTTCGTTCCGTGCCACTGAACCAAAAATCGCCAGGGATTTGATTCCCAAGCTCATAATCTCCTTCTGATGTCTACTTAGTACAGCTCGCCAGAAAAGGGGTACGGAAATCAGGGGAGCAGAGATGATAGGGTTAACTATACTGTTGAACCACTAGAGAAACTCATGAGGGGACGCATCTCAGCGCTCCTGGATGAATCAAGTTGAACAGTGGTTTAGTATCCTGCAACGTAAACGCTTACGAATTGCCGATTTTGCCGACAAAAAAGTCCTGGCGGAACGCTTGGCGGCATTCATTCGTGAATGGAACGCGATCGCTCATCCGTTTAATTGGAGCAGCAAGTCAGTGGCAAAGGTCATGGCAAAGTGCGAACTTACCCAATCTGATTTGGCGATCGCGGTCTGATTTCCGTACCCCTTTTCTGGCGAGCTGTACTTAGAATTGTCAGTGCCTCGTCCCGTTGCATTAATCCTCATAGCTGACTGCTCTAGCAAATATCATGACATAGAGCAATTGATAGTCGTCAAGTCACTGATACCAAAATACTAGCCACTTTCCTGTGCAAAGTATCATCAGTCACTTGGTAAATTAAATTTCTCTCACCATCTTCTCCTTGGGCATGAAAATAACCCGATAGATTCAAGCCCATACTCTCCACACCCCCTGCTGCTGCTACAATTTCCGGCTTCGGGCTTTTCACCGCTAGGTCAAGATTCCACCCCTGATGTCGCACCTTGTAAACAGTGCCAAACCCACCTTCTCCCAGAATATCGGTCACTTTATATAGATCGAGGATGACATCTCCGACATTCCAAGTGGTGGAAGCCCCTGTCTGCATGGTATCGTCCCCTGCCTTTGCGCCAGATGATGGCTACATCGTAACAGTAGCTGTTTACTTTGGCAGAACTGGGCAGCTAAAGGGATGACAATTTCAACAGATGCCGTCTTCAGAATAAGCTGATGTGCATCTAATTTGCATAATCTGGACGGGCAAGATGCCCATCCCACACGAAATCTAGTGCTTACTAGCTTGCGAGTTAAATGCGGGACAGCTTATCACGGTTTGGGAAAACGGATAAAGTCCAGCTAAGCTTCAGCTTGTTTTTGTTGTAGTTTCCACAAATAGCTCGAAAGCCAATTGGTAACAATGTGAGCCACAATCGGTACAAGTAAATTTCCTGTTGCTAGGGCGCTAAATCCTAACAGTAGCCCGACAACCGTTGCCCAAACTACATAAGGCCATTGTTGCCGTCCGCTCAAGTGTAAGACGCCAAAAAGTAGGCTCGATGCGAGTAATCCGATAGCATTTAACCCAACGGCGGGCAACATAACGCCCCGAAATAACAACTCTTCACTCATCCCTGGCAACAGCCCCAACCAAATTAGGTCGGGTAAGACCAAGGGTTTCAATACTAATTCCAGGTAAAAATCAGCACTGTGGCGATAAGCTGGCCAAAGACGATAAACCAGGCTACTTAAGGCGGTAATTCCTACGGCAAGACCTAATCCTAGGAGTAATGCCTCTGCCGTACCCCGCAACGGCAGGAGAGTCACTGAGCCAAAGTGTAGCCACAGTTTAGCCACAAACATCAACACAATGGCAGTTAAACCCATTGCAATTAACACTTGAGTACGGGTCAGGGGTTCTAATTCAGGTTGATTGGGAAGCTGATTGGCCACGAATCGACAAGCAATGCAAAGAAGATAAGGAGGGCTTGAGAGCCTCAGGGCTAATCCCCGCTCGATGAGCAACGAGAAGTCCGAGTGCCTCTAAATACGAGTTTACTCTGATTGCTTCGATCCCTAAATGTTCTGGGGAAACTTGCATCGAAGTTTGATTTTCCTCTACAGCAATAATTTGGGTGTGAGACTGGCTGCTTAAACTCAGTACAGCACTACTCCCACAGGCCGTTGCTGGAATCACCACCGCATCCACATCTGACGCGCAGATATCCCCCGGTAGAAATGTAACGTTTTGTGTCGGGATTAAAGATGAGGAATTAAAACCTAGAAGATGCTCCTGCCCCCCCGCACCCCTGCCCCCCCGCACCCCTGCTCCCCCGCTCACCAACTGAGGGGCGCGACTCAACCCCACAAGTACACAGGGTAAGAAGGTATAACCCAATTCCTCCGCCGCCGAACGAGGGGATAAGTTGGGATCGAGGGGTAAGGGCATGAGAGCGGGAGCATGGGCACAGGGAACTTGAAAGGTGCGGACGATGAGGTGACTAATCACGGCTTCTGCACCGGATAGGGGGTCTACACCTTGCCCATGACGGTAGGCTTGTAAGGCTTCACTACCGGGGTCATCAGGGAAACGAGCAACAACAGCGATCGCCTCTGCTTTAGCCTGCCCAATCAGTTTCTCTGCCGCTCGGAGCAAACTATCGGGATTACCAATAGTTCCCCAACTCGCTCCCGATGCCGCCGTTCGTAGTTCCACGTTTAAGGGGGCATCTGTCACTACATAGTCTGTCAGGCTCAGTCCTAGGGTTGCCCTAGCTGCATCTGCCACTTGCAGGTGTCGCCAGCGCAATTCCGGTTCAATACCTTGGTCGAGGATTAATCCGACTCGGTTTTGATGTACAGGTCGCAATCCCCAGCATTTAGCGGCAAATTTGTCAAGACTGTAGCCTTCTACATAAAGAACGTTGGGCAAGTTCCAGTACAATTGCGCCCCATTGAGGACATTGGGGTGAGTAATTAGGCGATCGCAAACTTGCGCGATTGCTCTAGCGACAGGCAGGGCATCCCCCGCATAGCCACCGATTGCAGCCCCAACTCCCGTAGGCACAATTAAAACAACGGTGTAAGGACGTTGAGACATGGGATTGTAGATTTTAAATTCGAGAGGTGAGGATGGTGCGCTTTTGATTGAACGGGGACTTTGAGAAGATTCTCCCCCACCCCCGTGATTCTCCCCTTTTAGGGGAAAAGAGTCAGGACTAAGCCTTATTTTCGTGGAGGCTGGGGGAGAGAGAAGAGTTTGAAAACACGCCCTAGTACTCTGCTACGATTCTGAGTCAGATTCGGTGGTGACAATGGCTTCGACTTGGGCTTTTTGGCGATCGCTATCCACACTAGTCACTGCCCAGCGCAAGGGTTCTCCTCGTTTTTGCAATTCTGCCTCAATGGCTTGCTGTAGCTGTACAGGGGTTTCCTGGAGGTCAATTTCTGCGGTAATAAAGTGAGTTGTCATTTTTCCGGTTAAAAGACTATGACTAATATTACTCTTCGAGTGTAGGCGATGTGATTATACCGTCTAGATGGCTTGACACCTTATTTCTATGCAGCAAATTAGCCTTGTGTATACGCCTCCATGCCTACACAAGAGCATACTAAATTGCGATCGCCAAACGCATTATCAATCCGTCCCACCGTCGGCCAAAACTTATGTTCCCTTGTCCAAGGTGCGGGATAAGCGGCCTGTTCACGAGTATAGGGATGATGCCATTGGGCACTCATCAACGATTCTGCCGTATGGGGGGCATTCTTCAAAACATTATCCTCAGCATCCACCTTCCCCATCTCAATCTCCTCAATTTCGCGGCGAATAGCAATCATCGCCTCACAAAAACGGTCTAATTCTTCCTTCGACTCGCTTTCAGTGGGTTCCACCATCATCGTACCCGGAACCGGCCAAGACACCGTTGGCGCATGAAATCCATAATCCATCAAACGCTTGGCAATATCATCCACTTCGATACCCGCCGCTTTTTTAAATCGGCGCAAATCCAAAATACACTCATGCGCCACTAAACCCGATTTCCCCTTATACAACACCGGATAATAAGCTTCTAACCGACGAGCAATATAGTTGGCATTGAGAATCGCCACCTTTGTGGCCTCCGTCAACCCTTGAGCCCCCATCATGGCGATGTACATCCAAGAAATCGGCAGAATACTGGCACTCCCCCAAGCGGCGGCAGAAATCGCACCAATAGCGTGTTCATTTCCCATCCCCACAACAGAATGTCCGGGCAAAAATGGCACCAAATGCGACATTACCCCAATCGGCCCCATCCCAGGCCCCCCACCCCCGTGAGGAATACAGAAGGTTTTATGCAAATTTAAGTGACACACATCTGCACCAATATCCCCCGGCCGACACAATCCCACTTGGGCGTTCATATTCGCCCCATCCATATAAACTTGTCCACCGTGAGAATGGATAATCTCGCAGATATCTCGAATCGATTCCTCAAATACACCATGAGTAGAGGGATACGTCACCATCAAGGCGGCAAGATTGTTACTATGCTTTTGAGCTTTGATACGCAAATCATCCAGGTCAATATTACCCTGTTCATCACAGCTCACCGCCACAACTTTCAGTCCGCACATTACCGCACTCGCGGGATTAGTTCCATGTGCCGACTCGGGAATCAGACAAATGTGGCGATGTCCTTCACCTCGGTATTCGTGGTAGCGTCGAATCACCTGAAGTCCAGCATACTCCCCTTGAGAACCGGCATTCGGTTGCAGAGAAATGGCCGCAAAACCTGTAATTTCAGCTAACCAAGCTTGCAGTTGGTCGAATAAAATTTGATAGCCTACCGTTTGCGATCGCGGTACAAACGGATGAATCTGGCCAAACTCTGGCCAACTCACCGGTATCATCTCCGATGTGGCATTCAATTTCATCGTACAGGAACCCAAGGAAATCATCGAAGTGGTCAGTGATAAATCCTTAGCCTGTAGCCGATGCATATACCGTAATAACTCGGTTTCTGAGTGATAGCGATTAAACACCGGATTGGTTAAATAAGGACTTTTGCGAGCAAAAGATGCATCAAAATCAATAGTTATTTTTTTTGTGACATCTTCCACTGCAAAGGGCAATTCATTCAACCCTTGCACTCCCACACCTGCAAAAATTTCCCACAAGTCAATCAATTCTTGAATAGTGGTGGTTTCATCCAGACTTATTCCCACCGTATTAGCATCAAAAATCCGCAGATTAATCCCCCGAGATTGGGCAGCATTAAAAATTTCTTCTAAGCTGTGAATCCCCAATTCTACCCGCAGCGTATCAAAGAACGATTCTGAGACAATTCTGTATCCTAGTCGCTTCAACCCGGCGGCTAGAATTAATGTCAATTGATGCACTCTCTGGGCAATGCGTTTAATCCCCTCTGGCCCGTGATAAACCGCATACATACCGGCCATAACTGCCAACAGTACTTGCGCGGTACAAATATTACTCGTCGCTTTATCACGGCGGATGTGTTGTTCTCGTGTTTGCAAAGCTAAACGCAGTGCAGGCTTCCCTTGGACATCTTTAGACACCCCCACAATTCGCCCTGGAACTTGGCGCTTATAGGCTTCTCGCGTGGCAAAATAGGCAGCATGAGGCCCCCCATATCCCAGGGGAACACCGAAGCGTTGAGTGCTTCCTACCGCAATATCTGCCCCAAATTCACCAGGGGGTGTAAGCAGGGCAAGGCTTAGGAGGTCGGCGGCAACGGTGACAAGAGCACCTGTTTGATGAGCTTTTTCAATAAACCTACGATAGTCGTAAATTGTGCCATCGCTAGCAGGATATTGCAGCAGTAAACCAAAAACCGGTTGTTCAAATTTAAAAGTACGATGGTCGCCAATGATGATATCAATACCTAAAGGTCGAGCACGGGTTTGGATGACTTCAATTGTTTGAGGATGGCAGGTATCTGAGACAAAGAAAGCATTAGCCTTGGTTCTGCACAACCCATAACTCATACTCATGGCTTCGGCGGCGGCTGTCCCTTCATCGAGTAATGACGCATTGGCAATATCTAAACCCGTCAAGTCAATCACCATCGTCTGGAAATTGAGGAGTGCTTCTAGACGGCCTTGAGCAATTTCAGCTTGATAGGGTGTGTAAGCGGTGTACCAACCTGGGTTTTCTAAGATATTGCGTTGAATGACAGCCGGGGTGATGCAGTTGTGATACCCCATGCCGATGAACGACCGGAATACTTGGTTTTGGGCCGCAATTGCTTTAAGCTGGGCAAGGGCGGTGTACTCGCTCATGCCTGGGGGTAGTTGTAAGCTGCGGTTAAGGCGGATGGGGGCGGGAACTGCTTTGTCAATGAGATCGTCAAAATTCGAGAACCCCAAAACGTCTAGCATTTGCTCGATATCGGTAGCGCTGAGTCCGATGTGTCGTTGAGCAAACGCCTCAGTAGGCACAAGTCCCTCGGATAAAGAGAAATTCTGCTGAGAGTTAAGCACAGGCTCATCTTTGACGGTGGGGTTCAGGGTGAGATCCAAGTTAGGCATAGGAAACCAACTCAATGAAGGACAGGAGCGCTTGGCAATTGTCAAGTGCTAGCACTACCTCTTTATTATTTTGTAACAACCCCCTAGAAATAGCTCTCAGCAGACATTAAGGGATATTAAGAAAATCTTAAGAGGATCTAATCTTCACCCTCGACTTGTTCTCGATACTCGTTGGCACTTAAAGCATCAGCTAATTCATCGGCGTCATTAATACGTAGCTTGACTAACCACCCTTCGCCATAGGGGTCATCTCCAATCAGTTCCGGAGAATCAATTAGAGGTTCGTTGCGTTCTACCACCGTACCTGAAATGGGAGCATACAAATCCTCAACGGCCTTTACAGATTCAACGCTACCAAAGGTTTCTCCCTTGGTAAGTGCATCACCAATTTCTGGCATTTCTAGAAACACAATGTCTCCCAATTGGTCAATGGCATAGGCGCTAATACCAAGGGTGGCAATTTCCCCATCGAGCCTCACGTACTCATGGGTTTCTAAGTACTTTAAATCCTCAGGATATTCGAGAGACATATCACATCCTCACTACACAGCAGAGCTAAGTGTACAACGTCCAATCGGTGTGAGTTTAAAGAATAAACTAACTGATTGGGATAAATCAAAACGGTGATTTGAATTACGGTAGAGCTAATCTGAAAATAGAGGTCAGGGGTCAGGGGTTAGGAGTCAGGGGGTTATTTTCATTGGCAGCTTTATGGATAAACAAACTTTGAGAAAACTGCTATGGGGTGAATTTACCCTGAAACGAATGATACGCTCCTTAATTTTCATTTACCTTTGCTTGTGTCTGTATCTTTTTTTCTTTGCGGATCGCAAGATTTTTTTACCTCAACCCTCTAGCTATGAGGATAGTAGCGCTATTCTCAAGCTGACGGCTGACGATCAGATCCAGCTTTCAGCAGTTTATCTGCCAAATCCGGCATCTGAATACACGATTCTCTATACCCATGGGAATGCTGAAGATTTGGGAGATATCCAACCTGTGCTGCAACGACTGCAAGAGATTGGGTTTAGCGTTTTTGCCTACGACTATCGCGGGTATGGCACCAGCCAAGGCACACCTTCAGAACGCCATGCTTATCGAGATATTGATACAGCTTACAATTATTTGATTGAACAATTGCAAATACCTGCACGACGTATTATTGCTTACGGAAGGTCAGTAGGTGGAGGATCGGCAGTGGATTTGGCTGCGCGTCAACCTTTGGCGGGTTTAATTATGGAAAGCTCTTTTATCACTGCGTTTCGGGTGGTGATACCGTTCCCGATTTTGCCGTTTGATAAATTCCCTAATATTGACAAAATTCAAAAGGTAAACTGCCCAGTACTCGTCATTCACGGGAAAGCGGATGAAGTGATTCCTTTTTGGCATGGACAGCAACTTTGGGCAGCGGCCAACGAACCGAAGCAGGCGCTATGGGTTGAAGAGGCTGGACACAATGATTTGATGTGGGTAGCAGGGGAGCAGTATGCACAAGCATTGCACAATTTTGCTCGGTTAGTTGAAAAGCATCAGAAGTAGGACAACTTGGTAAAAAGATGAAAATCTCTTTCCCCTGACCCCTGCTATCAAATCCGCTTAAATGGCCACATAACCTGTAAGGGCGGGTTTTGATGCCAAGTTATCAGTACTACCCAAAGTTGATGACTAAACCCGCCCCTACGATAATCTGGGTATTGAAACGGATTTGATATGACTCCTGACTCCTGACTCCTGACTCCTGACTCCTATTCTCAATGCACCTCAACTTACCACCCAATAAAATAAGGTTGATTCTTCCTCAATATTGGTGATTTGTATAACCTGTTCTGGTTTCCATTCACCCATGTCGAAATCACGGGACACGATTCGGGTTCCGGGTTTGAGTTGGCGAAACAGTTCTGGGCGCAATTTGAGATTGAGATGAGGTAGTAAATAAAGGAATACGACAGTAGCTTCCCCAAATTTACTTTTAAATAAGTCTTGTTGGTGAAATTTTACGCGATCGCTCACCCCAGCTTTTTTAGCATTTTCCTCGGCTTCTTGGATACGCTGGGGGTCGATGTCAATACCAATGCCACAGGCACCTTGATGTTGAGCGGCTGCAATTACCAGGCGTCCATCACCACTACCTAGATCGTAGACAATATCATCTGCGTTCACCTTAGCTAAAGCAAGCGCTGCATTGACTACTTCAAAAGGGGTGGCAATGTAACCGATGTCAGGTTTTTGCGGGCTCATAGGTAGAGTTGGCAGGGGAGGTTTTGAAGCAAGCGAACTTTTAGATAGTAATACCATTTCACTTTTAATTGGCTACATTTAGACCCCCCTAACCCCCCTTATCAAGAGGGGAACAAGAAAATTATCTGTAGCAAGCCTTTAGTGAATTGGTATAACCCTCTTCTGTCATTCTCCGAATCCAAGGAGTAATTAAAAAACCAGGTTAG
>CAZPRJ010000065.1:0-45194 GCA_964588805.1 uncultured Microcoleus sp. | reverse complement strand
GCTGGGGGATGTTAGCGTAGCGGCACGCAGTGCGGGGCTGTCCGTGCAAACCTGACATGCTCCCTCTGGAATTGTAGGCAACTCTCTTGTAACCACCCATAACATCTAGCAAAGAGAAATGAGCATGGCAAACATCAATGGCACAATGATGCAATACTTTCACTGGTACATCCCAGATGATGGGACGCTGTGGAAGCAAGTCCAAGATAGAGCAAGTGAACTCGCTCAAGCTGGTTTTACCGCATTATGGTTGCCACCGGCATATAAAGGTCAAGGCGGTCAATTTGATGTCGGTTATGGGGTGTATGACCTATTTGATTTAGGTGAGTTTGAGCAAAAGGGTTCAGTACGAACAAAGTACGGTACAAAAGAACAGTATCTTGCAGCGATTAGAGCGGCGAAACAGGTCGGTTTGCAAGTCTATGCAGACGTTGTACTCAACCACAAAGATGGGGGAGACGAAACCGAACGGGTGATGGCTATACCCTTTGCCAAAGATAACCGGACGTATCCACTCGGCCCCGCACAAGAAATCGAAGTTTATACCCGCTTCACTTTTCCTGGACGAGGTGATAAACACTCCAGTATGAAGTGGAATCATTGGCAATTTGATTGCGTTAATCACAATATGCTAGCTCGTGATATTGGAGATGGGATTGTTTATCTGTTTGAGGGGAATAGTTTCGAGCAATTTGTTGATTTAGAAAAGGGTAATTACGACTTTTTGCTCGGTTGTGATTTAGATATGGATAATCTCCAAGTCCAAGGGGAATTGAAGTATTGGAGTGAATGGTATCTGGAAACAACCAATGTTGATGGTTTTCGATTAGATGCAGTTAAACATATCCCAACTTGGTTTTTTGTAGATTGGCTCAAGCATATCCGCAACTATGCTCATCGAGAAGTTTTCACAGTCGGTGAATACTGGTCATCCAACATCCAAGCATTACATTGGTATCTCAGCGCAACTGAAGGACAAATGTCGCTGTTTGATGTGCCATTGCATTACAATTTCCATGTTGCCAGCAAGAGTGGCGGAAATTATGATATGCGCTACATTTTGAACAACACACTCATGCAGCAACAACCGTCTAAAGCAGTTACATTTGTAGAAAACCACGATAGCCAACCTTTGCAAGCACTGGAATCTGTAGTTGAATCTTGGTTCAAACCTCTGGCTTATGCGATTATTTTGCTGCGGCAAGAAGGCTACCCTTGTGTGTTTTATGGTGATTATTATGGAGCGCATTATAAAGATAAAGGGTATGAAATTTGGTTAGATAGCCATCGATGGTTACTTGATAAGTTCTTGTATGCTCGCAAGCATTTTGCCTATGGGCCGCAGTATGATTATTTCGACCATTTTAATACTATTGGCTGGACTCGTTTAGGTGATAGTGAACATCCCAAGGCAATGGCAGTACTCATGAGTGATGGCCCAGAAGGAAGTAAATGGATGGAAGTGGGTAAGCCGAATACTGTATTTTATGACCTGACTGAACATATTAAAGAACCCGTGCATACCAATGGTGATGGCTGGGCTGAATTTCGCTGCAATGGGGGTTCAGTTTCAGTTTGGGTAGAGCAATAAGTGATATCTAAGCTTGAAAATAGGAGTCAGGAGTCAGGAGAAAAGATTTTCATTGAATGCTCGTGTCTGTAGTTTATGGGGAGTCTTGTATCAAGCCTTAGTGATTAGAAATCACCCTTAAATAAACAAACTCCTCTTGCCCGGAAGCCAATTTCCGGGTAAATTATTTAATTTTGAATTTTGAATTGATTCCATGTCTGTTGATTTATTAAGCCGTAAAATTACTCACTTTATCCTCTGGCTTCCCAGAAAAATAGAACCGATACCTGCTTTATATATCGGCACATTGCCATCCAATAATCTCAAATCCTTTGAAAATTTTCGGGAAATTCCTCTACACCAATCTCAGCAATTTTCTGATTTATGGGAAGTACCTGTTCAAGAGTGCAATTTGACGGATGGACAGGTTTATTTTTACTGGTTTAAAGTCCGCGATACCAATGCTTATCATGGCAGTTCCCGCATTCTTTATTGTACAGACCCTACGGCTTGGACAATCGATCGCCGTATCTCTCCTCCAGCCCCCAAGGAGGCAGAGGGAGCAACACGGGAAAGACCTACACCAGCGAGTGTGGTGTTATATCAAAAAGGCCAGTTAATTCCTTGCGACCCCGACGGTATTACCGCCAATTGGAACGATGATACACCCCTCAATCAGTTACCTCCTAACAATCAATTAGTCATTTACGAACTACCCACTCGTTGGGTTCGCATCGGTACGGAAGGACAAAAGATTGTAGGAACAGGTACTTTTCAGGATGTCACGGCATTGTTGAAAAAAGAGGCAATTGCTCCTGATTTTCCTCGGATTAAAGCCTTAGAAAAAGGTCGTGCTTATCTAGAAGAATTAGGAATTAATGCCTTAGAATTACTCCCTCCAGCCGATAGTGATGATAATTTGCAATGGGGGTATGGAACGGCTAATTATTTTGCCGCAGATTTTAATTTAGGAATGCCCAATTCTCAATCAGTACCAACCGCATCGACGGATTTAGTCAATTTAATTAAGACTTGTCATCAACAGGGAGTGCGCTTTTTTTATGATGCAGTGATGGCATTTTCTCGGAATAATCCCTACACCAATGTTAACTTTCCCAATTTTTACGTTAAATGGGGGAGTGGCGACCCCGAACAAGCCAATAGAGAGGGATTTGGCGGGGATTTATTTAAGTACAATACTGTGGTAGAAGGTTATCATCCTATCACAGGAAAACGCGATCGCTTGGTTCCTTCTCGGGAGTATATGAAAGCGCACATTGCTCACTGGATGAATTACTACCGTGTTGATGGGTTACGTCTGGATAGCGTGAATAATATTAATAATTATGATTTTGTACAGGAATTCAAAGATTATGCGCGATCGCTGTGGAAAAAACGAGGAGGAACAGATAATCGATTCTTAGTAGTAGGTGAAGAATTGAGCGTTCCTTTGAAATTAATTAAACAAAATCGATTAGATGGACTGTGGAACGAAAAATTTAAACATATTCTCCGACAAGTTATCTTAGGAAAAAATGCCACTGATGAGCCGAGTTTTGAATGGAGTGTTCGCAAGTTAATTGACTGCCGACTTTTAGGCTTTCAAGATGGTTCTCAAGCGATTAATTATATTACTTCTCATGATGTGGAAGGCTATGCTAATGAACGATTTTATAACTATCTCCAAAATAACGGCATTGTTTATAAAGAAAAATTCATCAAATTAGCATTCGTTTGCTTATTAACAGCCGTTGGAATTCCGATGATTTTAGCAGGAGAAGAATTTGCAGACGAGCATGATTTATCCCCTGCTGAAGTTCAAGATAAACAAATTGACCCGGTGAATTATGAACGGATGAATGAGCCTTGGCGTCGAGATATTTTCAATTACGTTGCTAGACTCATTCACTGGCGGAAAATATCTAGGCCATTATTACTCAATGATACCCAATTTATTCACGTTGATTTTAATCAAGGAAAACGAGTTGTCGTTTGGCAGCGCGGAAGCGGCGATCATTTAATTATTGTTGTTGCTAATTTTTCAGATTATGGCAGTCCCAATGGAGGCAAATATATTGTAAAAAACTGGCCGGCTTCATCCCCAGATCGGCAATGGTGGGAAATCACCCAAAATAGAAGTGTCCCTAGAAATCAAGTCGGCAGAGAACCCATTTTTCCTTGGGAAGCTAAAGTTTATGCATTGATTTAAAGAGCATCAAAAACGCCGCAGTCCCGCCTCTAACCCTCGGCAAACCCCAGTGAGAAACTCTAAATCGAGCGTTTCTAGAGTATCACTAGGTTGATGATAGTGAGGATTTCGCATAAACGCCGTATCTGTCACCATTATTGCCCGATAACCTCGATCCCAAAACGGAGAATGATCACTCAATCGTGTTTGAGGAACAATGACTCCTCGATTCGGCACCGGCAACCACTCGCTCGGCGTTCCTGTAGCGCGAAAGTTACGATTAAAATGAATTAAATCAGGAATTGTGGATAAATTGCCAATCAAAGCAATAAAATTGCCACGATCGGGATAAAAGTATTCTAATTTAGCTGGATAGCGTTGCGAACCCGGACTAGAATTACAATACCCTAGCATTTCTAAAGAGAGCATCAAACGTAAAGGTTGCTGTTGTTGCTTCAAATCATCAGCATACTGATTACTTCCCAATAAACCGTATTCTTCCATATCAAACGCAACGATTCGCACGGGATATCTTAACGGTTTTGCTGCCACAGCTTTGGCTAATTCCAGCAATACAGCAACACCTGTAGCATTATCATCTGCGCCTGGTGTTCCGGGTACGGCATCATAGTGAGCGCCGATTAAAATAGGCGGCAAATCATTTTTTTCGGCTGAAGATTGGGGGGGTAAATTCAGAATCAGGTTTTGATGAATTTTACCTCTAACCTCAAATTCATAGGTTTCTACAATTCCCCACTGTTCAAGTTGTTGGCGGATATATTGTTGCACAAAAAAATGCCCAGCCGACGCCAGGTAAGGGTCGCGTTCGCGTACAATTTGAGTTAGATGATTGGAAAGATTTTCTGTTAAATTCAAAGTCTTTATAAAATTAGATTTAATGTTGATATCCGTGAGTTTTTTACCAATTTTCTAGACAGGTAACGTTATTGTAAAGGTCGTTCCTTTATCTACCTCACTTTCTACCCTAATCTCGCCTTGATGTAGCTCTACGCATTCTTTGACAATCACTAACCCTAACCCAACACCAGGTATAACTCCAATATTACTTCCTCGAAAGAAAGGTTTAAATATTTGTGCTTGTTCATCAACAAGAATACCCATTCCCCCATCAGATAAACGAAAAACCACTTGCTGTGATTTCCTAGTGATTTCTAATTGGATTTCAGCAGTTTTAGGAGAAAATTTGATAGCATTGGAGAGTAAATTATTTAAAATTAGTTTGACAAGTTTTTTATCTAAAACGATATTTTCTAAATTTCCAATTATTCCTAAATTTACCGCAGGTTGACTGGTATCGCTTAACTGAAACTCGTCTAATAATTCATGAATCAAAGATTCTAAATTTAAAGGAGCGGGATTAAACTCTAAATTTCCTGTTTCTACCTGATTTACCAACAACATATCTTCCACCAGCTTCACTAGATATTGCACAGAGGATTGAATCCGTTGAAAATGGCTTCGCTTCTTTTCTGGAGGGAATCGAGAATCATAACGTTCTAAAAGCTCAGCAGAGGTTAAAATGGTTGTGAGAGGAGTTCGATATTCATGGGAAACAGTCGCTACAATACGCGATTTTAATTCACTGAGTTCTCGTTCTTTTTCTAAAGCCAATCGTAGTTCATCCTCTAATCGTTTACGTTGATTAATTTCTGCTTGTAGTTGTTCATTTTTTTCTCGTAATTTAAAAATAATTTCTGTAATTTGAGTTTCTAAGTCTCGATTAGTTTGTTCCAAAAAAGCTTTTAACTGCTTCTGTTCAGTTACATCGTGAAAAACTAAAACAGCGCCCAAGATATTCCCGTTATCGTTTTTAATTGGTGCTGCACTATCATCAATAGGAACTTCTGTTCCATCTTTAGTAATCAAGAGGGTATGGTTTTCTAAACCAATAGTGATTCCTTGATTGAGTACTAATTTAACGGGATTTTCAATGGCTAAACGGGTTTTTTCGTGAATGGCAATAAATATTTCACTAAATTCTTGGCCTAAAACCTCTTCCTGTTTCCAACGAGTGAGGGCTTCTGCAACCGGATTCATAAATGTAATTAATCCTTGAGAATCCGTGGTAATGACAGCATCACCAATGGATTTGAGGGTTGTAGATAACCACTGTTCTCGCTGCCGAAGTTGCTGCTCTGTCTGATGTTTATAGAGCGCCATTTCAATGGTTGTATTTAAATCTCTGGCCTCGAACGGCTTAAGAATATAGCCATAGGGTTCCGTGACTTTAGCACGACTTAATGTTTCCTCATCTGTGTAAGCCGTTAGATATACAACCGGAAGTTGGAATTGTTGACGAATTTGTTCTGCGGCTGTAATCCCATCCACTTTCCCTCGGAGTTTAATATCCATTAAAACCAAATCAGGACTAGCCATAGCAACTTGTTCTAGAGCCGCTTCTCCTGAAGTGACGATCGCAACAACGGTATACCCCAGTCCTTCTAACCTACTTTGAATATTGAACGCAACAATCGTTTCGTCTTCAACAATTAAGATTCTAGGTTTCACGATTTCTAGTAGTATTGCTTCTAAAAACTAAGTTTTGAGAAATAAATTCTAATACAGGTATCGCCCATGCAAAGGGAAAGCCATTCACAATTGGATCAACCTGCAATCTGACTTGCGTCTAGATTCTAATGCTGATATCCCATTGGTGCCGCCTCCATCGCAAGACGCCAGCACTCTTCACTTAGGCACATCGAAAGATGCGTCCGTAAGCGCTTTGAATTTTGAACGACTGATTGTGGTTCAAACCATACCCCCATCTTTATTGAATGTAGCGCCTTTCTAAACTGTAATAATTCTCTCAGTCCCAGAGCAATAGATTAATCGACTTCTTGCCAAAATACAAAAAACCCTCCCCAACTCTGCCCATTTCACAGAGATTGAGGGGGGTTCATGCAATTGTTGTCAGAAACGCTCATGCACTGGCGTGTACAACAAACGATGAAA
This sequence comes from uncultured Microcoleus sp., assembly GCA_964588805.1. GTDB lineage: Bacteria > Cyanobacteriota > Cyanobacteriia > Cyanobacteriales > Coleofasciculaceae > CAZPRJ01. The sequence goes on along the minus strand of CAZPRJ010000065.1, from coordinate 38,463 downwards.
GTAAACGTTCAAACTCACTCTTATATCGGCCCCATCCCAATGGTGCCCGCATAGACTGCGCGATCGCCTAATTCATCCTCAATCCGTAGCAATCGGTTATACTTAGCGACACGCTCACTGCGACACAACGAACCGGTTTTAATTTGACCGGCACGGGTGGCCACCGCCAAATCAGCGATCGTCGTATCTTCTGTTTCACCCGAACGGTGACTAATCACAGAACGATAACCACTACGAGTCGCCAAATCGATCGTTTCTAGAGTTTCCGTCAACGAACCGATTTGATTGAGCTTAATCAAAATCGAGTTCCCTGCACCCAACTCAATCCCTTTCTTCAAGCGGATGGGGTTCGTCACAAACAAGTCATCACCCACTAACTGAGTGCGATTGCCTAACTTTTCCGTCAAGAGTTTCCAGTTATCCCAATCTTCTTCATGCAACCCATCTTCAATAGAAACAATGGGATATTGATCCACCAACTTCGCCAGATAATCAATTAACTCCGTCGGTGCGTGAGAGCTTCCCTCATAGATATACTGCCCGTCTTTGTAAAACTCACTAGCCGCCACATCCAAAGCCAACGCGATTTCTTCTCCTGGCTTATATCCCGCCGTTTCAATTGCCGCCACCAGTAATTCTAAAGCCGCTTGATTGGATTCGAGGTTTGGAGCAAAACCCCCTTCATCCCCCACTCCCGTCAGCAAATTTTTATCCTTCAACACCTTGGCTAATGAGGCAAACACTTCAGCGCCCCAGCGTAGTGCATCCTGAAATGTGGAAGCCCCCACGGGTACAATCATGAACTCCTGAAAATCGACATTATTTGCTGCATGCGCCCCGCCATTAATCACATTCATCAATGGTACAGGTAGCACATTAGACAAAGGCCCACCCAGATAACGATACAGAGGAAGCCCTAAGTCATCGGCTGCCGCTTTAGCCGTCGCTAGTGAAACAGCAAGGATAGCATTAGCACCCAAATTCTTTTTATTGGGAGAACCATCGCGATCGAGCATTTTGTAGTCAACCGCCGCTTGGTTGAGGGCATCCATCCCCAGGAGTTCCGGTGTAATTTTTTCGTGAATATTCCGCACGGCATAAAGAACACCTTTGCCCCCATAACGATGAGAGTCATCATCCCGCAGTTCATGAGCTTCAAAAGTACCGGTTGATGCTCCACTGGGCACTTGAGCTAATCCCATTGCACCCGTAACGAGTAGAACTTCCGCTTCTACCGTAGGCCGCCCACGAGAATCTAAGATTTCTCGGGCATTAATGGCTTCAATTGCGGCTTCTGGCTTGTATTCCATACATCTCCTCCAAGCAATTTTGGACGTTAGATTGCCGATTTTGGATGATGGTTGAGCCGGTTACATTTAAATCCCCCAGATGTTTAGGACTTAAATCTAAATCCAACATCTAAAATCGAATCATTCCAGCCAACAGGATACGTCGTCCTTCCCGCTTCAAACCACAACTTTAAGGATGTCTACCGATCCCCGACGTATCAACCCTTACTCTCGGGTAGGGATTTCTCCTCAATTCACTGAGCGATTAGAAAGCGTCGGTCTTTCTACAATAAACACTAGAAGAAACCCCTTAAGGAGAAAAAGCCCATGCGAATGCTACACACAATGCTACGGGTTTGCGATTTGGATGAATCTCTCAAGTTTTACTGTGACGTGCTGGGAATGAAGCTGCTCCGCAAAAAGGACTATCCCAGTGGTGAATTTACCCTGGCATTTGTCGGTTATGGCGATGAATCGGAGCATACCGTTCTCGAACTCACTCATAACTGGGGTACAGATCAGTACGATTTAGGCGATGCCTATGGCCACATTGCCCTGGGTGTGGATAATATTTATGAAACTTGTGCCCAAATTCGCCTCAAAGGTGGAAAGGTTGTCCGCGAACCGGGGCCGATGAAACATGGTTCCACTGTGATTGCCTTTGTTGAAGACCCCAATGGCTACAAGGTTGAGCTGATTCAGCTTGGCACCCAAGGCTCTCAAAACCAGCAAGAAACGGCTGGGTCTGCTAGTAGCTAGGAGTTTACCCGGTTAGTGGTGATAGGTTCATAGTAAGCGCTTCAGCGCTACAGCCCTGACTACAAACTCACCCAAAAAGGAAAAAGAGCCACTGACGTGACTCTTTTTATTATCAGGGTGCATCTACTAAGCACAATATAACATGAATGGGGTGGGGGGTGTCACCCCCTATTTAAAAAAAGTGGGTGAGTTGGAAACTCCTCCCTAAAAATTGTTTTGTCGATCAGCTAAGACAAGAGCATCACTAAAAACTCTGAACCGATAAGGATTTGAACCGCTCAGCCATCCCTAGATGGATTGAAAAAGTATATCAATTAAATGTGCTTTAGCTTAGTGAGTTGACATCACTCTATAGAGAGTCGTTTAAAATCTAATTAATTGTAATAAAAGTTCATATATAGAGTCCATAACAATTGAAGCCGATTAATGGCACTCAGCATGATAAAAACAGCTAAACCTGCTACTCAAAAAGCATGGGCAAATGCGATCGCCCAACCCGCCCCAGAATTTCCCCCGACCCCCCTACCTCTGCTCTGGGGCAAAATTCCACAAGGTTTGCGGGGTTGGCTGTACCGCAATGGCCCAGCACGGCTAGAACGAGGGGGTGTGCGCGTTGGACACTGGTTTGATGGGGATGGAGCGATTTTGGGCGTACACTTTACCGATGCCGGGGCTACGGGTGTTTATCGCTACGTGCAAACCTCTGGCTACCAAGACGAAGCCGAAAACAATGAATTTTTGTATCCCAATTATGGGATGACCGCACCAGGGCTAATTTGGCAGCGCTGGGGGAAACCGGTTAAGAATGCAGCGAATACATCGGTACTGGTATTACCGGATAAACTCTTAGCCTTATGGGAAGGGGGAAACCCTCATGCTCTTAACCTTCAGACGCTGGAAACTTGGGGAAGGGATAATTTGAATCAGTTAGGTGAGGGAGCACCGTTTTCAGCTCATCCTAAGCGCGATCCTAAGACGGGTGAGATTTTTAACTTTGGTGTGGCGGCAGGACTTAATGCCACGTTGAAGTTATACAAATGTGATTCTACGGGTCAAATCATCCAACAGAATTCGGTGCCACTGGAGGGATTGCCTCTGGTGCATGATTTTGTCATGGCCGGGCCATATTTGATTTTTTTTGTGCCACCTGTGCGGGTAAATCTTTTGAAGGCTGGGCTCGGTTTGAGCAGTTTTAGTGAGGCGATGGAGTGGCAAGGAAATCAGGGGACTCAGGTTATTGTGTGCGATCGCGAAACGCTAACGTTAGTGAGCCGGGGTGAGACTGAACCGGGGTTTCAGTGGCACTTTGGGAATGGTTATGTCGATACTGATGGTTCTGTGGTGGTTGATTTGGTGCGCTATCGCAATTTTCAAACTAATCAGTATTTAAAGGAAGTAGCGACGGGAGAAACTCACACTCGAGCCAAGGGTACGTTATGGCAGGCACGTTTAAATCCTCAGACGGGGAAGGTAACGCAGTGGCAAGAATTATTGGAGCAAGCTTGTGAGTTTCCTGTAGTTCCCCCGCAGGTGGTGGGGCAGGTTTCGACGGATACCTATCTCTCGGTATTTCGGGAGGGGGTGGATATTGGTCAAGAGTTGTTGGGCGCGATCGCTCGATTTAATGCTAAAACGGACACATTAACCGTCGCTGACTTGGGTGAAAATTGCTATCCCTCTGAGCCTGTGTACGCCACTGATACGTTAAATCCTCAGCAGGGATGGGTGTTAACGGTTGTGTATGACGGCAATTCGGATACAAGTGAAGTGCTGGTGTTTGATAGTGAGGCTTTAGACGGTGAACCCGTTTGCCGGTTGGGGTTGCCGAGTGTGATTCCTCATAGTTTTCATGGACAGTGGAAGTCGGTATCTTAAGACAAAGCACAAGCCCCACCTAAGTAAGAGAGTAGGTGAGGCTAAGTAACGTAGCGTCCAATACAAGAGGCTCTCCCGGATGTCTGGGGCATAATGCCCTTGATACAAATTTAATTAAGAAGGCTGAAAAACTTGATGTTGCTGGACTATAAGCTTGTGTTATTACCACAAGTACGGGAGAGCCTTCATGATCATTGTGGGCTTGAAGGTGAAGGATATCACTTAACGATTCCCAACACTGGCGCTACTTCAGATTCTGCCACTCTAGGAAACAGCAGTCCATTCGCATAAATCTGAGGATTCGTTTGTGCGATTTGAGTATAGGATTGACGCACTTGAGTATTGACGGCCACTGTCTTCACGTCATACATCTGCGTAGCGAGTTTAGGATAGAACCCGATACCGAGAATCATGACTAGAAAACAGGCAGCGATAAACACTTCACGCGGACTAGCATCGCTATATTGAGCCTCACCGGGTAGGATGCAGTTTGTTCCAAAGCACATCGCTTCCTGATTTCCTTGATTCTGCAAGTTGCCACCATCAACGTCACATGTCGGTGCTGCACCCGAGTTGTAAAACACCTGTCGCAACATAGAAAGCAGATAGATAGGTGTGAGGATAAGTCCGACTGCAGCCAGGAACACCGTTACAGTACGGAAGCTGGAACTGTAGATATCGCTAGTAGTCACACCTACGAAGACCGAGAGTTCGCTGATAAAGCCGCTCATACCGGGGAGTGCTAAGGAAGCCATCGCACCGGCTGTAAATAGGGCAAACACTTTGGGCATTACCTGACCAATACCACCCATCTCGTCCATCATCAATGTGTGGGTGCGGTCGTAGGTTACACCGGCGAGGAAGAACAATACGGCTGCAATTAAACCGTGAGAAATCATCTGCAATAATGCGCCACTGATACCAACTTCGGTAAAGGAGGCAATTCCCAGCAGCACAAATCCCATGTGAGAAACGGAGGAATAGGCGAGGCGGCGCTTCATGTTGGTCTGACCAAAGGAAGCAAACGCACCATAGATAATATTGATAACGCCTAGAATCGCTAGAATCGGTGCAAAGTAAACATGGGCATCGGGAAGAAGTTCTAGATTTAGGCGAATTAATCCGTATCCACCCATCTTGAGAAGTACACCAGCGAGAATCATCGATACAGGTGCGGAAGCTTCACCATGCGCGTCCGGTAGCCAGGTGTGCATAGGGAAAATAGCCAGTTTGACACCAAAGGCAATTAGCAATCCTGCATAGAGTGGTAATTCTAGAGCGAGTGGGTAATCCTTCAGGGCGAGTTCGACCATATCGAAGGTGGTATTGTCGCCGTAGAAGGCCATTCCCAACGCTGCCACGAGGATAAATATAGAAGCGGCTGCGGTATAGAGTAAGAATTTTGTAGCGGCGTAACGACGTTTCTTTCCGCCCCAGATGGAAACAAGCAGGTAAACAGGAACCAATTCCAGTTCCCATACAATAAATAGCAGCAGCACGTCTTGTGCGACAAACACCCCTATCTGTGCGGCATACAGCACCAGCATCAGGAAGTAGAAGAGGCGAGGCTTGTAATCCACTTGCCATGCTGCAAAAATCGAAAGTGTCGTCACCAATCCGGCTAAAAGCACGAGGGGGGCGGACAAACCATCAACCGAAACTGCCCAGTTTAAACCTAACTGAGGCACCCAAGCATAGCTCTCCGTGAGTTGAAATGTGGCGTTGCTCACATCGTAATGCTTCCAAAAGACGTAGCACATCAATACAAAGTCGGCGATACCTACTCCCAAGGCATACCATCTTACGCGCTTGCCCTCTTTATCGGGCAGCACGGGGATGGCTAGGGAAGCAACGAGCGGGAGCAGGACTATCGTGGTAAGCCAGGGAAATTGAGTGGGTATCATGGCGATGAGCAAAAATACTTACCTGTGAATAAAGCTATTGTACTAAGCTTTGTAATGTTTTGTATATAAATCTTCAACACCGGTAGGTATAGGTGGCGTCAAGCCATGCAAAATTGACAATTCAAAATGATGAAATCGAATAGTAGTAAGCCTCATAGCGCTCAACAGCATTTCCGACAAGAGAAAGAGTAAGGGGTGTAGGGGCGGGTTTAGCGATAAAACCTGTGGATATACGATCACTTGAATACAAAACCTGCCCTCTAGACGTAACTTATTCAAAATTACCCCTCAAACACAAACGGAAAAGGGCGGGTTTTGATTAGGGCATTATCGGTGATTTCCGCTTGATTTGCCCTAAACCCGCCCCTACAACAACCGGAATCAACTTGATTACTTCTCCAACTTCACTCCTCGAATCGCACAATCCAACAACTCCATCGGATGCATCAAACTTATTTCCTTTCCCTTCAACCGCAAATGTTTCTGAATTTGCAGCGAACAACCCGGATTAGCAGGCGATCGCTAAATCTTACCTCCTCTAATGAATGCTCGTCGGGTGCCAAGCTTGATAAAAGTCGGGATAGGGCATATTCTGAGCGCAGTGCCAGATGATTTCATAAACCTCTGCCTCTTCTATGTAATCCTTTAAGGCTTCAATTACTACTTTGAGCAAATCACTTTTGAAGATTTTTTTCAGAAAGTAGATAGTGTCCTCAGCGATTATTTCATCCTGAGTATTTTGCAGTAGTTGAATCACAGCCTTTGTCGCGTCTATATGTCTAGATGCAGCCTCTCCTAAAACCATAACAATCCCCTGACTAATATCTCTATCATCGCTGGCACACAAAATCTCAACTAGAGTAGAGACAGCCGTAGAATCGCCAGAAGCAATTTCAATCAACCTATTGCGAGCTAAGACATTAATACTTGTAATAAACCTAGCAATAAACTCACTTTGCTTACTATCCAGTCTGTTAATAAAATCAATTAAAGCTTTGAGATTGTCCAATTCCTTAATATCTGTTTTGAGAGTTAGCTTTCTTCCCAGCATTCCAACCAAGGTATTGATGTAATTTAACGTCCCGATGGCTTTCCCCAGAGTCGTTATATCTGTATCTGTTTCTGCCATCAGGTTAAGAAGCTGGAGATCATTTGGCTCATTAGGAAGCTTGAAGCAACTGAAGTCAAATAGCGAAGGGATTGGCTTATTCTGTTGCCTGTTTGACAATAGTTTAGCCAGAGCAGCAATGGCAATGGGGTTACTAGCACCAAACTTTTCCAAATGGTTCATGACTTGGATGCGCTGCAAGTTGATGATTTTAGAGCGCTTTAACGATTCTTGGGTTTTATCCAAATAGTCAACGATAATTTTGACAGCAACTGGATTGCCAGGAGCTTTCTGGATTAAGGTCAAAGCAGTTTCTAGAGAGTTTCCGTCACTTTGACTAGAGTTTAGCCGCCTAGTCAATGTATCAATTACTTTTTCGTGATGCGTATCTAGCAGTGCAGGTTTGGCTCCCTTTGTAATAAGAGCAGACGCACGTAAGTTACTGTTCTCAATGTTGACAGAACCAAACTTCCATTTGATAACCTGTTCTACAATCTCATCTGCATACCTACAGTCTCCAAACTCGGCAATACCCATAGCCGTTAAAAAATATGCTCGATATCTATAAAAATCCTCACATCCATCCTCAAACTTTATTAAAGTCTCTACAAACATATTCTTTTGCTTCTCAAAATCCTGGTCTCCCTCACGCCCCAACCACAGCAAAATCACCTCTTTCCAGAGGGTCTCAAAAATGCGGTATGCTGGCTTACCATTGTCATACTCTAGAGATGGATTAGGGTTTAACAGAGGGTTAGGATTTTCATTATCGTGATTCAAGAAAAAGTGCCAATCATCGATCGCACACGCCGCAAAATACTCCTGAAACGTGAGGTGAAAGAAAGCATAGACATCATCACCCGTCTCAGCATCCTTGTAAACCCAATTCAGCCAACCCACATCACGCGCTAACTTAAAAAGGGATTTACCCATTACCTTGTGAACAAATTTCTTCCGTAGTGGTAACTTCTTATCAATAGCTTCCAGTGCAAACTTCGATAAGGCTTCGTGCAACTCTTCCTGCTTATCCAAATCATCAGTAAGCTGTGGGTGTTGTTTCCACCGATAGAAATACTCTATATATTGCTGGTAAAGTGTGGCTTTCGTCTTCGGCAAATCTCCCTGATGGAAATACCAGATTCCGCACAACATCGCCAACCGCAACGGATTTTTAATCAAATCGCGAATGCGAGCGTTCCTACTTTCCTCTAACTTCGTTTCTAACTTTTCCCCTAATTCTGGCTTACCTTCCTGGGTAAACCACTGTTGAATGAAATCACCCACCTGCTCATCATCAAAATGCAGAGTGCGATATGTCTCAAAATTTAGCAGTGCGTTGGGGTTAGCTTCCCAAACATTTGAGCGGCAAGTTAGAACTACTCGCGCCAAATCGCCCCATCCTTCTAACTGAGTAGCAATTGCTTGTAGCGGTGATTCATCTGCCCTCATCTCATCAACCCCATCCAATAGCAGCCACACCTTGCCACTCTTGAACAATTCCTCTAGCTTCTTTTGTGCTGAGGTAATGCCTACATCACACTGAGAAATCCTCAGCGCATTCTTTAGCCAAATCTGGAATAAGTGTTCTTCCAGAGTTTTCCCTCCCAGACTTGCCAGAGAAATGCAGATGGGAAAACCTTTATTTGAATTCTCGACATAAAGAGCAATCTGCTCTAACCATGTACTTTTTCCTGCACCGGGTTCACCAACAATCGTGAGGTTTTTCTCTTTTCCTGCGATTACCTGTTCCAGAAACTCATCATATTGATACTCCTGCTCAATTTCTTTCTCAGTTAGCTGATATTGCAGCATTCCTCGATCTGCCGAAGGTTGAAACTCATTACCTCGACTAGGCTGTTCCTTTGGCTTCACTAATCCCAGCTTCACATAGACATTCTTCGCCTCATGCCCCAAATGTCTGCCAGTGATTGCTCGCCTAAAGTTTTGGTTTTCTTGCTGCTGTGCTAAGACTTTGCCGCAGACTTCGCGCCAGTTGATAGCCTCCGGAATTGGCTGGATAGTCCCCACATTGCTTACATCAGGGTGAGTCAGAGGTTTATGCGATCGCTCAGAATATTTGGTTCTCAAATAAGCTCGTAACTTTTTTAGCTTGCCTCGATTTTCAGATGCAGCTAATTCAGGACAACTCTGGGTGAATTGTTCATATACCCCAGACATCCGCTTTTTGAAAGCATCAGCACTGATATTCAGTTTACTGGCGAGTTTAGCCTCACTCTCGCCACGATTGCCATCATCCAATCGAATCAGAAAAGCTTCTATTTGCTCTGGAGACAAGCAATGTGCATCAGCTATTTCTGCCAGAAACTCAGTCCACTCCATCGCCAGCCTTACAGAACTTATTTTGATTCTACTTAGTTTCTACTTAGTCTCCATCTCCAAGGGACTTCCATCTTAGGACTCCAAAATACGATTGTGATTAAGCAAACGACAGATGAGAATTAAATCATGGAAAACCAACCCATAACACCCGTAAAACTAGAGCAACCCAACCAACCTATTCCGCTTGTCACTCCCCCACAACCTCACATTGAAAATCCTGCTACTTGGATGCCAACAGGTAACAGCCAAGCCGAGATTATCTTGGCAGTAGCCGTCTTGATTAGCTCTATTTCTGGACTCCTTCAAGTTGTGCTACCCTTGGTGCTGCAACAGCCGCACAAGAAGACCCAGTAATTTCTTAACCTAAGAGTAAAACCCCCAGCAATTCTGCCAGGGGTTTGCTTAAATTCTCAGGTCTGAGATTACCAAATTTCTGTAGGGGCGGGTTTACCGATAAAACTTGGGGATATACGATAAGTTGGATACAAAACCCGCCCTCCAGACGTAACCATCACCAACCTGTCTTATTCAAAATCAACCGTCAGATACAAACGGGAAAGGGCGGGTTTTGATTGAGCAATTATCGGTGATTTCCGCTTGATTTTCCCTAAACCCGTCCCTACAACAACCGGAATAAATTCCAATTACTTCTCCAACTTCACCCCTCGAATCGCACAATCCAACAACTCCATCGGATGCATCAAAGTAATTTCCTTCCCCTTCAACTCCAAATGTTTCTTAATTTGCAACGAACAACCCGGATTAGCAGAAGCAATTAATTCAGCACCAGTATTCAACAAATTCTCTACCTTTTGCTGTCCCAATTCATCCGCCACTTCCGGTTGCAGCATATTGTAAACTCCCGCACTGCCACAACACAACGCGGCATCAATCGGTTCTCGCAGTTTTACATTAGGAATTTGCCGCAATAATTGACGAGGTTGGATACTAATTTTTTGCCCGTGTAAGAGATGACATGCATCTTGATACACCATTGTCAAGGGTTCATCTGTTAATGGTGAAAGCTGGGCTGTTAATCCCACTTCTGCCAAGAATTCTTGAGCATCTTTGACCTTAGCGGCAAACATTTTTGCCTTTTCTCGATATTCTAGGTCATCCTCTAAAATATGCCCGTATTCCTTCAACGTATGACCACAACCTGCCGCATTAATAATGATGAAATCAACATCAGTTCCATCAAAACTATCAATCATCTGCCGTGCCAACGCTTGCCCTTGTTCGTGTTGCCCCTGATGTTCCGGCAAAGCAGCACAACACCCCTGAGTTTTTGGAATTACAACTTCACAACCATTCGCTGTTAAAACCCGCACTGTTGCCTCATTAACAGGAGAGAAAAATAAGCGCTGCACACAACCTAAAATCATACCGACTCGATACCGTTTCTTCCCTTGCGCTGGGATAACATCAGGTAGATTATCGCGAAACGAATCAAGAGTAATTTGTGGCAAAATCGAATCCATTGCTGCCAAACGAGGAGATATCTTTTTCAATAAACCTGTAGAACGAACAAGTTTTTGCAGTCCCAAGATTTGATAAAGATACAGGGGAATGAGTAAAAAACGCAGGCGATTGGGATAGGGAAATAAACTAAAAATGAGCGTTCTAAATAAGCGATCGAGTAAATTACGTGGATAGTTTCGTTCAACTTGAGGACGAGTAGCTGCAATTAACTGATCGTATTGAACGCCGGAAGGACAGGTTGTCACGCAAGCCAAACACCCCAAGCAAGAATCAAAATGTTGTGCGGTTGCCTCAGCGAGTGCGGCCTCACCCTTGTTAATCGCATCCATCAAATAAATCCGCCCGCGAGGAGAATCCATCTCCTTGCCGATAACTCGATAACTCGGACAAGTGGATAAACAAAATCCACAATGAACACACGTATCTATTAATTTTTGTTCGGGTGGATGTTGAGCATCAAAACCGCTCTCTGGTGTGGGAATAGGCTCAATGGATTCAGTGTTATTTTGGGGTAAAGTTTGCATATTATCTCTATTTTTATCTTCAGTGTTCCTAGGTTTACTGTTAAGCTAATCAGCCTTGATGGCTGTGGCCATCAAGGTTAGGACAGATAGAAGTGTTGAAACAACTATATATTAGTAATAAACTTCTGCTTTGGAGCCTCCTGCCTTCTGCCTTTTGCTCTAAATTCCCGATACAAACCGATGAGGACTGAAAAGATTTTTGGGGTCAAATTGTTGCTTAATTTGACGCATCACATTCAACCCATTCCCGTTATAACCCCAAACATCAATCTGCTGTTTCAAAGAAATGGGAGCATCTAAAACGGTTAAAAAACCTCGTTGAGATTCGCAATAATGCCGCAGTTCCTGAATAATTTGAGACATTCCCGTTGCTGGTGTCAGCCGCAGTCGTCCTAATCCACTACTGGCATGAATAAGCCCTAAACCCGTTGAAGACGTTAACTGATCCAACTTCATCAGCATTGAAACCGCCGTTGTTGGTAATACTCCTATTTTGCAAGTAATGATCGGTTCTTGTGGGGCTGCCCAAATTTGTTCTGACAATGATTGCCATAGATTGATTTCATCAGCCTCGGTCAATACAGTGCTTTGTAAACCCAACATCTGCCCCACTTCCAGCATCCGTGCAGTTTGAGTTTCCACACTTTCTGCCACACTTTGGAAGCGTATCATTAAACCCATGCCTTGACCCAAACTTAGTTGCTGAACCATCTGAGTGGATAGTACCTCGGCTGCTGTTGGTGTGAGTGCAGAGGCTAATAAGGTTTGGGTAGCACTCGCGATCGCCTGCGCTTCACCCATGAGTACTATACTTTTAGATGCTTCTGGTATGGGATAGGTACGAAACGTGACTTCGGCTAAGATTCCCAATGTCCCATAGGAACCTGTAAACAATTTCATCAAATCATACCCTGCCACATTTTTCACCACTCGTCCTCCGGCGTGAGCAAGTTGTCCATCGCTGCGGACAAAGGAAACCCCCAAGAGCATATCCCGAATCCCACCATACCGTTGACGCCAAGCACCACTATCGGCCGTAGCAATAATTCCCCCTAACGTTGCTTCTTGAGGATAAGCTGGATCAAGAGGCAAAAATTGGCCTTCCTTGAGGAGCAGTGGTTGCAAGTCAGCCAATTTAACTCCGGCTTCTGCTGTCAGTGTTAAATCACCCACGGCATGTTCAACCACTCGATTGAGGCGTTCAGTACTGATGACGATATCCACATCTTGGCCAACTCCACCCCAGCCTAATTTGCTACCCCTTCCACAGGGAAGGACACTCCAATGATGGTCGTTAGCGCAGCTCATGATACGCTTGAGTTCTTCAACGGTACTTGGATAAACCACACAACAGGGAGCATTTTCTGAGACAATTGCTCTGTTTAGGCGCTCTTGCCACATTGAGGGCAATTGCTCCCACTCACACAGAGTAATGGTCGATTCACCCCCAATAGATTTTAGGGTGTGGACGATGGTCGCTCTTACGTCCTGCTTTGCGATCGCGTTCATGCTTCTTCCTCATCCTTATACCGGTCGTTGCTGAGTATTCTCCACCAGGTTATTCCCATAGTTGGCTAAGCCCCATGATCGAGATGGAGACAGCGAACCCTATATCCTAGTATCGTAGGTTACGGTTAGGCTTCATGTATGCAGGTGATGGGAAATAGGGAATGACAACACAGCAAAAAATTAGCTTGGCGAAAATTTCTAGCTTTGAGGGTCAAACGATGAGATTTCAGTGGCTCTTGCTACTTTTTCCCAGTTTATCGAGCCTGTTTTTGTTGACATTGCCTGCTGATGCCGCCAAACTCCTGATGTGGCGTTTTGATGCCAATCGCAACCAACTGGAGTTTTCTACAGACAGTAGTGTTCAACCCAAAGCCCAACTGTATACCAATCCTACTCGCTTGATTATCGATTTACCGGGTATATCGTTTGATCGTCCCACTATTAATCGGAGTGTGAGTGAGGAAGTTGTAGAAGTACGAGTAGGCCAATATAATCCCAACATCACCCGTATTGTCGTAGAGCTAGCGCCAGGTTACACCCTAGACCCCAAGCAAGTAGAGTTTCAACGCACGGACTCTAGCCGCTGGTCGGTGCAAATCCCCCAACCCGAACGGATAGCACGCTCATCCCCCACCAAAACTGAAATCATCCCCTTAACAGTCTCTACTCCTGCTGCACCGACTCGCGACGCGAGAGAACCCTCAGATTCTGATCAACAATTGGCCACGATTGAAGCCGTTGAATTGGCCAATAACGATACCCAACTCCTGATTCGAGCTAATCGCAGCATCAAAGCTAAGACTCAATGGAATGCTCAAGACCGGACGTTTTTGATTACCATTCCTAATGCCCAACTAACTAATCGCATCCAAGGGCCAAAATTAGGGGGAGGCAGTCCATTATCTCAGATACTCGTTCGCGAGAAAGACTCCCGTACCGTCACAATTTTAGTCAGACCCAATGCTAATACCCAACTGGGAGAACTCAATCAACTCACCGATCAACTTTTAGCCCTACAACTCCGTCCGGCAAAACCCACCCCACGCCCCATACAATCCATTCCTGTCCCACCTCCAGAACGCAGGACTGCAACTTCCCCCTTACCGAGAGTATCCAACCGTCGGATTGTAGTGATGATCGATCCAGGACACGGTGGAAAAGACCCTGGTGCTGTGGGGTTGGGAGGATTGCAAGAAAAGGATGTGATTTTACCTATTTCCCTACAAGTAGCAGCGCTGTTGGAACAACAAGGAGTTCAAGCTGTCCTAACTCGCTCAGATGATCGCTTCATCAGTCTACCCGGACGGGTGCAAATGGCACGACGCAGCCAAGCTAATCTTTTTGTCAGTATCCACGCCAATGCTGTTGGCGGGAGACGTTCCCATGTTAGTGGATTTGAAGTCTATCACTATTCCCGTGGTCTACGTTTAGCTCAGACGATTCACAATAGCGTGATGCAAAGTATCAGTATGCGCGATCGCGGAGTTCGTCGAGCTCGATTTTACGTACTCAGAAATAATTCTATACCCGCCGCCTTAGTGGAAGTGGGTTTTGTCACAGGCACTGAAGATGCCCCTAGATTAGCCTCCCCAGCGTTCCAGCGCCAAATGGCAGAAGCGATCGCCCGAGGGATTCTTCAGTATATACAGCAAGGCTATTAAAATTGTGGCTTGCTCTTTGGTCACAATATTTCATAAAATGGAAAAGGTCTACTCCGCAGAGTAGACCCAAAAAACGGGTCAACCCGTCTTCGGTTAACCCGTGAGCTTGGGAACGCCTAGATGGACTGCTTACTTTTGCAGAACCAACTTCACGTTGGCATTCTGCAAACCACGCTGCTTGACTTCAGCTAAGGTCTTGTTAACAGCGTACTTCTGGTTGATGGAGTTGATCAGCTCGGTTTGGTTGTGCTTTTTGGCAACACCCCACAGGTCAGCAATCAGGTCGAAGGAACCATCGCTGTTGCGAGACCAGCCGAGGTCATATTCACCTTCCAGAACTGCAACCAAGTCGGCGCGAACACGCTGACCGTTGTAGCCACGAACATCAGCTTCAGTCTTGACGGAGATACCCAGATCACGGAGAGAAGCCTTCAGGATTTCAGCGTCGGTGATTTTGGTACGAAGAGTGCTAAAGTGAGACATTTAGATTTCCTCCAGTAGAGATAGATAGAAAAGAAACGACAACGTAGCGTTTTGCTTTTGCATTAGAGCCGCTTACAAGATGCGGCTGTTTTGTCAAACTGCTAGCAATGATTTGCTAGCCTTTACTCCTGTTGGGAGCAGGAGAAAGCCTGTTAAAACTCCAATCGCTGATATTCAGCAACGGAGGCTGCGGCAGGTCGCGCTCGCTGCCTGGCCCAGTCCCTGAGGGCCGTTACCTGCTCAGTCATGGTTCGAGAAAGCGGTAAGGTCGCTTTGATGGCAGCAATAATATCCAGTTGGGTAAATTCTCGGTCTTGAGCAAAGGCTTCATACATAGCAGCAATGATTGCTTGCTCGATTTCTGCTCCCGAAAATCCATCGGAAATCTTAGCCAACTGTTCCAGATCAAAGCGTGTAATATCTCGACGCCGCTTGCTTAGATGAATGTTGAAAATCTGTTGACGTTCTTCCGCATTCGGTAAATCGACAAAGAAGATTTCATCAAATCGACCTTTGCGGAGGAATTCACCAGGAAGGCGCTCAACTCGGTTTGCCGTCGCCATCACGAATACAGGTGAAGTTTTTTCCTGCATCCAAGTGAGGAAGGAACCAAAAATACGGCTTGAGGTGCCTCCATCCGAATCAGAAGATCCACTGCTGCCGGCAAAAGACTTGTCTAATTCATCAATGAAGAGGATGGCTGGAGAAATGGATTCAGCCGTTTTGAGAGCATTCCGCAGGTTCGCCTCCGAGCGTCCTACCATAGAGCCATCATACACTCGACCCATATCTAGGCGGAGTAGGGGTAAGCCCCACAGCCGAGAGGTGGTTTTGGCAATCAGTGACTTACCACACCCAGGAACGCCTAGAATTAACATCCCTTTAGGCTGGGGTAAACCGTACTCTCTAGCTCTCTCGGTGAAAGCATTAGAGCGTTGCTTCAGCCACCGCTTGAGTTCCTCCAAACCCCCAATTGAATCTAGGGTTTCATCCTCTTCAATATACTCTAGAATTCCATTCCGGCGAATGAGTTGCTTTTTCTCAGACAGAACAATATCGACTTCTCCTTCTGTAAGGCGACCCGCTTTGACGTAAGCTTTGCGATAAACTTTCTCAGCTTCATCGTGGGTTAAGCCTAGTGCAGCCCGGAGAAGTTTTTCCCGAGTATCCGTCGAGGTACGACGGCTTCGAGTTTGTTCGAGCTGATGAGTTAAGACTTGGTTGAGTTCCGAAAGAATCGGCAGAGGGTAGTCAAGAACCACCACTTCTTTTTCGAGTTCAATCGGCACCTGCTGCACCGGAGACATTAGAATAATAGTTTTTTGCGAACCTTTGAAGCTCGCGATCGCATCCCTGAGCCATCGTGTTGTTGCCGGCGAATCGATAAAGGGATGTAAGTCCTTAAATATATAAATACCAGCTTCTTTCTGCTGTATAGTCCATTGAATGGCAGCTTCTGGAGAGACAGTGTTGTGCTGAGTAACGTGCCGTGATTGACCATACTCGACGATTCCGTGGGTGACAGTCCACACAAACACACGTCGTTGAGGTGACTTTGCTTCTTGAGCAATTTTAGCTATCACTCGCTCTGTCCGCTCTTCCTCGGATGTCACGAGGTAGATTAGAGGGTATTGAGATTGAATGAGAATGCTGATCTCTTCTTGCATGACTATCGACCTAGATTAGAGACGGCGCAGTTAAATGCTCAAGCATCGTCAAAAGAGCAACACAGTTGGCTCTTAAGCTAGCAGGATTAACAAGGAACTAACTCCTCTTCTCCCTGAGAACCTTGGGAATCGTTACGGGAACTTACTTCTTCTCGTACTTTCTCCACAGGAATCTCTTCTGAGAGAACGCTGGGCTGATTCTTCAGGGACACTAGTTCCCCTTCATCAAGGACTACAGAGCTAGAACATTCGGGACAGGTATATACCCGATGATTCTTCCCGTGGACTTCTTCTACTTCTTCAACCGCTTCCGGGTGACAAAGATAGAAGACGATTGCTCTCTCTACCATTGCTGACATAGATTCGGAGTCAACGGCTGCTCGAATCTTGAGCTGGCGGTGGAGTCCTGGTGGGAGATACAATGTAACCTTTTGCTTGTCTTGCATATTAATTTCAAACGTTTTACCCGGGTATGCTATGCAAGCTTATCGGGTTATTTGGGGGCTGTCAAGACATTAAGCCAGCATGACGGCATAATTGTTACATTTGTTTACACTTATCCGGATTAGGTAGGAACTCTGACGAATGAATAAGTGCGCCAAGCAGTGAGCTGTCAAGGTTGACAATGAACTGTTGGCGGCTAGCTGTAGCTCATTACCGATTACCCCGATAGGGAAAATGCACCGTTGCTGTAGATTAGGACAACTTGTCATAGGCATCACGCCGCTAATCGTTATACTCTCAAGCTGCCAAGCCTCGAATTCGGAACGAACCAAGCGTTGGAATACCTATCGCAATCCACGTTATGGCTTTGAGTTCCCTTATCCGAGTCATTGGGTTGCTTTCCCCATGCCAGACAATCGTGATGGCCGAGCCTTCCGCGATCCAAACAATCCCAGTGTTGAAATTAGGGGCTGGGCTGCCATCTCATTATCACCAGACTCCTCTCCATCATTCAACAACCCAAGGAAGGAGTCGCCAAACCTCCAAAAACAAAACTTTACAACCGCTCAAGGCGTGACCGGAAAATTACAAGTGGAACTCGGTTCTGATATCAGTTCGATGACGCTGACCTTAAGACAGGGTAACGTGATATATAACTGGCAGGGACAAGGCGAGAGTCAGGAGTTTGCTAATCGCTATCGGTTTTTTTATGATGTGGCTGGTCAATATCGTATTCCCTTAGCCGAGAAAAAATAACTCAGTGCAGCATGGCAACAATTACTATTGAGTTGAAATTCCGTTCAAAAAGTTGGCTGCACCAGTAATATTCCTTCTCCCCTGTCGCCTCCAGCACAAAAGCCTTCTTGCATTCAACCGTCATCCTTACTAACCATGCCATCGGATACTCTGCCTTCTTTAAATTTGCCCCCCGAATTGATACCCTTGCGGGTTCTGATTGTAGAAGATGACCCTATGATGCAATTGGGTTTAGAGCAGTCGTTAACCGCTTATCCTCAGATTGAAATTGTCGGACAAGCTGAAGACGGTTACATGGGTGTTGAAGCGGCTAAAAAATTGCACCCAGCTTTGATTGTGATGGATATCGGCTTGCCGCGTTTAGATGGCATTGCCGCCACACAACAAATTAAGGCAGCACTTCCGGATGTGCGAATAGTGATGCTAACGTCCCATACCACTGAGCAAGAAATTATTGCCTCGCTCTCGAGTGGTGCTGATGCCTACTGCATTAAAGGAGCGAGTGTGGATCGGTTACTTAAAGCGATCGCTGCTGCGGCCGAAGGTGCCACTTATCTCGACCCTCAGATTGGTCGGCAAGTGCTGCAACACCTTACCCCACCGTCTCCAACTGGCAACGTTGCTAATTTATCACAACGAGAACTGGAAGTCTTAAGACTGATTGTTGAAGGCTACAGCAATCCAGAAATTGCGGCAAAACTTTACCTAAGTGCTAATACCGTTAAGACTCACGTTCGAGGGATTATGAATAAATTGGCTGTTGATGACCGAGTGCAAGCAGCAGTTGTCGCTTTGCGATCGGGTTTAGTCTAAACGAAATCGCTACGGACTCAAGTCTCG
The DNA here is from genome assembly GCA_964588805.1 of uncultured Microcoleus sp. GTDB lineage: Bacteria > Cyanobacteriota > Cyanobacteriia > Cyanobacteriales > Coleofasciculaceae > CAZPRJ01. The sequence goes on along the minus strand of CAZPRJ010000065.1, from coordinate 19,822 downwards.
TCTAGGTCAATCCATTAACCCAACATTTCCCCTCCATAGACTAGCCCAATTCCTCGCTGTGCTAGTGCTTCACCCATTTTTATTGCGGCTTCTTTGTACGCAGGTTTTAACCCTAGATTTGAACCACAAAAAACGCATACTCGTTGCATAAGGATTGTCCGGTCATTATTAATAAAGCGTTCTTAAATTTATTTCAGAACAATTGTCAAAAAATAATAATGAATAAAAACTAATCCCGAAAATCACCCACTTGGGTGAACCGATTGGGGCAAGTGTCCGCTTTAATGACAACCTTACGATGTAACTATCAAGGTATCAACTCAAGCAGCCAGGAAGGACACACTGATGAAAGTTTTAACTCAAGCTAAAAAAGCTACCCATCAAACAACCCATTTTAGCGAATACAAAAAGCCCAGACTTTTACGCGGTTTTCAAGGTGCTGCAGTTATCGAGTTACAAAAACTTTTAAAGCATTGGGGATTTTATTCCGATAGTCCCGATGGAATTTTTGATGTTTCCCTAGAAAATGCAGTCAAAGCATTTCAGCATTGGGTTTTTCTGGATGAAGATGGAATTGTGGGAGCCTTAACTTGGCAATCTCTATATACCGGAACTCCAGTAAATATGCCAATATTGCAGCAAGGAAGCTGTGGTGAAAGCGTCACTAAGCTTCAGAAACTTTTGCAAACGTGCAGAGTTTATAGCGCCACAGTTGATGGTATTTTTGGAATCCTGACTCAAATATCCGTTCAAGCCTTTCAAAAGCGTTGTGGGTTGGTTCCTGATGGAATTGTCGGTTCTTATACTTGGTTGGCTTTAAGTAAAGTTCCTCATTGAAGTAGTTGATGGGTAGGCATTACAGATTAGACGGGCTGTTGAGTTTATCTCACAAGAGTTTTAACAAATATGAAAGTGCAAATTATAGTAAAAGAAGACAGACGGAAGCAGGTTTATCACTGATACGTAGTCGTTAAAGGAGTAGGAAGAGAAATTTTTATTCCTTCTGCCTACTGCCTTCTTTTCTAGATAGACAACTTTTAAGGAAGCACGGTTAAACGTCCACGACACATAAGTTGTCCCGAAGTTAAAGCAAGTTCCTTGATATGAACCTCTGATCCCAAATCTATTTCAAACCCGTCTAAGTTGAGGGGAGGTGAAGTTTGAGAGAACTGAATTTGAAGCGGAGAGAGTTTCAAAATATGGGGAGTTGGTAGTTCTAAACCCGCACGAAGTACGATGGGTGTTGTGGGGTTGACATCATCCGTTAGAGTTCCAAAGACAATCAGTTGACTATCCTCTATATCAATACGTTGCCAGCTCACTTGTCGATCGTTTAAAGGATTAGCAGAGGCTGTTTCGTGATTCGATTTGAGCAGTGTAGTGAGTATATCAGTCAGGGCCGTAGATAAGAGAGGGGCTTGCACAGAGGCTTGGAGATCACTTTGCTCAAGTAATAGCTCTCCTGTAATCGGTACGGGTTCTAGAAGACGCAGGGGTTTGCCTTTCAAGATTTGGCCTAAATTGACTCGAATGCCTGTCCCTTCGAGTTGGAGTTGGCTTAAATGTAGCCCTTGATAGACAGCGTGATTGGCCGCAATCGCGACTCCAGGGATGTGACCGGTTACGATTTGGCGATCGCCCCCGACAATGTTAAACTGCAAGGTCTCAACTTGCTCTACTTGCGATCGCAACCACAACTGTACGGCGGGAGATAAAACCTTGCCGATCAATCGGCTCTCTCGTACAGTGGACTTTTTTAGCGTTTCAACTTTCATAGCACCTCAACACCAATAGAACTGACAAACAAGAATCCTCTTCACGAATTTTTTACAATTTTTGTCTACGATGCATACGGCTTTGTGGGACTTATGCAACTGACACATGAGGAGGAATAAAATAAAATCCGAGTTTCCTGCCCTTCTTACCCGTCATGTATAGCGAGTTGGGAACCCCGAACAGGGTAAGCTCTATGATGTTGAAAGCATAAGTATTTATGCCACCAATATGAGCTATTGTTTGCCTAAGCATAGAATACTTGCAGTTAACCCCCTTCTTGTAATATTTGTACATAGTCGAGTTAAATCGATCCAGGCAAAAGCGATGTCAAGGGGTCGAGGCTCTTCCTGGGGTTTCCCATAAGTTGGGGTAATCCGTTGAGTGCATCGTGCTTTCTAATTAAGATGGAAACGCTCATACAGGAGTCGGACGGTGGAAGAAAGAGTACAAAAAATTCTTTCCCAGTGGGGAATTGCTTCCCGGCGTCAAGCCGAGAAGTGGATTGAAGCTGGACAGGTTCGACTCAACGGTAAAATTGTGCATCTAGGAGAAAAAGCGAATCCTGAAATGGACGTGATTGAGGTCAAGGGAAAACTCATCAGACCGAGCAACCGCCCTCAACTCACTTATTTGTTACTCAATAAACCCTTGGGAGTGCTTACCACTTGCCGCGACTCCCATCAGCGTTCTACAATCCTAGACTTATTACCTGATCACCTCTCCAGAGGGCAAGGAATTCATCCAGTAGGACGCCTAGATGCTGAATCAACGGGTGCATTACTTCTGACGAATGACGGGGCGCTTACGTTCCTCCTCACCCATCCTCGTCATCATATTCCAAAGACGTATCACGTTTGGGTAAAGGGTCATCCACCCGAATCAGTCTTACAAACTTGGCGTCAGGGTGTTGACCTGTTAGGGAAAAAAACCTTACCCGCTCAGGTGCGGGTACTCAAACATAGCGCAGAGAAAACACTTTTGGAAATTGTATTGACAGAAGGAAGAAATCGGCAGATTCGCCGTGTCGCTGAGCTGTTAAGCTATCCAGTGATTCATCTGCACCGCACTGCAATGGGTCCTATTCAATTACAACCCAAAGGGGAATCGGTCTTACCTAGCGGTCACTTCCGTTACCTCAAGGATTCTGAAATCCGTTATCTGAAAAACCGAGTCCCCCTATCACCAGTCAACGTGCCAGCAGATATCAAGGAGTACAGGGTATGAAGGAGAACAAACATTATTTCCAGCAAGAACAAGTTGAGAAGCTTGAAGAACTAGGGTCAAAGCTGCGTCATTTTCGCACCGAACAATCTATCCCTCTAGAGGAAGTCGCGGCTCAAACAAGGATTCAAGCTCGTTTGTTGAATGCCATTGAGGAAGGCCGGCTAGAAGAGTTGCCAGAACCGATTTATATTAAAGGGTTTATTAAACGCTTTGCCGAGGCATTAGGTTTAAACGGGGCAGATTTTGCCAGTGCGTTCCCCACAGGGTCAAGCCTACAATTGATGAAGCCAACTTGGCAGCACTTACCGAGCGCTCAATTGCGACCCATTCATCTTTATTTGCTTTATGTGTGCTTAGTTATTAGTTCTGTGAGCGGATTATCTTACTTAGTGAGACGTTCTGCCACAGAAGTCGTGAGAGTAGAAGACTACCAACAACCGACTCAACAGTTACCTGCGCCCAAAGTGTCCCCTCAAACAAAGCCTCAGCCCAAATCCCAAATGCTCAAAGCCGGTGAAATCGCGCAGGAAAGCCAAAATGGTAAACCCGTTCAAGTGCGCGTGACACTCAAGGCTCAGTCCTGGATTCGGGTAGTCGCAGATGGCAAGACAGAATTTGCGGACATCTTACCGGAAGGGACACAGCGCACCTGGGAGGCGGATAAAACCTTAGTGGTTCGAGCGGGTAATGCGGGGGGTGTCATGGTGGAGTTTAATAACGAATCCGCCAAATTAATGGGAGCTCCCGGTGAAGTGCAAGAACGAATTTTTGCCGCCAATCCTAATTCTTAGGCCGTTGTTAGCTTTTAGTTGAGAGGGCATGGCTTCAACAACTAGAAACTAACAACTGGACTTTTAAGATGGGTTTGGGCTACGTCCGTAGATGTAGGTTAGAGTTTTGAGGCGATCGCGTAATTCTCCGGTCAAAGCATCCGGCCAATAGCGCCACTCCCAGTTACCTTCAGCCTTACTCGGAAAATTCATTCGAGCCTCTGTACCCAGTCCCAACAAATCTTGTAATGGAATCACCGCTTGATTCGCTGTACTGCTCAAGGCCAGACGAATTAAATCCCAATGGATACCGTCGGCACTCACGCTGCCTAAATATAGCAAGAGCGTGTCTTTTTCATATTGGGAGAGCTGCTCAAACCATCCTAAGGTCGTATCGTTATCGTGAGTCCCAGTGTAAGCAACATAATTACGACCATAATTAAACGGCAGATAAGGATTACCCGGCCCCCCACCAAAGGCGAACTGCAAAATCTTCATCCCAGGAAACTCAAAGCGATCGCGCAGTGCCTCCACTTCCGGTGTAATAATCCCTAAATCCTCTGCAATAATCGGCAGATTGCCTAAGTTTTTCTCCAATACCTGAAAAAACTCTTCTCCAGGTGCCTTTACCCAGGTTCCATTCTGAGCCGTGGTTTCGCCTTGCTCAACCGTCCAATAAGACTCAAAGGCGCGGAAATGGTCAATCCGCACGATATCAACATAATCGAGAGTCGCCTTAAAGCGCTCGATCCACCAATGGAAATGAGTCTCCTGTAACTTCTCCCAGTTGTAAACTGGATTTCCCCATAACTGACCGGTGGCGCTGAAATAATCGGGGGGAACACCCGCCATCAGAGCCGGTTCGCCCGTTTCCTCATCGATCATAAAAATATCCCGATGCGCCCACACATCTACGCTATTGTGAGCTACATAAATGGGGATATCACCAACAATTTGGATGCGATGCAAATTTGCATATTTCTTTAAATCTGACCACTGACGGAAGAATTCAAATTGGAAATATTTATGGCAGTAAATCTCTGCGCTTAACTTCTGCCGCCACTTGTCTACCGCTTCAGGTTCAGCTTTGGCAATATCTGGCTCCCAAGTATGCCAACTTGTTTCCTCAAAGGTGTAATGCAGCGCCATAAATAACGCATAATCCTCCAGCCAGTTCGCCGTCGCTTCGCAAAATCCAGTAAATTGCTTTTGCTCAAACTCGGATGCATTCGCTTGAAAGCGATCGCAAGCTTGGCGCAGCATAGGCATTTTCGTTTGCATCACCCGTTCGTAATCGATCCGATCCACAGGAAACTCGGGTAAATTGGCAAAGTCTTCATCACTCAGCAATCCCTGATCTTGCAGCTTTTCGGGGCTAATTAGCAGAGGATTTCCTGCCATTGATGAGTAACACATATAGGGAGAGTTGCCATACCCCGTTGGCCCTAAGGGCAACAGTTGCCAGAGTTGCTGGTTGCTCTCTGCTAAAAAATCAACGAATTTATAGGCTTCTATACCTAAGTCACCAATACCAAAACGGCTGGGGAAAGAGGTTGGATGCAGTAGAATACCACTCGATCTAGGAAACGCCATAAAGTAACAATAAGAGGAAGCAATTTTTAAGACAGTAGCATGGTACAAGGGGCTTAAAATCAACCTCAAGTCATGCGATCCCCATAATTCTCATAAACCTTTGGGGCTAGATTTGTTTGGGCTTGGAAGTTATGCTGGTGGCAACCTACGATTCATCGCATTCTCTGAGCTTGTGACTTATCGAAATCCTACTTGCACCGTCGATATCATTATTGAGCTGCAGGATCGACCCCATCGACCGATTATTTTGATCGAACGTAAAAATCCTCCCTTGGGTTGGGCTCTCCCAGGTGGATTTGTAGATTATGGGGAGTCGGTAGAAACCGCCGCCGTGCGCGAAGCGAAAGAAGAGATTAGTTTAGAGATTGAGTTGGTTGAGCAGTTCCACGTCTATTCTGACCCTAACCGTGACCCTCGTAAGCATACGATGAGTGTGGTATTTATTGCCACGGCCAAAGGTGAACCGCAAGCGGCTGATGATGCTAAAAATTTAGGAATTTTTCACCCTTGGAATATTCCTACCCCGCTATGTTTTGACCACGATAAAATTTTGCGGGATTACTGGCATTATCGAAATTATGGAATCAGACCCCGATTATCTTAATACTATTGCTCTGTGGGTGCCTCTTGAGATACAGGGATTCTCGAACTGTAAGCTTGTAAACTAGAGCGTAACTGGCATCCACAAGCATTTCATGGATAACTTTTTCAGGGAAATCAATCAACCCGATGAGTCGATCAATTTAGCTGCATCAGCACTTTACATTGCTCAGGATGAATATCCTGATTTGGAGGTTGATGCTTACCTAAATTCCCTGGATGTGATGGCTTCTGAGGTTGAGGAGCGTTTACCGATTGAGCGGTATCCCCTACGGATGATCCAGTGTTTGAATCAATACTTCTATGAGGATTTGGGATTTACGGGCAATACTCGTGATTATTATGACCCCCGTAATAGCTTCCTCAATGAGGTGATTGATCGACGTACTGGCATTCCGATTACCCTGTCTCTGGTTTATTTAGAAGTTGCCCGTCGGCTTGATTTTCCGATGATTGGCGTCAATATGCCGGGGCATTTTTTAATTCGCCCCAATTTTGAGGATGCTGGAATTTTTGTAGATAGCTTTAATCGAGGTGAGATTTTATTTGAGCAAGATTGTGAACAGCGACTGTCTCAAATGTACGGGCATCCTGTGCGGATGGAACCGAGTTTTATGGCGTCGGTGAGTTCGAGGGAGTTATTGGCGCGGATGCTGAGAAATCTCAAATTTATTTACCTCAACCGCAATGACTTTGCCAAAGCGCTCACGACTGTTGAACGAATCTTGCTCTTATTGCCTGAGATGCCTTCAGAGTTGCGCGATCGCGGACTCCTCTACTACCAACTGGGATATGAGTCTAAAGCGGTTCAGGATTTAGAAATTTATTTAGCCATACTGCCTAACGCAGAAGATGCTCCGGCAATTCGTCGATTACTGGAGCAACTCACTTAGGTGAAATTTAACCTCAGTCGATACTTCGATCAAGTTCCTCTGCCACTCGTTTGAGGCGTCTAAGTTGAGCTTGCATATCGTTTTTTGTCCAATTGGCAGCAAACGTATTGAAACCCCAGTCTACTAAGGGATTTTGAATTTCAAACTCGAAACGGTTGAGTAAATGTGTACCCTGCTCATTGGGTTGACACTCCCAGCGATCGCGCCCTTTGAAAAAGCCCTTAAATTCCCAAACCACTAAACCGGGTTCCCGTTTAACGACCACACTTTTTAAGGTCGGTTGTACTAGAGGAACTTGAATCACAAACCGACTACGGCTACCCACATCTGTACTCCATTCGCCGATGGGCTCACAGCGCAGAGCAGGATTGAGCCATCGATGCATCAACATCAGGTCAGTAATGCAGCGTTCTACAACGGTAGCACTAGCATTGACTTGAATCGATTGTTCAAAAAATTGGGCGTTTGACATTTAAAATTCTAAGCGCTTATCTAGACTGGTATGTTGCTCTTGTTAATACCATGCCAGTAATTAGCATTACCCGCCATAATCGGAAATTTAATCCATAAAAGGCATTAAAACCTTGCTTTTTGTGGCTTAATTATCCATGAGGACACAGCTCATGCCACTAATTGAAGTTTAAGATTGTCCCTGATCATCTCAGGCTGTTAATCTTAAAGTCTCTTCATCTCTCTTAATGAAGGGACTGATTGATTGAGAAGATAAACATGATCAATCATGCCTTACACGGTTGACACAAGTCCCGTGTAGTCGCTTTGTGAAAAGTAACAATAGCGTAACTTTGGAAAGCCATGAATCAAATTCGGGAAGGGATTGTCCAAATTGTGAGCGTAGATAGACCGCTCCAATTACATCCTATTCTGGCGCAGGTTACACCCACTGCACCCGCAGATCCAGCTCAACCTGGGGTTGTGGAGAGTGGGACAAACTACGCTCAGAATATTTTCACTAATCTCAGTGCTTTTGTTCCTAACTTATTAGCTGCGATCGCCATCTTGGTTGTTGGGATTATCATCGCGCTGATTGCCTCATCGATCACAAAAGGATTGCTCCGTCGTACCAACATTGACAATAAACTTGCGGAGTGGATTACAGGCCATCAACAAGACGGGGAATCTCCCCCTGTTGAGCAATGGATCGCCAGTGCTGTTTTCTGGATCATCATTATCTTCACGGTTGTTGCGGTTCTACAAACCCTTCAACTAGCGATTGTTTCTCAGCCTCTTAACACGTTCCTCAACCAAATCCTCAGTTATTTGCCCAATATTATTGGAGCATTGATTTATCTGGGTATTGCTTGGTTGCTGGCAACTGTGGTTAAGCTGGTTACGATCCGTGCACTCCGGATGTTCCGCTTGGATGAGCGCCTAGGTCAACAAATCGACAGACGCCCTGATACTCCAGGCGAATCGCCCTCTGCTTCCAGTCCTCCATTTTCCCTGTCGGAAACCATTGGCAATGCCCTGTACTGGTTTATCTTTCTCCTGTTTCTGCCCTTAATTTTGGACAGTCTGGGCTTAGAAGGAACCACCTTACTACCGTTACAGGTACTGCTCCAACAGATTTTGGGGAGTCTACCCCATATCCTGATGGCAATTTTGATTGCTGTTGGGGGTTGGTTTTTAGCTCAAATCGTCCGTCGCATTGTTACGAATGTGTTGGCGGCGGCGGGGGCTGACCAATTGGGGAGACGGTTTGGACTGGCTGGCACCACCAGCAGTCAGTCACTCTCGTGGATTTTGGGCACCCTAGTTTATGTTCTGATTTTGATTCCAGTGGCGATCGCGGCCTTAGACGCCTTACAGATCGATGCGATCTCAGCGCCAGCGATCGCGATGTTAAACCAGATTCTCAATGCTCTGCCCAAAATCTTTACAGCCGCATTGATTCTGCTCATTGCTTATGTACTAGGGCAGTTTGTCAGTGACTTAGTAACGAATATTCTGACTAGCGTTGGCTTCAACAATATCTTTCAGTGGTTGGGCTTACCCAGAACTCGTCCAGTTCGGACTCCACCCCCAACTTCCCCTGAGGAAATGGGGCTATCCGGCACACCCCCCACAACAGGCCCCGAAACGGTGATGCAACCTTCGACGGTTCCCACTCGAACTCCATCAGAATTGTTGGGCATTATCGTCCTGGTGGGCATTATGTTGTTTGCCACTGTAGCGGCGACCAATGTTTTAGAATTTGAAGCCTTGACCTTAATTGTGACAGGCATTCTGGTCATTGCCGGTCAAATTTTAGCCGGTTTAGTTGTCTTTGCCATCGGTCTGTGGCTGGCTAATTTGGCCTTCAACCTGATTACTAGCTCCGGTTCTCGTCAATCTAGAATCTTAGGACAGATTGCCCGAGTCGCCATTATCGGCTTAGTGACAGCTATGGCACTGCAACAAATGGGGATCGCTGATGACATTGTTAACCTCGCCTTTGGTCTGCTTTTAGGGGCGGTGGCTGTGGCGATCGCCCTGGCCTTTGGTTTGGGTTCTCGGGATATCGCTGCTGCTCAAGTCCGAGAATGGCTCTCATCCTTTAAAGAAAACCGATAATTCATGTTGGAATTCCAAGGTCATACAACTGAGTTCCGCAATTGGGAATTAAGACGTTTGAAATTGGAGTAGAGCCACTTGACATCACATTAACCCATTTGTAGGGTGCGTTAGCGTTAGCGAGGTGTTCGCCTAATGATCGCGCCCTACTTGATGCAAAAACCTATTGAACGAAGAGGTAAGCATGCCGTTTACTGCTAGTGTCATTTCTGCAAAAGATTGGGGCGCAAGGCCCCCCAAACAGTGGTCTGCTCAAACTATACCTAGATACATCGTTATCCACCATACCGCCACGTTTAATCCCCCTCGAGATTTTTCTAGGGGAACGGTGGAGGGAGGTAAAGCCTTTGCTCGGAGTATTCAAAGAACCCACATGGTTGAATTTGGTTGGAATGATTCTGGCCATAATTTTTTAAACACCACGGCTGGAGTTTTGCTCGAGGGTAGACAAGGCTCTTTAGATGCGGTTAAACGGGGTCGTTGTGTCCGTTCAGCCCATGCTGGCAGTGATACTGGTAACGAATCGCCAGGGATTGAGAATGAAGGTGACTTCATGACTTACCAAATGAATACCCAGCAGTGGAACAGTTTGGTGGAGTTGTGTGCTTCGATTTGCTCGTCCTGTAAGATTGACCCCGAGAATATTCGAGGACATCGAGACTTTTCACCCACGAATTGTCCCGGTAACTGGTTGTATGGTCAATTGCCTCGGTTGCGCCAAGAGGTGAAAAAGCGCCTAGGTTCCGCACCTGACTATCTCCGGGAAGGCTCTTCCGGTGAGGAGGTGAAAGAACTTCAGCAACGTCTTAAAGACAAAGGGTTTAACCCCGGCCCGATTGATGGCATTTTTGGGCCAAGTACGCTGCAAGCTGTTATCTCGTTTCAGAAGTATAACGACTTAGACCCCGATGGGATCGTTGGCCCGTTAACATTGGAAGCTCTCAAAAAAAGTACGCCAACTCAGAACGAAACGCCTGTCATAACCCTTGATTTACTCAACACTTACTTGTTTTATCGCGGATTACCTCATCAAAATTACGCGATCAAGTGGCTACAAGGACAACTTACCCAGCCCATCTTAGATGAATTTGCACAAAGATGGCGCGATAACCCCTCTGATTCATTCCCCCCCATAAAGGAAGGAGAGACGGGTACAAAAATTGAACAATTACAACGAGTCTTACAACAAAATGGTTACAATCCAGGTTTAATTGATGGTATTTTCGGCCCTATGACGAAAGCCGCAGTCATCGCATTTCAAAAAGCGAAAAATCTTGAACCTAATGGAATTGTAGACGAGCAAACCTGGACTATTCTCAATCGAGCTTAATTAATAGTGTCTACCTAATGCGAGTGAGGGTCGCAGCAATCACTAACCTACTCATAATTTGCTTCCCCTCACATTCTTGCTACTGAGTTCAGTATGGCGGAAATAAATATTATCTAGAAATAGCAAATTGTCTTATTTTATACCTCAGCTCACGGATTTTCAAAATCTATCGAAAGTTTACTTCAATGAGTAACTTTTAAAATTTGTGTAGTGATATAGTGAGGTTGGAATAGCTCCTACTTGCTTTCAACTTTGTAGCTATATGCCTCCCCATTCAGGTGCTGTTGATATCTCGATTGTTGTTCCTCTTTACAATGAGGAACTTAATATCGATTATCTATTGGAGCGATTAAGGTCAGTACTCAGTCATCTCAACATGACCTACGAAATCGTTGCGGTCAATGATGGTAGTCGAGATAATACCTTGGAATGTCTGATCGAGCATCACCTGCAAGACCCTAGACTTAAAGTTGTCAACTTGTCTCGAAATTATGGCAAAGAAATTGCCCTGAGTGCGGGTCTAGATCATGCTAATGGTGAAGCTGTTATACCTATTGATGCCGATTTACAAGACCCTCCAGAGTTAATAGAAGACTTAGTAGCCAAGTGGCAAGAAGGCTACGATGTTGTCTATGCTACACGTCGTTCGCGTCAGGGGGAAAGTTGGCTTAAGCGCTTGACGGCCAATGCCTTTTACCGAATCATTGAGAGCATGAGTCGCGTACCCATTCCGCGTGATACGGGTGATTTTCGCTTAATAGACCGTCGTGTTGTTGATGCTATTAAACGACTTCCAGAACGCACTCGGTTTATGAAAGGATTATTTGCCTGGGTGGGTTATAAGCAAACCTCTGTTCTTTTTGATCGTCCCTCTCGTTATAAAGGAGGGAGCAAATGGAATTACTGGCGGCTTTGGAACTTTGCTTTGGATGGAATAACTTCATTTAGTTTCGTCCCTTTAAAAGTTTGGAGTTACATCGGTCTTTTAGTCGCTATCCCCTCATTCTTCTATGCCACTTTTTTAGTCCTTCGGACTTTGGTATTGGGCATTGATCTTCCTGGATATGCCTCTATTATGGTGGCAGTGCTTTTCTTGGGAGGAGTACAGTTAGTGAGTTTGGGTGTGATTGGTGAATATCTAGGCAGAGTGTATGAAGAAGTCAAAGGACGCCCACTATACTTAGTCCGAGAAACTTACGGATTCGAGTCTTCAGAAAATCTGCATAGGGTGCTGCGTCCCTAAGTTACACTGACTGAATAGAACAGCCTATATAAATTTAACGGGAGCATGTCATCTTTGTTAGCCCTCACCCTAAATCCCTCTCCCTCAGGGAGAGGGACTTTGAACTCTTGCTCCCCTTCTCCCTTGGGGAGAAGGGGCTGGGGGATGTTAGCGTAGCGGCACGCAGTGCGGGGCTGTCCGTGCAAACCTGACATGCTCCCAATTTAACCCTCTAGAAACCTGATTTTATTACTATTAATTGAGACAAGTATTATCCCGAGCCGATGTGATTTGTGACTCTAAAATTAGGGAAAGGAAACTAAAAACTCTTGAAAGAATTTTAAATGCCTTATTGCCCTATTAGCGATCGCTTTGGCATCAGATGCGAGGATTAAGCTGTCACGCATTTTAATTGGGTATCAGTAGCGACCAAGATGGTCGCACTACAAGAATTCTGCAATTCTTGATAATAATGTTTAAATGACGAACAGCTTATCCTACTTCATGCAATATCCGAATTGCATGAATACAAGAATTGCATGATGATTTCTTTTTTGCATCTTACAATACAAAATTTGAGAGAACAAAACAGTATTAACAATCAATGAAGTTTGGGTAAATTTGTGCTTTTCGTATGCTTTAGCTCCAAACTTTAACAGTTTTTAGTGTTCTCTGAGTTGACCCCAAAAAATTTTAAGGTGTGATTGGAGTGAAATTATCAAAAATTCGCAAAAGCGTTCTGCTCACTAGCCCAGCAATGGTTAGTGGAGTTCTGTTAGCTCTCAGTTCAGTAGTAGCAACTGCTCAAGACACTCAATCTCTGAGTGTCTCTGACCCTAACTCTACACCTATAACACCTGTAGAACTCTTATCTTCTGATAGTACGGCTCAGTTATCTGAATATGATGAGACTCGTGTAACCTCCCCTTTTGTATTGCCAGAAGAAACCACTCAACAGTTACCTCAAACACCAGTATCTGAGGTTAACTCAACCGATTTACCCATAGAAACAGCTCAAGTTCCTAGTGATTCTCAGCCTTCAGAGACAGATATTCTTTCTGAGAGTTCAGTGATTCCCTACTCTGAGATTGAGAGTCCACAGAATCAGCCAATGGGTCAAGTCACCAACGTCAATCAACTGAGTGATGTCAGACCCACAGATTGGGCGTATGAGGCACTACGTAGTTTAGTAGAACGCTACGGTTGTATAGCAGGTTATCCCGACGGCACATTCCGAGGAAATCGAGCCATGTCTCGCTATGAATTTGCAGCCGGTTTAAATGCCTGTTTGCAGCAAGTGGAGCGTTTAATTCAGTCGAGTACTGAAAGCTTTGTCACAAAGCAAGACTTAACAACGCTGCAACGACTAGTGGATGAGTTTAGAGCTGAACTCACCATTTTAGGAACCCGCATTGATACTCTAGAAGGTCGCGTCGCATTTTTAGAAGACCATCAATTTTCCACTACAACCAAACTCGTTGGAGAAGCAATTTTCGGTCTGGCTGATGCCTTTGGTGACGATGTTGATAGCCAAGTTAATACAGTATTTCATGACCGGGTTCGTTTGAACTTTCTGACTAGCTTTACCGGTAAAGACCAATTACAAGTTCGTCTGCAAGCGGGTAATGCCACACCTCTTTTAGCTAGAGCCGGTGTCACACTCCAAGATGGAACCAGTGGCACTCAAGAAGGGCGCTTTACTTATGATGGAGATGCTGATAACAATGTTTTTATCGACATCTTGCGCTACCGTTTTCCTCTAGGTAAAACAGCCACTGTTCAAATTTTGGCTAATAATGCCTTGCACCACTACTATGCAGACACGGTTAACCCCTACCTGGAAGGATTGGCCGGTGGTGAAAATGCGCTCTCACGTTTTGCTGAACGTAACCCGATTTATCGCATCGGGCCATTTGGGGCAGGGGCGGCCTTAGCGTTTAAGCCCAGTGATAACTTCAGAGTTGATTTGGGCTACATCTCTAATACAGCCAGCCGTCCTGGAACTGATAATGGTTTATTTAATGGCAACTATTCGAGTATTGCTCAAGTTGTTTTGGGCAATCGGTTTAAGATTGGACTGACTTATGTGCATGCCTATGATGATGGCAGTATTAACGATGGAGATGGAGCCAACCGTTTTCTGCTAGGGGGTACGGGTACGGCTTTTGCTAACCTTAATCCAGCTCAACTAGCCAGAGTTACCAATCTTCCTGCTTCTGTTCTGAGTACTCCAGTGGTGAGTAATTCCTACGGGATACAAACATCCTTGGGAATTAGCCCGAAGTTTTTGATTAATGGCTGGGTGGGTTTAACGCAAGCTCGTCTGATTGGTTTAGGGGATGCTGAGATTTGGAACTTTGCTTTGGGTTTAGTCTTTCCGGATTTGGGCAAAAAAGGGAATATTGCTGCGATTGTTGCCGGTGCCGAACCGACTCTCAGAGGGCTAGAGGTTCCAGGGGGGACGCGCAATTTTAATCGGGATTTTGCTTATCACATTGAGGGGTTTTATAAGTTTAAAGTCAACAAAAATATTTCCATTACTCCGGGTGTCATCTGGTTAACCTCTCCCAACCAGAACGACAGCAACAGTGATGCGATTATCGGCACGATTAGAACAACGTTTACGTTTTAATTGAGCCATTGAGCAATCCATTGATTTTGTAAAATAGAACACCTTCATCTCAAAAAAAATCAATCGTTATCACCTCTTAAGACACATTACTTGCGATAGATGGAAAATTCTATCTAGAGTTGTAGTATTACTGCATGGCAAGTGTTAAGTTACCCAACACATTGCTACTGACAGGACATCAAGCCAAAGCCTCTACTTGCAATAAGTAGAGGTTTTTTTGTGGATAGTATCCATTAGGACGTGAGCAAAGGGCTGATATCAAATCCGGTTAAATGGCCATAAAACCTGTAAGGGCGGGTTTTGATGTCAAATTGTCGGTACTGGACAAAGTTAATCCCTAAACCCGCCCCTACGATAATGTGGTTATTCAAACGGATTTGATATTATCTTCTGTTTTACTTCGCTTAAATTGATTCTCAAAATTTACCCCCGCTCCTAATAGAGCAGGGGTATAGCTTACTGACAGGATAGCAAGCTCTAATACCTAAGTTAGAAATCTTTTTAGAACTTAACCCCTACTAAAAGACGTATATCAAATTGAATATTCCTTTAGGAATAAATTTTAAACGATGAGTCTGTTACGTAAAGTTTCTTCAGCCAAATTTGCAACCGTTGCAACTAACTCACAAGGATCGAGCGGTTTAGGTAAATAGAATTGAAAACCCGATGAGAGGGAACGAAGACGTTCTTCGGCAACCACGCAAGCCGTTAGGGCAATTGCAGGAATTAATCCTCCTTGTTGAGGGGATAAAGCTCTAATTTTACGAATTAACGAATAGCCATCTTCTCCAGGCATCGCTATATCACTAATTAGTATATCCGGTTGAAAGTGGAAAAAAGCTTCAAAAGCTTGGTGAGCAGAGAGGGTTGTCAGCACTTGTGTTCCGTACTCTTCCAAAATAATCTTGACTAATTCCAGGCTGTCATCATTATCATCAACAACCAATACCCGTAAGCTTTCTAGAGAATACGCGTTTGTCTGCTCATGAGAATGCCAATTACCCCAAACCTCTGATAACATAGGTTCTGTTTCCTTAGTGGCTACTTAAATGAAAAGAAAAAGCAAGTCCTTGAGATAGACGATGGCAACTATCTATTTGGGACTGTTTTATTTTTTTATTAAATCAGGTATCTCTCACCCAAGTCTTATTCCTTTAGATAGAGCAGCAAGAGTGAGAACTTCGAGTGAATTTGGCAAAAAACGCTTGTTAATAAGGTTGTTTTACCTAAGTCTGATGAATGAATCAGAATGGGATGCGATCGCTCGTTGATGAGAATCACAGACTCAAGGTTGAGTTCGGAAGACTCTTTCTAGACTATCTTGGAGTAATATCAATTCTTTAAATATTTGCTACAAATACAATTTTATTTCCCACCTTATTAAGGGGGTTAGGAGACAGTTTATTACTTACTTTGTGTACCCTCGATACACAGAATTAAGATGTGAATATAAGTCTAATCTTCACTCACTAACCGAAACAGGTGGGGCTGCTGCTCTCATACGTTCGGTCAATTTAGAAAGCGGCAGACTTTGCAAATATACGATACCAGGGCCAGTCATTTTCGCTAAGAACAAACCCTCACCTCCAAATAAGGCGTTTCTGAACCCGCCCATAAACTGAATGTCATAGTCTACCGTTGGGGCAAAAGCGACTAGACAACCGGTATCCACTCGTAAAACTTCTCCAGGACTCAAACGTTTCTCAATCAACGTTCCACCCGCATGGACAAACGCCAGTCCATTTCCCTGTAGTTTTTGCAGGATAAAACCTTCTCCACCAAAAAAACCTGCTCCCAGTCGCCTGGTGAAGGCAACATTAATATCAATCCCGTTAGCTGCACATAAAAAAGAATCTTTCTGGCAAAAAAATTGACCGCCTAGCATACCCAAGTCTAGCGGAACAATTTGACCTGGATAAGGGGCAGCAAATCCCACTCGCGACTTGCCCGTGCCACCATTGACAAAGGTTGAGATAAAAAACCCTTCTCCAGTAGACCTGTCCGAAATATAATAGGCGGTCAAAAAAATGGTAGAACGGAGTTTTCCGCATCTACCACCATGAAAAATCCCTTTCATTATATCCAGGAGTATCCCAAACGCAGCAAGGGGCTGTTAGGCATTAACTACGAGCAGTTTCTTGAGTTGGTGAGGCAAGCCGAAATGCAAGCTCAACAGCAACAAGTTCAGAGAGAACGCACAAAGATTCGCCTCAATGCCAAAGGAGGTGGTCGTCCGCCAAAACTGACAATTGCAGAGCAGGTATGTCTGTGTCTGTTTTATTTGAGGCATCTACCCACCTTTGAAGTATTAGGGCTCCAGTTTGGTGTATCTAAAAGCGAAGCCAATGACACGTTTCATGACTGGCTAGTGGTGTTGCGAGAATTACTACCAGCAAGTTTACTAGAACAGTTAGAACATGAGGACGACGAGTTAGAAATGGTACTGGAACTGTTGAGTGAGTTTCGGTTGATAGTGGACAGCACTGAGCAGCCTAGAGAGAGACCTGGAGACCAAAAGGAGCAGCAGCAATGCTTCTCCGGTAAAAAGAAGCAACATACCTTTAAAAACCAACTTATTACCCTACCAGAAGGCAAAGATATTGTGGATGTAATGGTGGGAGTTCCTGGACCGACCAGCGACATTTCTTTATTTCGTACTCAGCAGCATAAGTTTACAGATGAACAACAGTTTGAAGGTGATAAAGCCTATGTTGGAGCCACTCAGATGACTACCCCACATAAGAAGCCTCGGAAGGGAGAATTAACCGAACAGCAAAAAGCTGAAAATAAGATTTTTTCGAGTAAGCGCATCTTTGTCGAGCATCTGATTCGACTGGTTAAGCTTTTCCGGATTGCCAAAGAAAGATTTCGCTTGCATCCTGACACCTA
Organism: uncultured Microcoleus sp.; assembly: GCA_964588805.1. Classification (GTDB taxonomy): domain Bacteria; phylum Cyanobacteriota; class Cyanobacteriia; order Cyanobacteriales; family Coleofasciculaceae; genus CAZPRJ01. The sequence goes on along the minus strand of CAZPRJ010000065.1, from coordinate 2,322 downwards.
CAAGAGAGTGATTTACACAGTTTGTGGGTTAGTTAGACTACGGATTGGTACTCTGCTGCTGCCAGTTTCACCCTAGTAGTGAAGAGAAGGTGAGTGATGAATTAAGTGATGAGTATTTTCTGAGGAGTTGCTAACACCAATCCCTTCTAGCCCTGATACTAGCGTTGCCACTGGCGGAGCTATAAACAGCCGTTAAGCCAGACTGGGATTACTTTCCAAGTTTTCGGACAAGTCTAGTTAACATCCGTTTGAAGCCAGAAAACAGGCCACCCCCTGTCGAGGTTTGCATCTCAATGCCCTGTTCCATATAAATCATCGTACCGACTTCCGCCCGTACACCTTCCGAGGGATCGAGTTCGATTTCAACTAGTTGTAAGTCGTTACCGTAGATTTTGTAGTCAATTACGTCTGCCATGAGGTGTCTCCATCAATGCTATATGGATGGTCGGAAAAAAGGAGTTCCCACCTTACACTCAATACTAATCCTACTGATACCCTACATTACCGAGAACGAGCAATCCTCCAACTCAACAAAATCACAGGAATTATCCCCACCAAAACAATTGCCAACGCTGCACCCGATGCTTCCGCCAACCGTTCATCGGAAGCCAAGTTGTAAACTCGAATCGCTAACGTATCAAAATTAAATGGACGAATAATCATCGTGGCTGGCAATTCCTTCATCACATCCACAAACACCAGCATTCCGGCCGTCAGTAAACCGCCCCACATCATCGGGGTATGGACTTTAACTAATGTATGCGTAGGACTGTAACCCAGAGAACGAGCAGCATCATCTAAACTGGGTTTAATTTTCCCTAAACTGGCCTCAACGGTACTAAAAGAAATTGCCAGGAAACGAACTAGATAGGCATAAACCAAAGCAACAATCGTCCCACTTAAAAGTAAACCCGTCGATACTCCAAATGCATTACGCATCCAAGCATCAATAGTATTATCCAGTTTTCCAATCGGAATCAGAATGCCCACTGCAATCACGGAACCCGGTACAGCGTAACCCATTGCCGCCAGACGGGCAGCAAAGCGCATAATGATATTCGATCGCAAACGTAACCCATAAGCCATAATTAATGCGATCGCCACCGCAATCACCGCCGTAATCACCGACAGAGTAAAGCTATGCCCCGCAAAAGCCCAAAACCGATTATCTAAGCTACTGGCCGCATTCTTTACCGTCATTTCCAACAAAAGCGCTGCAGGCAGAAGAAAACCCAAAACCAACGGCAACAAACAAACCAACCACGCCCCTAAACCCCGTATTCCCTGAAGTTGATAACTCGGTAATCGGCGCTGCTGTGCCACTGTTTGATAATATCTAGCCCGACGCCGTGACCAGCGTTCTAATAGAATTAGCCACAGGATAAATAATAAAAGAAATGCCGCTAACTGAGCGGCGGCCACTCGTTCCCCTAAACCGAACCAAGTGCGATAAATCCCGGTGGTAAAGGTTTCTACACCAAAATACTGCACCGTACCAAAATCATTCAGGGTTTCCATCAGTGCCAGCGACAAACCCGCCATAATCGCCGGCCGCGCTAAAGGTAAGGCAACCGTGGCAAAACTGCGCCAAGGATTACAGCCTAGACTGCGACTTGCTTCTAAAGTGCAGACAGATTGCTCTAAAAAGGCAACTCTGGCGAGTAGATAAACGTAGGGATAGAGAACCAGTGTCAGCATGGCAATCGCCCCCCAAAGCGATCGCACATTCGGAAACCAGTAGTCTCCATACTCCCATGCAAACCAATTGCGTAGCGTGGTTTGGACAGGCCCTGAAAAATCTAAAAAATCCGTGTAAGTATAGGCCAACACATAAGCTGGTGCCGCCAGTGGCAATAATAATGCCCATTCAAATAATCTACTACCATAAAATCGGCACATTGTCACTAGCCATGCCGTGCCCACACCAATAATAGAAACACCACACCCAACGCCGATCATTAGTAACAATGAGTTGGTAATATAGCGCCATAAAACCGTTTGGGCGAGATGCTTCCAGACATCACCCGCATCAACAAAGATATTACCCAAAATGAATAATACAGGTGTGGCGACAAGAGTGGCGATCGCAATCACTAAAGCCGTCCAGACGCTAAAACGTCCAGGGGAAAGGATGGGTTGACGAGGAAGTATTATCGGTTGAGTGGGTTTTTCCATGCCGTCCAGATTATTGCCAAGAAGCAGAAGTTCCAGCCGTTTTTACAGAGCAAGTTGGAAATTGTTGCTAATTTATAGCAATAATTTTCTGAAGCTTATGGTACGACACATGAGCTGGCCAGCTCAACCTTTAGGGGAGCGGGGGTG
>CAZPRJ010000064.1:0-45316 GCA_964588805.1 uncultured Microcoleus sp. | reverse complement strand
AAAATTAAAAACAAGGGTAATGCTGTTTATTAAATTTAGCTGCGTAGCAGCTTAGCCTTCGTAATCCTTTAGGAAATTTGCTGCCTTGTCGTATCGCCAATAACCCTCATCATCTCTGCTCAAACTAGCCGTATACACTAGCCCTACAAACTCTATACTTCCACGCTCTTGGACTTTTCGCTTTGCCTCCTTCATCAAACAGATATCGAGTTCCTGCTCATTGTTAGGCATTTTTGGCTCTCCACCAACTAAGCCTGCCCACCATCATTGTAGGCGTGTTTGATTCTTGACTCTGGGATAAAGATGTTGATTGTGGTGATCGACAAGATACCGAACCAGTTTCCTGTCATACTCCTCATAGACAACACACGCCTTCTTCTCAGGATGCTCTGGGCGCTCCTGCAAGGAACCTCCCTTAAAACCCAGCACCAGTGCGGCAAATTCAGTCTTGAGTCCTAAAAATGATCGCTCTACCACTCCACCCTGCTCAGTGTAGAGTCGAAGGCGCATCTTGAAGTCCAAATCAGCAGCAATGTGTCTTAGATGTGCAGACTTAAATTCCTTGGCTCTATCCGTGACAATATACTCAGGTAGACCACAAACCTCCCACTTATGTTGGAGTTGGTACTCTTCACCGTAATGTTTCTGCAAAATTGCATGTCGGAGTGCTAAGGCAACTTCATGAGAACCTGGAGATTCAAAGCTCGTGTGACACCCCATTGCACAACCTGAATAGGTATCCATCACTGAGGTAATCCAAGCGCAATTGATTAGCTCCCCATTGGCGTCTACCAGTAAGTTATCCAACAAGGTATGGTCGATTTGCCAAACCTGATTGCTGCGTGTAACAACGATATCGCCATCCGTTGTTTTGACAATAATCCCCGGTCCTTGCCCTGGATTCCGAACTTTTCGATTCTTCCTCTCGATAATAGGGTTGAGAACTTTATAGACAAACATATGTGAAGGGTATTCACCCTCTTTCAACCCTAACTCCAGTTCAGCATGTCCCTTGCCAAGTGCCATTCCGTAAATTTTGGCTGTAGTCTTCGTACACTTTGCACCCCGACTCCCTAACCTTGGGGGAGTAAATCCTGTGCCCCCCGGAATCAGGGGGGGTTAAAGGGTAATGGCAGAAAGGAGAATTAGCCCACAATTAACGTTCAGTCAAGCGAGTTAAAACCTGATTGGAACGCTCCACAAATGACTTCATTCCTTCAGCATCAAAGCCTTTTTGAGCCATCAGCGCTAGGTCATAAACGTGCTGACAAATCAGATTGGCTAACTCACCCGAAGGTGATTGGCCTCCACTTTGTACAATACTACCTTGACTAATATCGTACAGGTTTTCAATCAAGGGGTGTCCCGTATTGACAACAAGAACATGTTCTTCAGGAAACTCGGCATTTTGTTGTTGAATCAGCGCCGTCATCTCCCGCAAACGCCGCATAGCTTCCGGTAGGAGTACCATTGCAGGTGGTGTTCCTTGGGGGTCATCAGACTTCAAGGCTTGAGTTTTGATATTAACTTTAGGCTTATTTAGAGCTTTTTCAAACAGCTCTTTAATCACTTCGCTGCGAGTTTTGTTGGTTGCGGGGTCAACAATTTCTTTCTCTTTCTCTTGGTCAATTAAAGTTTTATCCAGGTCAGAGTCTACCCGCGAAAACTTAACCTCTGAATACTCCTGCTCTAAAAAGCTGATGAAGTGAGGGTCAATGAAGGAGTCCATAAATAGGACTTCCAATCCTTGATTTTTGTGCAGTTCTATGTAGGTTGCCTGCGCTGCTTCATCGGTACAATAAAAAACTTGATTTTCATGGTGTTCTTTATTGCGGTCTAGATACTCTTTAAGCGTGGTGTAATACCCTTTTTCTCCCTTACTAACAGAAGAATCTGAAGCAGTAGCGGGGGTGACATCTTGCCACGCATCGCCTGCATCTGATTGAACTTGGACTTCAGGTGTTTCAGTGTTCGTGGCTTGCTCTTTGGCCTCGTAAGTCGTGCGATAAATAATGATATCTTCGACTTGTTTTTTGAACTTATCATCATTGAGGGAGCCAAACTTGACAAATGTGCCAACATCTTGCCAGCAACTGATGTATTCGTCACGCTCATCTCTATAAAGTTCCTTGAGGCGATCGCCTACTTTTTTGGCAATAAAGTCAGCAATACGCCGTACTGTCCGGTCATTCGTGAGAGCACTACGAGAGACATTTAAGGGAATGTCAGGACTATCAACCACTCCTCGCAGTGGCATCAAAAATTTAGGAATAACTTCTTCGCAATGGTCACTGACAAACACCTGATTTGAGAATAGCTTGATGTTTCCTTTCGTTACGTCTACATCCGGCTTTAATTTGGGGAAATAGAGAATACCGTTGAGGAGAAAAGGATAATCGGTTTTCAAATGCACCCATAACAATGGGTCTTCTTGGAAAGGATAAAGGTAGCGGTAGAATTCTAAATAATCATCCTGCGTCAGGTTTTGTGGCGACTCTTTCCACAATGCTCTTTGCTTGTTGATTTGTTCGCCATCCATCTTGATGGATACAGGCATAAAATCACAGTAGGCTTTCACCAACTGCTTAATCCGCATCGGTTCGAGGTATTCTTGTTCCTCATCTTGAAGAGTCAAAGTTACTGTCGTACCGCGCTGAGTGCGAGAGGATTCTTCAAGCTGAAAAGCGGGTGAACCATCACAAACCCAATGAACGGCCTGTGCTCCGGCTTGGTAAGAAAGAGTATCAATTTCTACCTTACTCGCTACCATGAAGGAGGAATAAAAACCTAAGCCGAAGTGACCGATAATTTGTTGGTCAACATCTTTTTGGTACTTTTGGATAAATTCTTCGGCGCTGGAGAAGGCAACCTGATTAATGTATTTTTTGATTTCATCGGCAGTCATACCGATGCCGTTATCCGTAATGGACAGGGTTTTTTTGTCTTTATCAATGCTAATGACAATTTCGGGTTCATCTATTTCACCGTCCACTTCGCCGGCAAAGGAAACCATCTTTAATTTTTGGATGGCATCAACAGCATTCGATACTAATTCCCGCAAGAAGATTTCGTGGTCAGTGTACAGGGACTTCTTGATAATGGGAAAGATATTTTCTGTATGAATAGTGATGTTGCCCTGTTCTAAGATTGTCATAGGTGTAGTTTAGTTATTGATAAGGGTCTTTGTATGTGATTGTGGGCGATCGCACTCAGTTTTGCTTCTAGGATTCCCCCCTAAGGATGATTCGGATTTCCCTACTTTGCCAATATCTCGAAGCAAGCCAAAGGCTTAGCGCAGGGGTTTAGGAAAGAGCGATCGCAATTGTCGCACTTGCTGTTTGACTGGAGTGGGAACACGGCGTTTGAGTGTCCTCACTGATTTTTCCAGGGTCGTTTCCAACGTTGTTTTTGGGGGTTCTAGAACGTCTAAAACTCGATTGCGCCGAATACAGAATTCTAAGGCCGGAACCCAAGAGGCTGATATACCTGCGGCTTTGGCGGCCGCCAAAACTCGCTCCATTTCTGTTAATGGGCCGGATGTTACTCTAATATTGCGAATTTGACTATCGGTGACATCCTCCTCAAAACACTCAGGCAACCCCACCCCTAGTATCCGAAAATTCAAGATTGTGCGAATGCACTTCTCGCAGCGTCCACAATTGCGGTCTTTGTGCTCACCTTGCCAGCAGACTCTTAGGCTTTGCAAGGCTTCTGGCCAGTGAGCAATTTCCTGCATTTTTTCCAAGCGAGGGAAGGCAGCACCATCATGGACGATTTTAAACGCATGGCTCGATAACATCCAATCAGTGACAGGATTGGAGCCATAGGGAAACGAAAGCGCTTGATAGGGAAAGGAACTCGCCAGTAATCCGGTTGTATAACCCCCTTGTAACATCATCAAGCAAGAGAGAATCCCTGTGCCAAAAGCATCTTCCCATTTTAGGGGTAACTCTCGAAAATTCGTGGCGATCGGAATTAATTCTACGTCTAGTGAAGCTAGAAGTGTTTTAGCTTTTTCTGCCGCTTGATTAAATCCCTGTTGCTCCTCTAAGGGAATATCCATGCCATGAATCATCAAACCTGCTTGCAGATTCCGTTGCCACCGGCCACAGCGTCCAGTGCGATGGCGAAAAACACTGAAGCAACTATCCACGCCACCAGAGAAGGCAACGATGGCTTTATCCGATTCCGCTAGGGGTTGCTCCTGCTCAATATCTGCACAAATCTCCACCGGGTGATAACGATTGGGTTCCCAAGCTGACCAAGCGGCTTGAAATTCCTCAAGATTTTGCAAAAGTGAGGGAGAAACCTGGCCGTGAACGACGACGGGAGCAGACCAGCGCATACATAGAAGTATAGTCGCCACTAGAAACGGGTCACAGCTACGAGTCACCCAGGCACTGTACTCAGATGGAAGACGATACCACAGACGATGACGTTCTTGATGGGGACTTTCTACGGTGATGCTGAAGGTTGTGAGTCCTGACGCTTCAACGGTTTCTGCTGGCCAAAGATTGGTTTTCTGCATGGTTCCTTTATTTATCTATCTATAGTTTTACTCAAACTTTATATTTCCGTGTTTTTTCGGACACAAGATAGATTTTCTGCATGATTCCTTTATTTATCTATCTATCGCTTTATTCATTCCTTATATTTGCAATTTTCTTACGAATTACGGAGATTTTTTCTATATGATTCCTTTATTTATCTGCCTATAGTTTTACCCAAACTTTATATTTAATATTTTCCTCTTCCCTGAGATATAGTAAGGCACAATTTCTTTATTAAACCCTCGGTAGATTTACTGAAAATTGATAATTAAAAAATTATAATTGAGTCAGAGAAAAATTAACCTAGAAGTATCTCAAGAAGCTAGAGCTTGTACAACACCTAGACGGTTACTTCATTATCGTCATTTGACTATGGCATGTGTTATTTTAGCGGGCGAACCTCACATGAGATCGCCTAATACTCCTCGTTATTCTCGGCATCAACTCCTCAGCACCAGAAGATTTCCTGCGGAAAACTTTCCCCTGGAAAAATTTTGGTCGCCTTTGTCAAGTTTGGCGACTTGGAAACCGATTCGTAAAAATTACGAACTCATCCATTCTTTTAATTCAATTCCTATTACGAATAAGCCTTGGATTGTAAGCTACGAGGAGGCTTTACCCTGCCTATGGAAAAAAAACTTGGCTTTGAAACTGCTCCTGCGAGAGCGATTAGCACTCGATAATTGCCGCAAAATCATCGCTATGTCAGATTATGCCAAATGGAGATTGAGACTCAATCTCAAGGATTGGCATCTTTTGGATAAAGTGCTAAACAAAGTGCAAGTTGTTCATCCAAACTTTCCGCTTCGTGTTTTTCAACCTAAAAATTACACCAGTCCAGAAACTCTGCAATTGGTATTTGTAGGCAATGATTTTGCTCGAAAAGGTGGCATTGTTGCACTCAGAGTCGCAAAAAAAGCTCAACAATTGGGTCTTCCGGTTAAAGTCCACATCGTTTCTCAGATGAGATTTGGACATACGGTGGTCGATCATTTAGACCCTGCTGTTCATGATGAGGATTTAAAACTTTTGCAATTGAGCAATGTAGTTTTTCATAACAGCCTACCCAATGACGAGGTTTTAAAATTATTAGCAAATAGCCATTTCCAAATCCTTGCGAGTTTAGGAGATACTTATGGCTACAGTGTGATTGAAGGGTTTTCCGTAGGGACTCCTGCAATTACTACTAATGTTTGCGCTTTACCTGAGTTTGTGCGGAACAATGAAAATGGCTACCTACTGCATTTGAAGCTGAGTGAATATCGGACTTGGCATCATAACCTGCCACCGCTAGACCGTAATAGTCAGGAATTTTGGGAACTTTTAGATAGCACCTATGAGAATTTGGCTAACCAAGCTGTACTACGATTAATGGAGTTCTTCGATCGCCCTGACCAAGAGGAACATTACCAACATCTAAGTGCTGGTGCTATTGCTCAAGTGCTGAATGTGAATGAGTCTTACCGTGCGAATGATGTGTTGGATGACATCTATTCACAAGCCATCGGAGAAGACACTGCACCCAGTTGGGATACCTACAAGGATTATGAGTTTGCCTTTGACCAGAGCAAAAATCCGACTAAGGTTTTGATGTGAGATGAGGTGGGAATCGGGTCGGGTAGATGCACAGAAGTGTTGGCTGAGGGAAGTAATTGATTTAACACCTCGTGACGAAAAAGGTGTTCGACTTGTTCCCTACAAGGTTCTGCTTCTTGGCGTAATGTTCGCCATCCGGGGTTATTGAGATCGAAGGTGCGGTAGTAGTGGCGTCGTTCAATTCCTAGTTGGTGTTGAAATTGCCGCCACTGTGCCTGCATTTTGTAGAATCGGCGTTGGTATCGCTGACCTCTGCCTGTAAGTTGCAGGGGTTCTGTGTTAAAATCATTGCGGTCGAGTGGCAGCGTGGCCAGTTGAGGAAATCGCGTGCGGATTAATTCGTACTGAGCACGGCGTTGGGCGATCGCACTGACGGGTAAAGCGGCGATGGTCTTAATCACCTCCCAATCCAGACCCGGTAAGGTAGGCCATGCGCCAAAACAAAGTTGCCATCCTGCAATCGAACCGATGAGCAGCCGTTGGCGATGGTAGAGTTCAAACCACCAGGTTCGCTTAAATTCCACATCTGAGTAGCTTTCGTAAACGCTACGAATGCGCTGGATAGTTTCTGGCACCAAGTCGCCAAATATCTCGGTTTTGAGGAGTTGGTTGAGTAATTGGGGGGAAATGCCATAACGATTAATTCCTTGAGCGAAAAAACTATCAAAAGACAGAGTTTCGTTTGAAAGAAAATAAGTTGACTTGCCGCCTATGACGCGATCGAGCAAAAAGCCAGAAATCACTCTTGGCGCTAATGTTCCTAGATAGGAACTGACTCCCCAACCTAGACCCATGATGCTATCACATCCATTGGCCAGGTTTTCCCAATTCACCACTAAGTCTGCGTACTGAGGATACTCTCGATAGGGAATCGCTGTAGTGCGATGTTCCAAGCCAAGGGTACGTGCCACAGACATTGCACAGTTCATTTCTAAATCTGTGCGCCTGCCTACCGTTACGGCAACGGTGTCAATGCCTTGCCGATGCAGGAATCCGGCTAGCATTCGGGAATCTAATCCCCCAGACAGGAACAGAGCATATCGTTTATCTTTTGGAGCATGACGAGCGATTGTGCGGTCAAGTAGTTGCTCTAAAATGTCCAGTTGCTCAGGAAAGGACAGATTAGTATATTCACCCTCATGATCGGGAATTTGATACTGTTTTACCTCCTTGAAAAGATTAGGAAGTTGACATTGTAGCACATATCCAGCGCTTAAGCGTCGGACATCTTGCCAAAGGGTTTGTCCATCAAAAATACCGTTGGTGAGTAAAATGCCGACTAAACCCCCCGGATTAAATTTGAGTTTAAATCGTGGGTGATGTCGGAATAGTTGGGGGCTGGAGCCGACTAAAGCCACATCACCATCGGTATAGTAATAGATGGGAAAAAGTCCGAGTAAATCTGCTGCTACCGTGAGTCCTAAATCCGGGTGATAGGCGGCTACAGCGTGAAAGCCGTCAAATGGGGGTAAAATGCGATCGCGAGAATTTTTCCATACCGTTCTTAATGTCGTTGCATCCATGCGTTCTGAATGGGTTTGTGCAATCGCTTCTCCCCACACAATTGCCGCTCCGTCTTTATCAGCGATATAACTAATAGGAGCGTGTTGAGAAGCTGCCCAGATGGCGCTAAAGTCTTCAGTAGAGCAGGAATTGGTGCTTAGACCTTCAACTAGAGGTAAGAGAGGCTTTATCGTTTTAATATAATGCGATCGCCGTTCTAAATCGCGATCGACAACGAGAATAAAATTAGCCATTAATTTTAAAAATTTAGAATTGGTGATTATTAATTTTGCCTTGATTAATCATTATCCAGTTTGCTTTTTCATCGCCTTCAATAATCCCTGAGCTTGTTGAGCAGGAAGTAGGATAGATAGAGCAATTTTAGCTAAGACTATCGTCATAATTTTCACCCGTCCCAGCATTGCCGGGTCGTATTGAATCGCTTGCCACAGAAACCGAATCGCGGTTAATCCTTTTTGACGTTCTAGATTTCCCTCCAGTGCTTTGAAGGTTAGATATTTATAACGACTTCCCAGAGTTTCTCGTTTGAGGTGCTGGGAATTATCAGGTAATTGTGCCAAATTGCGCTCAATCACCTTTAAGCTTCCAGCTTCCATTTTCCATACATTAAACGAAGCTGAAGTTGGATACACTCGATATAAAATTTGCGGATAAGGAACAGCAACAAACTCATACCGTGCTGCCAAACGTAGCCACATATCCCAATCTTCAGCCGGTGTCACCGAGGGGTCAAAATTACCCACTTCATCTAACGCTTGTTTACGAATTAACGGATTAGAACCACTTTCTATAAAATCTCGGACTAATAGCTGTTCATAAACCTTACCATTCGCTGTGATATGACCGCCAGCGCGTAAAAATTCCCCAAACTCATCCACCCAATCACTCCAACTATAAGCCACCGCCGCTTGCGGATTTTCCTGCAACGCTTTTAACTGAGTCTCTAATTTATCGTTCGTCCATAAATCATCAGCATCTAAAAACGAAATAAACTCACCCTGCGCTTGTTCCAATCCCCGATTTCGACTCACCGACACCCCAGCATTTGGAAAAGAAAACACCTTTAATCGAGAATCATCAATCCCCTCAAGTACTGCCAACGTCTTATCTATAGAGCCATCATTAATAACAATCAATTCAAAATCAGAAAACGATTGATTCAAAACCGATTCAATCGTTTCTTTAATCGTTTTTTCCCCATTATAAACCGGAATAATCACCGACACCAACGGCATAAACATCTCCCATCAATTTAACTTTATCCCCCTCTGCGTTAAAAAATCAAAAATCCTCAAACTGTATTCAACTTCATATACCCCAATAAAGTAGTCGTATTCGACAAAACCTTAAATTTACTCATAACAGTTTGAGCAAGTTTAGGCGTAAATAAAATAATTACCGCAATTCTAAACCACACCTTCCAAATCACCTTAGCCTTCAACAAAGAAGGGTCATTTTTAATTGCATTCCAGAACAACCGAATAGCCGCTAAACCCTTCTTACGTTCTGGATAACCCTCAATAGCCTTAAACGTTAGATATTTGTAACGATTCCCCAAACTTTGCCGCTTCAGATGCTGTATAGATTGAGGGGCGATCGCATAAGCTTTTTCAATCACCCGTAAACTAGATGCTTCCATCTTTAATACATTAAACGAAGCGGAATTTGGTGAAATTCGGTATAGAACTTGTGGCGATTGGACAGCAACAAACTCATAGCGACTCGCTAACCGCAACCACAAATCCCAATCCTCAGCAGGCGTCACTGTTGGGTCAAAATTTCCCACTTCATTTAACGCATTCCGCCGAATTAAAACATTAGAACCATTCGCGACAAAATCATTTAATAATAGTTGAGCGAAAACCTCACCTTGCTCAGTATTGTAACTTCCCTTGCCTAATAATTTTCCCGACTCATCAATCCAGTCTGTCCAACTATAAGCCACAGCCGCTTGCGAATTTTCTTGCAGCGCTTTTAACTGAGATTCGAGTTTATTGAGTGTCCATAAATCATCAGCGTCAATAAAGGAAACATATTCACCGGTCGCTAACTCAATACCGCGATTCCGACTTGTGGATTGTCCAGCATTAAGATAAGAAAAAACTTTTATTCGAGAATCTTGAATACGTTCAACGACCTCTAACGTTTTATCTTGCGAACCATCATTAATCACAATCAGTTCAAAATCAGAAATCGTTTGCTTTAAAACCGATTCAATGGTTTCTTGAATGGTTTTTTCCCCATTATAAACTGGAATAATGACAGAAATTAACGGCATATTAACGTCCTGATTATCCTTCATAGTTTTTTATCGGTTCCCTTTTAACGTGGACGAATATAGCGCCAATATTAGCCAATCCACCCATTTTATTAATTAATGACTGAGCTTGTTGAGGAGGTAACAAGGAAACCGCTATAATTTTAAGCAATACTTTCCAAATTACTCGCGTTTGCAGCAAAGATAAGTCATTAAAAACTGCATTCCCTAAAAATCTAGCCGCAACCCAGCCTCTCTGGGGTTTGGGAGTCCCTTCTAATGCTTTAAATGTTAGGTATTTATAGCGATTTCCCAAACATTGCCGTTTCAGATACTGTAAAGATTGAGGCGCGATCGCAAATGCTTTTTCAATCACTCCTATGCTGGCTGCCTCCATTTTCCATACATTAAATGAAGCAGAACTTGGCAAAACTCGATACAAAATTTGCGGAGATGGTACAGCAACAAATTCATAACGACTTGCTAATCGTAACCACATATCCCAATCTTCAGAAGGAGCAACTGCTTGGTCAAATCCTCCCACTTCTTCCAAGGCTTTTTTACGAATTAAAGCATTAGAACCACTCCCCACAAAATCATTTAATAATAGTTTTTCAAAAACTTCTCCCTGCTCAGTGAGACGACTTCCTCGACCTACTAATTGGCCTGATTCATCAATCCAATCTGTCCAACTATAAGCAACGGCTGCTTTTGGATTAGTTTGTAAAGCTTTAACCTGAGATTCTAATTTATCCAGTGTCCAAAGGTCATCTGCATCGATAAACGAAACATATTCACCCTGTGCTTGTTCCCATCCCCGATTTCGACTTACTGATACTCCAGCATTAGGGTAAGAAAATACCTTTAAACGGGGGTCTTGAATTGTGGAAATAACATTTAATGTTGAGTCTTGGGAACCATCATCAATAACAATTAATTCTAAATCATCCAAGGTTTGGCTTAAAACTGATTCAATGGTTTCTCGAATTGTTTTCTCACCATTAAAAACTGGAATTATAACAGAAATAAGGGGCATTGTTTTAGCTCCTGTAGGAGAATGCACTTAATTTAAAAGGGTTCAGATTGGGTAAACATTAACAACGTATCTAAGTTAGATAATTTTCCCATTTTTTCTTGCAGTGCTAAAGCTGTTTGAGACGGTAATAAAAGTCGAATGGCACTTTTTAACACTACCTTCCAAACAATTCGCCTCGGTAACAATGAAGGGTCATTACTAACACAATGCCAGAGAAATCTCAGTGCTGTCATTGCTCTCCTTCGTTCTGGCATTCCATCGAGTGCTTTGTAAGTCAGATACTTATAGCGATTACCTAATGTAGCCTGCTTTAAATGTCCTACAGATTCAGGCGCTAAAGCAATTGCTCGTTCAATCACTCGTAAACTTGATGCTTCCATACCCCACACATTAAACGACATCGATTTAACAGACATCCGATAGAGAATTTGTGGGATGGGTACAGCTACAAACTGATAACGTGCGGCTAAGCGTAACCACATATCCCAATCTTCAACTTCAGGCAATGACTCATCAAATCCCCCAACTTCAGCAAACACTTTAGTCCGAATTAATGGGTTAGAACCATTACCCACAAAATCCACTAATAACAGTCTGGCAAAAACATCACCATTGAATGTTAGATGAGGTCCCTCTCGGAAAAATTGACCCGATTCATCGATATGATTTGTCCAACTATAAGCAACAGACGCCTGTGGATTTTCTTGTAATGCTTTTAACTGAAACTCTAGCTTATCCGGTGTCCAAAGGTCATCGGCATCAATAAAAGAAATATATTCACCAGATGCTAAAGAAATCCCTCGGTTGCGTGTGGCGGCTAATCCAGCATTTGGGTAAGAAAAAACGTTTATACGTGAGTCTTGAAAGGTTGAAATAATATCTAATGTCGAGTCGGTTGACCCATCATTGATAATCAGTAATTCAAAATCTGAGAATGTTTGCTGCAAGACCGATGCTATCGACTCTCGAATCGTTTTTTCGCCATTGTATACAGGAATCACTACAGAGATTAATGGCATATTAATAGGCTCTCATTTATTTCCTGGATGGGGGATTAAAGGTAGATAAAAGTTCTTGTACGGCTGCTTTAACTTGGGAAGGCTCTTTAATAAACTTACAAAAGGGAGTTTGATACGTCCATGTCTCATAAAAGGATTCATTTTTGTAGTAAGAGTTAGGGAGTAATATATGCGGAATTCCTAATAAAATACAGAGGATATGAGCATGTAAACGGTTAGTAATTACCAAGCTAAACTGGGATAATTGATAAACCCCAGCCTGCATCATACTCCATGAGAAACGGTGTACAAATGGGTCATGAATCAAATTAAATTTTTCCACATAAGGATGAAATCGTTCCCATTGTTGCCGAGGTAGCCACTGTTTTGGATTAGCCAAACCTCGTTGCCATCCTTCCCGCACTAACAAAACCATTCCTGGAATTTGCCAGTACCATTCTTTGAGTTCCCCAAATCGTCCTCGGCCTCGATAAATCCAGTTTTGTGGGGAATCGTCCCAGTCTTGAACGACTAAATTAGGGATTCCCAAAGCAGAGGGTGAAAAAAATTGATTAAGTTCACTATCCTCTCTACACAGATACAAAATCGGGCGTTTAGGATTAAATTTGAAGGCAGGAAGCGGCATCCCACTCATCTCAAAAGCGCTATCTGGTGCTTTGAGAATTCGGCAGTTGTAAAAATGTTTGGTGGCTAATTCATAGCTGTAATTTTCACGAGCAAATAAAGTTAAATTAGGATGAGAGTTAAAGATATTAGCAGCTTTTTGTAAGTTGTCTAAATTTTCAAAATAAATACTTTGTGGTAAAATAATAATTGGTCGGTCTTGGTATTTAGAAATAATCTGCTCACGCTCTTTTTGATAGGCAGGCCAGAGATCGCCTAAATTCCCCCCACCGTGTAGGAGAATCGGAGCATTGCCAACCCGTTTCTCTAATTCTTCAGGTGAGAAATTGTAGATATTGGCAACATATTTAATCTTTGTTTTCAGAATATCTGTTAAATAAAATATCTCCCCTAGCCAAATGAGATGGTCGCCAATATTAAAATGGCTAGGATAATCGAGTAAGGCACACTGCTCCAATGTTCCTATGTTTTCTAAGGCTGCATGGAGACTATCCTTAATTTTTTGGGCGGTTGAAACATCCATTAGAGCCGGTTTGGATAGATGACCTGGGTAACTCTCAGTGCAGGGGAGCGGGGGAGCGGGGGAGCGGGGGAGCTGGGGAGAAAAAAGACAAACAAATTTCCTACTCTTGGCTTCTGACTCCTGACTCCTGACTCCCTGACTCCCTTATCTCAGCTTTATTTCCTCCAACTGAGAACCCTCAATCAACTCGAAGCTTGAAGTGGCGACAAGCTTACTGGTGCCTTGTTGCTAAAGGTGAGGGAATTATCGACACAATCGACAAAAATTGTGTCACCCTCAACAAATGTATTTTCTAGCAATTTAGTGGCGAGTGCGTTTTCCAGTTCTCGCTGAATCGCCCGTTTGAGTGGACGCGCCCCGTATACCGGATCGTAACCGACATTTACGATATAATCTCTCGCTTTTGACGAAAGTTCAATCTTAATTTTTTGGTCGGCCAGCAAGCGTTCAATCCGCTTAAGCTGAATATCCACAATTTCGCGCAATTCCTCGCGAGTGAGGGTGTGGAAGATAATGACATCATCAACACGGTTGAGGAATTCAGGACGGAAGTGCTTACGTAACGCATGCGTTACCCGTTTCCGCATCTCCTCGTACTGCGAATCATCCCCTGATACATTCAGAATATGGTCGCTGCCAATATTACTGGTCATCACGATGATTGTATTGCGAAAATCCACCGCTCTACCTTGGGAGTCGGTAATACGCCCATCATCGAGGACTTGCAGCAAAATATTAAACACATCGGGATGTGCCTTTTCTACCTCATCCAAAAGCACCACCGAATAAGGACGGCGACGAATGGCCTCCGAGAGTTGGCCGCCTTCTTCATAACCCACATATCCGGGAGGCGCACCCACCAACCGTGAGACGGCGTGTTTTTCCATATACTCGGACATATCAATCCGAACTAAGGCATCTTCGCTGTCAAACAAAAACTGAGCAATTGCCCTAGCTAATTCCGTTTTCCCTACCCCAGTGGGACCCATAAATAAGAAGGAACCAATCGGGCGGCCAGGGTCTTTCATCCCTGCCCGAGCTCGACGAATCGCAGCAGAAACCGATTCTACCGCTTCTGTTTGCCCGATGACCCGCTTATGTAAATGTCCTTCTAATTCCAGTAACTTTTGCCGTTCCGATTCCAGCAGGCGATTGACCGGGATACCTGTCCAATTGGCCACAATTTCAGCAATATCGGCTTCGGTGACTTGCTCACGCGATAAGGCCAAGCCTTGCGCTTGGAGTTCTAACAGTGAGCCTTCTTTGGTTTCGCGATCGCGCTGTAAGGTTTCCAGCCTGCCATACTTAAGTTGAGCCGCCTTATTCAAATCATAAGCTCGTTCCGCTTGCTCGATTTGCACCTTAAGCTGGTCTTCTTCTTTTTTCAGGGCATTAATTTCTTCACGCAGTTGTTTCTCCCCTTCCCACTGTTCCTCTAAGGAAGCGTGCTTCTCTTCTAAAGTCAGAATTTCTTGCTCAATACGTTCTAAACGTTCTCGCGAGGAGCGATAAGCATTGCCAGTGGTGGGTAAAGATTGCTGCTGACTTTCTGCATCCAAGGATAATTTTTCCATCTTAAGCTGCATCAATCGCCGCTCGATGGTTTCTAATTCCACTGGTTTGGAGGTAATCTCCATTTTCAACTTGGCCGCGGCCTCATCCACCAAGTCAATCGCTTTATCCGGCAAAAAGCGGTCAGTAATATAACGGTCAGACAGGGTAGCTGCCGCCACCAGTGCTGAGTCTGTAATAATCACATTGTGGTGAACTTCGTACCGCTCCTTCAGTCCCCGCAAAATTGAAATTGTACTTTCTACCGTCGGTTGGCTGACGTAAACTTGTTGGAAGCGGCGTTCGAGTGCCGCATCTTTTTCGATGTGCTTGCGGTACTCATCCAGGGTGGTTGCGCCAATACAACGCAGTTCTCCCCGTGCCAGCATAGGTTTGAGCAAGTTGCCTGCATCCATTGCCCCTTGTGTCGCGCCTGCACCGACGACGGTGTGCAGTTCATCGATAAATAAAACAATTTGGCCTTCTGAGTGGGTGACTTCCCGGAGTACGGCTTTAAGTCGGTCTTCAAATTCTCCCCGATATTTGGCACCAGCAATCAGGCTACCCATATCTAAGGAAATGAGCTGGCGGTTTTTTAGGGATTCGGGCACATCACTATTAACGATACGCTGGGCGAGGGCTTCTGCGATCGCAGTTTTCCCCACTCCTGGCTCTCCAATCAGAACGGGGTTGTTCTTAGAACGGCGAGAAAGTACCTGAATTAATCGACGGATTTCTTCGTCCCGCCCAATTACCGGGTCAAGTTTGCCACTTCGCGCTTGTTCGGTTAAGTCCCGCCCGTATTTTTCTAGGGCATTGTAACGATTTTCCGGGTTTTGATCGGTGACTTTCTGACTTCCCCGTGTGGATTTAATCGCTGCTTCTAATTTAGGAGTGTCTACATTATGAGTTTTGAGCAAGCGCCGTCCCACACGGTCATCTTCAGCTAAAGCCAGAAGTAAGTGTTCTACAGCGATATAATTGTCTTGAAAATTGGTACGGGCAGCCTCTGCTTTATCGAGTAAGATATCTAAACCACGACCAAGGTAAAGTTGGTCAACGATGCTCACTTTAGGTTGACGATTTGCGAAGGCTTCGAGTTGTTGCTTGAACCGAGCCACATCCACCGTAACTTTGGTGAGAATTAGAGTCGCTAGCCCCTCTTGTTCCAGCATGGCAATCGCTACGTGTTCGACTTCTAGCGTTTGGTTCTTGCAGAGTTTGGCAACGTCTTGAGATTGAGCGATTGCTTTCCAGGCTGTTTCAGTAAACTTGTTCGGGTCAGTGGGCTGCATTTCCTATAACGAATTCCTATTAAAAACTAGTCTCCCCAGTCGCAGTATAACAATCTGTTACGCTCATCACTGTATCCATTGAGAGGAATTTAGCAGTTCATAGGGATTTTAGCCCGTCCAAGTTTAAAACTGAAAATAGGAATTAGGAGTTAGAAGTCAGGAGTCAGGAGTCAGGAGTTAGGAGTTAGGAGTCTCCGAGTCAGAAGAATTTGATTTATCTGTCTGTCTTTTTTCTCCCAGGCACCTCCGCACCCCTGCTCCCCCGTCCCCCCATTCTCATTCATCAATTCAATTGCCGTTCCAACTCACCCATTTATGAGAAATCCCCGTAGGTTCTGTTTCCTCGTCTAAATGGTCTTCATTCCAATCGGTTCCCGTCAAATCAGCGCCAATCAAATCTACCCCACTCAAAGAAGCGCCATTCAAGGTTGCATTCTTCAAGCAAGCCCCACTTAAATCTGTACCACTGAGTTCAGCATTCGTTAAATTTGCACCACTAAGATTCGCACCATGCAGATTAGCGCAACGCATATCCGCCCCACTTAAATCTGCACCACTTAAGTTAGCTCCGATCAAATCTGTACCAATTAAATTGATGTCTTTTAAATTAGCACCCGTTAAGTCCGCCCGACTCAAATCACTATTGGTCAAATTAGCGCAGTAAAAACAAGTACCACTCAAATCTGCCTGACTTAAATCGGTTCGACTCAAATCTGCTCGGCTGAAATCCGCTCGACTTAGATTCACTCCGCTTAGGTATTGATTCGCCAGATTCACGCCTTGAAAATTCCATTCTCTGGCTGCGTATTGATTTAAAAGGTCTTGGGTTTTCATAACCTCAATATCTCCTATTTTTTTATAGATGGGTGGCTTGGAATTGGAGCGCTATAACGGCTGTTTAAGTTATTTTCCTTGCAATAAATCCACCTCACACCTGATACATCACCAAGTGTTTCAACGAACTGACAATGACTAAAACGTTGAGTCTGCTGCTACTAGATAGCTGCTGAATTAAAATTAATCGTAATGAATGGTTAAGAAATCCCATACCCAGAGCCAAGCGCCATGAGTGGCATATCAATAACCAGTAATAGCAGCTTTTTCTGTATTCAGCATTACCAAAAGCTTACAGGAAGTCTAAGTTTTTGGTTCTAGTGTTTAACAGAAATTTATGGTAAGCAATTAGTGAATCGATTTTTGTGAAGTTCTGTAAGCTAAGCTCATGAGCTGCACCTATATGAGTCAAGTTGCGGCCAACAGCCAATTAAAATACCGTTGTAACAACCCAATCATCACCTCAGGCTGCTCCAAATGAGGCAGCACTCCAGCCTCTGAAATCACCTCAAATCCCCGTATCACTTTAGGATTCAAGCTAGCTAAACGCCATCCTAACTTTTTACGGGTAAACTGTGCCTTCTCGCCCCAAAATATAATGGTTGGCACTGTCAATTGAGGGATATAAGCAGACAAATCAAAATAAAGGTCGCCTTTCAAAAAAGCGAGTGCAGCATACTCTGCATTCGGTTGAACGGCTGATGCAAGGTATGCCTCGACCATTTCTTCTGTTAGCCGTTCAGGTTTGGCAAACAGAAACTGGACTAAAAAATTGCGGACGGCCACTTCATTGGTTGCCCCAAGGGTATAAATCAGGTTGTTTAATAACGGAATCCCAATCACACTTAAAGGCAGTCTACGTCCCGCATCCTGCCCAAAATCAGCAAAACCAGATGGACACACCAAAAATAGCGCTTTGAACAATTCCGGACGTTCAATCGCTAGGCGAATAACTAACCCTCCAGTCAGGGAAGAGGCAATAACCGGGACTGGGGAATCACTAATTTGTGTGAGAAACTCGGCTAAAGTCGTCAAATAATCACTCACTTGATAGTCTCGCACAGGATGAGCAGATTGCCCCCAGCCGATTAAATCAGGCGCGATAATTCGGTAAGTGGTCGCAAATGCCGGGTACACTTTCGACCATTCATAAGCAGAAGCACCACCCCCAAAGTTGTGCAAAAACACCAGTGGAGGTAACTCTTCCTGATTATCGGTGTCTAGCTTCCACGGGGCAGTCATGGGGGTATAGTAAACCATCGATCCCAAGGAAGTATTAACGACTTTTTGCCCAAAGCCAAGGGGTTGATACTGGAGCATTAATTGAGCTTTTTTCCTTATCTATCAAAGAAGGTTAATATTAGCCAGATTACTGACAAAAGGTCTGAATCACAAGCTCATGACTATTTTTGAATTCAAACTTCAAAAAATAGGAAGAGTCATTGTAGCTTCTAGCCCAGCAACTGACTCATCAAACTTGACAGGTAGCCGAAAATAGGCAGCTTTAATGCTTCGCCTCTACCGAATGAATGCCAAGTTTCAATAACTTTCAAGATTAAGGACGAGATAAAACCTGTAAAACTTTCTGCGAGGGTTGCGGTTTGTGGTTGGTTGGAGAGTGCTTGACTTTCTCTTTATAAAGTGAAAGAAAAAATTCCATTTCTTTCTTTGCAGTATTTTGTAGACGATTTGGAAGTGTTGGTGCTACGACACTATAGGTTTCCGCCGCTTCTTCTAACAAATCAAGAATCTCCTCTGGAATAGCATCCCAATACTGTGCTGTTTTTGTTTCTAGCACTTGAGCGGGTATCGAGCTGAAATCTTGTTCAACTAAAGATTCCAAATCATTAAAATCCATGATTTCCTTATTTTTCCCTGATTCATTCAACTGATTAATATTTGCTGGAGCTATGCCCTTGGGAGCATACTTTCTCACCTTTCTCACATTTAAGGCTTTGCATGAAATTCAGTACAATCACACCAACTTCGCAATTGGACTGCTTTCCTCACCTGACCTAACTGAGGCGTGTTAAGCGAACTAAGCTTTAATGCTTGTAGTGAATCCATGTTGCAGCCAATAGGCAACGGCTTAAGCTAATGCATGATTAATAGTAGATGCTTTCACTATTAAGCCTTATTTTTAAATTTAAACACCTCTGTCTAGGGTACTATTTCCTAGTATCAATTTTGGGAGAAAAAATTTTTTATAAAATTATCCTGAATATTTTGATTAACTCAACCATTTTTGTGCATGGCTTCTTAAGCTATAATCGCCAAAAGTTCTTAATTAAATGGCTGAATCTCTGCTGAAGTTAATGATTAGAGCCTCAATAGAATTCTGCGTTAAGAATGGCAATAATTGATAGATAATTCACTATCTTATTCATGTTTTAATTGATACTAACAAGCCCATGACATCCATGAGAACACCTAGCCTACAACCTGTAGGTAGATAAGCCGGAGCTATCAAACGGGATAAACTGAAGAAAATGGTAAGGAGGCGATCGTGACTAATCCAAATCGCTCTCAATGGGACGCTGGCAGATTTGTCAAAACCCTAACCTTCTTTGAGGCTATTCCTTTCCTCAGTTGTCTACAACGGCTGTTTTCAGGCCGCGAAACAACCCCCAAAGCAAGCCAAAGTAGAGGAGAAACAATGGGAGTGATACTGGTAGCAGGAGCAACCGGTGGCGTCGGCAAACGAGTGGTGCGGCGTCTAGTTGAACGTAATTATCGGGTACGTGCTCTGGTTAGGGATGCTCAAAAAGCACGAGAAATGCTGGGCGACAAGGTAGAACTTTATGAAGCAGACATCACCATTCCCGAAACCCTAACGTCTGACTTAATGAACGGCATTTCTGCTGTGATTTGCTGCACTGGAGTTCGGGTACAACCGGTTGAAGGAGATACGCCTAATCGAGAAAAATACTATCAAGGTATTAAGTTCTATATGCCCGAAGTAGTAGATAGTCCCGAAGTTGTCGATTATCAGGGTATCAAGAATTTAGTGCAAGCTGGTGCTCAGCATTTGAAACCGGGAAAACGATTACTCTTTGATTTCCAAAATCCATCTAAGGATGTCAAAGAAACTTGGGGGGCAGTCGATGATGTAGTAATGGGGGGCGTGAGTGAAAGTTCTCTCCGACTCATCAATAATGCGGCGCTATTTGCTGGCATCGTTTCCACCGCCAACTCCGGAGGATTTGCCTCTGTTCGCACCCGCAATTTCGACCCACCCTTAAATTTATCCGAGTACGAAGGTATTGAACTGCGGGTTAAAGGGGATGGACAGCGCTATAAGTTCATCCTCCGCAGTGAAGCAAAATGGGATGGGATTTCCTATTGCTATTCCTTTGACACGGAAAAAGACCAATGGATGGATGTTCGCATTCCCTTTGCTGATTTAATTCCCGTGTTTCGCGCCAAAACCTTAAAAGATGCTCCAGCTTTTGAGTCCAGCCACATTTATGCATTGCAGCTTATGCTCAGCAAGTTTGAGTATGATGGGGCGCTCAACCCTAACTTTACGCCTGGTGGCTTTGCTCTGCAAGTGGAAACCATCAACGCTTATGACGGTAGTGCCAAACCCCAGTTCATTATGATTAGTTCTGCTGGCGTTACCCGTCCAGGCCGTCCAGGCATCAATTTAGAAGAAGAACCACCCGCCGTGCGAATGAACGACCAACTAGGGGGAATTTTGACCTGGAAACTCAGAGGAGAAGATGCAGTCCGGGAAAGTGGAGTGCCTTATGTCATCATTAGACCTTGTGCTTTAACCGAAGAATCGGGGGATAAAGCTTTGGTATTCGACCAAGGGGACAATATGCGAGGTAAAGTGAGTCGAGAAGATATCGCTGAACTTTGTATACAACTGTTAGAACAATCCAGCGCTTGCAATGTCACGTTTGAAGTCAAAGAAGCAGAAAATATCTATGGTTCCCGTGATTGGGACATTCTTTGTTCAACGCTAAAACCTGACACTTCTAACTCGTAATATCAGGGGTCAGTAGTCAGGAGTCAGGAGTCAGGAGTCAGGGAGTCAGGAGTCAGGAGTTGGTAGAGAGGAATGTGTCTGTTTTTTCTCCCCTGCACCCCTGCACCCCCACTCCCCCCCCCCCCCCCCCCCCCCCCCCCCCCCCCCACCCCCGCTCCCCAGCTCCCCCGCTCCCTCGCTCCCCCGCACCACTACGACGCCAATTTCTCAGAATTTGGAGACTGCAATAGAGAGACCAACTGATTAACGCCTCGTTGTACATATCGTGATACTGTGATTGGACTAACGCCAATTTTTTGGGCAACTTCCTGACGAGATAAATCCCAAATATAAACATATTCAATTGCGGCCTGAGTTTTCTCGTCTAGCTGACTCATCGCGCCTTGTAGCTGTTGGCGCTCCTCTTCCCGATGTCGCCAAGCTTCTTCCTGGGGATCGGTAATGGTATCTCCGAAGGTGGTGGCGCAATCAACGACGTTACTGACTGTGGCATCTAAGCTGAGGGGAAAGCAATTGTGAGCCACTGTTTTGCTTTCTTGCCATAGTTTAAGAGAGATTTGCAGCGCTTGGGCAATCTCGGTATCTGTGGGAATACGTCCTAGACTCAGGGTTAATTCTTTAGAAACTTTACGCCCTTCCCGTTGAATTTCATACCACCGACGGGGGATTTTGACAATGCTGCCGCGATCGCGTAAAAAATGCAGTATCTCACCGCGAATGTAAGGGATGGCAAAGGAACTGAACGCACAGCCTTGTTGAGGATTGAACCGTTCAATAGCACGAATCAAGCCGATAAAACCGATTTGTTGCAAATCTTCGTAAGGTTCGCGGCATTGCCGACTGATTTTATAGGCAATCTTTCGCACTAGCCCTGAATGAATCTGTACGAGCTGATTGCGAAGTTTAATCGACGGATTGCGGTAATAAGCAATCAAAAGTTCCATTCCCCGAAAATGTAAAGACTGAGTTGCCATATCAAAAAAATTCCAGCAGTGGAAACCGACTTCCCTCAAAGACTTGGTGGAACCAAGCCATCCTGCACTCATTGTCTGAACAGCTTCAGAAATACACCATCGTTGTTTTACGGAAATCTAAAAACGGAATCCATGAGATCTCCGTAGTTTTGCGGAGATTTCACCGACGACACCCGGCTCATCGCTAGTCACGTATGCCATCTGACATAGGCTCAAAAGCTTATCTGTTCTTGTTCCTAGCAAAGGACATCAAATCTCAGTCACAATAGAAGCATCATTGATAGATGTAAATCATCGGTAAAGTTCTGAGGACTTCTCATGAGCAACACCAGTAACTTTCGTCAAGCCATCCGGGACGCCAAAGGTCAAGCGTTAGTCGGCCCTAACGTTATTGCCAACGCTCTACCCTATGTCGGTGGCGGACTTGTTTTAACGGCCGTTGGAACTTACGGCGGATTGAGTGTACTCCAATCCAATCCCAGCTTATTCATGACAACCTTTTGGGTTGCCTTGATTGCTGAATTAGTTCTTTTCTTCGTAGCCAGTGGCGTTGCCCAAAACGGGAAGAACGCTGTCGCGCTGCCACTTTTGGCAACCTACAGCCTCCTGTCGGGCTACACTCTGAGTGGACTCATCTTCATGGCGTTAAGAACACCAGGGGTGGGTTTGCAAGGCATTGGTATTGCAGCGCTTGGCTGTGGTATTACCTTTATTGCCGCTAGACCGATTGGCTCCAATTTGTCGGATGAAGACGGCATGGCCTTAACCAAGACCATACAGCTCGGTATTATCGCCTTGGTGGTTGTCTTGGTGGGTCAACTCATCTTCAGCTTTTTTGGAGGTGGTTTTCCCGGTTGGCTAGAAATTGGCATCTCCGGTATCGGAGTTTTGCTGTTTGTCGGCGCTGCTGTGGTAGATTTTTATATCCTGCCTCGCACCTACCGCGATGAACAGTATCTACCCGCCGCTCTCTCGATGTACTTAACGTATATCAACTTGTTTGTCTTCATTTTGCGGCTTTTGATTGCAATCAACAGTCGCGACTAAACCCGTTGAATTAGCTGGATTGTAGGGACAGGGGAAACCTGTGTCCCTACAGGGTTAAGAACGGCAAACTCTGGTTAAAATCGACAAGTAGTCAAAAAACTGCAATCAATATGATAGAAGCCTTAGAAATTAAACGCGAAGTTGAAACGTTGTCAGAGCGCCTGGGGAAAACCCAGGACTATCTTTGACATTGCAGCGCTTAATGCCAAAATTCAAGATTTAGAGCAGCAGGCAGCTCAACCGGATTTTTGGGATGATCAGAATTCGGCTCAGGAAACACTTCAGGAACTCAACGACCTCAAATCCAATCTTCAGCAATACCAGCAGTGGAAAACCACGCTAGAAGATGCTAAAGCGGTTTTGGAACTCCTAGAACTGGAAACGGATGAAACTCTACTAGCCGAAGCTGAAACCAACCTGACTCAGCTAAATCATGAACTCGATCGCTGGGAGTTGGAACAGCTTTTATCCGGGCCTTATGATGCTAAAGGCGCTATCCTCTCGATCAATGCCGGTGCTGGGGGTACAGATGCTCAAGATTGGGCGCAAATGCTGTTGCGGATGTACACCCGTTGGGGAGAGAACCACGGCTATAAGGTTTACCTGGCAGAGCTTTCGGAAGGGGATGAAGCTGGGATTAAGTCTGCCACTCTAGAAATAACGGGACGTTACGCCTATGGCTATCTGAAGGTGGAAAAAGGAACGCACCGCCTCGTGCGGATTTCTCCCTTTAATGCCAATGGTAAGCGTCAAACCAGCTTTGCTGGGGTGGAAGTGATGCCCATGATCGATAATTCCGTTGAACTGGACATCCCTGAAAAAGATTTAGAGGTGACAACCTCCCGTGCTGGGGGTAAGGGAGGGCAAAATGTCAACAAGGTAGAGACGGCGGTGCGGATTACTCACATTCCGACAGGCATTGCGGTGCGCTGTACCCAAGAGCGAAGCCAACTCCAAAATAAAGAAAAAGCCCTAGCAATTCTTAAAGCCAAATTGCTGATTATTGCTCAAGAGCAACGCGCTCAAGAAATTGCCGAAATCCGGGGTGATATGGTAGAGGCAGCTTGGGGTAATCAAATTCGCAACTATGTCTTTCATCCTTATCAAATGGTCAAAGACCTGCGGACGAACGAGGAAACCTCGGCCGTTAGTGATGTCATGGATGGAGAACTCGACCCATTTATTGAAGCCTACCTGCGCCAGGAAAATCAACTCACCTAAAAAGAGGGTTTTTGGGTGAAGACGAGGGGAGTTTAGAGAAAGTAGGGAAAAACTAACACCTGACTCTCCCTTATCTCTCCCACCCTCCCTCTGTTTGGCGGTTATCCGGGGAAACTGTTAGACTGCTGGCGTAATCCTTACCACAACCTACCTGCAAAACTCAACCTTGGCTTACTGAGGGCATCCAGTTTGTACAATCTTTACAGTAATTGTTAAGTAAACTGTTACATTGGAGTCATAAAATAACCATTGAGATAAGATTGTCATTTTCTTATGAGTCACCCATCTTCATTGCCCGAAACTTCACAGCAGGGTCTTAGAGAAAATCCTTCTTCTTTAGATTCATCTACCTCAACAGAACCTAAACCCAGCTATGTCAAGCTGGCGATGCGTAATATGGTACGCAAACGCGGCAAGTCCTTACAACATTTTTTCTTAACAACGTTTGGACTTTTGGCTGTGCTAGTGGGCCTTGCTTACTTAACCCGTTAGACACCTGCCCACAAGGCGATAGGAGACAGTTCTCAAGTGCGAGTCGAAGTGAATGTACAGGACAATTTTTTCTGGCTTTCTCAATCAGCCGTCACTCAAGCTGATAAAGTTCCCTGTCCTATTTCGACGCCAACGTGGGAAAGCTGGTTCCATCAATGGCTAGAAGCTCTGCAATCTGATCTTCCTCCGGCTGAGTCTTACGAACTGAGTCTGCGCCTGACTGATGATGGAGAAATTCAGGAATTCAACGCTCAGTACCGTCAAAAAAATCAACCAACAGATGTACTGGCGTTCGCGGCTTTGGAGGTAGACTCTCCTCAGATACCCGATCACAAAGAGTCATCTACTCCTCTATATCTTGGGGATCTTGTGATCTCCATTGATACTGCTTGCCGACAGGCTCGAGAACAAGAGCATTCCTTACAAACTGAACTAGCTTGGTTAACAACTCATGGCTTGCTGCATCTACTGGGCTGGGATCATCCAGATGAAGAAAGTTTGAAGGAAATGCTCAATCAGCAGGAAATCTTAATTCAGATGGTGGATCTATCTTCATTGTGATAGACTCTGCCTTTTGGCAGCTTACCCTTGAGATGGAATTATAAAGTTCATGGTGTTACAAAAAGCTCAATCTCCCACAACTCAGTGCCTCACGGCGGACTCCTTATCTATCCCTCCTGACTTGTCGATGCCCCAGCCCAATCATTCAGAACCGCTCGTTCATCGAAAGCGTGACCTAGCTTGGCAGATTGCCCCCACCTTATTTATTAGTTTTAAATACGCTTGGATGGGGTTACGATATGCCTTCGTCACCCAGCGTAATTTTCGCATTCATACATTTATTGGCATCTTAGTTGTGAGCTTGGGTGTTTTTTTACAGCTACAACCGGTAGAAATTGCTGTAATTTGCCTCACGAGTGGCTTGGTGATGGCGATGGAGTTGTTTAATACGGCGATTGAGTCGGTAGTTGACTTAACGGTAAAACAGTCTTACCATGACCTTGCCAAAATTGCTAAAGACTGTGCGGCGGGTGCGGTTCTGATTTCAGCGATCGCATCTGTACTTGTTGCTGGAGCACTGCTACTTCCCCCTCTATGGGAGCGGATTCAAGCGGTTTGGTTTTAATCCAAGCACAACCGAGCTTAGAGAGTACGGATGAAGTTAGGGGTTCAACGGTGACAGCCGTCCAGGAAAAAACCTCATAGAGTAGACGTGCGTGATCATTGTTATTGACAATTACGATAGTTTTACATACAACCTAGTGCAGTACCTGGGAGAGCTAGGCTCTGAGCTTCCCGTAGCTTCAGATATCCAGGTCTACCGCAATGACAAAATTGACCTCGAGCAAATCAAAACCCTCCAACCGGATGGTGTGGTGATTTCTCCAGGGCCAGGGCGTCCTGAAGATGCGGGAATCTCAATGGCATTGATTCAACACTTGGGTGCAACATTGCCGATTCTGGGAGTGTGCTTAGGTCATCAAAGCATCGGCCAAGTCTTCGGTGGGAACATTGTCTGTGCTCCTGTGTTGATGCATGGCAAAACCTCTGAGGTTCATCACACGGGGGTTGGTGTTTTTCGAGGATTGCCCAATCCCTTCACTGCCACTCGCTACCACAGTTTAGTGATCGACCGTCAAAGCTGTCCAGAAGTCCTAGAAATTACGGCTTGGGTGGAGGATGGCACGATTATGGGAGTTAGACACCGGAACTATCCGCACATTGAAGGCGTCCAGTTCCATCCAGAGAGTATACTGACAAATTGTGGTAAACAATTACTACATAATTTCTTAGAATCACTGCCAGCGTCAGTCAATCGCTCTATGTCCGTGTCTTCAGTGGGAAATTAGTTCAAGAAAACATGAAACGGCGACAATTATTGCGCTATACGGGTGCGGGTTTAGCTACAACGCTCTCCACGGTCGTAGCGTCCAGTTTTAGGTCATCTTTAGCCCAAAACTCAGCTAGTGGGCTAACGGTAGAATGGCTCGGCCATACCTGCTTTTTGTTTAGAGGTAACGGGTTGCGAGTGTTGGTCAATCCCTTTCGCGCCATTGGCTGCACGGCAGGGTATCGTCCGCCGAAAGTTGAGGCAGATTTAGTCTTGATTAGTAGCCAACTACTCGATGAAGGAGATATTGAGGGATTACCGGGAAATCCTAAAATCCTTTATGAGCCAGGGATTTATGAGTTTAATGGTATAAAAATACAGGGGATTGGCCTTGCTCATGACCGCATGGGCGGACGCCGTTTTGGTACAAATGTTGCTTGGTTATGGAATCAAGGCGGCATCAAGATTTTACACTTAGGGGGAGCTGCCGGAGCGATCGATATTGAGCAAAAAATCCTCATCGGGCGTCCTGATTTAACTTTAGTCCCTGTAGGTGGTGGCCCGAAGGCATATAATCCCCAAGAAGCGAAGCAGGCCGTTAATACACTCAATCCCAAAATTGTGATTCCTACTCATTACCTGACTCAGGCGGCTGATACGTCAGCTTGTGATTTGGTAGGCGTGGATGAGTTTTTGGCAATGATGGATGGAATGCAGGTACGCCGTGCTAACAGTAATACCATCACGCTTAACCCATCTAATCTGTCTCAGGATGGTTCAGTGATTCAATTGTTGAGTTATCAGTTTTAGATTAGTCTGAATATCGGGAGTCAGGAGTCAGAAGTCAGGAGTCAGTGTAGGGACACGACAGTTTGTGTCCCTACTTAGTTTGCTGCTAGCCAACTATAGTGGCGGCATGACTACTTTCCCGGCTAATCCCAGGGTTTTGAGCAACCAAATCGCCCACCAGGTAACATCCACTTCCCACCAGCGCCAACCTGCTTTAGCCACATTAGGATGAGCGTGATGGTTATTATGCCAGCCTTCACCATAAGTCAGAATAGCCGCCCACCACAAATTTCGGGAGTTATCTTGAGTTTCAAAAGTACGGTATCCCCACATGTGAGTGACGGAATTAATAAACCAAGTGCTATGCCAGAGTAAAACGGCTCTGACAAACATACCCCAGATTACAAACGACCAGCCACCTAGTGCATATAGCAATAATCCTAGAGGGATTTGTAGCCATAAAAAGTTGCGATTGAGCCAACGGTAATAGGAATCTCGTTCTAAATCAGGCGCAAACCGTTTGTATTGTTCGTAGTCGAAAAATTCCAAATGAGGATAGAGCATCCATAGTATATGACTCCACCAAAATCCCTTGCGAGCAGAATAGGGATCTTTAACTTCATCTTCAGTAAACGCATGGTGCAAACGATGACCGGCAACCCAAAAAATAGGGCCACCTTGAAGCGCTAATGCACCGATAAATGCAATCACATACTCTAGCCACTGCGGAACTTGAAAACTACGGTGGCTTAATAGGCGATGATAGCCCAAACAAATGCCGATACTTCCTAATAACCAGTGGAGAAGTAAAGTTACCCCTAATGCTGACCAAGAGAAATACCAGGGAGCCAATAATGCTACAGCATGTACGCTGGTGAAAAAAGTAACCGCAGGCCAATTTAAACCTGGTTGATTTTCAGGTGATGTGGGTACTAATTTGAATGTCATGAAAATCTCCTCAACCACACATTAATTGGAACCAGATTAACTGGCTATTGGATTCATAACGGCGAGAAACATTTATCCCGCGCTTACTGTTGTTTCAGAAAGATGGGGGATTTCTTCAGAAATTACCTCGCGAAGCGCAGGGTCTTGGTATCTCCCCTTCCGATGCGTTATTCTTACAGCATTTGCTAGTTGTTGAATAGGAGCATCCTTTAAGCACAGTGCATCTGCTCCAGCCTCTACAGCCGACAAGACTGATTGTTGATCGGGCGTTACCAACACTAAAATTTTGGATGGAATTACGTAAGAATTTGACTGAATTTTACGTGCAGAGCGAATGAACTTAACCAAATCCATATCCGGGAGAGTACTATCTACAACCGCAACATCAACATCAATGGATTCTAGGAGTACTAAACCCGTTTGGGCATTCGTAGCTTCACTGGCAACTTCAATGCCATTTTGCGCTCGAAGATTCACTCGCAAATTGATACGTGTTTGCTCATCATCTTCAATCACCGCAATTTGAATGACATCATGCTGCTGCTGAACTTTGGTATAGCTATCACATTCGGGCAAATCATTCGGAACACCACAGGCGGAAATAGTACCTACAAAGTCTACATCTGCCGGACGTTCTTGTGTTAGATGAGCCATTTGCTCGGCACTCAGAATCTTAGATTCATCAAAGCCAAACTCAATTTCAGCACGTAATCCTTTTTGCTTCACTCGCTTCAGATTGTAGAAGCGTTTATTCAGTGTGGTTTTCACAAATGCCCAGAGACATCCTAGCAGATAACGACGCTTAAATGAATCTTTTTCAAACCAATACTCAAGAAACTTCCATGAATAGAAATGGGCATAATTGTGGAGTACTCCTTTGAGTACATCCTCCCGTGTCATATTATCAGGCTTAATGATAGGTGTGACGAAATTGTAGTGAGAATAATCGCGAATTTCAACTTTATCCGCTAAGTCCTGGAATAGCTCAGAAAACGGCCATGGCGTGTACATATTCCAGTTTGTCATATCCGCCTTCCAATCCCGTGCCATGCGATAGGTTTCTTCGATAGTTTCTGGGGTTTCGGTCGGCAATCCCATGATAAATTGAACTTCTGCAAGAATACCATTTTGCCGCAGAAGTTGAACCGCTCGTTTATTATCAGCGATTGTAGTTTCTTTCCGGAATAAATTGAGATTCAATTGAGCGGCGGCTTCTGTTCCTAAAGAAACGTGAACGAGTCCAGCTTTGCGATAAAGGGGCAATTCTTTTTCATCCCGCAGAACATCGGTAACTCGTGTATTAATACCCCAATGAACACCCAGGTTGCGATCAATTAATTCGTTACATAGTGCCACAAATCGAGATTTGTTAATCGTTGGTTCCTCATCTGCTAAGATAAAGAAACCAATTTTATGCTCCTTCACCAATTGCTCAATTTCATCCACAAAATCCTTGGGTGAACGAGAGCGATACTTGCGCCAAAATTTCCATTGACAACAAAAGCGGCAACGAAAAGGACAACCTCGTGAATAATTGGGAACCGCAACCCTAGTATTGAGAGGGGTATAAATGTATTTATTCCAATCCAATAGGCTCCAATCGGGGGTGAGTGTATTTAAATCTTTGATGGGAGGATGGGCAGGCGTGGCAACAATTTTGCCCTCTTCGATAAACGCAACCCCTAAAATTTCTCTGCGCTTTTGTTCATCTGTGCCATCAGCAATAGCTCGTATCAAATTAACAGTAATCTCTTCACCTTCACCCCGAATAATATAATCAACCCAAGGCGCTTCACTCAATACTTCCCGATACATATAAGTTGGGTGAACACCGCCCATTATTGCTTTAGCATCGGGACAAATTTCTTTAACCAGCTTTAGCGTACTCTGAGACTTATAAATCATTGGAGTAATTGCTGTTGCCAGCACTACATCGGGCTGATAATTTCGGATAATTTCCGATAATTCGGCATCTTCAATGTAATTAGACATGGCATCAACAAAGCGAACTTGATTGAAACCTGCTGACTTTAATGCACCGCCGACATACGGCACCCAACTAGCAGGCCAATTTCCTGCAATCTCTGCTCCTCCAGAGTGATAATTGGGTTGAATCATCAGGATACGCATAATTGGCTTTCCTCCTTATTTCGGATATCGCTCCCCCTAGTTCCCCTTAAACAAAAGCCCAGCAACATCTAGCTCCCCCTTTTTTAGGGGGTGAGGGGGGATCTAAAGGGGAGAATTGGAATTGTATGAACTTAATCAATACCTGTTGATTAAATTGCTTTTGAGAAATTGGAAATTGTTTTATTTTTAAGATAGGTATCGAAAGCAGCCGCAATATTGCGGATTAATAATCGTCCAGCAGGAGTGATTTCCAGATGATTATGAGAGAGACGAATCAATCCATCGGCTTCTAGTTTCTTCAATTCCCATCGTTCGCTAGCAAAATACTCATCAAAATCTTGATCGAAGCTGAGATGATATTTTTCTTCAAACTCGTCTTTTAATAGTTGAAATTGACACATTAATTCCATAATCACTGTTCGCCGAATCACATCATCTTGTGTCAAACTCACCCCTCGTTCAATGGGTAAAACACCCCTATCAATCGCTTGATAAAAATCTTTCAATCGCTTGTGATTTTGCACATACACATCATGGAGCATACTAATTGAAGTCATACCAAATCCAATCAGATCGGATTCTGGCTTAGTAGTGTACCCTTGAAAGTTACGATGGAGTTGTCCCTCTCGTTGCGCGATCGCTAATTCATCATTCGGTTTCGCAAAATGATCCATGCCAATAAACTGATAGTCATTTTGCCCCAATTCCTCGATCGCCATTTGCAAAATATCGAGTTTTTCAGGCCCTTTAGGCAGTGCCTCTTGGGGAATCCGTCGTTGTACGGGTTTTAACCAAGGCACGTAGGCAAAATTGAATACAGCAATCCGATCCGGATCGAGTTTAATAGTTTTGTAAATGGTGTCCCGGAATGTACTTAACGATTGAAAGGGTAAACCATAAATAAGGTCAACATTAACGCTCTCAAACCCTGCTTCTCGTATCCAATCCATAGTTTTAAAGAGCATACCGACGGGTTGAATACGGTTAACCGCTTCCTGGACTTTGAGATTAAAATCTTGAATACCAAAACTAATGCGGTTAAATCCCAACTCTCGCAAAAATAGAACATAGCTTCGACTCAGCGATCGCGGATTCACCTCAATCGAAATTTCCGCGTTTGCATCGAAGCTGAAATGCTGATTAATGGTTCTCCATAACCGTTCAATTTGACCTAGAGAGAGATAGTTAGGAGTCCCCCCACCCCAATGCATCTGATGGACTGGGCGCTTGTTATCAATCAACTGAGCCATCTGCTGAATATGGCGCTCGATATAGTCCAAATAAGGCTCGGCTACCTCTTTACGTTGGGTAATAACAGTATTGCAGCCACAGAAATAACAGGCAGATTCACAAAAAGGGATATGACAATAGAGAGACAATGGCGTTTGTTTATAATTCCCGACTGCGATCGCCGCCCTAAAATCAACTTCCTCAAACTCTGGTTTTAACTCAGTTGCCGGGGGATAACTTGTATAGCGTGGTACAGGTTGGTCGTACTTGCGAAGTAATTTTGAATCAAATTGAACAGTAGGCAGCGTAAAGCTCATTGATGAGTGTTCCCTTCTTGAGTTTGTGAATAAGTTGCTTAGGTAATTTCGTCAAATCAGATCCCCCTAAATCCCCCTTTTTAAGGGGGACTTTGAATAAATTCTCCCCCCTTTTTAAGGGGGGCTGGGGGGGATCGAAACTTCTAAATACTGTATTCCAACACAGGCTCTTGTGTAGAACCGTGAGGCGGACGCTCAGTTGCACCAGGGATATCCTGACGGGTGAGTAAATCAAACACATGGTCGCCAATGGCGGCTTTTACATCATCTTCTAGCTCATGCACCACATCTCGATTGAGTTCAAATGCATAGTTAGCTTCGTCTACGATGCGTTGAATGGTTTCCTCATCAACGGGTAAAGAATTCAAGGTTTGACGATATTTTTCTTTAAATGCTCGTCTGGCTTCTACTGTCGGAATTTGCTCAAATTCATGCAATCCCGTCCCTTGATCGGGAGGTAATTTCAGCGCTGATCGCACAATATTTTTCAACGCTTGACCGCCGGAAAGGTCGCCCATGTAGCGCGTGTAGGCGTGAGCAATCAACAGTGCAGGGTCGGTATTGGCAATTTCATGAATGCGATTGACGTAAACCTGGCCTGCGGGTAAAGGAGCAATCTGTTCGCGCCAATTCTCGCCGTAGTAAAATTCCAGGTCTTTTTCCAGATTCGAGGTGCGGTTGAGTTCAGCAAAATACATCGGCCCAACTACAGCATGATTCTGATGCCCCCGCAGCTCCTCTTCCAGCGCACTGTAGACCAAATACAGATTTGCCAGTAGCTTACGAAATGGCTCTCGTTCGACAATCCCTTTGAGGAAACACTTCATGTAGGCGGTATTTTCTGCGGCGGTGTGAGACTTTTTAGTACCTTCTCGCAAGCGGTTGGCTATATCCTGGCTCATATCAAATTACCTCATTCCTAAGAGATGGTTGTCTGGGCAATGCCTGTGAGGGCAACGGGCAGTAAAATCATTGAGTAGGCACGCTTCAGGCAACCGAAAGCTTTTAAAATACTCTATAGCTGTTAAGCGATTAAATAAAATAGAGTTTTCATAACTTAACAAAACTCCTTGGAAGTATAGGTTTATTACGCTTTTTCCTAAGAGGTCTGTTCAAGAAGCGACAAGTACTATAACTTAAAAGCTATTGAGTTATTAGCGACGAGTGAACAACATGGTTAAGTCTCCGCCACAGCCCACCCTAGATGTATCGACAGCTAAAACGAAGGCAATCAAGGAAAACATCCTTACTCCTCGGTTTTATACAACGGACTTTGAAACGGCAGCAGAGATGGATTTGTCTGCCCAGGATACTGAGTTGCAGGCGATGCTGGCAGAAATGCGAGCAGACTACAACCGCCACCATTTTGTGCGGGATGAGGCGTTCAATCAATCTTGGGATCACATTACCGGAGAAGCGCGACAGGCATTTATCGATTACTTAGAACGCTCCTGTGTGTCTGAGTTTTCCGGCTTTCTGCTATTTAAGGAACTCTCTCGGAAATTGAAGAATCGCAGTCCTTTGCTGGCTGAAATGTTTAACCTGATGGCACGAGATGAAGCCCGTCATGCAGGGTTCCTCAATAAAGCGATGGGGGATTTTGGCTGTACGATGGATTTGGCTTTTCTGACGAAGAATCGGGTCTATACATTCTTCCCGATTGAGTGGGTACTTTATACGGTTTATCTATCAGAGAAGATTGGCTATTGGCGTTACATCATTATTTATCGTCATCTGGAAAAACACCCTGAGAATCAGTTCTATCCGTTGTTCCGCTACTTTGAAAGCTGGTGTCAGGATGAAAATCGACATGGGGATATTTTTAAGGCATTATTGCGATCGCAACCTAAACTCTGGCAGACTTGGCAATCTAAGCTGTGGAGCCGCTTTTTCCTATTAACAGTATTCGCCACCCATACACTAACGGTTCATGAACGGACTGGCTTTTATAAGGTGTTGGGACTCGATCCAACTGAGTTTGATGCTGAAGTGATTCGCAAGACGAATGAGACATCACTCCGTGCTTTCCCATCCGTTCTAGATACAGAACATCCAGACTTTTTCCGCCGCTTACATCGCTGTTCCGCTCTCAATTTGAAGATGTCTGAAATTGAGCGCAGTTCTCAACCTAAGTGGTTGAAAAGATTACGCAAGTTACCTTACCAAGTTAGAATTGTCGGTCATCTTCTGCGGATTTATCTGACTAAAGGAGTTGATGCAGAGGCGATGCGGGGGACTGTGCTTTAGTTGAGCAAAGGGCGATCGCTCTTTTGAGGTGGGGCAGAGGGGGCGATCGCTTCTTTTAGGAGTCACTAGAATTCACCAACCTCACGTAATGTCCGCTCATAGAGTTCTGTGCTGAGCCGAAAACCAGCTTGCTCCATCAATTCATCCAGCAGTGGACGTAGGGTTGGAATGAGTCCGGTTGCTTTAGCGTTAGAGAGAATACCGATAATACCCCGAATCTTTAGCCCATACTGAATAGCGATTTTTCTACCGAGTCGCTCATCAATGAGTAGACGGTCAGCACTAAGTTCAATCGCGAGTGTGATTGCTGCGGCTTCTCCTGGATCAAGTCGGTTGCTAAGGATTTGCAGCATTCCCTGATCCATAACTGGCTGAATTTCTAACCACCCCAGCGTGATGAGTGATGTGATCTCTGTTTGGATGACAGATAGACGCATCAACTCGCTGTGTACCATGGGAGGAATGATGACTTTGGGGTAAATTTGCTGAAGTAGGGGCAGTTGTCCGATCATTCCCAAATTACTGAGAGGAGAGGTATTGCTAACAATGAGCATTACCAACCATCCTCACGAATGCTTTTGAGGTCGGCTTCGTAATCTTCAATGTCATAGTGAATGCTAATGCCGCGACTAGCTAGAAGCTTTTGAAACTCGATCTGATCCATTCCGCACAGGAGGCTAGCACGTCCGAGAGTGATACGCTCTTGCTGAAATAGAACAATAGCGATTTCTCGCAGGAGTTCTGCTTCGGTGAGGTGTGCAGATTGGACAATATCGTCAGGCAGTTCGATCGTGATTTGCATGATGGAAAATACCTAGTTGCCAACGCTATCGCTCTACCCATCCTACAAATAATTCAGCTTTCTCAACTGAGACTGATCGCAGTTCTCAACCCAATTGGGTGAAGGTGCTACGCAAGTTACCGTTCCAACTGAGAATTGTCGGTCATCTCCTGCGGATTTATCTGATTAAAGGAATTGATGCCGAGGCGCTGCGGGGAACTGTGCGGTAGAAGAAGGTTGGAATGCGATCGCTCTTAGGGAATGGGGAAGTAAGGAGCGATCGCTCTTTTGAGGTGGGGAAGTAAGAGCGATACTGGATAAGGTAGTACGTTCACAGTTGCTCCTGTGTCTAGCAAACCTGATGTTGCAACAGACTGTTGCTGATAGAGCAGGGTAATAGGTAAATACGGACGGAAGCCAGCTTCGGCCAGTGCAGCATCAGCAGAGATAAAGGGATATCGCTCAGCGTTACGCATTATCTTGAGTTTTAGCCTCTTGCAGCACTTTGAGCATCGTATCTGCGGCTTCAAATGCATCGTAGGGTGACCAAACAGGATAGGATTGGTTAGGTTTGATCAGGTCTGTTTCTTGTTGGGCTAACTCTGAGATTAAAACTTGCATGATGTAGAGCTTATCTGCACGCGTCAGCCCTCGCAGGGTGGTAAGTAATTCTGCTGAAACCATTCCACTCCGGTAAGTTAGATACATCTCCCTATCATATAAAAAAGGAAGTTGAGAACGAAATGGAAGACAAATTACGTTCTGAATATGACTTCACTCAAATGAAGGAAGGTGTTAGAGGCAAATATGTTGAACGATATCGTGCAGGAACAAACTTAGTACTTTTAGATCCTGATGTTGCCCAAGCTTTTCCCAATGAGATAGCCGTGAATGAAGCGTTGAGAATGTTAATCCAAGTCGCACAGCGCCAGCAGAGCAACAATGATGTGCAACAGACACAAAGGTGAGTTACTTCAAACTATTCCTAGCCTCCATGTGCAAAAAGTAGATGATGGCTGGCAGGTTAGTGTAGAACCACATCCGAGTCATTGACAACCGCCTAAGAGTTCAGACAAACCCAAATCCCACACCTATCGCCTACCAGCCACAATAAGATAGGCAAGAGTGTGAGGTGAAATGAATGCATATCCCAAACGTGGCGATTTCTACTGTGATAAGTCTAGTGTGCGGGGGATTCACTCTAGTCCAGATGCCCAAGGCGCGATCGCAAACTGCCCCCCCATATCCAGGCTACATCAACGACACTCTGCCCACCGAGACGCCTCATAAAGTAGTCTACGATCAGCATTTCGTGGAGATGGAAACTCCTATCCATTCCAACTCCTCCCCATCCGAATTTACTCCCCTGCCCAACTCTGCACCTATTGTGAGAACAGTAGAGATTCGCTTTGTCAATGGTAAAGGAGAGGCAGTCGATCAAGACGGTAATCCCATTCAAGGACGACTTTCTCGAGACTATATTACCCGCGAACTCCAACTTCAGCCTGGTGATGTATGGAGAGAAGAGATTGTTCGGGCAGATTTGCAACAGTTGAAACAATTGGGATTATTTGAACGGGTAGATGTGACAGTTGTACCCGTGGATGATGGTGTGGATGTCGTTTATAACATTCAAGAGCGTTCAGCCCGTTCCCTCAACCCAGGAGGGGGTTATAACGATGATGTCGGTGTGTACGGTACATTGAGTTATCAAAATTTAACCATCGGTCGCACTCATCAGCGTGTACAAGGCAATATTGAAGTTAGTAAAGATAATGTGGATTTTAATGCCCAATTTGTCAGTCCGTATCAGGTAGCGGAACCGAATAAATTGGGATATAGCATCAGAGTATTTCGCGATCGCTCAATATCGGATATTTTTAATCAAGAGATTGACCTCCCCCCAGGTAACCCGACGAATGGAGAGAGAGTACGGGAAGTCCGCTTAGGAGGAGGTGTGAGCGTCACTCGTCCGATTAATCAATGGTGGGGTACACTCGGATTTAATGCTACTCGTATCAGTACCCGCGATCGCGATGGCAATCTGGCTACCGTGGATGAATTAGGTAATCCTCTCACCTTCAGTGGTCAAGGCATTGATGACCTTTATACTGTATCCGTGGGTGTTACGCGTGACTGGCGGGATAATCCCTTTAATCCAACCCGAGGTGCAATTCTCAGCTTAAGTACCGCACAGTCGATTCCTATCGGTGTGGGTAATATTGTCCAAAATCGCTTGGTGGGTAACTATATTCAATATGTACCGGTGCGTTGGCTGAGTTCTGATGCTGAAAATGCTAAAAGGGATGCCATGCCGGAAATGTTTGCCTTCAACCTGCAAGCGGGTACAGTCATCGGAGATTTACCCCCTACCGAGGCATTTCGTTTGGGTGGGATGAACTCGGTGCGGGGATATAATCAAGGAGATTTAGGGAGTGGGCGCAGTTATTTTTTAGCATCCGGGGAATATCGCTTTCCCATCCTGTCTCAACTGGGTGGGGTAATTTTTGCCGATTTTGCCTCCGATTTAGGCACGGCGGACTCTGTACCTGGCAACCCGGCAATTGTCCGCGATAAGCCGGGAATTGGGTTTGGGACTGGGGTAGGAGCTCGCTGGCGATCGCCTTTTGGCATTCTACGAGTTGATATTGGTATTAATGACCAAGGTGAAGTAAAATTTCACACCGAACTCGGTACAGGTCAGAGATTTTGAGGACAATGGGTTTAAACATTGGCAATCTGTAGCAACCTGTATATGAGCAATCAAGAAGAAATTGGAGCAAACAGACAGAATAAAGCATGATAATCAGGAATTTTGTAAACCTCACACTGCAAACTCTCGTTCAGACTTCCGGTGACGTTTAATCATCCCTTACTATGTCCGAAAGTCCTTCTCATCCTCAGACTTTACTAGAACAAGCACTCGACCCCAATCCCCTGATTCTGTCTCCCGATACTCCAGTGTTGGAGGCAATCTCCACGATGAGTCAGGCTAATACTAGTTATACCTCAATCGTAGACCAACAGAAATTAATCGGAATTTTCACTCAGCGAGATATTATTAAAATAATAGCGAGTCAGATGTCTTTAGAAGGAGTTGCCATCTCTCAAGTCATGACACAGAATTTCATAGCCCTTTGTGTCGATCGCGCTCACAATCTATTTGATGTATTATCGCTGTTACGTTCTCACCAAATCCACCACTTACCTCTTTTAAATCAACAAGGGGATTACATGGGGATTATCACCCAAAGTAGCCTACTTTCTGCTCTAGACCCTGTAGAAATGTATGCGACTATTACACAATTGCAACAAACTCTTAGCACTCAAAACCAAGAATTACAACAATCCCAGTC
The DNA here is from genome assembly GCA_964588805.1 of uncultured Microcoleus sp. Classification (GTDB taxonomy): domain Bacteria; phylum Cyanobacteriota; class Cyanobacteriia; order Cyanobacteriales; family Coleofasciculaceae; genus CAZPRJ01. The sequence continues at coordinate 7,150 of CAZPRJ010000064.1, read as the reverse complement.
CCAAACGCACAAGGCAGAGCAACAGCTACAAAAAGCCAAGGAAAGTTTAGAGCAACAAGTTAAAACAAGAACCCAAGAACTGACCCTAGCGAATGCTCGATTAGCTGCTAGTAACCAAGAATTGAAGCAAGCGCTTGACCATCTTAAAATCACGCAACTGGAGTTGATTCAATCTGAAAAAATGGCGGTTTTAGGTCAACTGATTGCTGGAGTTGCTCATGAAATCAATACTCCCTTGGCCACCCTGCGTTCTTCTGTGCGAAATATAGCTGAGTTTTTAACTCAAAAATTTGAAGAATTGCCTACTTTTTTTCAATATCTTTCTCCAGAAATTCAACCTTGTTTTTTTTCATTACTGTCTCAATCCGCCCAACAACCGGATACCCTATCGAGTAAAGAAAAGCGCCAATTCAAAAAAACGCTACAGCATCAACTCCAATCTCAAAAAATTGCGGAAGCAGACAACATTGCCCAGACTTTAATCAGCATTGGTATTCGGAACGATATTGCACCCTTTTTACCCTTGTTAAAAGACCCAAACAGTAAAACAATTTTAAAAACAGCCTATGACTTCGCCACAGTCCAGAGAAGTACTCGAATTATTGCAACGGCTACAGACCAAGCCGCTAAAGTGGTACTAGCCTTAAAAAAGTATGCCCATTATGACTTTTATTGCGAAAAAATACCTGCCAATGTAACCGAGGGGATTGAAACTGTATTAACCCTCTATCATAATCAAATTAAACACGGTATAGATATTATCAAAAACTATCAAACCCCCTTACCTTTTATTTTATGTTATCCCGATGATCTCAATCAAGTTTGGACTAATTTAATTCACAATGCCCTGCAAGCCATGAATTATAGGGGAATCCTCAAAATTGATGTGGCTCAGCAAGAACAGAATGTTTTAGTGAGTATCACGGATAATGGGGTAGGAATTTCTCCAGAAATATTGCCCAAAATTTTTGACCCTTTCTTTACGACTAAACCTGTGGGAGAAGGCAGTGGTTTAGGATTGGATATTGTTAAAAAAATTGTTGACAAACATCAAGGTAAAATTCAAGTACACTCAGAGTTGGGACAAACTACTTTTACTGTATTTTTACCCATTAGTTAAAAGAATACAAAATCATAAAACATAGTTGGCCTCACTGTTTCTCAATTTACTGAATCAATTAATTATGCCGAAGCCTGCCATTTTATGTGTTGATGACGAAGTAATTGTATTGGATAGCTTGGAGATAGAACTCCATAAAGCGTTTAATGATGCTTTTCTGTATGAATTTGCCGAAAGTGCAGATGAAGCCCTAGAAATTATAGAAGAACTTCTTGAAGAGGCCGTAGATATTTTAGTGATTGTCTCGGATTGGTTAATGCCGGGAATGAAAGGAGATGAGTTTCTGATCAAAATTCATAATAAGTACCCCAAAATTGTGACCATACTGTTAACAGGACATGCGAATAATGAAGCGATTGAAAAGGCTAAAAATCAAGCCAATTTGCATACCTTTTTACGGAAGCCTTGGAATAGTAATGAATTGATTTCAGCGATTAATTCAGGATTATCAAAATTATAGTCGTTTTTGAGTATGAACAACTCAGTTATTATATGTGTGGACGATGAACAGACTTTATTAGATAGCCTGGAAATAGAGCTACAGAAAGCTTTAGGGGATGATTATATAATCGAAACCGCCTTGGGAGGTGAAGAGGCTTTAGAGTTACTTGAAGAACTCATCAAAGAAGAGTATGAAGTTCTTTTGGTTATTTCCGATTATATTATGCCTAATATTAAAGGAGATGAATTATTAAAGCGTATTCATGAAATTTCGCCTAAAACCCTAAAAATTATGTTAACAGGGCAAGCTGATTTAGGCGCTATTAGTAATGCCATCAAATATGCAAAGCTCTATCGCTATATTGCTAAGCCATGGCAATTTGAAGATTTAAGATTAACGGTAAAAGAAGCGGTCAATAGCTATGTTCAAGATAAAAAATTAGCCGAACAAAATGCAAAGCTCCAACAAATGAATCAGGCATTAGAACAATTAAATGCCTCCTTAGAACAGAAAGTGATTGAACGCACAGCAGAATTAGCAAAAGCCGAGTCTGAACTGAGACAAGCGAAAGAAGCGGCGGAGCGTGCCAATCATGCTAAAAGTCAATTTTTGGCGAATATGAGCCATGAACTCCGCACACCCCTCAATGCCATTCTTGGCTTTACACAATTGCTCACCCGTGACTCCACATTAAGCCTAGAACAACACGAATCACTAGAAATCATTAATCGCAGTGGTGAACATTTATTGGCGTTGGTGAATGATGTTCTGCAAATGTCTAAAATTGAGGTGGGTAAAGTCACACTCGACCAACAGAGTTTTGACCTATATTATCTGTTGGATAGTCTGGAAGCGATGTTTCAATTACCGGCTCAAAATAAAGGATTACAGCTAAAGGTTGACTATGCCCTAGATATTCCTCAATACGTAACAGCAGATGAGAGTAAACTTCGTCAAGTTTTAATTAATTTGCTAGGTAATGCCATTAAATTTACAGCCGAAGGCAGTGTGAATTTAAAAGTTACAAAGGGCAAATCAGGAGAAATACAGAACCAAGAATCGTCAACCATTACCTTTGAAGTCTTCGACACAGGGCCTGGGATTGCCACGGAAGAGATTGATTTCATCTTTGAAGCCTTTACCCAAACAGTAACAGGACGGAAATCTTTAGAAGGAACCGGTTTAGGATTACCCATTAGCCGAAAATTTGTACAGTTAATGGGTGGGGAAATTGCCGTAAGCAGTACATTAGGACAGGGAACAACATTTACGTTTGATATTCAAATTCAACCTGCTGCAACCGCCGAAATTCAAAGAATCCAACCTCCGTGTCGCGTGATTGGTTTAGAACCCGAACAGCCTGACTATCGCATTTTAATTGTGGATGATGTTCCAGAAAGTCGCCTTCTTCTCGTAAAATTACTAACATCGGTAGGTTTTGCTGTGCAAGAAGCCGCCAATGGTGAAGAAGCGATCGCACAATGGGAAATTTTTCAACCCCACCTGATCTGGATGGATATGCGAATGCCCATGATGGATGGGTATGAAGCCACGAAACAAATTAAAGCTCGGGAAGAGAAAAAACGAGCAAAGGCAACCGATTCATCGGCGATCGCAAAAACCATTATTATTGCTCTCACCGCCAGTGCCTTTGAAGAAGAACGTCACGTAGTTTTATCGGCCGGTTGTGATGATTTTGTGCGTAAACCGTTTCGAGAACAGGTCATTTTTGAAAAGATGGCTCAGTATTTAGGTATACGGTATGTGTGTGAAGAACCCATCCTGCTAGAAACTAGCCGACAAATCATTGCTCAAGAGGGTACAAATCTGGAAAAACAGGATGTATACTTTGTGTTGGAGCCATCATCTTTTCAGGTTATGTCCATTGAGTGGGTGAATCAGCTATATCAGGCCGCTGATTGCGTAGATGATGACCAAATTTTCCAACTCGTAGCTCAAATTCCATCTACTCAAAACTCCCTAGCTCGAGCCATTACCCACCTTGTGGAAAACTTTCGTTACGATCGCTTGATCGATTTGATAGAAGCAACGGGAACCCTAAAAAATAATAGCTGATAATCGTGTAATTTTGGTGAGGATTGTATCTTTTCCCCCGTCCTATTCTGATCATGAATAGTAATAAGACGCTAACAGATAAGGGATATGTTTTGATTGTTGATGATACCCCAGGAAACCTGTCGGTCTTATCCAATACCCTGTCTGGGCAAGGCTATAAAGTTCGGTGTGTGGTCAAAGGGCAAATGGCCTTAAGAGCAGCTCGCTCCACCTCACCAGACCTGATTTTGCTGGATATTCGGATGCCCAATATGAATGGGTATGAAGTGTGCGAATGCCTCAAAAATGACCCGAAAACCTCAGAAATTCCGGTTATTTTTCTTTCTGCTTTAGATGAAACCTTAAACAAAGTCAGAGCCTTTGCAGTTGGGGGCGCAGACTACATTACCAAACCCTTTCAAGTCGAAGAAGTACTCGCACGAGTTGAACATCAATTAACCATCCGTAAACTCACCCAGCAACTGCAAGCCCAAAACCAACAACTCCAAAAGGAAATCGAAACGCGCAAGCAATCCGAGGCACAACTGCAACGCGAAGTGGCAGAACGTCAACGAGCACAAGACGCTCTCCGCCAAGCTTGCGATGCTCTAGAGGCCAAGATTGAACAGCAACTTGCCGAGCGAGAAAAATTACTCACGCTGGTCAATTCTTTACAAAATCCCACCTACGAATATCAAGTGGGGGGTTCTCTGCCGCCGAGTGCTCCTAGTTATGTCAAGCGTCCAGCCGATAACCAATTGTATCAGGCACTGTTGCGAGGAGAGTTTTGCTACGTCCTCACCTCTCGGCAAATGGGGAAATCCAGTCTGCGGGTGCGAACCATGCACCGTTTGCAAAAAGTGGGCATTCGTTGCGGAACCATTGACCTCACGGCTATTGGAACCCAAAAAGTCACTCCCGAACAGTGGTATGCTTCCGTAGTCGGCTACTTGGCCAACAGTTTCCGACTAAATTTTAATTTACGGTCTTGGTGGCGAGAGCGCAAGGATTGCTCACCCGTGAGTCGTTTGAGTGAATTTCTCGAACAGGTGCTGCTAGTTGAAATTCAAGATAATATAGCCATTTTTATTGATGAAATTGACAGTGTACTGAGTCTAGAGTTCCCTATTGAAGATTTTTTTGCCCTGATTCGGGCTTGTTATAACAAACGTGCGGACGAACCCACCTATCGGCGTCTCACCTTTGCGTTGTTTGGTGTTGCCATGCCGACTGCCTTAATGGCAGATACCAACCGTACTCCATTTAATATCGGATGCGCCATCAAACTCACGGGATTTGAGCAGCATCAGTCCGTCACGTTGATGTCTGGATTAAGGGGAATTGTTCACAAACCTGAGGCGGTTCTCCAAGAAATTTTGTATTGGACGGCAGGCCAGCCATTTCTAACGCAGAAGCTTTGTCAACAGGTTCGCATGGTGTATCAGCAGCAACAGGAGTTAGAATGCAGCATTATGCCTCCCCCTGTTCTAGGTGACGAACGCCGTTGGGTAGAGCAATTAGTCCGCACTTGTATCCTAGAAAACTGGGAAAGCCGAGATGAACCGGAGCATTTGAAAACAATTCGCGATCGGATTTTAAAAACCCAACAACGGATGGGACGGATGCTGAGGCTGTATCGGCAAGTCTTACAGCATTCGCAGGTACTTGCTGATGATTCACCGGAGCAAGTTGAATTGCTGCTATCAGGACTGCTAGTCATGCAGGACGGTTGGCTGCGGGTGCATAACCGCATTTATCAAGCGATTTTCAATTTAGACTGGGTAGACAAACAGTTAGAAAAGCTGCGTCCCTATGCCGAGCAGTTTGCAGCTTGGATGGCGTCAGATTGCCAAGATGAATCGTGGTTACTTCAAGGCCAAGCTTTGAGAGATGCGCTATTTTGGGCGGCGGCTAATAGTTTAAGCGACCCTGATTATCAGTTTTTGGTGGCCAGTCAAGCCTTAGATAAGAGTTACTCCTGATACTAAATTCCTTAAATAGCACTACACTTTTACCCTCTAATACCAATTCGGTTTAACAGTGACACATTTGGAACCCCCCCAACCCCCACCCCCCTAATCCCCCCTTGTTAAAGGGGGACGTTAGAAAAAGGGGGGAGCAAGAGAGAATATGTGCCAAATTCAAACCCATTTGGTATAACTTGCCTTGTTAAGGGAGGAACAAGAAAAGTTTTTATTGTATATTTTTATGAAATTGGTAAATAAAAGTGTTCACTTATTTCTGTAATGAAGAAATTATTATTTATCTGTAGCCAAAATCGATTACGCAGCCCTACAGCCGAAGCGGTATTCTGTGAATATGAAGGGTTAGAAGTAGACTCGGCAGGACTTGATCGAGAAGCAGAGATACCATTGGGGAGTGAGGCAATCCAGTGGGCAGACATCATTTTTGTGATGGAAAAATCCCATCGCAGCAAACTCTCAAAGCAGTTTCAGCCCTGGCTCAAAAACAAGCGAGTCGTTTGTTTAGATATCCCAGATGAATATGACTATATGGAGCCAGCTTTGGTAGAGTTACTCAAGAAAAAAGTCCTACCTCTGCTAGGAACATTTTAGATTTAATATTATTCAAATTCAATGCTACATATCCCTATCATATCGCCCTCAGCAGCTAACAGCCCATTCTTCAGACTCCTCAAAACTGCCCTTACTAATCAGTGCAATCTCTCGCTCAATTTTCACGAATTAAAGTTTCAATCCCTTCAAAATATTCCACGCCTTCAAAACATTCCCTTGCAACAGTGCAGCCCCTCCAGAAAGAGCCTGAACTTCGGGAATATTTGGATTCAGTTTAAGCGCAGGTTCGATCGCATTTTGAGCATCTTTCCCTCGCCATTGATAAAGGTAGAGAAACGTCAAGTAAGCATGAGCGAAAGGATTTTGTTTATCTATTTGCACCACCCGTTTTAAAGCTTCGATCGCCCCATCTGCATCTTTCTGCAATACATGGGAAAGTGCTAATCCATAACCAAAATTCAAATTTTGCGGTTCTTGCTCAAAGCGAAACTCTAAAGCCTTCTGTGCCTGAATGGTATAGTCTTGAACAGGGTCATACTGATTAATTCGCCCAATATCATCAAACACGCGATCGAGCGCTTCTCGCCCTTGGGGCAAACTCACCGCTAACGTCCGCATTTGCGTCACTAAATCCAATTCCGGAGCAGGAGTTGCGGGAGCGCTGGCAGCTATATTTAAGGTTACGGGTGGTACTGCAATCGGATAATTTTCACCCGTTTCTCGGTTCAAGTAAGTAGCTTTTAGGGTATAAGTTCCGGGTGTCGTGTTCGCAGGGGGTAGCATGGCAGTGGTTTCAATGACTTGAAAAGTACTTTGCAATTGCTTACGATTCAGGCGTCCCGAATACAATTCCCCCAATCCAATACCATGATCGTGCAACCATCTTTGCTGACTAGTTGGAGTCACATTGTTTAATTGATTCCCAACTCCCGACTCCTGTACGGGCGGGTTTATTGGATTGATTGATGGGAAAGCAGATATCTGGGTAAAACCCGC
>CAZPRJ010000063.1:0-46656 GCA_964588805.1 uncultured Microcoleus sp. | reverse complement strand
CTTGTAGCGCAGCGTCTTCTGCCTTCTTTTGACTCCTGACTCCTGACTCCTATCAAGCTAAACTCGGTGACTCAGTGGCTGTAAGCTGATCGAGAGACTGCCAGACTTTTTGTAATAGGGCATCTAATCCGATTTGAGCAACGGCTGAAATTTTGAACACTGGAACCTGAGTTAATTGATTAAGTTGGTTAGCCAAAGCATCTACAGTCTCATCCTCAACGGCATCAATTTTATTGAGGGCTAGAATTTGGGGACGTTCTGCCAACCCCTGCCCATAGGCTTGGATTTCTTGTTGAATCGTGTGATAGTTAGCAATCGGGTCTTCATCTGTGGCATCAATTAGGTGCAACAATAAGCGAGTACGCTCGATATGACGCAAAAAATCGTAACCTAAACCTGCGCCAAGATGTGCTCCTTCAATTAACCCCGGAATATCAGCAAATACTGTACCATCGCCTGTAGGTTTACGCACAACGCCCAAATTCGGCACCAGTGTAGTAAAGGGGTAGTCAGCAATCTTCGGTCGAGCGGCTGAAAGGGCAGCAATTAGGGTAGACTTGCCTGCATTGGGCAGACCTATAATACCTACTTCCGCTAATAGTTTAAGTTCTAAGCGTAAGTGGCGTTGTTCTCCTGGGAGTCCCGGTAAGGCATATTCAGGGGCTCGATTGCGATTACTCAAGAAATGTTTATTCCCTAAGCCTCCCTTGCCACCTTGTGCCACACACAGCGTCTGTCCAGGCTCTACTAAATCCCCTAGGATTTCTTCAGTCTCGGCATTATAAACCAGAGTGCCACAGGGAACTTGAATAATGCGATCGCTTCCATCTGCTCCCGTGCGATTATTTGGGCCTCCCCGTCCACCTTTCTCTGCTTCAAAACGGTGGGCATACTTAAAATCCAACAATGTTTGTAGGTGTTCGGCGGCCTTTAAGATGACATCACCCCCACGCCCACCATTACCCCCCGACGGCCCGCCTGCCGGGACATACTTCTCCCGCCGAAACGCGACAATTCCATCGCCGCCCTTACCGGCTTCTACTTCAACGTCTGCTCGATCAATAAATTGCATGGCCTTGTTTGGGTTGTTTGTTATAGATGGTTTGTTTGTTCAACCATAACGAACAACGGAGTACGCTAAAACCATCACTCTTTAAAAATAAGCGGAAACGTCTTCACCTACATCATCAGCGAGATACGATAACGCTCGAAAACGCAAGCCCACCAACTGCTCGTACAGGGGATTGAGCTTACACATCGGCGGAATATGGACGATTTTGCGACCAAACAACACCACATCTCGCTCAAACGGACATTGAGAGGGAATCATTTTGCAGATAAATCGTGCCACTTGCGGGTCGTGGACTTCCATTTTATTTAACCAATCCCGCACCGGTTGCAGCACGTCTGAATGAGGGTGAGGAGAACTACCCGGTTCTTGAGCAGCATCATTGGCCAAGTTGGTGGGTTGGCTCGTCTGGCCATTATCGTAGCGGGTAATCTCTAGGGCATCAAGGGCTTCTACCTTCAGCTCTAACGCCTCGCTAAATTGATTCAGAATGTTGGCTTCAGAGGCTGAGTATACCCCGTCTGCTAAGGCCACCATGACTGCTGTTCTTAAAAAATTCTCAGCCACGGTCGCGTCTTTGCCGAGGGCAGCCGCTAGTTCCTCTGGGGTAATGGGTTCATTAAGTAACTGCCAATCTGTGGCCGGATCGAGTACGTCTTTGGCAATCTGTGCCACAAGTTCTTGCTCTTCGGGATCAAAATGGCCATCAGCCCAGGCAACGGTGACTAAAGCCCGTAACCAAGCTCTGATCTGCTCTTCGGTGTAGGAGGATTGAACAACACTAGTCATAACCATCAAAATGAAAGCTACGGACGTTATTGTATTAGCAAATCCGGATGTCGTCTCGAACAACTGTAAACTAAGAGACTGAATCACTCATATACTAACTATCTTCGTGAGCTTTAAAGAATTTTGTTTGTTTCTGATGGCGATCGCCCTGAGTGCGGCGGGGCAATTGTGTCTGAAAATGGGAGCATTGCGCTTAGGGAAAGTGAACGCTAGTAATTGGATCGGTCATCTTTTAGGTATGTTCACCATCCCAGAGTTGCTATTAGGTCTATGTTTCTACGGTTTAGGCGCAGTGGCTTACATTCTGGTACTCACGCGGGTTAATCTCAGCGTTGCCGGTCCGGCTGCCGCACTGATTTATATCTTTTCAGTATTCATGGGTTACTTTTTATTTAAAGAAACTATTCCCCTCAGTCGGGCTGTGGGCTTAGGCTTGATTATCTCTGGGGTTCTCTTAGTGATTTGGAAGAAATGATGATGTTCTCTTGCTTTAGTACCATTCTACTTAGGTCTTAATCATACAGCGCTGCATCTAGAAAATGTCTCATTATTCCCTTAAAGCTCACTCACGCTACCTTCCCTGGTTGCGTTATTTTGTCATACTTTTATTGGTATTAGGGATATTTTTTCGTTTTTTCAATTTATCTAAAAAAAACTACTGGAATGACGAGGTTTATACCTCACTCAGAATTTCGGGTTATACAAAAAAAGAGCTAATTAATCAAGTTACAAATCGTCCAATTCCCAGTCTAGATTGGCAGAAATATCAGCGTTACACTCCTCAAAAAGATTGGAATGATGTCCTTGATTCTTTAATTGAGGATGTTCATCCCCCTCTATATATCCCACTGGTTCGGGTTTGGACACAGATATTTGGCAGTTCCATTGGAGTAATCCGGAGTTTATCGGCCGTACTTAGCCTCTTAGCCTTTCCCTGCCTTTATTGGTTATGCTTAGAATTATTTGAATTGCCAACAGTGGGGTGGATTGCGGTTGCCCTAATGGCTGTTTCTCCGTTTCATGTATTGTATGCTCAGGAAGCTCGACAATATAGTATGTGGACGGTGACAATTTTACTGTCCTGTGCGTCATTTGTGAGGGCAATTCGTCAAAGACATAAGTTAGATTGGCTGATTTATACAGCCACCGTAGCATTAGGATTCTATACACACTATTTTGCCGTATTTGTTCAGCTAGCGCATGGGGTCTATATTATTGCAATCGAAGGCATCCGTCGCCGCAAAATTTTTACAGCTTATTTCACAGCTTGCATTAGTGGAATTTTGCTGGGTCTCCCTTGGTTGCTCGTTGCTGAAAAATTTGGAGGAGGAGCGTACACATCAAGAAAAGTGCCTTTTTTCACTATACCTCAACGATGGGCATTGAATATTAGCTCTCTGTTTTTTGATGCACAAATTGATTATCAACAGCCTCTATTTGATGTTTGTTTTGATGATGGTTTTCAGATTCAATGCAATGAATTACAGCTACAATGGAATAATTTATCGACCTATTTAGTGCTATTGATTGTAATTTTAGTTGGATATTCGCTTGATTTTTTGTATCGGAAGACCTCAAAACAAGTCTGGATTTTTGTCTTTTCTTTAATAGGAGTTGAACTTCTATTTTTATTAGTGCCTGATTTATTATTTAGAGGGCAACGTTCAACAGTTGGGCGCTATCTAATTCCTTGTTATATTGGGATTCAAATCGCCATTGCTTACCTGCTCACTGTAAAAATAACGAGCACATCTATCAAGCGATGGCAACGAAGATTTTGGCAACTTGTTATGATAGTTTTAGTGACACTAGGGATTTTATCGAATGCCATTAGTTCTCAAGCAGAGACATGGTGGATTAAGTATAGTAGTTATTATGAACCTCAAGTTGCTAAAATTATTAATCAATCCGTTTCTCCCGTGGTTCTGGTTGAAGACCCCATTCGCTTGTTAACCCTGAGCTATTTAGTGTCTAATCAAGTCAATTTTCAACGGATAGAGACCGAAAAAATTGAAATCCCTAGTGGTTTTAGCGATATATTCCTGTTCCGCCCTTCCAATAGTTTAAGGCAAGAACTGGAATCCAAGCAAAACTACAAAATAATACCGATTTACAAACAGGGGCATCTTTGGCAATTAAAAAAATTAAGGGTTGGTGTAGAGTTTAGATTTTGAGTTCATGAAAAATTTTTAGCTAAACGCTAAAATCTAATAAAGATTTAGAGATGGACTTAAAATCAAATCGATCCAATCCAATCTAAAATCATTGGTTAAATTTGAACCTTTATTAAAAATAATGCTAAACCAAAAACTCGAACAACTCAAAACCATATTTTCGGAAATGGAGCAGGCTTTAATTGCCTATTCTGGAGGGGTTGATAGTACCTTAGTGGCCAAGATTGCTTATGATAGTTTAGGCGATCGCGCTTTGGCAATTACGGCGGCATCTCCATCCTTATTACCGGAAGAACTGGAAGATGCTCGCATCCAAGCCGCCATGATTGGCATCCCTCATGAAGTCATTGAAACTCATGAGATGAACAATCCTAATTACACCTCTAATCCCGTTAATCGTTGCTATTTTTGCAAAAGTGAACTCCATGATACCCTCAAACCTCTAGCACTCCAACGTGGCTATCCCTATGTGGTAGATGGCGTTAATGCAGATGATTTAAGAGACTATCGGCCGGGTATTCAAGCGGCAAAAGAACGAGGTGTACGTTCACCGCTTGCGGAAGTGGGTATCACTAAAGCTGAAGTGCGCCAACTCTCAAAACAACTGGGGTTGCCCTGGTGGGATAAACCTGCCCAACCCTGTTTGAGTTCTCGCTTCCCCTATGGCGAAGAAATCACTGTGGGTAAATTGCAACGGGTAGGACGTGCCGAAATTTATCTGCGCCGATTAGGATTTTCTAATCTTCGTGTTCGTTCTGAAGGCGATACAGCACGCATCGAATTACCACCAGAAAAAATTAAGGAGTTTGTCTTAACCACAGACTTACCGCAATTGGTGAAAGCGTTTCAGGAATTTGGTTTTATCTATGTCACTCTGGATTTAGAAGGGTATCGCAGTGGTAAGTTAAATCAAGTGTTGAATCATCCGGAGATGAGCCTCAAGGCTTAATACTCATATTATATTGAATGGAATTAGGTAAGGGGGTGTATAGTTGGTATACCCCTCTATTTTTTTATATTTCTAACCTCTAAAAATACTGTTTATTGCTGGAATCCCACGCTTCAAGGAAATTGGCATAAAACCATTTAATTCAAAGGCATTTACCCCTAAAAACCATGATTGTGATTAGCTCAAGTATACCTAAGTCCGGCAGTACATTGGTTTGGTGTTACCAACAAGACTTGATTGAACGTGCAGGACGAAAAAGTGGTCAATCACAACTATCCAAACATTCTTATCAAGGTTATATTGATAGCTTTAATATTAAAGTGATCGCAACACTGTTGTATCTCAACGTTAAGTTTGGAGATATTGTGGTTAAAACCCATGCTAGTCCCACTCTTTTGTTAAAGGGATTGATCACATTAGGATTCGTTAAGGCCACATTTTGTTACAGAGACCCACGAGATGTTATTCTTTCAGCCATCGATCACGGTGAACGCACCCGAAAAGGTTTAGATCCAAGCGGAGCCTTTCAAGATTTTTATACGGTTGAGGAGGCTATACCCACTGTCAAAAAATGGCTGAAGGATTGGTATCGCTGGCGACAACTGCCTAATGTTTTATTCATCAGATATGAAAGCCTAATGGACGATAAACTGATACATTTGGTGGAATTATCCAAGTATTTAGGATTTTCCCTTGATATCGATACATTAAACAGTATTGTCCAAAAACAAGAAGACTTAAAAAATCAAGGTTTAGCTGGAAATTTTAATAAAGGTACAGTTCAACGCTATCAAACAGAAATGAGTGATGCAGAGCTGAAATTATGTAATGAAGTGTTTAAAAAAGAACTCGTAGCGATGCAATACGAGGACAATGCCGCTCAGTAGTTCAAACGATAGTCTTTCAATCTGTTCCAGATTCAAGCCTCCAGTCTGCCTTGGAGTCTTCTGCCTTTTGGCTTTGGCTATAGACGCTTGATGCTCAAAACAACAACTTTAAATTGAATAAAAGTTATGATAGACATCTATCTAAAGAAAGAGATACAACTAAAAAAACCCAGTCATTTTCACGCTCTTCACCTATCTATATCATTATGTGGAAACCCTCTCCTCAAACTGGTGCCCGGCTCATTCTCTCAAGCTTGTTGACATTAGGCAGTATGGGATGCGCTAGCGATAGCAATACGGCGGAAAATTCTCCTAGCCCTTCCGCCAGCCCTAGTCCTTCCCCGAGTGTCATGCCTGCGGCCAAACCCAAACCTGTGCGTCCTGCTAAAACGGCGGCCTCCCCTTCACCTACACCCACTCCCAACTCGAATGCTTACCAACAAGCGATTGATGCAGCTAGTGGCGCAATAACCATTAGTAAGTCGGCAGTTTCCCGTGATGATTGGACATTGGTCGCCAGCTACTGGCAACGGGCAATTAATTTACTCAAAGAAGTTCCAGCTTCCAGTACACAACGTGCGATGGCGGTGCAGAAGTTACCCCAGTATCAACGTTTTATGGCAGAGGCCAAGCAAAAAGCGACTCCACCGTTGAAAAAAGCTACACAGGGTGATGTTAACCCTCAATTTTTTTCCATTCCCATCAAAGGGCGAGCCGGTGGCACCCCGATTATTGAAGTGGGTTTTAATGGTTCACGGAAATTTGAAATGCTGTTTGATACAGGGGCTAATGTGACTTTAATTACCCGTGAAATTGCCGAGTCATTGCGGTTGAAACCTGAAGGGTTAACTAATATTACAGTTGCTGACGGAGCAACGATTACGGTTAATCAAACAACTGTCAAATCAATGGAAGTTGATGGCCGCGTTAAACGGAATATGTCCGTTGTGGTTGCCCCTCCAGCCATGCCTGTAGGGTTATTAGGGCAAGACTTTTATGAAGGCTATGATATTGCCATCAAAGAATCAATGATTGAGTTTCGTAAACGCTAACTGCCAATAAGTAGGTGGGCATGAATATTTGTCGTTGAGAGAAGGCAGAAGGCAAAAGGCAAAAGGATTTTAGCCTCTTAACATTTATTGACATACCTTTGTTTATTTGCGCCTATCTACTTAATTTTCCATGAATTAGCCCAGCTTTGTTGTGGAGTTATCGTCAGTATGAATTAGGTCTATCAAGGCTTGATTGAATTGTTCTGTACCCTTTTGGGCTTTCGTCAATACTTTATTAGAATTGGCAGGGAAGAAGAAGGAGCGAATTGCACTGAGGGACGCACTTAACGAGAATTCATTCATACGCGGTAGGCGGATGGCAACTTGCTGATTACCCACAGCTAAAACTTGAAACCATGTTGACATGGTTGTGGGTAATTCTTTACTCAAGCGCATCCTCATGGTGCGAGTCGAGAGCGTTTGGGCATAAACTGGGGACAAAAAGGGTTGATAGCGTTGAGCGTCTGGGGTGAGTTGTTTGACGAAGGCTAAACTCACTCCTCGCAGGAGACGGCGCAAGGGTTCGACTTCTTCGCCAATATGTTCTTTGACGAGGGTGCTTTGGGCGAGGGCTTCATTGAGATTGGCGCGATCAGTTACACTCAGGTGAGTCCCGCCAATGGCAGACAGCAGATATTTGCGGCTGCCTAATTGGGAAAATGACCGGAGTTGATGGTCGAGTGACGGTGCGATCGCATCTTCGGTGCTGGTCAGAATTAGGGTCGGAATCGTAACTTTTGACAAGCCTTTATTTCCAAATAATCGCCCCGTCATCGGGTTTAAGGCCATCACCTGCACGACCCGATTATCCCGTAAGTCTATGCGATCGCCCGATAACTCAGCGGCCGCACACTGAAACCAATCGGCAGGCGATCGCCCGATGGGACTGCGATTTTTACAATATTGTCGCAGCTCTTTTAAGTTCAATTCTCCACCAGCTAGGGCTAAAGCTGTGTAACCACCTAAAGAATGACCAATTACAGTGACTTGTTCGGTATTCAGCTTGCCTCGAAAATAGTTATCCTCGTGATCGAGTTCGGTCAATCGATCCAAAACAAAGCTAATATCTTTGGGACGGTCAATAAACTCCGAAGCGGGTAATAAATCTCCAGGATTACCCCCCAAAGAAACACCGCTTAACCAGCTAAAATTACTCCCTGGATGCTCAATCGAGGCAACCGTGAAACCATAGGAAGCCAGGTGACGAGCAATGTAGTTGAGGAAATTACGGTCAGAACCAAAGCCATGGGAAAGCACCACTAATGGCCCCGACGTTTTCCGGCGAGTCCAGTATAAGTCAACGGGAATGGTACGCTCTCGATAGCGGTCGCGTAACAGCAATGTCTGCTCGCGGACGTAAAGAGAACCCGCTTCAGTGGGGTCAAAGCTGGGACGGAAGCTGGCATCATCAGCCACCGTGAGGTCTTTTTCCAGCATCGGGCCGATCGCCAAACTTTGCCAGTAGGAGGTGTTAAACTGAAGCGCAATGGCAATGGCCGAACTGGCATCAATGGTCACGCTTTCTTCCGGGTAGGCTTTTAAAAACCCAATCACGTTGAGGCCATCGGCTTGCCGTGCAGCTAAAAAAAGTGCGGCTTTTAATTGGTCTACTCGACTATCAGGTAATGCTAAACCAATCCGTTCGAGTAATTTTGCCCCATCCGACGAACGAAATAGGTCATTGAGAAATTTCTCAGTCATGTTGGGGTCGATTTGCAGCCGTCGGTTGAGCATCTGCCGTATCTGTGGCGTGAGGACTGCGCCGTAGGGTTTGAGCGAGGGGGATAACTCACCAGTTTGTGCAAAATTCTCTAAGTCCGTAACGGCAACCGATTGCTCAAAAGGCCCCAAGCGCAGGGTGAGGCGTTCAGCAGCTCTTGTGGGCGTAGCGATCGCCCAACATAGAGAAAAACAGAGCGTACATAAAGCGCCCTGTCCTATCGTCTTCATGGAATGTTTTTTATCGACTGGTTTTTGGGTGTGAGGGTGCCCAGATGTCCTGCCACCCGAGCTTTTGAGCTGAAACTTCATCATGAGTAATTTCGCGCAGTGTGATTGGAGCTGTTAATAATTTTGCTCAAAGCGACTCTATTCAAGCCTTGGGGATGTTCCCTGCATCTTTGCAGTATATTATTTTGGCTGATTGAGTCAGCTTTTCAGGACTGGAAATCAGGATGATAAGTGTCCATCTTCATCAAAACCTTGAGAACTTTCATCCTTTTTAGGCAAGGATGTAGTTGGAAATACAGATTTTTTACTTTCTGTACTGTATCCATGGTCACGCTTAAGTCATCAATTGATTGAGAAAACCCTACGGCTCCATTTCCAGGTTAATCAAGATTAAAACTCGCGTCGTGAAAAAATGAGAATGGCGATGGCCAATAGCAGTAATGTGTAGAAAACACCATATATCCCATTGGCAAGCAGCGTAGAGGGAGATGGAAGTAACCCATAAACTGCTTCATTCTTCAAATTTAGGCGAGATAAATCGGGTAAGATTAAGTAAAGATTTTGAGTCAGGCTTTCCAGGCCAGGGTTGCGGCTTAAGTTACCCAATACAACAATATCGCGGCTCAAGTTTCCCATCAAATATACTCCGAACGAGAGCAGCGCTGCCAGTAGGGAACTCGTGAACACTCCAAACACTAACGCCACGGCGATGAGTAAAGACAGCTTTAGAAATAAATAAAACGTGGAAACTAGAATACTTCCGATGGGGTAATCTATCTGACTGAAGCTGAGTAAAATCAAATAAATTGCAGTCATCGCGACGGTCAAGACGGCTATAACCCCTGTCAGTCCTAAGTGCTTGCCAATGATTAATTCGGCACGACTAATGGGTTTAGGAATCAGAACTAACAGGGTACGTTTCTCGATTTCTTTATTAATCAAGCCAGTTCCTACCATGATGGCCACAATCACGCCCAAGAGTTCAATTGCCCCTAAACCCACATCGAGAAAAATTTTATTTTGTGTGCTGGCGGCAATTTCTGGCAAAAGTCGCAGCGCGAGGAATAAGACCAGCGCGAACAGACCGATTAAATACAAAATGCGATCACGAATAACTTCCCGAAAACCATTCGATGCGATCGCCCAAATGCGCCCAAAATTCAATCCTACCTCCCATTCTTATCAATAGGAGTCAATCCCTGAAGTTATTAGCCAATTATTGCTAGTTAATAATCAATTTTTGGGATTAATCATCCATTACTAATAACTCCAATTTAACTCCCATTGTTTCGATTGAAACTTACAACGTCTAAGTTTTATTCACTAGCAATAATCGGAGCTTCAACACCCCAACCTTCCACCTCTTGACAATTAAAGCTACTCAAAACAGTGGGTGATGTAGGTACGGGGGTATTCAGAGGTTTGGCAGCGACAGAAGGAGACAAACTTTGGGGTGTAATTTGACAACTTTTAGTCACAGCATTGGATTGAGTTCCTGACCTAGGGCCTTGCCAAACCGCTTGCAAGTCTAGATTGTACCCATCTCGGCGGGCTGAGATTTTAGAATTTACATCCCATAACTGATCTTCCACCACCAGTAGATTACTGTCCTCTTGACTGGGTGCGAGTTCTTTTTTGGCTTTGGCTGCCGTCGAGTCAATTAATTGATCACGCTCTTTTTGCAGCAGCAATCGCTCTACTTCTGCCCAAGGTCTACCCTCAAACTGCTTCCTTAACTCGGCTTCCATTTGCTCTAAAAGCAGAGCACCTCGAGGGCGAGTGCTGATTGGCAAGGCATCCCATTTTACGACGAAAGCACTTTTATTAAAAGTATCTGCCCGTAAGCTAGGATATTGAGCTAGATAATTTTGTACCACAAAATGAAACTGAAACCAGCAACTAAGGAGGACTTGACTGGCAAATAATAATAAGTGGTATTTCCGTCGTTCTGGGGGGGGAGATTTCATCTTCCTCCCTTCGGCGATATAGTCTGGCAAAATGGCTAAAATGGCTGAAATCATTGGCCAGAAAATCAGCATTTCTGGAATGACTCGACCCGTCTCATCGCCTAAAACACCAAATAGATAAATGCTGACTAATGCGCCCGTTATCCAAGGACTTAAAGGAAAGCCTTCCCTATCAGGGAGCTTATAACCCGGCCTCAACCGATGGTTAATTGTGGTTCCCCAGTAAACTCCTAAAATTAGGAAAATCCAGCCCAAATTAATTAGCAAGTTCCCTACAAAGCCATCGGGCTGAGTTGACCGGGCTAGGATGGCCATGTAGTAAGAAAATAGGCTGAGTACAATTA
This sequence comes from uncultured Microcoleus sp., assembly GCA_964588805.1. Taxonomy (GTDB): domain Bacteria; phylum Cyanobacteriota; class Cyanobacteriia; order Cyanobacteriales; family Coleofasciculaceae; genus CAZPRJ01. The sequence continues at coordinate 35,475 of CAZPRJ010000063.1, read as the reverse complement.
GAGTTTCCCAAGAGAAAGCACTGGGAAGAGAAATATTGGTTCGCAGCCAATTGTAGATAGTGGTAATAAATTTCACGATCGCTACTATCTGAGAGTGTGAATTTGCAAAAATCGAAGGAATAACAAAAGTGAGATGGCACTATAGCTGTAGGCATTGGCTAACAGCATTGTCGTCGCTTGATTGGGAAGGCCAGGGCGGGTTGCTTCCCCTAAGCGATCTGACAAACTGGGATGATACCGTGGAGTAGAGGTTTGTAATGAATCGTTTTGAGCCGGTTTGTCTTCGGCGATGGTTTCTAGAATCTCGAGGGATTTGAGTTTAATCAGGAACACAATAAAGAATATGACTACCCCAGTGGCGGCTAGCAATAAGGTAAAGTTCTCGGCTTGGAAAACCAAGAGCCGATCAAAGAATATATAACTAACGATTTGGTCTTTGATGGGTAGTGGAATATAGTCCTGAATCAGAAAAAAAATCAGCCAGCCGGCACTTGCCGCAATTAAGTTAATCGCTGTAGCATACTCTACGCTGGTCTGGCGACTTATATATAGCCTCCGATACAAAACCCTAGATTCCAGCGCGATCGCCACTAGCAGGAATAGGGCTTGAAACAAATAGGTCTGTAACGGCAAAACAGCTTGTTCCATCAGGGTCTGCTCCTTACTAGTGCGGTGAATTGTAGAGGCATTATAATTGTAGTCCGCTTAGGGCTAGCGCTCGAATCATGAAAATTTTCATTGTTCTCCAGCCATCGGTCTAGGCGGGTACGATTAGGGATTGCATGAACAAGCTAGAGACTGATGCCTGTTCTTGTTAAACTGTTGCATTGGGATGAGCAGATGGGAATTTGGTATGACTAGAACGGGTATAGGGATTCGCACAGCAGTTGAACGTTCCGAACGGCTTACGGGACAAATACATGTTTATGATGGTACAGGTAAAGGCAAGTCTCAGGCAGCCTTAGGCGTCGTCTTGCGTTCCATTGGATTAGGAATTAAGTCAGCCAATGTCCCAGCAGACGAAAGTGGGCAGGTATCGGCCAGCCGCGTTTTGTTGCTGAGGTTTCTCAAAGGACCAGGACGCAATTATGATGAAGATGCTGCAATTGAAGCCTTACAAGGAGCTTTTCCTCACTTAATCGATCAGGTGCGTACAGGACGTTCATCTTTTTTTGCGCGAGATGAAGTGACGCCTTTTGATGCACTCGAAGCCCAACGCGGTTGGGATGTTGCCAAAGGGGCGATTGCTTCTAACCTCTATTCCGTCGTGGTTTTGGATGAACTCAACCCGGTTCTAGATTTAGGGTTGCTGTCAGTGGATGAGGTGATTAAGACTTTACAAAATAAGCCTGAAAATTTAGAAATTATTGTGACCGGTCGGGGTACACCTCAAGCTTTACTGGATATTGCGGATTTACATACTGAGTCCGTGCAGCATGATCATCCAGTATCCAGGGAACAGGGAATTGAGGGGATTGAAATCTACACCGGTGCAGGCAAAGGAAAATCTACTAACGCACTGGGTAAAGCATTGCAAGCGATAGGCCGGGGAATTAGTACCGATAAGTCCCATCGAGTGCTAATTATGCAGTGGCTAAAAGGGGGCTCGGGTTATACCGAAGATGCGGCTATTGCTGCGCTTAAACAAAGTTATCCCGATTTAGTCGATCATCATCGCTGTGGACGAGATGCGATCGTGTGGCGAGGGCAACAGCAGATTGTAGACTATGTGGAAGCGGAACGAGGGTGGGAAATTGCTAGAGCAGCGTTAGCCTCCGGGATGTATAAAACCATCATTATGGATGAACTCAACCCCACCGTAGATTTAGAACTCTTGCAGGTGGAACCGATTGTTGATGCTTTATTACGCAAACCCCGTGATACGGAAGTGATTATCACCGGTCGTTGTTTAAATCAACCTGCTTACTTTGACCTTGCGAGTGTGCATTCAGAGATGATTTGTCACAAACATTATTGCGAAAAAGGTGTGGATTTGAAGCGAGGCGTTGATTTTTAACGTTGTCGGTTAGCAAGATTTGTCAGTTGTACAATCGACCGATTGGGCTTACGAAGCGCTATGATTGTACATTTGTCCCATCAACTGCAGCAGTCAAACTTCATTCGCTTCAAAACCTGCAAAACACAGTAGAGTTCCTGATGCGAGATAAACGGGGCAAACACCCTGGAAACGTCATATTGCCCCTGATCTATCTGTGTTAGTTTCACCAACACAATATCATCCCCATTAGTCATCATGCCAAAACTAGGTCGCTCAGGCTGAGGATTTGCCGTCAAATAGGCAAGGGTTTGCGGTAGTGCTGACCAAACCGAAAGAGCTGTCTTTTTAGATTCTAAAACCACAACCCAAAGTTGATGGTGAAGCACCAATACATCAATCCGCCCTTGTAATACCTCCTCACCATCATCAATCGTAATCTGTACCGATTCCTCCGCTCGAATTTTAAATGGTGGATCATAGAAACCTGCGATTGCCAGTAGTGGGGAAACCAACAAAAGCATCACTGTTCCCTCCAGCAAATGGCTCTGTGTACGTTGATACAAATACCGTCGCCTCAGTTCATTTAGCCCTGTCTTTTCTGTATCGGTAAGTTCAGGTAAATCTGTGCGCCATTGTGAGAAAAATAGCTCGTTTTCTGTGCGGTGGAGGTTAAATTGCCGCTCTGCTTCTGCCAGAGTTGTAATTGCTTCTGTAATGGCTCTTGTGGACATATCTTTTATTGTGCGGCTCTTGGTTTATATTAACAGTGGGTAAGACAAAAATCCCAGATACAGGGATTGAGATGTATCCCCGTATCTGGAGCCTTATCTTGTCCAATTGTTAATCAGACACCCAAACAAGCCGCTAAATCTTCATCCACTGTTTTTATTGGTTTCAAGCTATACTTTTCAGACAGTAACTTAAACACATTGGGTGAAATAAATGCAGGTAATGTCGGGCCTAAGCGAATATCTTTAATCCCCAAATAAAGCAGCGTTAACAAAATAGCAACCGCCTTTTGTTCATACCAAGACAGAATCATGGATAACGGTAACTGATTCACATCCATATTAAAGGCATTCGATAGCGCTAAAGCAATCTGAATCGCAGAATAGGCATCATTACACTGTCCCACATCCATCAATCGCGGAATGCCGTTAATATCTCCTAATTCTTGATCAAAGAAACGGAACTTACCACAGGCAAGAGTTAACACAACACAATCTTGAGGCACTTTTTCGACAAATTCACTGTAGTAGTTGCGTCCAGATTTGGCACCATCACAACCACCCACTAAGAAAAAGTGACGAATATTACCCTGTTTCACGGCATCAATGACATCATTGGCAACACTAAAAACCGCATTCCGTGCAAAACCAGTCATGACTTGGCGGGGTTCGCCTTCTTCCGTAAATCCTGGCATTTCTAATGCTTTTTGAATCACGGGTGTGAAATCATCCGTATCCAGATGTATGAGTCCTGGCCAACCTACAGGCCCCATATTAAACACTCGGTCTTTGTAGGAATCCCGAGGCGGCATTAAGCAATTGGTTGTCATCACAATAGGCCCCGGAAATTGAGGAAATTCTTGAGTTTGATTTTGCCAAGCTGTCCCGTAATGTCCGTAAAGATGGGGGTATTTTTGTTTTAACAGGGGATAGGCATGAGTGGGTAACATTTCCCCATGCGTGTAAATATAAATTCCTGTTCCTTCTGTTTGTTTGAGTAGTTCTTCTAGGTGTTTGAGGTCGTGTCCGGAGATAAGAATAGCTTTACCAATCTTGGCATTGAGGGGAACTGATGTCGGAACGGGATGGCCATAGGTTTCGGTATTGCCTGCATCGAGAAGTTCCATTGCCCGCAGGTTAATTTCACCCAGTTTCAATGCCATGTTTACCCAATCATCCAAACTGATTTCTTGCTGATCGAGGGCGGCTAACGCTTCATGGCAAAAGGCATAAACTCGGTCATCTTCTTGTCCTAATTCTTGGGCGTGGTAAGCATAAGCGGCAATTCCTTTGAGTCCGTAAAGGATGGTAAGTTTTAATGAGAAAATATCAACATTGGTAGCAGATTGACTGATAAATTCAAATTCAATATCTCTGCCTTGTTGGACTAAACTTTCTAGAGTGTCGGCAGGTTGAAAGGAGGAAAGGGCGGTAAAGGTGATGGGGACACCTATGCGTTGGATTTGAGCTTTTAAGTTATCCCGTAGAGCGATCGCTTTTTGAATATAAGTGACAAAACGCTCAGGGTCGAAGTTGACATTGGTTAATGTCGAAAACAGTGTTTCACAGGTGAAGACATCTGCTTCACGAGTGGGAATGCCTAACTGACGTGCCGCAAGTGCTACTTGCCCTAATCCCCGTAAGCAGTGAGTCATTAAGTCTTGCAGGGCATCCACTTCGGGGCTTTTCCCACAAGCGCCCCATTGTTCACAAGCTTGTTCGCGGGTGGTTTGTTCGCATTGGCTACAAAACATCAGTCAAGTCTCCTTTTGGCTTTCCTCATCTATGCCTACTCTAGGATGGGTAAAAAGAAAGCGCCTTGACTTAAGTCAATTGTGGGTCTAATACATCGTTACTCTACTCATAAGTCGTTGTAACGCACCTTACTCTAGGGATACCGCATAATAAAGTTGAATTTTGAATGGCTTAGTGGGGAATCGGGGAGAAAAGTTTGCTATCTTGAGACTGCAATTGCGTATCCATATCTGGTTTTTCAGTGAATCAGCAATCATCTGAACTTAGGGAATTTCTCACTAATATTCAACTGTGGCAGGGTTTACCTGAAGAACAGCTCGATGCCATTGCTGACATTGCCCGTCTTCAAACTTATGCCAAAGGTAAAACCATTTTTGAACAAGGGGATGAAGGCAGAGGTTTTTTTGTAGTGCGATCAGGCAGAGTGAAAGTATTCAAACTTTCTATGGATGGTAAAGAGCAAATCCTACATTTTTTTGGGAAGGGAGAACATTTTGCAGAAGTCCCCGTTTTTGATGGTGCACCCTTTCCGGCCTCGGCGGCAGCAGTTGAGAAAAGTGAGTTGTTATTCTTTGCGCGGCAGGATTTTTTGGCACTCCTCCACCAACACCCCAGTTTAGCGATCGCCATGCTGGCGATTTCCGCTCGTCATTTACGGCGACTCGCTCAGAAAGTTGAAGACCTTTCGTTTCGAGAAGTTCCAGGACGATTAGCGGCTTATTTGCTTTATTTGAGTGAACGGAATAATACAGGTGAAGTCGTGGAACTGGATATGACAAAGACACAATTAGCGGCTTTTTTAGGAACAATTCCCGAAACTCTATCACGAGTTTTTGCTAAGTTGAGCCAAGAGGGATTAATTACTATAGAAGGTTCTAGAATTTGCTTGTTAAATCAAACAGGTTTGATGCAACTTGCTCAAGGTTAAGTTGCGGGGAAACATCCCACTTTTTCAAAAATCTCTGTTCATCCGGATAAAGCTAGAAACTGGTGGTTTTAAGAATATCAGTTACTTTTCTACCTGTTGCAACAAACTCTCGTTGATATTGATTTTATCGATTAAAGAGGAATAATGTTCAACAGGGTCTAAATCAATGCCACACCCTATCGCCAAACACAAATCCCTTTGCTAAAGTGGCGACAGGGTGCAGGGAAACTTATATACATTAAATCTATATGGGCAATGAACCCCATGCTCCCAAAAGTTACAAAAATTGCCAGTTTATATTCACTCTCATCCTTTAATCTGCTGGGTACTGGGTCACTCGCCTTTTTCTGGGTATTTGGCGGCAGTGGGCTTAAATCTGCATCCGCCTACACTCCCAAACCCCAACCAGCGGCATTAGAACCCACTTGGGCGGCTGTATCTCCCCAGGAAGAACCCTCTTTAGTGAGTGAGGACGAAATCTCTTTTTTCCCTCAAGAGCAGGACATCAGCCCAGCAACGGGCGATGCTCTCTTTCCGGAAACCAAGGAACAACACTCATCAACAACAGAGACATCAACAACAGAGGCGGGGACTCAAAGGCTTTCTTTACAAACGCCACCTTCGGTGGTACTCTCCATCCCTTCTACCTCCAGAGCTAACGAGGAAGAGGGAAACAGCAGGACTACGCCAGAGTCTAACTTAACTCACGCAACGAGTCCCTTGCCTCCCGGTTGGGTTGGGACAACTAATCAAGCTGAGCCTGAATTTCGGTCATTACCCCCCATAGCGGAGAAATCCCTGGAACGGGAAAAGCCAGCCATCATCGCGACTCCTCCCGTCGTAGCACAGCTTCCCTACCCCCCACAAACCCCTAATGTGCTACCCATCCCAGCCACTCCAATTCCCACAAGTTCTAGGAATTCCAAATCCAAACAGAGGCAAATTCCCGCCTTACCCCAAGCCCCTACTCTTCCCCAAACTAGCGCTCCGGCCTCACCTTATCCCTACAATCCAGCCGTAGGGCAGCTTCCTTACTACCCCCAATCCCCAACTCCTATCCCCACAACAGGATTCCCAACTGGGCAAGTTCCCTACTACCCCCAACCCGTGCTGCTGGTTCCAATGCCTGCAACGGGGATGCCCATGTCACCAGGAATGGGACAGATGCCCTACTACCCTCAACCCGTGCTGCTGATTCCAGTGCCTGCCATGGGGATGCCCATGTCACCGGGGATGGGACAGATGCCCTACTACCCTCAAAACGTTGCGCCCCTACCTGCACCCCTGAATCCGAATCCAGTTGGATTTAATGGTTATAACCCAGGGATAGGACAACCGACTTACTATCCCCAAAATGTGGCACCGACAATGGCTCCGGTGGGGACTAATTACTACAATCCCAACGTCGGACAACCCAGTTACTATCCCCAAAATGTGGCACCGACAATGGCTCCGGTGGGGACTAATTACTACAATCCCAACATCGGGCAACCCAGTTACTATCCCCAAAATGTGGCACCGACAATGGCTCCGGTAGGGACTAATTACTACAACCCTAACCTCGGGCAACCCACTTACTATCCTCAGAATGTAGCCCCCCTCCCCCCTCCATTGAATCCGGGTTCAGTGGGGTTTAATGGCTACAATCCTGTGGGTGGGCAATCGCCTTATCCACAAACAGTCCCACCTCTGCCAGCACCGATGAATCAGAGTTCGGGTGTTCCCAATGGCTATGTCGGGTATGGACAGCCCCCCTATTATCCCCAAGGGACACCCCCTCTACCTACGCCTCAAACTCAATATCCGGTGGGTGCGAATGGTTACAATCCTACCTTTGGGCAGTCTCCTTACCCATCTTCCAATCCTCCAGCTCTCCCTTATGCACCGAATCCGAACGTTAATCAACCCCAGCCCAATCCCAATCCTGTGATTGCCGCACCCTCAACGCCCCAAACTGAATTCAATCGCAATACGGCCGTGACTGAGCCTTACTTACGGTTACAAGGAACGTATGTTAACCAAGGCGACGTATCATCAGCACGGGCGCGAGTCACAGGGCTTTATCCCCTCAATTCTCGTGTGCAATTCGGGGGGAGTTTAGATTTAGTCAGTGGAGATGATTTCTTTGCCGACTCCGGACAAGAGGGTTTGAACCTGAATGAGCTTTATGTCGCCACGGCTCCATTTGAGAGTTTACCGAATTTTCGCCTAGTAGCCGGTCAGCTAGATTTAACATCCTACTTTGACCGCAACAGCTTTGCCAAAGATGGAGCCACCCACTTTTTTAACCCCGTATTTCAAACCAATCCTGCCTTGAGTGCTACAGGAATTGCTTCTCGTCCGGCGGTTGTAGTCAACTGGGCTGTGACGGATAACATTGAAGCCAAAGCCGCTGTTTTTTCTTCCGCCCGAGATGTGGGGGACTTCTCCCTAGATGGATTTGCTGGAGAAATCGGCCTGCGCTACGGCAATGCGATTATTCGAGGAACCTACGCCTCAGATCGCGATGCGGGTTCGCGTACAGGTTTCCGAGAAATCTTTGGGCTGCAACGCCCGGATGGCAGTACTGGACTGCGCTCATCCGATCGCGAACAAGCCTATGGTGTGAATGTCGAATACTTCTTTCCTCAAATTAATATGGGGGTTTTTGGTCGCTACGGACGCTATGACAACCGCACTCTAGGACGAGGCGGAGATACCTACAGTCTGGGTATTAGCTTTTTGGATGTATTTGCCAAGGATGATCGCTTGGGATTAGCCTATGGTCGAGGGTTATCTAATGAAATCCTACGTCGGGAACGAGGAGATGATGTACCCGATGTTTTGGAGCTGTTTTACGACTTTAAGTTTTTACCGAATTTTCGGTTGGGCTTCACGTTACAACAACAGAATTCCTTTCGAGATACCTTCGCCGGTTTTCGAGTCAAAACCGAATTTGATATCACTCCGCGCCGGGAGGTGATGCCGTGAAATTCAGGCCAGTCTTAAAAGACAAGAGTCAATTTTTGGTTGTTTTTCCGTTCTCTTTTTTCCTGCTAACGGCTGGGGTGAGCCTAACGGTAATCACAATAACAACACCCGCTTTGGCTCAAGCCATTTCTGCGGCTGTGCAACAAGCCTATACCCTGCTCAAACAAGGGCGAGTGCTGGATGCCATTTCTGCCTTTGAGCAAGCCTTGCGCCGTGAACCGCAATCATTACCAGCCAAATTGGGATTAGCGATTTCCTATCGACGGCAGGGAATGATTGAAGAGGCTTGGGAGGCGTATCAACAGGTGTTGGCACAAGACCCGAATAATACCTTGGCATTGAAAACCGTAGGACTGTTGGGGACGTATCGCTTTGAGTGGCAAGTCCCAGGTATTGAAGCCCTGACGACTTTATTGAACAATGACCCCAATGATATAGAAGCACGGGGTTTGAGGGGGTTGCTGTATGGGTATCAGCAACGGTATCCAGAAGCATTAGCCGATTATCAAATTGCCCTGCAAAATAACCCAACACCGGAAATTTTATTAGGAGCAGCAGAAACTTATACCAATAGCGGTAATCCCCAAACGGGATTAGAACTGTTTAACCGCTATCGACAAGTAAGCGGGAAACCCATTACAGATTATGCGGCGATCGCCTATGCTCGGGCGTTGCGAGAAACCGGGAATCCAGCTCAAGCGGTACAAGTGCTGGAAACCTCGCTGCAATCGTCCAAAAAACTCGATGATTTAGCCATCCAAACCCGTGCGGCTTTGTCTCGTGCCTATGTGGCCAATGGGCAGTTGAATGAAGCCAGAATCGTACTCGCCCCGTTGCAAGGGAGAATGGATGCGGTGTTACCCTTGGCGCGATCGCTTTCGGAAATTCGTACCGTCACCAATGACCCTTCCCTAACAGCCGAAATCGTGGCTTTGTACCGTCAAGCCCTCGGCCAAACCCCGAATCCTGACCCCAAACTGGTGCAAGAAGTGGCGGATGTCTTTAGTGGGATACCCCAAGAAAAACAAACCGCGCTCCAGCTTTATCGGCAACTTGTGGCTAGTCAACCGGGCGATCGCACCCTAATTGTCAAGCAACTCACCCTAGAAAGTCAATTGGGTTTGCTCACCCCATCCGACTTAAGGACACGCCTCTATGCCGCACTGCAACCATTACCCACCGACCCCACCGAGCAACGACAACTCGCTCAAGCCTTAGCGGGAGTTGACCCCCCAGGACCAGAATTTCTACCCATTTACCAAAATTTAGTCGCCAGTGGTGTTGATGTACCCTTTTTAAATTTCAGAATTGCTCAACTGTTGATCGAGCAGAATAATTTAATCGGAGCCAGAGCTGCTTTAGCCGCCTATGCCAGTACTCCAGAAGGCGCGAGGGATTTAGCACCCCAGTTATTAGCCTCTGAAATCGAGCGTCGGGAAGGCAATTTAGAAGCCAGTGCCCAACGCTATCAAGGTTTAATTGCCAGCAATCCCACCGACTTAGACGTTCTCAATGCGGCATTGCGGGGGCTAGCCGGTGTTCGCGTCCAGCAAAATCGCCCGACTGAGGCTTTAGCGATTTACGATCAACTCATTGCTCGTAATCCCCAGGATTTAACGTTGCAACTGGCACGCACAACCTTAGCCTATCAAGCTAAACTAATTCCTGAGTCCCAAGCGGAGGCGGTACTCAATAGTTGGCTACAAACCCAACCCTCTACTAATGTTCCCCCGGAGTTATTCACCCTGGTGGGGACACTCCCCCCGGACTCCAAACGGGAAGCACTATATAATGCGCTGGTGCAAATCGATCCCAACAATATCCCAGTCCAGTTACGATTGCTCCAGGTGATTGCTCGGCGCAATCCCAATGAAGCCAAAGCACGAGTCACGCAGTTAGTGGCTCGTAATCCTAATAACCTCGGTGCCTACTTGTTGCAAGGTCAATTAGCCCAAGGAATTGGGGAGTTAGATCTGGCCAGTCGAGCTTATGAAGCCGTCTTGACTGCTCAACCGAATAACCTAGAAGCCTTATCCGCTTTGGGAGGTATTCGTTTTCAACAACGACGTTTTAACTCGGCTACCGAGTTATATTCCCAAGCACTCGCTCTCCAACCCAATGACGTAGGCATCCGCCAAACTCTGGCCAGCTTAGAAGCGGCGCAAGATAAACCCTTAGCGGCCTTGCAAGCCCTCGAACAGCTCCAACTCCAACAGGGTGCTGCAAATCCCGATGTTTCGCGCCAGATGCAACAAATCCAAGAAGGATTCTTGCAACGGCGAGGATTTCAACCCCCTTGGGAGCGTTATTAACCTCCCATTCAAAACGGTACTGTTAGGGTGCTTCTAGCAGACACATGTATTGAGAAACATTCAATTCTCAATTCCCCATTCCCGACAATTTGGAAATGTTGATTTTAGTCCCATGTTGAAATTGACGGCATTAGTCAATAGAAGCCAGTGGTGTTTGAGAGCGGTGATAGCCATCGTGGTCTTGTGTAGCCTTGCTGGCTGTACCTCTAAGCCTTCGCCAGAAGAACCAGAAACTCCGACCCCCACTCCCTCGGAGTCGGTGCCGTCACCCTCGCCCCCTGCCTCACCCACTCCCATGCTACCGCCATTGAGGGAGGGTTCATCATCCTTACCCCCCTCAACGCGTCACCGGAAACTTTTGGAAGAAAGCTGGAATATTTATCGGCAACAATTCATTCAAACGGATGGGCGAGTGATTGACTATGAAGATAGCGATCGCTCCACCTCGGAAGGACAAGCTTATGCCATGCTCAGGGCGGTCCTGATTGATGACCCCAAAACCTTTGCCCTCACCTTAGACTGGGCAGAAAAAAACCTGCATCGGCTGGCGGCGAACAACACCCCAACCGATCAACTTTGGGTTTGGAAGTGGGGACAAGCCAAACCCGGAAAATGGGGGCCAATTGATAAAAACTTTGCCAGTGATGCTGATATTGATGCGATTACCGCGCTGATTCTAGCCTCTCGGCGCTGGAATCAACCCGAATATCTAAAATTAGCTCGTACTAAGCTGCAAGATTTGTGGGACTATTCCACCTTTGCCGTGCCCGGAGGCAAGCGCTATCTGCTGCCCGGCCCGGTGGAAGCCTTCGCCCCTGATGCCACCGTCATTTATTTAAACCCTTCCTATTTTGCTCCCTATGCCTTTCGTCTTTTCGCTCAGGTTGACCCCGAACGCGATTGGATGAGTTTAGTCAAAAGTAGCTACGAAGCTCTCGAACAGTCGTCTAAAGTATCGGCGGTGGGCTTGCCCAGCGATTGGATTGCTTTAGACATCACCACTGGCAAATATCAACCCGTTCCTCCGGAGTCTAAACTTCAGAGTGTGTATAGCTTTGATGCCTTTCGAGTCTGGTGGCGGGTAGCCTGGGATGCGGCTTGGTTCAATGCTCCTGAAGCCCAGAAGTATCTAGGCAGTGCCACTGAACACCTAGAAGAACAATGGCTTCAACAAAGGCGTTTACCGGCTCGTATCAACCTTCAGGGGAAACCTACTGTCAAATATGAGGCGACCTCTCAATACGCGATGCTCTACCCAGCTTTTCGGTTAACCAACCCCGATATTGCTGATCAGTTACTCAATGACAAGCTCTTAGCCAGCTACAAGGAGGGGATTTGGGATGACGAGTCCGCCTACTATACCCAAAACCTCGCGTGGTTGGGTTTGCTGCCTACAACGGTCATTGATTCCCAACTCCTAAAGCCTCAGCCCAAATAAATTCAGGTTGAAAGGCTCAATCTATACAGGATTGAACCGACCCCTGAACCCGTTGCCAATGTTTTACCTTATCCTGCTCGGTTCCCCTATCGTCCTATTATGAAACTGTTGTTTCGCCTCTTCTCACCCAAGGAAAGAACCCCTTGGGCGCGTGGGCAGCGTCAGCCCACTTCGATCCAGCATCGCCTGTTCTTATTCGGATGTTTGTTCTGTGGCTTGTTGATTTTAATCTTGGGTCTGGGAGCATCCCGTGTTGTTGCCCAAAGCGAAAGTGATATTAAACAGGCTGAAGACCAAGTAATTCGTCAATACGTTCTGCCCAGTCCTCCCAAGCAGTCACCGGTTTATAAACCCGCTCCAACAGCCCCGGCTAGAAGCGAAAGCCCATCTCGCTCTCGGCCAACTCGGGCTTCTACCCCCCAACGCCGGACTGAATCTCAAGCCCCTGCGCCCCGTCCGCGCCAGAATGCTGCTCCCGCTCCCGCACCTCGCTCTGCCCCCGCTCCCGCACCTCGCTCTGCCCCCGCTCCCGTCCGTCGTTCTGCTCCTCGCTCTCAACCAGCCCAGGCACCTGAACCTGAGGAAATTGAGGAAACTCCAGCCCCCGAATCGATTACCGAGACGGATACAGACACCGAATCCTTACCACCCGCTCAGTATGTAATGCAATTCAACCGCTCTCCCGTAGTCGGGAATCGGTTTCGCTTACAGGGTATCTATTCTCAAGCGCGGTTGGGATTTACCCGGCCTCGGGGTTGGGATATCAAATCAGTTAAAGCAAACATCCGTTATCAGCATTCACCTGCCCTGCTGGCCAGTCGCTCAAATCTCACCGTCCAAGTCAACGGGACGAGTGTAGGCAGTATTCCCCTCAACCGTCAAGAATCCCAAATCGGCCAAGCTTTATTTAATGTTCCACCCAAGCTGATTCAAGACTATAACGAAGTCACTCTCATTGCTCAGCAGAATAACGACCCCAAATGTAGCGACCCCACCGACCCTACACTATGGACAGAGGTTTTACCCGATTCTAAATTACTGTTTGAGTATCAACCTCAAGCGATTCCACTTAACTTGACGCGCTATCCCTATCCATTTTTTGATGACCTGAGTCTAGAACCCAATCAGATTGTGTATCTGCTGCCCAGCGTGAGTGATGCTTGGTTAACCGCAGCGCCTCGCTTCCAAGCTGCTTTGGGTAGACTCGCAGATTTCCGTCCGATTGAGACCCGATTAGTTCAAGATGTGGATGATGTGGAACCGAATGAACGCTTGGTGGTTATTGGCACTCCTGCCGACCAACCGGTATTGAAGTCGTTGGATTTGCCGTTTGCGATCGCAGGAAACCAAGTTTTAGATGGTAATAAGAGTCCCTTACCCGATGATGTGGGGCTTCTCATGCTCACCACAACTCAAAAAGGCAGCGTTCCCGTACTCGTGGTGACGGGGAATGGCGCAGCAGGTGTCACCAAAGCGGCTCAGTTTTTAGTGCAGCCCGATACCAGTAAGCTGGCCGCAGGCCAAGCCGTGGTTGTGACTGACTTGAAAAATATCCCCACCCCATCGTCTCGGAACTGGCCGCTGTACTTACCGGAACAAGATAACTTTACGCTCAAAGACTTAGCCACTGCCATGGATGGCAAAGCCTTTCAGGATATTACGGTACGTGGGTCTTCTGCCCCCCCGATTGAAATTGATTTTCGGGCTTTACCGGACGACCAATTTACCCGAGGCAGTTCCATGAACCTGGTGTACAGCTACGGGCCACAAGTGAACCCCAGGCTGTCTGCGGTAGAAGTCTTACTCAATGATGAAAATGTATTCGTGGGAGGGGCACGATTAACGAATGAAAATGGAGCCACCCGCCAAACTCTGAAGGTCGATTTACCAGCTAACTTAATTAAGCCCGACTCTAAAATTAAAGTGGCGTTTCGCTTGAACCCGAAGGAACCGCCCGAGTGTGGCAAGATTACAGACCAACAATTAACGGGTACGGTTCACGCGGATACGAGTTTTAAACTGCGTCGAGAAAAATCGGTACAACTCCCTGATTTAGCGCTGCTCCAATCAGGCTTTCCGTTTGCCGCACCTCAAGATTTATCGAGTACGGCCATGGTGGTGCCCGACTCGCCGAGTAACGCAGACTTGCTGCTGCTGTTGAGCATCAGTGAACGATTGGGACGCCTCAGCCGTGCTGATTCGGTAAAACTGAATGCTTACACCACTACAACTTTACCCCCAGATACGGGTAAAACTCATCATCTCGTGGCTGTGGGAACACGAGAGAAATTTCCCTTTCCTAATGTCCTCGATTCGGGTGAGTTTCGCTTGGGCGAGGCGTTTTCGCGCCTGACTTCTCAAGCAAGTATTCAAGCCTTACCCGATGAATCGGGTGTGATTAAGGAGGTATTATCTCCGGAAAATAGCGATCGCGTGCTGTTGGCCTTGAGTGCTCAAACTGAGGAGGGTTTAGATCAAGTTCGACAGGTAATTAGTCAAGACCCTTGGTTCTTCCAGTTACAAGAGGATACGGCTCTCATTAGTCGCACTCAAGACAATGTTGCAGCCTATAACCCCGATGCTTACACCTTAGAGTTTTTCCAACGTGCTCCGGCTCAAAAACGTCTAGAAGACACCAATCTCCTAGGTAGAGTCCGCCGCTACTTGCAGGATAACTGGCTGTTGTTGCCGATTGGCATTGTGGCGATTGCCCTCTTACTCTACGGCATTGCTCAGCTCTATCTCAATCGTGTGACGGATAAGAAGAGTCATTAATCAGTCAGGGGTTGTGGGTGATACTCACAACTCCTATTTATCCCCAAATAACCCACCACTTAGAAGCAATAATCTATGTCTTTTTCCTCATTTAAATCCCGATTTTTGCGGCGTCGTCAGCGTCCTTGGGTGAGTTATTGGCTAGTAGATCGCTGGCCTAATTTTTTTGAACGTATACTGTTGCGGTTGGGGACAAAACCGTTAAAGTGGTTCGTGTTGCTGCTGCTATTTCTTTCAATTCCTCTGATTGTTACGCCCCTCAAAGTTTGGCAACAGGGTATTGTGGCGGTGGTGTTAATTGCGATCGGTCAAATTGTGATTAACACTGAGTATCAACAAAGTGATAAAAAAACGAGTGAGTATCTACATTTATTTTTAGTGTGGTTAAGTCTAGTCACCACCTCACGCTATTTGTATTACCGCATCAGCTATACGTTGAATTTTGATGGTGTCCTTGATGGGATATTTTGTATTCTCCTATTGGTGGCAGAGCTATATGCGGTCATGACGTTAGTTTTGGCCTTTTTTCAAACTTTAAAAATTCAAGACCGTGAACCCGTTGACCTTTCGCGTTTTCCCCAAGAGCAGTGGTTTAAAGTCGATATTTATATCCCTACTTATAACGAAGATGTAGAAATTGTTCGTAAGACCGTATTGGGCGCTTTAGCAATTGACTATCCCGAGGATAAAAAACAAGTTTATGTGCTAGATGATGGGAGAGCTGAAAAGTATAGAGCCCGCCGAGAAGAGTTGCGTCAAATGTGTGAAGAATTGGGCGCAATCATGCTGACGCGGGATAATAATGAACACGCTAAAGCCGGGAATATCAACACAGCTTTTCGCCGTACTCAAGGCGATTTAGTCCTTATTTTAGACTGCGACCATATCCCATCTCGCCAATTTCTTCAGCATACCGTTGGCTTTTTCTTTGATTCTAAAGTGGCATTTGTCCAAACCCCACACTGGTTTTATAATCCCGATCCGTTTGAGCGGAATCTGCTTACCGGAGGTCGGGTTCCAGTGGGGAATGAACTTTTTTATAAGGTGCTACAAAAAGGAAATGATTTTTGGAATGCTGCCTTTTTCTGTGGTTCAGCCGCCGTCATTCGTAAAGATTATGCCCTACAAGTTGGAGGAATTGCCACAGAAACGGTAACGGAAGATTGTCATACCGCGTTTAGATTGCATTCGTTGGGTTATAAGTCAATTTACTATGACAAAATTATGGTCGCAGGCTTAGCGCCTGAGAAGTTTTCTTCTTATGTTGGACAGCAAGTGCGCTGGGCGAGGGGTATGGCTCAAATTCTGCGGATTGAAAATCCTTTACTCAATCGCAAACTTAATCTGACTCTGGCTCAACGATTATGTTATTTTAGCGCCACATCGCACTTTTTCTATGGTTTTCCTCGGTTAATGTATGCGATCGCACCGACACTGTTTTTATTATTTGGTATTAATCCGATTCAAGGTTTAGGATTAGAAACTTTAGCCTATGCCTTACCTCATATTTTGATTGCCTTGAATGCTAACTACATCACCTACAAACACGTTCGATTTTCATTTTGGAATGAGGTGTTTGAATTCGTGATGTCCTTCCAGGCGGGATATGTAACATTAATGGCTTTAATTAATCCAAAATTGGGTTCTTTTAATGTAACCGATAAGGGATTATCGGTCACAAAACGCAGCTTTGATTGGGAATCTTCACGCGGTTTAGTGATTGTTGGGGTATTAATTGTTGCCTCCATGATTGCCGTCCCGTTCTGGTTGATTTTACGTCCTGAAGATGCTCAGGCTGTATTGGTCAATGCTATGTGGTGCGTGTTTAATTTCATTTTGATTGTTGCTGGAATATTAGTAGCGTTTGAACAGCCCCAACTACGGGTTTCTCACCGCTTACCGCGACACCTAAATACTACGATTTACAGTATTGATAAAGCTTGGAATGGGCAAACGATTAATATTTCCGAAAGTGGTGCCTTAATTGCCATAGAAGGTCAGCCTAATTTACCGGATGAAGTTGAAATTGAAGTAGTGGGTGACTTTGGTGCTAGAGCTTTTTTAAATGGACAAATCGTTCGCAAATTACCGATTAATGACAACCAGACTCACATTGCTCTGACTTTTGTTAATCCAAGCCGTGCTCAACTTGATTCTCTTGCTGTCGTAATTTATTCAGATGTTCGGGAGTGGTACTCGCAGAAGCGGGATTATGTTGATGACCCCATGGCCTCTTTCCAATTTTTGGCAACGAGTTTGATTCGTTCGTTTCGAGATTTTAAACCGTATAGAAGTGGTAAAGTTCGCAAGCAAGTGCAGGCAATGGCTCAGATTTATTGGGAAGGTAAATTCTATTCTGGAAAGGTAATAGAAGTAGGGATTAAAAGTTTAAAACTAATATCAGATTCTAGTACAACTCACTCAGACTTGGTTAGCCTACAAGAAATAGATTTACAGCGGATTCAACAAGAAAAACCTTTAGTCGGTTTGCTGTTTAGTCAGGAAACCACCCGCAGTAAACCTCAGCGTTTCTTAGCACAAATTGTAGATGTTGAGGATTGGTTTGATGAAAATTCAGGAAATCCAAGAAAAGTTGCTTTTGAATTAATTTTCCCAGAGCAATTTAAGGAGCGACAAGACACTAAAATCAAACAACTTGTGAGAGTTTTACAATAAAATTTAGGGGAATTGGCAGTAGGAGTCAGGAGTAAGATTGTACCTCAAGAAGAGTGAGAACCGCTATATTCAAGTTTCAAAATGAATTTTTTTATTCGTAAACTAAAACATCGGCATTGGCTCAAAGCTTTTCTATCCTTGGTTCTACTTAGCCTGGTTTTCTTGTCTGTTCCCCTGTTAAAAGCCACAGATAGTAAAACAGGATATCCATTACCTGCACCTGCTAAAAATGAATCTAATTTTGGTGCAAACATCCAGCGAACTATGACGCTTTTAGCTACGAGTACTCCAAAGCACCGTCATCCTGTGCGAATTCTTTTTTATGGCCAGTCTATTACTAAACAAGATTGGTGGCGCGATGTTGCAAATGACCTGAAGCAACACTTTCCGTATGCAGATTTAACTATTGAAAATCGAGCAATTGGAGGCTTTGATTCATCTACACTCATTCGTCCTGCTGAACACGATTTATATCCTTTTTATCCCGATTTATTGATTTTTCATGTTTATGGCTCTGAAGAAGATTATGAGTCAATTATTGCCAATGTACGCCGTCGTACAACGAGTGAAATAGCCTTCCACTCCGACCATATTACCTGGTTGCCAACCCTTCCATTTTTAAATGATGAAGCCAAACTGAATTCTTATAAATGGCACGAACAACATTCCTTGGAATGGCTCCCGAAGATTTCTGAAAAGTATAACTGTGAATTGATTGAGATACGTGAACCTTGGAAGCAGTATTTAAAAGATAACTGGTTAAAGCCCAAGGATTTATTAATGGATAATATTCATCTCAATGACCACGGAAATTTTTTATTAGGAAAACTGGTTAAACGGCAGCTACGTTACAATCCTAAGTTTTCTAATCAGGCATGGAAGAATTTGGTAAAAAATTATCAAGTGGGGAAAGATGTCAAGTGGAAAAATGGCAAGCTTATATTGGAGTTTGAGGGCAATCGTATTGATGTAATTGCGGCTCCAGTCCAAGATAGTCAATTTTCTCCAGCGCAAATTTTGATTGATGGGAAGAAACCATCGGAATTTCCCGAACTCTACACCATCACTCGACCAAGTAATGTTGTGAGCGTTGATTGGCCTGCGATTATCCAAGTATCTTCAGAGCAGCCGTTGATAGTGGAAGACTGGACAGCTCGAATTACCGAGATTAATGCAGATGCGAGTCAATTTAAATTTGAAGTTTTTGGCTCCAAAACAGGATTTGATGGCGAGGGTGTCAGTGATAAAAAATTTGTATCAAAGTCCGGTCGTGTGGTGATAGAGCCTAGAAACTGGTGGCTCAACAGTGCCTATGACTATTCGGGTCAACCGATTCCAAAAGGCTTTGAAATTAATTGGCAAGTCAAGCCCATGTTTGTAGACAATTATGTTGTACCCAAGATTGAGGATACAAGCAAAGAATATTTCACAACATTAGCCCAAAACCTCAATAATTCTAAACATCAGCTTGAAATTGTTGCTGGTAATAATGGAAAGGTTCCTATTCAAGCAATCCGTGTCTATCGCCCACCGCTTCAGTGAAAAATTTAGGATGAATCTTAATTAATGGGAATCGTAATTGTAAATTCTGTACCTTCTCCCAATACAGATTCACAAATCAAATGACCACCATGAGTTTCTTCCACGATATGGCGGCTAATTGATAGTCCTAGTCCAGTACCTTTGCCAATAGGTTTTGTGGTGAATAATTGGTCAAATATTCTTGATTTTATGGCTTCAGTCATACCAATACCATTGTCTTTGATTTGAATACAAATACTTTGCTTATCGTCAGTGATAAAAGTGTTAATTTTAATGGTATTGGGGTTAGCTTTAGCTTCGGCAAAAGTAAATCCTTCCTTGGATTCTTCACAGGCATCAATAGCATTAGAAATAATATTCATAAATACTTGATTTAATTGTCCCAAATAACATTTAACTGCGGGGATATCGCTATACTCTCGAATAACTTTAATTTCAGGCCGGTCGCCTTGTGCCTTTAAGCGATAATGCAAAATCATTAAGGTACTATCAATGCCTTCATGGATATTCGCAGATACTTTTGAGTCAGTGTCAGACCGGGAAAAGATGCGTAGGGAGTTGCTAATATCTATAATACGGTCAGCACTAACATTCATAATTGAGAACATTCGAGGGAGATTTTTTAAGATATAGTCTAAATCAATATCTTTAGCATTCTGCTGAACTTCTAAGTCTAGATTAGAAAATTTATCTTGATATAGTTTTAAATGTTCAATCAACTTACCAACTATTTCTGTAGATAAGTCTATATAACCTGAAATACAGCTCAGGGGATTATTAATTTCATGAGCAACACCAGCGACTAATTGTCCTAATGTTGCCATTTTTTCGCTTTGTATAAGCTGTAATTGAGTATATTGTAAATGCTGAATATTTTCTCGAAATTGTTTGACATCATTCAAAGTTTTATTAATGGTAATTATTAAATCCTCAAAATTGATCGGTTTGGTAATGAAATCAAACGCGCCATTATTCATGGCTGTTCTAATATTTTTCATATCGCCATAGGCTGAAATGACGACTGCTTTTAGGGTTTGGTCAATTTCACGAAGTTTATCAAGCAACGTGAGACCATCCATCTCCGGCATATTAATATCAGTTAATACCATGTCAAATTGAGGATAACTTTGTAAAGTTTCTAGGGCTTCTTTGCCATTACGAGCAAAAAACAATTCAATTTCATTAGCTCTAATATTTTTTCTTAGTCGTTGTTTAATCAAACGTTCTAGTTCAGGTTCATCATCTACAATTAAAATTTTGGCAGGTAACATAGTCATGGGAAGTGTAGAACTATTTTTAGAATCAGAAGAGTAATTTTCAGGACTTATTGGTGTAGTTGCATTCATATACATTAGTTATTAAAGTTGCTACAGGTTGCCTATTCAATAATCGAGAAAACAACAAAAGTACTTCCGTATTTTAGACTGATTTCAGCAAAATAAAGCCGAATATAACGCCAAACTTCTGTTGATTCAACTACATAATTACTATGCAAACTTAAAAATTAAGGCTATTCATCAAGTTCTGTTCATGAGTTAGAGTGAGTGAAAGGTGTTAGATTTAGGAAATACCATTAATCTTAACGCTAAACATAGGAGAGCGTATCCGTAAAAACACTTAAAGAACAGCCTTTCCTTTAAAGCCCAAAAACAATCAATAGCCTACAAATTATACGGACAAAGCTTTTGGCAGCGTGAGAATAAATTCAGTATAAGCTCCAGGCTCACTCTCAATCCTTAAAGTTCCACCATGCTGTCCTACGATTATGTCATGGGTTAGAGATAGTCCTAAACCTGTTCCTTCTCCAGTTGGTTTAGTCGTAAAGAAGGGATGGAAAATTTTTTCATGAATATCGGCGGGAATTCCAATACCATTGTCACGGATACGAATTTCGATGGATTGTTCCAAATTTTGTGTTTTAATCCAAAGCTGGGGAGTAAAGTCTACACCCTCAGTTTCTCCCAGTTTCGGTTCACGTTTTTGCTTTATTTGAATAGCATAGCAAGCATTATCGATGATGTTAATAAAAGCACGATTAAGGTCGGAGGAGACGACTTCCAATTGACCAATAGAGTCATCATAATCTTTAAGAATTGAAGTATTAAAGTCACTATCGATTGCACGTTTACTGTGATAGGCTAACTGTACAGCTTGGTCAAGCAAAGCATTTAAGTCAGTGAGTTGGCGTTGACCACTATCTGTTCGTGCGTGTTGCATCATACTTTGAATAATATTTTCTGCGCGTTGGCCGTGTTGGTGAATAGCAGCAGCATTATCGCGAAGGTCGATTAATATTTCTTTGATGTAATCCAATGTTTCGGTATCTAGATTTGCAGATTGATTATCGATTTCTTCTAATAATTCCTCCGTTAACTCTCCTGAACTTTCAGCATAATTATTAACAAAGTTGAGAGGATTCCGAATTTCATGCGCCACACCTGCCGTTAAAGCACCTAGAGAAGAGAGTTTCTCTTTAGCAATAATCTGCATTTGAGCAGCTTTTAAAGCTGTTGTTCTTTGTTCAACTTTTTCTTCTAAAGTCAGAGAGTACTCTTTTAACTGTTGGTTAGCGGCTTCTAAATTTTCGTATAAAAAGGCATTTTGTAATGCGATAGCGACTTGAGAAGTTAAGACCCGTAAAATTTCTACTCTCTCCTTCGGAAAAGCATCTACGGTCAAGTTATTTTCTAAATAAATAATACCTTGTAATTTGGATTGATATAAAATTGGTAAACAGAGAAGAGATTTAGGCTTAATTTTTTTAATGTAGGGATAGGTATTATAGGGTTCAGCCATCATTACATTATTAAGGACGAAGTTTTCTGGGTTCCTAAAAACAGAATTAATAATTAAAATGGGTACATCTTCAACCGTTGGAGAAATAGATTGCAAGACAACAATATTGTTATCCGTAGCCGTTCCAATCGCTTCGATATAGAGCCTTTCATCCTTTAGTAGCAGTAGAACAGCTTTTTGAGCCGTGGCATTTTCCAGCAAAATTTTAATTAATTTGCTTAATAAATCTTCTAAAATAATTTCACTGTTAATGGCTTGAGAAAATTTAATAAAACTAGCTAAGTCTAAGGCGTTACTTAAACTACCTCGACTTGTACTTTCTGTTGTGGTACGAGTAATATCACGCTTGGTCGTAACTATATTGCTGGTTTGTACTGCCAAAAATGAATAGTTGGCTTCTAAGTCTTTAACCTTGGCAATCGCTCCCCAATGAATATAAGAATAATAAGCATTAGTTATATAATTTTGAGCAATTGTTTCGCGGCCACAAGATAAATAAAACTCAGCCGCCAACTCATTAGCAAGAGCTTGTTCTTGCCAGTAATTTTGTTTACTAGCTCCTTCAATTGCACGGTCATAATACTCCATAGCTAGTAAAGGTTTTTTGAGGACACGCGCTTTCTCTGCTTCAATTAAATCGTACTTGTTCTGAAAATTAACGGGGCAATGAACTACCCATTGATGCATTTTTATTTGATTTAATTGAACTTGGCTTAAATATTTTTTACGTTTTCTGGATGAAAGTTTATAGCACTTTTGCAGCAGTGTTAGAGAATGATAAAAATTATGTTCAGCCACATAAATTGTACCAACCACCCCATCAATATAATTGGTGGCTAAATCAGCATGAGTAAGAGCTTGATCATAATTTTTAAATTTGTAAAATAAGATTGACTTAAATAGATGAAAGCAAAATAATGGCATTTTATAATCTGCTTTTACCATTAAATGAAACATTGTTTCTTCATTAAAGCTGTCTCCCTTTAAAATGCAAGGGTTTTCAGCTTTACCTGCCAAATTTAAAGCGGCTTGACGCCCCGTTTTTAAGTAAAAAGTCCCAAACTCTTGTTTCAGGTTTTCTAGCAAGTCTTCATAAGGTGCAGACTTTTGAATAACAGTGTTCAAATTCTCAGCCCTAAAAAATAAATACAGACAATATTCAGCACTCCCATAACTTAAATACTCACTATTACCTGTTTCTAATCCCGTTTGGATAGCCACCAAAAAATTAGAAAAAGTTGCATATAAAGGTTCTTTCCAAGGTTGGATATGACTAGCAAAAACTTTATGGACTTGGCACTGAATTGGATCATCAGGAAATTGCTCTAAAACATTTAAGGCCAATCGTCCAAATTCATATCCTGCCTCAATATTATCCAATGCACCACAGAGGAGTAATCCATAAAGACAATATCCATACGCTGAGGACGCAGCATTACCAAACTTCACGGATAAATCAACCAGCGACAAAATTACTGGAAATAATAATGTTGGTTTTTCAAAATAAACTGGAGGAATAAGAGTCACTAAAATATGAGCTGCTGCCAATTTAATCACATCACTCATCAATGGCAAGTCTGCTAATTCAGCAATTTTACTAGTTTCAAATCTTAATTTAGAACATAATTGTTCCGACATCTGGCTGATACCTTCAGGGTCACTGGGCAGAGGGTTGCCTAAGTGTGCTAAAATTTCTAATCCTGTATCAATTGCCGACTTGAAATCGCCTTGACTGGTATAAAATTGAATTTTCTTTTCGTAAATTTTGACTTTATCTAAGACCGACTGAGTATGCTCTAAAGCAATATCAATTAAAGCTTTAGATTGTTGATAGTTAGTATTTAAGTATTCTACTTCTATCTGTTCAATATAAAAAGCTAAGGTTAAGGCATAATGGCTCTCCCAGCTATTTGCTGGCAGTAATCCAAATCCAATTTTAAAATACTTCAAGGCAGGCTCATAAGCCGTTGCTGACTTGGCTTTTTGACCTGCTATAAGATTGAATTGTGCTAATTGAATTTTTTCCAATGAATCAGTTAATAAGTTGATGCCTATATTGAGTTGATTGACAATCTCAAAAATATTGTCGTCAATCTCTGAATCCGAACTACTATTGAGTAGTAAACGTCCAATTTTTAGATGGGTTTTTTGTTTGTCAGATTCAGGAATTAATGAGTATGCGGCTTGTTGTACCCGGTCGTGTAAAAACCTATAACTTATTCCACTAAGTTTAGTTTTTAAAGTCAAAAATTGTTTATTTGGTTCTTTGGCGTTTTTCTCTATTCCTACTTTTTCGTCCTCAAAGAATAAAGGTATTTTATACGATTCACTCAGAGGTAAAATTAGCCCTGTTTGTAACGCCGAATATAACGTATTAGCTGTGGCATTCGGTGATTTTTCATTAACAATTGACAGTACATCTAAAGTAAATTTATCTCCAATACAAGCTGCTAACTTCAAGATTTGGACTGTTGCTTCAGGTAGTTTTTGAATTCTTCTCGAGACTAATTCGACAACCCCTTGTTCAGCAATACTCATTGACTGGATTTTATCTAATCTCCACTGCCATTGAGAAGCATTAAATTCAAAAAATAACAAATTTTCTTGGTAAATTACTTGAAGGAATTGGGTTAGAAAGAAAGGATTGCCTCCTGTAATATTCCAACTTAATTCCGCTAGAGGCCGAATTCGTTGTTTCTCATTCAACGTATCAGCAATTAAGGTAGTTACATTTTCTAAATCTAAAGATTGTAAAACGATGTTATTAACAACCGTACCCGCTATTTCTATTTCTTCTAAAGTCTGGATTAAAGGATGGGTAGGATTAACTTCATTATCCCGATATGCTCCAATAAACAACAGATAGCGGATATCAACATCAGTAACCAGCAACTGCATTAAATTTAAAGTTGCTGAGTCTGTCCATTGCAAGTCATCTAAAAAAATAACTAAAGGGTGGTTCTTTTGAGAAAAGACTTGAATGAACTCTTTAAATACTCGATTGAATCGATTTTGTGTTTCTGTCGGATTCAGTTGAGGGACTGACGGTTGTTTCCCAATAATTAATTCCACCTCTGGAATCACATCAATAAGAACTTGTCCATTCGTCCCAACAGCACTTAAAATTCTATTACACCAGCCTTCTAAATTTTCAGGGATTTCCGTTAATAACTGCCCAATTAAAGACGCTATTGCTTGAGTCAGCGAAGCATAGGGTATATTTCGTTTAAACTGGTCAAACTTCCCACGAATAAAGTAGCCTCGTTGACGAGTAATCGGCTTGTTGATTTCATTGACAACTGCTGATTTTCCAATTCCCGAATACCCTGAAACCAGTATTAATTCACAGGTTCCTTGGCTGACTCGCTCGAAGGCAGTTAAGAGTAAATTTACCTGCTTTTCTCTACCATACAACCTTTGAGGTATGAGTAATTGACTCAAAATATCGATGCGTCCTGCTGTAAAATCTGTAATCTGACCTGTTGTAGTTAACTGATTCAAGCAAGTTTCTAAATCTGCCAATAGTCCTGTAGCTGTTTGATAACGGTCTTCTGCATTTTTGGCCATCAACTTGATGACAATTTCTGCAATAGCTGAGGGAATTTCTGGATTTAATTGCTGCAAAGGGGTGGGAGTTTTGGCAATATGACTGTAAACAATTTCCAACGGGTCTTGACTTTGAAACGGTAACTGGCCTGTTAGCATTTCATATAAAGTTACTCCCAAAGAGTAAAAGTCAGTGCGATAGTCAAGGGTGCGATTCATTCTCCCAGTTTGTTCGGGAGACATATACACAAGAGTACCTTCAATAGAGCTAACATTATTAACTTGGGGATTTTCCTTCGATAATCGCGAAGCAATCCCAAAATCCGTTAATTTTACAGTTTTAGTTTGAGGGTTAATGATAATGTTGCTAGGCTTAATATCTTTATGGATAATATGATTTTGGTGTAAATAATCTAAAGCTTTAGCAATTTGAGTCGTAATATTTAAACACGATACTAACGAAAAATTTTCTTTTAATAAAAGCTTATCAAGAGATTCACCTCCAAAGTCTTCTAGAAACAAGCCGAGGCGATGGCTAAACGACTCGCTCCTGATAAGCTTAACAATATTAGGGTGGTCTAAATTTTGTCGAATTTGATATTCATGCTTGAGGCGGGTAATGGCTTCAAGTGTAGGAAATTCAGATTTGATGAGCTTGAGGATTAATAAATCTTGATGGCTGGAAAATTGTTCTTGAACACGATAGACAACCGTTTCGATACCTTCGTGCAGAGTGGATTGAATTTGAAATTGGGCAAGTTCCGCCATAGGTGAGGATGTGACGATCAGGACTTGCTTCTAATTTATTGGATTTTATCGAATTAGGTAAGTGCGCCAGTTGGCTGGAGTTCCTTTATTAATCGGGTCAGGTAAGACTAAACGCCAAGTTTTCCCTTCTTTTTGACGTTGAAGGTAGACATCAAAGGAGTTGTATGGTTGAGTCAGCTTCTGGTCTGGCAGTTGAAGTGTGAGAGTGTAAGTTCCCCAGACATGATAGGTTGCTAAATCGTTAATAAATACAGGTTCAAGTTGTTTGAGCTTGACTTGAGAGATTTCTACCTGTGGAGGTAAAGTGTGTAAGGTTTGAGTGAGCTGTTGTTGACGTTGGCTGACTTGAAGCGTAATTGCTTTTTTAACCAGCGACTGACTCGGTGCGAGCGAAAGTGGCGGCGTCTTTGTCCCGCAAGCCATTAGCATTACTGATAGAATGGCGGCTAAAACCCAATTGACAACTAATCTTGCGGCTCTGTACATGGGACATTCCAACGATAGGATGGCAGTGGGTATCTTAATTTTCCTGACTAACCATGTCAAAACAGACGCTGGGACTCGACCAACCCCTTTACGATTACTTATTGTCCATTTCCTTGAGAGAACCCGATATTCTTCGAGAATTACGGGATGAAACTGCCCATCATCCTAGGGCTATGATGCAAATTGCACCCGAACAAGGTCAATTTATGGCGCTACTTGTGCAGTTACTAGGAGCGAAAAAAACCCTAGAAATTGGTGTATTTACTGGATATAGCACCTTATGTGTCGCCTTATCTCTGCCTGCAAACGGCACAATTGTAGCCTGTGATGTGAGTGAGGAATACACCTGCGTTGCTCGTCGCTATTGGGAAGCGGCTGGAGTCGCTCATAAAATCAATTTACGCCTAGCCCCCGCACTCTCGACTTTGGATGAACTTCTCGCCTCTGGGCAAGCAGGCACCTTTGATTTTGCCTTTATTGATGCTGATAAAGCTAATTATCAAGCATACTACGAGCGATCGCTACAATTAATTCGCTCCGGTGGACTCATCGCCATCGATAACGTCCTTTGGTCAGGACGAGTTGCCGATTCCCAAATTCAAGACAACCAAACCCGATCCATTCGGGCTTTAAATGAACAGTTACATCAGGATGAAAGAGTCACATTAAGCCTAGTACCCATCGCCGACGGACTTACCTTAGCACTCAAGCGGTAAGCTACGATTGCCACTCCAAACCCAACTGCTAGTAAGATTTCTCTCCTTTGAAGTATTAGGACTCCGCTTTGGCATATCGCAAACAGAGGCAAACGATACATTTTATGACTGGCTAAAACTGTTGCGAGAGCTTTACCAATTTTCGGACAGGTCTATTAGGTTGTAGTTGGCAATTACAACCCATCAAGGATTCTTGATTCCCTTGGCAACAATTGTTATCAATCCTTTAATTTAGTTATTTCTTAAGTTTTATAAATGTCAGAAAATATTAATTCTGCATTAAAAAACACTAAAGACTGACTCAATAACCCGTGGATTAGTAGATCATATAAATAGACGGATTTCAGAGATATATCCTAATTAAAAAACCTTAACTTGTATGAGGGATAAGTCTTTGAGGGATTATAGGTACGGAGATTGACCATCAAAGACAACAAAAATGTTGTTTAAGATACGTTGGTAAAACTCCTGTTAAGGTTATAGTCGTTTCGCAATTATTTAGGTTGAATTAACGAGGGGAAACAACCATCATCCGGGGTTTAGACGAAGCAATAAACTTGCTGAACATTTATTAAGAACTGAGCAATCCGTAGCAACTACTATTAAGGATTGAGATGATGAATAAAAGAATCAAGGCAACGGTAGACGGAAACGAAGCAGTCGCCCATGTGGCTTATCGTCTAAACGAAGTCATTGCGATTTACCCAATTACACCCTCCTCTCCAATGGGTGAATGGGCGGATGCATGGTCCTCGGAAGGGAAACCCAACATTTGGAATACTGTCCCCTCGGTAGTAGAAATGCAAAGTGAAGGGGGTGTGGCGGGTGCGGTTCATGGTGCGTTGCAGACAGGTTCCCTAACTACCACATTCACAGCATCTCAAGGCTTGTTGTTGATGCTCCCCAATATGTATAAAATTGCAGGGGAACTGACACCAACAGTATTTCATATTGCCGCGCGATCGCTAGCCGCCCAAGCCCTCTCCATTTTTGGCGATCATAGCGATGTCATGGCAGCACGAAGTACAGGGTTTGCCCTGTTGTGTTCCGCCTCAGTCCAAGAAGCCCATGATTTTGCCTTAATTTCCACTAGAGTCAGTTTAGAATCCCGCATACCCTTCGCTCATTTCTTCGATGGGTTCCGCACCTCCCACGAAGTGCAGAAAGTGGAACTGTTAGCGGATGAAGATTTGCGATCGCTCATTCCCGACGAACTCGTATTCGCCCACCGTGCCCGCGCCCTCTCGCCCGAACATCCCGTCATCCGGGGCACAGCCCAAAACCCCGATGTATACTTCCAAGCCCGAGAAACCGTTAATCCCTATTATGACGCTTGCCTAGACATCACCCAAAAGGTGATGGACGAATTTGCTTTAATGACGGGGCGACAATACCAGTTATTTGAATATCACGGCGACACCCAAGCAGAACGAGTCATCGTCCTCATGGGTTCCGGTTGCGACCCCGTACACGAAGTTGTAGATTACTTAAACGCTCAGGGTGAAAAAGTCGGTGTTGTAAAAGTACGGCTCTATCGTCCCTTTGATATAAAACGATTCATCCAAGCCCTACCCGCAACCACTCAAAGTATCGCCGTCCTCGATCGCACCAAAGAACCCGGTAGCGCAGGCGAACCCCTCTATACCGATATTATTACCGCCATCCAAGAAACCAACTTTGGTGATAATAGTGAACTCAAATCCCACATCCAAAATCTAAAATCAGTCGTGGGTGGACGTTATGGACTATCCTCCAAAGAGTTCACCCCAGCGATGATTAAAGCCGTCTTTGATAATCTCACTACCCCTCTTGCTAAGGCTACCCCCCCAACCCCCCTTGGTAAGGGGGGAGTACCGAAGAATCATTTTACCGTGGGAATAAACGATGATGTCTCCCACACTAGCCTGGAATACAACCCCCTATTTTCCATCGAACCCGATAATGTTGTCCGTGCTATCTTTTACGGACTAGGTTCCGATGGTACAGTCGGCGCAAACAAAAACTCGATCAAAATTATTGGCGAAGAAACCAATAACTACGCCCAAGGTTACTTCGTTTACGACTCTAAAAAATCCGGTTCCGTCACCGTTTCTCACCTGCGCTTTGGGCCGCAACCGATTCGTTCCACCTATTTAATCAATCAAGCTAACTTTCTCGCCTGCCATAAGTGGGAATTTCTAGAAAGTTTCCCATTGCTTAAAGACATTATTTCCGGTGGCACATTCCTCCTCAATTCCCCCTATAGCGCCGATGAAGTTTGGCAGCAATTGCCCCAACTGGTACAAGGGCAAATTATTGAGAAAAAGCTGAAATTTTACGTCATCAACGCTTATCAAGTTGCCCGTGAAGCAGGGATGGGTGGACGGATTAATACCGTGATGCAAGTTTGCTTCTTCGCCCTATCGGGTGTACTCCCCAGAGAAGAAGCCATTGAGCAAATTAAAAAATCCATCCGCAAGACTTACGGCAAGAAAGGCGAAGAAATTGTACAGATGAATATGAAAGCCGTAGATTCTACTTTAGAGCATCTGTACGAAGTTACCATACCCGAACAAGTAGACGAAACCGCCAAGGCCATGACGCCTCCCATTCCCGATACTGCCCCCGCTTTTGTGCGCGAGGTTTTGGGGAAAATGATTGCCCGTGAGGGGGATGAATTGCCCGTGAGTGCAATGCCAATTGATGGCACTTATCCTTGTGGGACAACTCAATGGGAAAAACGCAATATTGCCCAAGAAATTCCCGTTTGGGACCCCAATGTTTGCGTGCAGTGTGGCAAGTGCGTCATGGTTTGTCCCCATAGCGTGATTCGCTCAAAAGTGTATGAACCCTCACAACTGGAAAATGCACCAACAACCTTTAAGAGTGTCAATGCCAAAGACCATGATTGGAAGGAGAAACAATTAAAATTTACCATTCAAGTGGCAGCAGAAGATTGTACTGGTTGTAGCCTTTGCGTAGATGTTTGTCCGGCCAAGAATAAGTCTGAACCGCGCAAGAAAGCGATTAATATGGAACCGCAATTACCCTTGCGTGAACCTGAACGGGAAAATTGGGATTTCTTCTTAAATTTGCCGAATCCCGATCGCCGGGAATTGAAACTGAATAAAATTGCCCAACAGCAGATGCAGGAACCGTTGTTTGAGTTTTCCGGTGCTTGTGCGGGGTGTGGTGAAACGCCTTATGTGAAGTTGGTGAGTCAGTTATTTGGCGATCGCATGGTAATCGCTAATGCCACGGGATGTTCCTCCATCTACGGTGGTAACTTACCCACAACACCCTGGACATACAACGCCGAAGGGCGAGGGCCGGCCTGGGCGAATTCCCTGTTTGAAGATAACGCAGAATTCGGACTCGGTTTCCGGGTTTCCATCGACAAACACACCCAAATGGCCGCCGAGTTGCTGCAAGAAGTGCGGACTGAGGTAGGAGAATCGCTGGTAGAAGATATTCTCCATGCTGAACAAAACAACGAAGCAGATATTTGGGAACAACGGGAACGCATTTCCTCCCTGCAAGAACGGCTCAATCTCTCCCTTAATTCCGAATTAGACACTAATCTACAATCCAAAATCCAAAATCTACAAACCCTGGCTAATTATTTAGTGAAGAAAAGTGTTTGGATTATTGGGGGTGACGGCTGGGCTTACGATATCGGTTATGGCGGACTCGATCATGTCATTGCCAGTGGACGAAATGTAAATATCCTCGTTCTCGATACCGAAGTTTACTCCAATACTGGCGGGCAAATGTCCAAATCAACGCCACGAGGCGCAGTGGCTAAATTTGCCGCAGGCGGAAAACCCGCAGCGAAGAAAGATTTGGGCTTAATCGCAATGACGTATGGCAATGTTTATGTAGCCAGTGTGGCCATGGGCGCACGGGATGAACATACTCTGAAGGCATTCTTAGAAGCCGAAGCGTACAACGGCCCATCCTTGATTATTGCCTACTCCCACTGCATCGCTCACGGCATCAACATGGCAACGGCCATGCAGCAACACAAATCGGCGGTTGAGTCTGGGCGATGGTTACTGTATCGCTATAATCCCGATCGCGCCCAAGACGGTGAAAACCCACTAATTCTGGATAGCCGTTCACCTAAGATACCGGTTGAAAAATCCATGTACACGGAAAATCGATTTAAGATGCTGGTTCGCAGCAAACCGGAACAAGCGAAGCAGTTACTCCAACAAGCACAGGAGGATGTAAATACCCGTTGGCAAATGTATCAATACCTAGCAGCACGTCAGGTCGAAAAAGTCAATGGGCATCAAGGGAATGGCACAACGACCAAGGAGACTGATGCCATGCAGCGATCGGTTAAGACTTGAGTTTTATAAGCGGTGAAAGAAGCCTTTCGTAGTAAGTACTTCAGGGCTTGAGAATGGAAAGAACTAAAGTTCTTACTACGAACATTAAGAAAATTCCCCTCTTCTAACTCCTAACCCCTGACCCCTGACTCCTAACTCCTGACTCCTATTCTCAACACACTCAGCCATGAATAACCAAACCATAAATCCCTCCCAACTCCCTGTAGAAATTCCCCCAGGATACCTGAATATTATGGGCTACGTTGACGAGTCAGAAGTCAACGGGCCGGGTTGCCGTGCTGTCGTTTGGGTGCAGGGATGTAAGCGGGAGTGTCCTGGATGTTTCAACCGAGAATCTTGGTCGTTTGAGGTGAATCAGTTAATCGCCATTGATGAACTAGCCCAGAGAATTTTAAGTAATCCTCACAACCAAGGCGTGACATTTTCCGGTGGGGAACCGTTTTGGCAAGCGCCAGCACTAGCGCAATTAGCCCGGAAATTAAAAGCGGCCCGATTGAATGTAATGTCCTTTAGCGGCTTTACCTTGCAAGAATTGCAAAGCTCAAATGCACCCATCGGAGCTCAGGAGTTACTCGAACAGCTCGATATCTTGGTGGATGGCCCTTATGTAGAGTCCTTAGCCATCAATTCACCTGATTCGTTGGTATCCTCCCGCAACCAGCAGGTTCGCGTACTCAATCCAGCGATGGCAAATCAGCTCAATTGGGCTAGCGACCAAATGGAAATCCATATCCTCAAAGACGGTAGCCGGATTATTACCGGCTTTCGGGGGCAGATGGGTTTGAGTGAAGACTAAAGTCAGGGCGTTATGGCCTCCGCTTTCCTCCTTGAACCACCTTAAAAGGAGTTGAAAAATGATTATTCTCAGAGGCATTGTTGTTTGGCTAATTTTTATTGCTGCCGAGTCCTTAAATGGAACGATTCGCACTCTATGGCTAG
The DNA here is from genome assembly GCA_964588805.1 of uncultured Microcoleus sp. Lineage (GTDB taxonomy): Bacteria > Cyanobacteriota > Cyanobacteriia > Cyanobacteriales > Coleofasciculaceae > CAZPRJ01. The sequence goes on along the minus strand of CAZPRJ010000063.1, from coordinate 2,767 downwards.
TGCCAGCTTTAGGCGATTTCTGGGCACATCAAATTTCCTTTATGATCGGTTCGCTCTTAGTTTTAGCGATCGCAACCCTGTTTATACGATGGCTTCAGGCTTCAAGTATCTTGCAACTGATTGGTGTTGGAATACTGTGGCTGCTATTGACTGTTGTGTTTGAAATTGTCTTGGGGCGCTTCATTTTTGCCTATTCTTGGGAGCGAATAGCGGCTGACTACAATTTGCTTAAAGGTGGATTAATGCCGATTGGTTTAGTTCTGCTGGCGTTATCTCCTGTAATTGCGGCAAAGATTCGAGGCGTTTTGACCGATCAAAGTACTACCCGATAAATCAATTTAGGGGAATGGAGAAAGGCAATGGATTTAACAACAACATACCTGGGATTAACACTCTCCTCGCCTTTAGTGGTGGGTGCCGCCGCCCCTCTCACCGAAGACATTGACCAGATTAAGCGCATGGAAGATGCAGGCGCGGCCGCGGTGGTTCTGCACTCGTTTTTTGAGGAACAACTACGACAAGAACGACTAGAGTTACACCATCACCTGACGCAAGGTACAGAAAGCTATGCCGAAGCTTTAACCTATTTCCCTGAACCTGAAATCTTCCATGTCGGGTCAGAGGAATACCTCAACCATATCCGCAAAGCCAAGGAGATGGTCAACATTCCAGTCATCGCCAGTCTTAATGGTTCCACCTTGGGTGGCTGGATTGATTATGCTCAACAAATCGAGCAAGCGGGGGCAGATGCGTTGGAATTAAATATCTATTATGTTCCCACGGATATGAGCATCACGGGTGTACAAGTGGAGCAGAATTATGTGGATATTCTGCGGGCGGTTAAATCGGAGGTGAATATTCCCGTTGCTCTTAAACTCAGTCCATTTTTCAGCAACATGGCGAATATGGCCAAACGGTTAAGCGAAGCGGGGGCGGATGGTTTGGTCTTATTCAATCGCTTTTACCAACCCGATATTGATATCGAAGCATTGGAGGTACAACCAAACGTCTTGTTAAGTACACCGCAAGCCCTACGTTTGCCATTACGCTGGATTGCAATTCTTTACGGGCGAATTTCCGCCGATTTGGCGGCCACAAGCGGAATTCACAAAGCGACCGATGTGCTGAAAATGCTAATGGCAGGTGCAAAGGTCACAATGCTGGTGAGTGTACTTTTACGGCACGGCATCGAGCATCTTTCGGACATTGAGCAGACGATGCGGCAGTGGATGGAAGAGCACGAATATGAGTCGGTGCAACAGTTACAAGGAAGTATGAGCCAGCGCCATTGCCCGGATGCTAGTGCATTTGAACGAGCACAGTACATGAAGGCAATTCAAACTTATGAACTGGAATGGAAACGAGGCTATGAACCCTCACCCCATTTCGGATAACTTGAACAACCCTATTACTATTTTTCAACCCCTACTATGGAAACACGCAAAAGGATTGGCATTCTCACTAGTGGTGGCGACTGCCCCGGATTGAATGCTGTGATTCGAGCAGTCGTGAACCATGCTACGCTCACCCATAATTGGGAGGTGTTGGGTATTCCCTACGCTACTGAAGGCTTACTCGAAGGCAAGGCCAGCGTTTTGAATATGGGTGGCTTGGATTTGCATGGCGTTGACCCTTTATTAAGTATGGGGGGGACGATTTTAGGCAGTATTAATAAGGGGGATACCTTAGCCCAAGCTGATGAGATTATTGCAGGTTACAAGAAATTAGAATTGGATGCCCTGATTGCCATTGGGGGAGATGGGAGTTTAGCGATTCTTCGCGATTTAGCGCGTAAAGGTAACTGGAATTTGGTGGGAATTCCCAAGACGATTGATAATGATGTGGCATTGACGGAACGGGCGATCGGGTTTGATAGTGCGGTTAATACCATTACTGATTCCTTGAACCGCCTGACTTATACTGCTGCGAGCCACGACCGTGTGATGGTAGTAGAAGTGATGGGACGCGCTGCCGGTCACTTAGCCCTGAATGCGGGTATTGCTGGGGGGGCGGATGTGATTTTAATTCCAGAACTGCCCTATTCAATCGCGAATTTGTGCAACAAAATTGATGAATTACGCGATCGCTGGGGACGGCGATTTGCGATCGTTGTTGTGGCAGAAGGTGTAAAAACAGAGGAAGGGACGCCCAGCGTTTATACCGATGCCCTTGGCCAGGTTTGTTTAAGGGGAATTGGTCAGTATATCGCTGAACAAGTCGCTAACCGCAGTCCCCACAAAGTTGATGTTAAAGTAACAGTTTTGGGTCACGTACAACGAGGCGGAATGCCTTCTGCCTTAGATCGAATTATTGCTGCGGCGTTTGGCACGGCGGCGGTTGATTTGGTGGCACGAGGAGAATATGACCGGATTGTGACTTGGCAAAATGAGCGAGTGGTCAGTTTGCCTTTAGATGAAGTTTTGCAACTCAGTCCTACGGCTGTAAAACTTGATAATTTTTTGGTACAAACAGCAAGAGAGTTGGGAATTTATATGGGCGAAATTCCCAGCCCAAATACCCAGGAGGAGATGGAAAAGTTAATGAATGCAGAAGTACTTCCCGCTTAATCAATGCCTTGTTTGAGTGGGAGCATCCCAAATGGGTAAATTGTCCCTCAGACTGGAAGTCTGGGGCTATACAAACTAAGTCCGCCTGCGCGGACTAATACATTAGCCTGCGAAGGCAGGCTTTGTTTGTGTAGCCGCGATTTCTAAGAAGCTGTTGGCGAATTAGTGGAGGGTCAAGCCCCTCACCCAGTCGCTATATT
>CAZPRJ010000062.1:1572-46894 GCA_964588805.1 uncultured Microcoleus sp. | reverse complement strand
TAGAAGATGGGAATGCGAGAAACCCCATCCTCCTACGAGGTGGGGTAATTCATTATTAGCTGTTGTGCTTTCAAGTTGCATGGTGGCCATCTCTGCAAGCTTTGATTCTATTGGGTTTTACTATTTGAATCCGAGAAGTTGGCATCGCTTGGATACGTGTCACTTACTAAAGTGTCACTTACCACACTCCTAGCTAGGTTAGGAAGACCTATTCTCATATTGTGTGATGTGTGAGGAGCAAAGTTCCAACGAAAAAGCGCTTGGGGTCGAAACACGGCAAGACTCCCAGGCGCTTTTTCATTTGCAGCATTTAGGCTGATACAAATTTAGCCACATTGTTTAATCGGATTAGAATGCTGTTAATCTAAAAAGTTGAATTTTGTATAATTAAACACAGAAACTTAATAGGATATCTATACTTTTTCCATAAAAACAAAATTCTCTTAAGAAGGTTTCTGGTAAAGGTTGAAACCCCTGAACAAATAATACAGATTCTTAGAATCAATGGCATCAAACACTTAATTTTTCCCAATACATTGGGTATTTTTCGCTAGTCAAAATGATTAACAAAACCTCAAATTTAGTGGCGAGACTCAATAATAATGACTTCACAGATAGTTCCAGCAAGCAGGAACCAACAACCCCACGAGGTATTGTACCAGAGAGATTCGCCATTTTTATTTGTGGTTGGCTGATTGGGGCGATCGCAATCCCGATATTTGTGATCATTCAAGCTCTAACGGCTGTGGTTTGGGGTACAGTTATCGTTTTTCGACTACTCAATGGTAAAATCCTAGTTAATCAGGATGACGAGCTTTGAATCTTTCTTCTCCTGACTCTTGACTCTTGGCTTCTGACTTGGAGACTCCTGACTCAGAGACTCCTATTTTTAGATTCGGTAAAATGAATCTGCCAAAACTAAACATTCAATAATGTCAAAGCTTCTAGAACGAGCAACTGCTGCGGCACATCAGGGAAATTGGTCATTACTTAATCAATGCTTGCAACAGCTACCCCTCGGTAAGAACGCCACAAAGGCTGATGGGGAATTAGCACCGTTAAATGAGACTGAACTTGAGCAAGTCCTGAATCTGGCGTTGGATGTCCTGACATCGGGGGATTTTCGAGAGCGTTGGGATGTGGCGAAGATGTTTCCTAAACTGGGAGAACGAGCGATCGCGCCTTTAATTGAAATTCTCCAAGATGATGCAGCAGAGTTGGAGGTGCGTTGGTTTGCCGTTCGCATTCTGGCAGAATTTAACCATCCCACTGTTGTTACCACACTCGTTAATTTGCTCCAAACTGGTGAGGATGAAGATTTAGTGGAAATGGCAGCCACCACTCTTTCCCATCTCGGTAACTCGGCTGTTGAGGCGTTGACTGATTTATTAGCCAATCCAGAAACTCGGCTGTTGGCAACGACAGCGCTTTCCCAAATCCGGCGATCAGATATTATTGAACCGTTGCTGAGTGTTGTGGGTGATTCTGATGTGGCGGTGCGTTCTACTGCTATTGAAGCTTTGAGTAGTTTCCACGACTCTAGAATTCCACCGATTCTGTTGGAAGCCTTAGGCGATCGCTCAGCCGTGGTAAGAAAGGAAGCAGTAATAGGTTTAGGCTTGCGCTCCGATTTGTGGGATGAATTAGATTTATGTAATCAGCTCAAACCTCTCCTTTATGACTTTAATCCGGAAGTTTGTCAGCAAGCAGCAATCGCTTTAGGACGTTCAGGAAGGAATGAGGCCGCTGAGGCAATATTTGAAGTATTGCGATCGCCTGCTACACCCATTCCTTTACAAATCGATTTCGTTCGTGCCTTAGGCTGGGTGGAAACCACTCAAGCTTTAGACTATTTACAGCAGGCATTAGCTCATGTTTCAACTGAATGCATTAACGAAATTGTGAGAGTATTGGGACGTATAGAACAACCCATATTTAAGGCAAAAGCGGCTCAAATTCTTCTCGATTTTTTCCAGGCCAAACATCCAGCTATTGAGTCAGTTACGATTAAACAATCTCTAGCACAAGCATGGAGCCAGTTGGGAGAACAAAGGGCAATGGAGGCTTTAATGGAGTTATTAACCGATGGAGAAGATACCGTCAGATTTCATGCGATCGCAGCTCTAAAAACCTTTCCTGTTGCTCATCAGCAGTTAGAACAACTAGCTGCCAATGAGAGCCTAACACCAGAATTAAAGGAAGGAGTTGCGATCGCGCTAGCAGAATGGCAGTCTTGAGCCTGAATCACCTCTAAAGTTGCGATTGCACAAACAGTACTAAACGTCCAATAATTCGCTTCCAAAGGCGACGGGTGTTCCAGTCTGTTATACTAACTAGCTTGCTGCGTTCAAATCCAGTGCGGAAAAGCTTCTCAATACGTTGCAGCATTTGCGGTTCGGCAGTGGAAATATCCAGTTCATCATTGTGGAAGAAACTGCGGGGATCGAAGTTCGCGCTGCCAGTACTCACCCATTGATTGTCAATTAGTAAGCATTTAGCGTGCAGCATGCTCGGTTGATGCTCGTGAATTTTAATTCCTGCTTTTAATAATTCACCGTAAAGCTCAATCGAAGCATAGTAAACCAATTTTTTATCATTGTGAGGCCCACAGGTCAAAATCCGCACATCAATTCCCCTTTTCTTTGCAGTGATTAAAGCTTGGCGGGATTGATGGTCGGGCAAAAAGTAAGGGCTACTAATCCAAACATACTCTCTAGCAGCTAAGATAGCTGTCGTAAACAACGCTCTCATTGAAGACGAGCGATAGGATGGGTCTTCACCTGGAGTTACCAAAATCATCGGGTCAACAGGGGGAGAGGGATCGAAGTTTTTTACACTGAGGTCTACTGTACCGCCAGCAGAAGTCCAATGTTGCATAAACATTCCCTCCAGAATGGACACCACAGCACCTTCTAAGCTGAACTCAAAGTCAAACCAGGGTGCTGTATCACCAAATTTCTTTTGTCCATCCCAAAAATCAGAAATTCCTGCACCGCCAATTAAACCAACCTTCCCATCAATTAGTAGTAGTTTGCGGTGGGTGCGTCCGGCATAATCAAACGGTGCTTTCCAGCTAAAGGGTTTAAAAAAGCGAACCTCTACACCGGCGGCTTTTAAGCGTTTCCAATACTTGTCCGGTAATTTTTTTGTACCATGATGATCCACAACGAGTTGCACCTCAACACCTGCCGCCGCACGTTCGGCCAGTGCCTCAGCAAAGTCATTGGCACGGTGTCCCGGAGTCATAAAAAATGTCTCGAAGTGAATGCAGCGCTTGGCAGCGCGAATCGCCTCTAACCGTGCAGGTTGAACCTCATTGGCCTCAAACCAAAAGTCGGTAACACGACCCGTGGTGCCTAAAGAATTCGATAAACTCCCTAAAGCAACTGCAAAACGGCGTTCATTAGGACTGGGAACATTAATTGCTCTGTAGTCGATGTAATCACGGAAGGCTCCCTGAAAATAAAAGACGATGAGCAGAAACAGGCTAGTAAAGAAAATAATGCCACAAAGCCAAGTCAGAATAGTAGTGAGTAGCTCCATGAGAAACACTCTCAGCTATAGAGGGAACACCTAGATATTAATGAAATCGGTTTGTTCTATTCTCTGGCTTAACAATGAGCTACAAATCACTCACGTATTTGGAGTGATTTTGATGGGAATGAGGCGATTGCTCTTAGTGATACTGCAAGGAATTTGCCGTATAGATTTCAACTGTTGCGATCTTCTAACTCAACAGGACTTACGCAAATTAACCTTTCAATCACCATTGGTAGGGGCGCACCGACGTGCGCCCTCAGTATATGTGGAATTCATGCGTAATATCAAATCCGGTTAAATGGCCATAAAACCTGTAAGGACGGGTTTAGTAATCAGCTTGATTGCTGTACCGAAAACTGAACATCAAAACCCGCCCCTACGATAATCTGGTTATTCAAACGGATTTGATATAAGTCCTGCTGGCTATGGCATCCACAAGGGTTGTAGGGGTATGGTATGCCATGCCTTTAGGAAGATGGTGTATTAAAGTTGAAAATACGTAAGTCCTACTTAAGCGTTGGGTGATAAGTTAGGCGTTTCTAAGATATTAAACTGAATTAAGGCCACAATGACCACGGTGTATACGGCTGAGGTGACTAGACCCATTAATAATTCTTTTTTAAGGTTACGCTCTTTAGGTTGTTGTTGAAAAACATCTACCACCCCAGCTTGCATCATGAGAATTCCAGCAATATTAGAAAGCCAGTATCCTAAGATTGAGCAAGGTAAAAATACATCTGGATTAATCCAGCTACAGGCATACCCAAAGCTATAAGCAATGGGGAGATTGAAAAATAAGTCATTCCAAAATGATAACGGCGACAGCAAAAAGCCCAGGATGAGAAGAAACCCACCTCTGAGTTTTTTCAACAAGACTGTTATCTCAAAGCCCTCTTGATTAAGCTGTGACAAGGATTCAACAGGAACTGGTTCGGCTAAGTTCAGCTCGTCAGTGACTGTTTTAGTGTTTTTCATGTTATTACACAATTCTAATAAACTTAATGTACCTTAATATTAGAGGTCACTAAAAGTCTAGTAGATGGTGGCAAACATCTCGAATCTTGAATCTCCTGCTCAAGATGCTCGATAATGTTGCATATAAAGATTTTGCAAAGTTCTCCGTAATTTCTCGGATTAGGCTTTTGGCAGATCCACAGAGGTGAGGGTAGTAATTCCAGAGTATTTGCGGATTCTTTTCCTATCGTCAGCTAATAAGATTGAACCATCGCTAGAAAGTTGGCAAGTTCTTAGATTAGAGTCCAGCCATCGTAAGAGCGTTGTAGCAAATCTGCTAGCCACACGGGGGAATCAGCCATGCAATACCTTTTAGACACTCCACAATCAACCGTTAATGTGTGTGAAAAAATTAAGTGTCCTTTTTTTACCAATCAATCTTGTTCATCTTCAGGCTGTGCTAGGTATTCAAATTCTGCCCAGTGTCATCTAACTAGCGTTTTTGCATTTGAATCCGATCATCATTCGCTATTTACCACCCATGACAGTAATCTTTTTTCCGTAAAAATGGCTAATGATGGTTGGATTAGTAAGGATATAACTAGTCAAAAGCTACTGAATAATCGTGACAAAAAGGGTAGAATTCACCAGGCCATTAGTAGTGCCTATCAGACCTTAAATTCACCCTTATTTCAATCTAGTAGAGAAAATCAAAACAACTTACACTCAGCAAAAATTAACCAAAGATTTCAACCCATTAGTCTTAATCTTTTCAACTCAATACAGTTTGAACCCTATTAACTTAGAGTAATGTTGTGACTGTTTAACGACTTCTTCTTTTATAAGCGTTCGCGCCGCCTCATTCGAGTGGTGTATGACCGTTGCCTTGATTGACAGGCAGATTCAATTCTCTACATTTGATTAATGCTTGCTCATAGGCAACTTGATAATCATTTCCTCCCAGCATTTGGTCGCCATAATAAGCATAAGGGGCTTCACCATAAACCGGAAGAGGTGGGTCTTCAGGATAATCTTCTATTGCTTCTTCAATAGCAGCTTTGAGTTGTTTAACACTTAGGCGTTGGGCGGGAAAGTAATGGAGTTCAGTCCCAGTTTCATGAAAATGTGGCAGCGTGGGATCGACTAAGTATTCATCAAATTCCAGCCAGCTATGCTCAATCGGTTTGTACGGTTTGCCCGACTTGACTAAAAAGCCTTGAACATAAGTGGCGTTACTGTGTAATAAGGCAGCTTTGTAAGTATTGTCAAAGCTGTCTTTTGCCTTGCTTTTGATTTGTTCAGCAAGGGTTCGAGAAAGAGTTTCTTCTAAAGGTTTACTCATCTGCAATACAAGCATCAAGATTCTTCATTTTAAAGTAAATTTTCCACTTCTATCGTTAAACTAGTCCCGATGAAAAGTAAAAAAAATAACTCTCTCCTGACCCCTGACCCCTGACCCCTATTTTCAAAACAGGTAATACTAGTAAAGGAAGAATTAAGAAAACCGTAGTGAGTCTGGATGTAATCGTAATTGGAAGTGGCATTGGCGGGTTAACGGCGGCCTCGCTACTAGCACGATATGGGAAACGAGTGTTAATCTGCGAGAGTCATGCGATCGCCGGAGGTGCTGCTCATAGTTTTAAACGCAAGGGTTTCGAGTTTGACTCCGGGCCTTCATTTTACTGCGGTCTGAGCAATCAACGCCCTAGTCTTAACCCGTTACGGCAAGTTCTGGATGTTCTCGGAGAATCACTGCAAACCATTCCCTATGACCCATTAGGACATTACCACTTTCCAGACGGAACCTTCCCAGTTTACAGCCATGCTCAACGCTATCGAGAAGCGGTTGCCAAATTTACACCCCAAGGGGCAAAAGAACTCGAACACTTTGAAAAACGCCTGTTATCGCTCTACAACACCTTACAGGATATCCCAACCCTTGCCCTAAGAGCCGATTGGCAACTTATTGCTGTACTAATCGGGCGTTATTGGCCTGCACTGCTCAAAATGCTACCCCAACTAGGAATGATTCAAAGTTCAGTTGGGGATGTCATGGACAAAGATGTACACGATTCTTGGGTGCGGCGCTTAATTGATTTAGAATGCTTTCTTTTATCTGGACTCAAAGCACACGGTACAATCGCGCCAGAAGTCGCTTTTATGTTAGGTGAACGCACTCGCGCAGGTGTCGAGTATCCCGTGGGTGGAAGTGGTGCAATTGTCGATGCTTTGGTACGAGGTTTGAACCGTTGGGGTGGAAAGTTGCGGCTCAATGCTCATGTCGAGCAAATCTTAATTGAAGCCAATAAAGTTATTGGAGTACGGTTACAAACTGGGGAAATTATTCACGCTCCGGTGGTTATTTCCAATGCCACAATTTGGGATACTTATACCCAACTTTTACGCCCAGAAGATTTACCTTTATCTTATCGAAACACTGCTTTAGAAACTCCAGCCGTTGAGAGTTTCATGCACTTACATCTCGGTATCCGCTCAGAAGGACTTGAGGGACTTACAGGGCATCATGTTGTTGTTCATGATGCGGATAAAGATATTGCAGAACCGGGAAATACTTGTATGATTTCTATTCCTTCGGTTTGGGATGCAACTTTGGCACCAGCAGGCCATCATGTCATTCATGCGTACACCTTGGAACCCTACGAAGGTTGGAATCGAGACGACGAGTATAAACAGAAGAAAATAATAAAATCACAACCTTTATATCGTGCCTTGGAACGAGTTATCCCCGACATTAAACAGCGCCTTGTCTTAGAACTGATTGGTACTCCCTTAACTCATGCCTACTATCTGCGTCGATACAAGGGAACTTATGGCCCTGCAATTGCAGCAGGTAAAGGGATGTTTCCCAGTTGCCAAACACCTATCGCTGGTTTGTATCGCGTGGGTGATAGCACGATGCCGGGAATTGGGGTTCCTGCGGTTGCAGCGTCTGGAATTTTATGTGCAAATACTCTAGTTACACCTCAGCAAACATCAGAATTATTAGAATGTTTGAGATAAATAATAGAAGATAAAGAGTATTTTTTGGGAAAAATAGCTATAAATCCCTTAATTAAAAGGAATTTATTAATTTAATCTCAGAGTGGTAAATTAAGTTTAGATTAACTTAATTTTAAGTGTTGGATAAATAGGGTAATAAACCTCTCAATATCTCTCTTAAGAGGTAAGCACGTCAGCGAACAGGTAGAGAACATTTGGATTGAGTACTGGTTTTGACGCTTAAAAATGTTCAAGCTTACTGCCACTACTCGCTAAATTTCTAACAGTATTAAAAGTTTGTGTGTGAACAGGAATGTTCGTACTGCAAAGCTATTGCATCAGTGCTGGCTTTGTCGTTTGAATGTGGCAAAGTTTTGAGATTCTCTGATGCAAAACTTGCATAATTTCAGCAAGCAAATGAAATTGCATTAGATCAGCATTCAAATCGCAGTGGCTCTCAATAATGTAACCCATGCTGAAATGCAGTTGCAGTAGCAGGCCACCAGAAAAATAAAGTAGGAAATGTGAAAATGGATAATGCTTACAAAGCTAAATTAATCATAGTCGGTGTGCTGAGTACGGTGAGCTTTTTCATCCTGCTGACGTTTACAGAAGCGATTCCTGAAATTCCAGTTGATATCGACTTTAAACCTTTTTTCCTCCCCATGTCGCTCATCGCTCTTGTTCCATCAGGCTGCGCCGCATTCGCTGTCTCGGTTGGAGCAATGCTGGGAGAATTCCTGCGGGATATGCTGGAGGGTTATGAAATCGATGATCCAATTGGGGCCGTCGGTTACGTGATAGGCTTCTTTAGCTCCGCCTACGTCATTGGAAATCACCCACTGAATAAAGTTCGTGTTTTTATCGCTTGCTTAGTGGCAGGATTCGTACATGCGGTAATCGAGGCTACGTCGTTGTGTGAAAATTGTATTGTTAATCCTGCTGTTCTTTTACATATTCCTAGCACCCACTTGGGAATGGATGCTGGTAGTGACTCTTTTGGGATTGATTCTGGCGGTGGCAGCTCACACTCCCTGGAAATGGGTGCTACTGTTCTGGGCAATTCACATCCCAACCTTCCTCGCACTGCTCATTATCCCAGCCGGTGGTGAGCTGTTGGCAGGGAACTTTGGCGCATTAGTGGAAACTGCTGCCGCCGAGTTGCGCTTGATCTTGGCATGGACAGCCGCGATTGTCATCAGTGTTAGCTTGTTATCCACAATTGATGCTGAAAGCTTAACCGATGGGATGCGATCGCTTTACTTCCCCCCGGTGGTTGCCTTTGCCGTTGGATTGTCGTATCGCCTGTTGTACGTCACCTTGGGTGAGGCATTCCGAATTGCTGATGCCATGAAAATTAAGGGCGTCGATTTGAGCTTGAAGCGTCCCTTTCGTTTCATCTGGAATTCCTTAAGAATCTCGTTTCCAGTTCTGTTCGCAGTGCTTAGACGCGGACCCACATTGATGTCATCACTAGCGATGCGAGGGTATCAAACCAAGCGACCCAATCTCGGAGGTCTTGATCTAGGAGATACACTATTACTCCTGTTAGGTATTGCGCTCACTGGTCTAGCTTTATGTGCCAAGTTCGATTGGCTTCCCTTTTCGCTTTCTGATCTGATTCCTTTGTAAATCGTCCTCTGTAAGAGAAACCAGGGGCTTACCTTGATGATACCAAATCCGGTCAGAACACCCCTTTATTCCTTGACAGGCTCTCGGGGCAGGGGAACTCTTTCGGAGCAGGGGAGAAAAAATACTAGCTTGGAAAGGGGGGCTATCAATACGGATTTGGTATGACAGAGGTACGCCCTAAGTTCTTGCAAAATTTTAGGGAGGCTCCAAATCTTTCATGGGATGAACTATACACAATAGCCGATGCATAAGCTCCGATATTACTGTCAAACTAGTTTCTAACTAACTCAAGAGCGTTACATCGGCGCTAGCAGAAGTTAGAAAATCAATTTAGCTAGGCTTAACACCTTAGGAGTCTCAATAAAATGTTGTTTTTGTGGATCGCCGTTCTCCTGTGTGCTGTGTGGGCAGCACATTGGGGAGCCGATCACTTAGCTGAACCGCTCAAGAAACTGCGGAAACAGTGGGGATTGACAGAAGCAGCAGGGGCGGCTTTCGTTGCCTTGGCTACGGCTAGTCCAGAATTCGGTACCAATGCTGTCAGTGCGATTCGTGGTCTTTCTGACATTGGGCTTGGTAATCTTTTAGGTTCAAATATTATTTCTGTTCCTGCAATTGTTACCACCGCCTACATTGCCTCTCAATGGGGTTCCCGTAAGCAAAATAATCCGTCAGCCAATCATGAACGCTCATCAAATAGCCAGGAGAACACCCATAACCATCAGCGAAAAAAGCGGGTAATGCGTGTCAAACGGGAGGCGTTAACTGTGCAAGCACTCCCCTATCTAGGAGTTATCACCCTAGCTGCCTTGCTGACTATCCCTAAACCTTGGCGTGGTCTTCAACCCATTGATGGCTGGATTATGGTAGCAGCTTACTTTGCTTATCTGGCACAGGCAATCCTACGCAAGCGTCAGAAAGGCAAAGAGGTGAAATGGAGTAAGAAACAGATTACTCTCGCTGTCATAGGTGTCGCCGTGCTTGCCCTGGGTGCTTACTTTACCGTCACAGCTACAGAAAATATTGTGTCAGCCTTAGGAATTTCCAAGCTAATTGGTGGGCTGTTCATTACATCAACCATGAGCATTGCACCCGAAGTATTTTCTACTTGGAGTTTGGCAAAAAGTGGGCAGGTTACGGCGGCGGCGACAGGCGTGATTGCTGACAATACGGTGACAATGACACTCGCCTTTTTCCCCCTAGCACTGGCGACGTTGCCTGTAGAAAATTTCCTGCTGTATGCAGTCAACCTGGGTTTTGTGGCACTGCTGGGAGCGGTGTATGCTGCCTTGATCAAATTTGGTTCTGAAAAACAGAGCTTTGAGCTTTGGGAGGTGCTAACACTCAATGCAGTTTATTTGGTTTATCTAGGCGTGATGATCTTCGGTGTCCTTAACGTTGTTTAAACTACTCGGTAGACGCGATGCAATTACTTTTATACATCGGTCTGATTGTGCTATCTACGGCTGTCATTTGGCAAGGCAGCTTCATGCTGGAAAAGTCGGCCGAACGTCTGGCATCCTATTATCAGTTACCGCCTGTGGTTCAAGGCGCTGTAATTGAAGCCGTTGGGTCTAGCTTTCCGGAACTCTCCAGCACTGTTATTGCAACGCTCATTCATGGACAATTTGAACTGGGTGTATCTGCGATCGTCGGTTCAGCTATCTTCAATATTTTAGTAATTCCTGGAATTTCTGGGCTGGTGGGCGACGAACGCTTAGCGGCCGATCGGGTGTTGGTCTACAAAGATGCCCAATTTTATATTACCAGCGTAACTGTACTGCTGTTAGCGTTTGCCTTTTCGCTGATTTATCACCCCGTAGAAGGTAGCCAGTGGCAGGGGACGATGACTCGACCTATTGCCCTGATGCCCGTTGCACTTTATGGCGTGTATTTGTTCCTTCAGCAGCAGGATACAGCAGAACAGGAAAACGATGAACCTCGTCCTAAAGATATCAAGGTGGGTAAGGAGTGGTTGCGCTTGTTATTCAGCCTGGTGCTAATTGTAGCGGCGGTGGAGGGACTGGTGCGATCGGCGATCGGGTTGGGGAATATCTTCAACACACCCAGTTTCTTATGGGGTATTACTGTCATTGCGGCAGCCACTAGCTTACCCGATGCGTTTGTAAGTATCAGAGCTGCTCGTAAAGGTCAAGGTATCATTAGCCTCGCTAATGTCTTGGGCAGCAATATTTTTGACCTGCTGATTGCCATTCCAGTTGGTGTCCTGATTGCGGGTGCCTCAGCCATTGATTTTGCTAGAGTAGCGCCCATGATGGCTGTCCTCACCCTAGCAACGATTATCCTATTCGCTATGCTGCGTACAAACTTAGCGCTGAGTAAGTGGGAATGCTGGCTGATGCTGGGGCTATATGTGGCATTCATTGGATGGATGGTACTGGAAACTATTGGAGTGACTAATGTGGTTTTATGAAACGCTTTTTGGTTTAAAACGGCAACATCCCAAAGTATCAAAACAAACTCCTAATCCCTAACGGCGACTGATGACATTTTTCCGGAAAGACGAACAACTCGAAAAACTAGGCCACGACATCCTAGAAGCCACTTGGGCTGAATTTCCCGGACTAGCACGCAATCAAATTGCTCTGACTTGGATTGTCTACGACCCTCCCATCTCTGTAAATACCGGGGGCGCACTTTCAGCCGAAGAATTTTGGAAATACCCAGTCCGAGGTTTTAGCTATCGAGGTGTGGAGCGCATTTATCCAGCCAGTGTGGTGAAATTATTCTATCTGGTGGCAATTGAAGAGTGGTTAGAACGGGGCATGGTTTCTGCCTCGGCTGAGTTAGAGCGAGCCATTCGAGATATGATTATCGATTCTAGCAATGATGCCACCAGCCTCGTTGTTGATGTTTTAAGCGGCACCACCAGCGGCCCTGAGTTACCCTCGAATCCCTTTGAAACCTGGAAGTTTCAGCGTAATATCGTTAACCGTTATTATCAGTCATTAGGTTGGGAAGAACTGGAAACCCTGAATATCAACCAAAAAACTTGGGGAGATGGCCCCTATGGCCGGGAACGGGCGTTTTTAGGCGAATTGATGGAAAACCGTAATATGCTGACAACCAATGCCACCGCCCGGTTGCTGCACAGTATTGTGGGAGGGGTGGCCGTTTCGTCAGCGCGATCGCAAGCGATGATGAAGTTAATGCAACGTAGCCTCAACCCCTCTGACTGGAAACCCGATGAGGAAAATCAGGTGACGGGTTTCTTGGGTGAAGTCCTTCCTCAAGAGTCTCAGCTTTGGTCTAAAGCCGGCTGGACTTCTCAAGTCCGCCACGACGCTGCCTACATCGAACTCCCCTCCCAACGTCCCTATTTGCTTGTTGCATTTACCGAAGGAAAAACACCCGCGAAAAATCTAAAACTTCTGCCCTTTGTGTCAGCGCAGGTTGTTGCCGCAATGAGTCAAATCGGTGATTAACTCATCCCCTACCTAAAGGACGGTTGTTGGTTGTTTGTTATTTGTATTTTTTAGCAAACAACAAAGCGGCGGATGGCGATTCCTCCTCTACCCTAGAAGAAAGGGGCTTCCTGCCGTTTCCTGTGATGATTTTCCACTCTTTCCCATCTTCCCTATCCCTCGCTTGAAGAATTTATCTTAGGATACATTCCTCAATCTCCCCCGTGATAGACGATTTTTTTGTTAAATCTACTCCAGAGTAGGTAGCGTTAAGCGGTAGAATCCTCTAAATTTACCTCAGGGATTTTAGTGATCTAAAGCCCAAAATCCGAGAAAATTAGCTAATAAGTTTTGCTTCTTGCACTGTCTAACATTATTTATTTCCGAGGGGTGACCGTGAACAAAATCTCTTTTAAGCTCATTTCCTTCCTACTCAGTCTGACGGCGTTAACGTTTGTGAGTAATACTGGGTCTGCTAGGGCTCAAACCCCAAACGCTGATTCATTTGCCGTAGACTCCGCATCTATCGGTACATCTATTCCAGTTGATGCGCCGATGAACGTAGTAGAATCCTCTACACCCTTGTCTGCCACCTCACAAACGGTTGAGCCTGCTGTAAATCCTGTTATCGCTGTTGACCCACTGGACTCTAATCCCAATGTTGCACCTATCTCAGAAGGACAATTAATTCCATTCGATAGGCAACAAACTGATTGGGCAGAGTTTCCGTCGTCTCCAGCCGATACCCAAACACAACCGATACAGACAGTTAATAATCATCAGCCAAATACACCGACTACTCTAGCGGAAGCCCCTAAAGCGGAAGCTATCCCAGGAACTTTATCGACTTCTGCCACTCATCTGACAGAGCAACCACAAACATCCCCTCGCTCAGAAGTTTACTCTGAGCAAGCAGAAGATACGTCCGTTGCTCAAAGTATTGAGGATATTGAACCCGGCCGTGCTACTCGTGGAGGTCGTAGTTACATCGGGATTGGCGGAAACCTAGGCTTAAGCGGTGACACTGCTATCGGTCAGGGTGCTTTTATGATTAACAGTAAAATTGGCTTAACTCGCAATATCTCGTTTCGACCAGCCGTCCTGATTGGAGAGAGTACCGATTTTCTCTTGCCCCTAACTTACGACTTCATCTTACAGTCAGCCGATCCATTTCAACCGATTCCCTTTGCTCCTTTTGTTGGAGGAGGTGTTGCCTTTAGTACTTCTGATGATAATACAGTAGGTTTCTTAGTGACCGGAGGTGCAGATGTCCCTCTGTCTGCCCAATTTATTGCCAATGCTAGAGTGAATGCTGGTTTCTTTGGAGACACAACTTCTATCGGTATTTCCCTAGGTGTCGGCTATCAGTTCTCCGGTCTGGGTTTCTAAAGGAAACGGTTCCAAGTGTGAGTCCTTAAGCTAAAGCCAAGCCCCCTAAGACTATGGATCGGTTCAAGGGGGCTTCATCTTCGTATTACAAGTATTACAGGAGAATACGAGAACGAGGACAGCAAGCGGTGAGAAGCCTATTCATTCGCTTGGATGGAAGAGATAGAGGCTTTGTTGTTTATATGTCTTTAGCCATACCCATAACAAATCCTCCGTCTTTTTAACGGGGGAGGATTTAACTATTCCCAGCGTCTATCCACACCAATGGTCAGAAATGCGTATAAATGGGAAGTTACGGATGTTTTTGCTCTAAATGTACGGAGAGAGAGGGATTCGAACCCTCGGTACGGCCTTACGTACCGTACAACAGATTAGCAATCTGCCGCTTTCGACCACTCAGCCACCTCTCCACTATGTAACCTTCCGAAGAAGGGTTTGCTGATTTGGGATAGAAGAGAATCAAGTTGAAGTTATTTGAGACTTCAAATAAAAAAAAACTCTCTCATCATTTTCCAGCCTATCCAGTATACCACGTTCAATGGCAATGCCTCTAGGGTTTCAGGCGGATTAGGGTTTGAGTTTATAAAAAGTAATCATTTAGCCTCAATAGATAAAAAATTTGCATAATCCAAGCTGTAAATCCTGGAAAACTTGGCAATTTTGCATCAGTTTGCTGGGGCTACTCAAACCTGAAATCATCCTTAATCCCCAGCTAGACCGTGTTTTTAGGCTCCCATGGAATTTACATTTTGCAACTTTAGGCACTCAACGGTATACTACTGATGCTGCAAAGAAAAAAGCCACCCCTCTCCCATTAGGAAAGATTGATTCTTTCTGAGCAATTGGAGGAAAAGTCCAAGCAAACAAGCGCATGCAGCGCTAACCGATTGGCAGTTCATGGGATTTGCATACTAGTTGAAAATCTCTCCCTAATCAAAGATTGCAAACATTAGGCTCTTGACCCTTAACATTTCTTAAATAAAATGAAAGAAAGTTCGCGATGAGGGGAAAGCGGGGTAAAAGTACAAACCGCCCATCGGTTCTATCCTTCGTCAAAATCAAGAACACAACAAACCTATGGACAATAACAGCACACAGCACATTGCTCTAATCTCGGTTCACGGCGACCCAGCAGTGGAAATCGGCAAAGAAGAAGCTGGGGGACAAAACGTCTACGTGCGCCAAGTCGGTGAAGCTCTTGCTAAGCAAGGGTGGCACGTAGATATGTTTACCCGTTGTGCAAACGCAGAGCAGCCCAAAATTGTTGAACATGGTCCGCGCTGCCGGACCATTCGTCTAACAGCAGGGCCAGAGGAGTTTGTACCACGAGACGAGATTTTTGGATATGCTGGCGCGTTTGTCGAAGAATTAATCAAGTTTCAACAGCACTCAGGAATCGAGTATTCTTTGGTTCACACCAATTATTGGATTTCTGCTTGGGTGGGAATGGAACTCAAAAAGCGCCAATCCATCAAGCAAATCCATACGTACCATTCCTTGGGAGCTGTTAAATACAAATCGATTGCTGCAATCCCCATGATTGCTAGCACTCGCTTGGGTGTAGAAAAATCCGTGTTAGAGACGGCAGAGCGAATCGTAGCGACGAGTCCTCAAGAGCAGGAACACATGCGATCGCTCGTGTCTACCAAAGGCAATATCGACATTATTCCCTGTGGCACTGACATTCGCCGCTTTGGTTCCATGACCAAAGAAGCCGCACGAGCCACTTTAGGGATCGAACCTGATGCTAAAGTTGTCTTCTATGTAGGACGCTTTGACGAACGCAAAGGCATTGAAACCTTAGTCCGCGCTGTAGGACGTTCGCAATTCAGCCATGACGAGAAGCTCAAACTGATTATTGGTGGTGGTTCTCGTCCCGGTCAAAGCGATGGCAAAGAACGGGAACGGATTGAGAAAATTGTTGACGAACTGGGGATGAAAAACTTAACCACATTCCCTGGACGCATTGGCGATGACATCCTGCCAGCTTATTACACGGCGGCTGACATCACTGTAGTTCCCAGCCACTACGAACCCTTTGGTTTAGTTGCCATTGAAGCGATGGCTTGTGGTACACCCGTCATTGCTAGCGATGTCGGAGGCTTGCAATTTACCGTTGTTTCCGAAGAAACCGGTCTGCTTGCTCCTCCCAAAGATGAAGTGGCCTTTGCCACTGGGATTGATCGGATTCTGGGCAACCCAGAGTGGAGAGATCAATTGGGACGCAATGCCAGAACTCGTGTAGAAACTCAGTTTAGCTGGGATGGCGTTGCTCATCAGTTGAGTGAACTGTACACAAAGTTGCTGGAAACTCCCGCGAAATCCTTGGAGGCCGTTAGCGCTTAAATCTGTTGACGGTTTAAGGTTAAGTCTGCTTGCTGGGCAAGTCTAGAAATCCGGAGGGCAGACTTAACTATTACTCAGCCAAGGGTCTTCAATCGGGTCTTGCTCAAGAGTAGCCGATAAATCTTCATCCTTGAGCGCTTCCTTCACACATTGCAAAATATCGGATTGAACTTGTTCGTACACATCAGCCCGACACCAAGGACGTAAGTAAACCGTCGTAGATGTTGGAGAAATAGATGCGACCTGGCAAGTGGGTTTAGGGTTATTTAAAATCAAGGGATGAGGTTGCACCAAAGACAGCAGTAAACCCATTGTCGGTTCTATCGGGCGATCGCCAATATCAATCTTTAAATCCACCCGTCGTGTCCCCATGGCGGTTGTATTTTTTAACACCCCACTAAACAAATTATTGTTGGGGACTGTAATCCTGACATTATCCGGTGTCACCACTGTAGTAGAGAAAATCCCAATCGTATCGACCACACCCTTCACCCCCGAAGGCCCTTCGATAAAATCACCCACTTCAAACGGACGCTGGTTGAGGAGCATCACCCCTGCTGCAAAATGGGATAAGGTATTTTGCAACGCCAAACCAATGGCTAAACCCGCAGCCCCCACTACTGCAACTAAACTCGTGGCTTGAATGCCCACAGCGCCCAAAAACGCCACAATTCCCACAACTAACGTCAGGACTTCCATCGCCTGAACCAGGAATTTTCGCAACGTTGGTTCTAGGGGGCTTAATGCCCTACGAGTTGCCCTAGCAACTAGACCGATAGAATAGCGAGTGATGAGGAGAATGGCCAGTGCCCACAGCAGCTTTGTACCGACTTGGAAACCTAAATCGATCAGGTTTTTGTTAAACCACGAAGTCATATCTAAACGATTTAGCACGGGGGCAACATCAAAAGCCAAACTCATTCCTAATAAGTGGGTGGGCATTAATATTTGTTGTTGAGGCAAGGCAGAAGGCTCCAAGGCATCAAGAAAGAGGGTTTTAGTCTCTTAACATTTGTTGACATACCTAAGTTTATTGATGTTCGGCTACTTACCTCTACTCCAGACGATTGTAATGATGGTTGCGATCGATTGGTAAGTAGAAATTCATAGACCTTAACTCATAACAAAAATTAATGAATCTGTGGGGGCGAGGCATACCTCACCCCTAACATAGCGCTACACTAGCTTCTGTGTACTAATGGTCACACGCGGTAGCCGATGCTTAAAGCCGCACAAAATTTCCCAAGAAATGGTTCCTAATGTTTGAGCCCAATCGTCAGCAGAAATCTGGAAGTTGCCATCTTGCCCGATGAGGGTGACGACTTCCCCAGTCTGCAAATCAGGAATCGTACTAACATCAAGCATCATCTGATCCATCGTAATCGCTCCGATTTGTTTGACCTGCTGCCCACGAATCAGAACCGTCAGTTTATTGGACAGATTCCGAGGAATACCGTCAGCATAACCAATCCCAATCACAGCCAGGCGCAATTCTCGGTCTGCCACAAATTGATATCCATAACTAACACCCGTACCCGCCGGAATCGTTTTCACTTGTGTTACACGGGCTTTAACTTGCATGACGGGTTGCAGATTCACTGTATTATGCAAATGTTCTGCCGGATAGAGTCCATAGAGAGCGAGTCCTACTCGTACCCCGTCGTAGTGTAATCCTGAGTCAGTTAACGTTGCGGCCGAGTTAGCTAGGTGTAGACGAGGGGGATTGATGCCTGCGTCTTGCAATTGGGCGATCGCCTCCTGAAATCGCTGATGTTGTAATTTCATAATCGTTGGATCGGGACTATCCGCCGTAGCCAGATGGGAATATATGCTGGCAATTTTTAAATGGGGCAATCGCTTCACCCATTGCACAAACTCAGTTGCTTCTTGCCACGGCATTCCCAAGCGCGACATCCCGGTATCGAGTTTAAGATGCACCGGCAAGTTTTTTTGGCAATCCCGGAGGGTTTCGGAAAAAATCAGGGCTTGCTGAGGGTTGCAAATTGTAGGTTCTAATTGCCAATGGGCGATCGCTTGAACTTGCTCGGGGCTATTGATGGCTCCTAACAGTAAGATAGGCGCTTCGATTCCCGCTTCCCGTAATTGAATCCCCTCTTGCAATGTGGCTACACATAGCCCACTGGCACCGGATGCGATCGCAATACGAGCCACCAGAGTTGCACCATGCCCATAAGCATCCGCTTTCACAACTGCCATCAATTGGGTGGATGGGGACAAAAGTCGCCGCAACTGCCGTACATTATGGGCTAAAGCTCCTTGGTCAATTTCGACCCAAGCCCGTTGGCAAAGCTCACTAAACGCATCACCCACACCCATTTTTGTATCATTGAGTGGGCAAGATGTCACTCGGTTTGTGGGTTGTAATTCTTGCATCATCCTTCACTCCTCACATCAATACACTCTGGTTCCACATTCATCGGGAATCAGAAACCTGAGAAGGTACAGATTCCTCCCCATTAATTAGTACAGTTTAGAACGCATTACAGGTCAGAATGAACGATACAAAAGGCAGATATAGCAGGAGTTAGGAGTCTCCGAGTCTCCGAGTCTCCGAGTCAGGAGTTAGACACCTATGTGTGCCGCACACAACGAAGTCATGAAAATCCTTATTCCTTCTGCCGTCTGCCGTCTGCCTTTTGCCTTTTGCTATATCAGTTGAAAGAATACAGATGAAAGAATACAGACTGCTGTTGTGTATCTTCGTCACAATAGTATTAAAACTTCCAGAATCTCCGGTGGCAAAGTCCGTCTCTTCGTCAATTCTCTCTCAAGACTATGAATAAACCTGCATCGAAATTAAGCCAAAAAACAAGTTGTTTGCTACCCCTAACAACGGTTGACTCGCAGGGAGAAGAGGCGGTTGAGAAAAACCCGCAGTTTCAGCAACGCCTGCTAGAGGTGACACCGCACCTAGCCTACCTCTACGACTGGAGTTCTCAACACTATCTTTATGTGAATCGTCAGTTTGCTCAGGCACTCGGTTACTCAACTTCAGAAATTTTAGGCGTTGATAGTTGGTTGACTCTGGTGCATCCGGATGACGCAGACTGTATTACTCAACATCGCCAGTGCCTTGAGGCGGTGAGCGATCAGGATATCTTAACCCTAGAGTATCGGCTACAACATAAAAATGGACAGTGGTGCTGGTTCAAAAGTCAGGAAACGATTTTTGATCGCAATTCGCAGGGTTTGCCGTCTCAGATTTTAGGTTATTCACAAGATATCACTTTTGTCAAGCAACTAGAAAAAGATTGTCTAAATCATGACCGCCGATTTCGTGCCATTTTTAATCACACCTTCCAATTGACTTGGCTCTTAAACACCGATGGCACGGTACTTGAGGCCAATCAAGCGGCATTAGAATTTGGCGGGCACCCGTGTTTAGAAGCAATTAACCAGCCATTTTGGCAAACTCAGTGGTGGACTCCAGATCATTCAAACCGTTGTCCACCTACCTCTGATGCTGTATCTCCAAGCCTTTCACCCAAACAAGAGCAACTCAAACGGGCAATTGCAGCAGCGAGTCAGGACGAATTTGTGCGTTATGAGGTAGAAATCCGAGGCGCAACCGGGGCGATTATGACGATTGATTTTTCCCTACAGCCCTTTAAAGACGAATCAGGTGAAGCGGTACTATTAATTGCCGAGGGTCGTGATATTAGCGATCGCAAACAAGTCGAAGCCCTCTTAGCTGAACAAAATCATATCCTGGAAACCATTGCCAAAGGTGCACATCTGCAAGAGGTACTCAGCACCATTGCCCAGTTACTCGAACGTCAAATTCCGGGGTGTTTGTGTTCCTTCCTGCTCTTAGACAAAAATGGAGTGACGCTGCGCCATGTTGCTGCACCCAGTCTCCCCAACGCCTACAACCAAGCGATTGACGGCATTACGATTGGCCCTTATGCGGGTTCCTGCGGGACGGCGGCCTACTGGGAAGAAGCCGTGGTCGTTGAGGATATTGAAACGCATCCGTTATGGATAGATTTCCGAGATTTAGCCCTTTCCTACGGATTAAAAGCCTGTTGGTCTAGACCCATTTGTTCCACATCTGGGAAAGTATTAGGCACCATTGCCATTTATTACCGAGAAACCCATACTCCCAACCGCTACGAACAAGAACTGACCGCTAAAGCGACTCAACTGGCTCGCATTGCGATTGAGCGATCCTTGGCTCAAGAGGAATTGCTTCGCAGTAATGCCATGCTTAAAGCTCAACAAGAAGCGGCTATTGATGGCATTTTAGTGATTGATGAAAATCATCAAATGGCATCCTACAATCAGCGCTTTTGTCAGTTATGGCAAATTTCCCCCCAAACCATTGAGCCGAGTGATGAAGGCAGGTTATTAAAAGGATTACTGTCTCCCTTAGAGAATCCCCAAGAATTCCTCGCCAAAGCAGAGTATCTCTACGCTCATCCCACGGAAACTAGCTATGATGAATTTCCATTAAGTGATGGACGCATTTTTGAAATGTATTCGGCACCTGTGCTTTCATCCTCCGGGAGTTGCTATGGCAGAATTTGGTACAGCCGAGATATTACTGAACGCAAGCAAGCAGAAGCTGCTCTGCGCCAAACGGAAGAAAAATATCGTTTGCTAGTAGAATCAGCTGGAGATGCGATTATCGCCGTAGATGCAGAAACGGGGATGATTTTAGAAGCCAATCAAATGGCTGAAAAAATTCTAGGACGCTCTAGAACTGAACTGATTGGACTGCATCAAACTGAAATTCAACGTCCTGAAAGACGGGAGCAATACACAGCAATTTTTCAGAAACATATTGAGGCAGGGGGAGTATTGCAAACTGAGCTTTCCTTGTGCCACAAAGACGGTACACCTGTGCCGGTGGAGGTGAGTGCAACCGTCGTTGATGTTCAGGGAAAAAAAATTGCTCAAGGCATTTTCCGAGATATTCGCGATCGCAAACAAACGGAAAAGATGCTCAAGCAAGCTAAATTTGCTGCTGAAGCGGCTAGTGGGGCTAAAAGTGAATTTTTGGCCAACATGAGCCATGAATTACGTACACCCTTAAATGGGATTTTAGGATACGCCCAAATTCTCAAACGAGAACCTAATCTCAGCACCAAGCAACAGGAACAGTTAGGAATCATTCACCAATGTGGTGAACACTTATTAACGCTGCTCAATGATATTTTAGACCTCTCCAAAATTGAAGCTCGGAAAATGGAACTGTATCTAAGTGATTTTCAGCTCCCTCATTTTCTGGAAACTATTGTTGAGATGGTTCGTATTCATGCGGAACAAAAAAATATATTCTTCCGTTATGAGTTACTTTCTGAACTCCCGGAAAGTGTGCGAGGAGATGAGAAACGCTTGCGGCAAGTCCTGATTAATCTCTTAGGTAATTCTGTCAAATTTACAGATACAGGGGGAGTCACGTTTAAAGTTGGTTATGTTACAGATACTGGAGATTTGGGGCAGGGAGAAGATGCTCTAAATCTATCTACCAATACCGCATTTCCCTCTACAAAAATGCGCTTCATTGTTGAAGATACTGGTATTGGAATTCCTTCTGATCGATTAACGGAAATCTTTCTACCTTTCCATCAAATTGGCGACCCTAGCCGTCAAGCAGAAGGAACAGGATTAGGACTCGCTATTAGCCAAAAATTGGTGCAGTTAATGGGAAGTGAACTTCACGTTCAAAGCTGTTTAGGTCAAGGAAGTCAATTCTGGCTAGATTTAGATTTACCGTCCGTAATGGAAGAGCTTGAAGTCCCTGAGCCTATTGCCGAGGACATCATTAATTTCAACGAAAAATATAAAATTCTGGTTGTAGACGATCAATGGGAAAATCGCTCAGTTTTAGTTGACTTGCTTTCTCCATTGGGATTTGAAGTGATAGAAGCTAAAAATGGTCAAGAATGTTTAGAACAAGCGGTACAATTTCAACCAGATTTCATATTATTAGATAGGGTCATGCCAGGGATGGATGGCTTTGAGACATTTCATAAACTTCGACAGTTACCGAACTCAGATGAAATGGTCATTATTGCCCTAACGGCAAACGCCTTTGAGGATGAGCAACAGAAATGCTTAGCCGCCGGTTATGATGGCTTTATTTCTAAACCTGTGCAGGTAGAAAAACTGTTAGAACAGTTACGTTATCATAAAAAATGGAATGGGATCGCTCCAGGAAACAATGAAGCGACACCCATACCAGGACGGAGTAAATTAAGGGAATTTGACGATTGCATAGTAGAACGGGTTAACCCACACCATCGAGGCGGGAATATACCCGGAAAAGCCGCTAAAAATATCGTCAATCGTAGCGTTGCTCTAGAAGAATCTCAAAGCCTAGTTCCATCACCAGACTTAACAATTCAAACACCTATTATCCCTCCACCGATTACAGAATTAACGGTTCTGTATGAATTGGCAATGATGGGTGATATTCGAGGTATCCGCCAGCAAGCCAAGAATCTCGAACAGTTAGATCCAAAATTTGTACCCTTTGCTCAACAATTGAGTCAGTTGGCTAAAGGTTTTCAGGAAAAGCAAATTCTGGAATTTGTTAGAAAGTATATGAAAGGGAATGAATGACTGCCGAACATCCTGATAAAGGTACTATCCTCATTGTTGATGACAGCACGACTAATTTAGAGGATTTATTTGATTGTTTGACTGAGGCGAGGTTCCAGATTTTAATCGCTCGTAATGGTGAAGATGCAATTCAAATCGCTCAATCTCATCAACCCGATGTGATTTTTCTAGACCTAATTATGCCGGGAATTGATGGGTTTGAAACCTGCCGCCGATTGAAAGCGGATGAATCTACCCAAGATATTCCCGTAATTTTTATGACGGCTCTATCTCAAACCGCAGTCGTGGTTAAAGGATTTCAACTCGGAGCCGTTGATTATATTATTAAACCGACTCCCAAAGAAATTGTATTAGCACGACTGAATACTCACCTGATGATTCAGAGACTCAGGTATAGCCTCCAAGTGCAAAATTTTCAATTGCAACAAGAAATTCAGCAGCGTCATCAGGCTGAAGCGGCTCTTCAAGAGGCGAATCAACAACTACAGCGATTGGCTACGGTTGATGCCTTAACTCAGGTGGCCAATCGACGTCGATTTGATGAATTTTTCAGCAGAGCTTGGAAAATTTTAGTGAGAGAGCAATTGCCCTTATCGTTACTATTCTGTGATGTTGATTTTTTTAAGCTCTACAACGATAGTAAAGGTCATCAAGCTGGAGATGAATGCTTGCAGCAAGTTGCTCAAGCCATGAGGCAAGGGGTTAAGCGCCCAGCCGATTTAGTGGCTCGTTATGGAGGTGAAGAATTTGCAGTCATTTTGCCGAATACTCCCCAAGAGGGAGCGATGCGAGTGGCTCATGAGATTCAGTTATTAGTGAGAGAGCAAAAAATTGCTCATCCCAAATCTCCCATTAGTGAGTACGTAACAGTTAGTATTGGAGTCTCTTGCACTATTCCTTGGTATCAAGGCTCTCCGGATGTTTTAATTGCATCGGCCGATCAAGCACTTTATCAAGCTAAGCATCTAGGACGCGATCGCACTGTTTTTACTCCCTTATTAAACCCTAATCATTGATGAATTTTTCCTTAGTTATCATAAATTAAACTTGAATATTATGAGTAGTGAAATCAATCAAGGTATTATTGTTATTGTTGATGATAAACCCACAAATTTGGGTGTTTTATTTGATTTTTTAACAGACTCAGGATTCAAAGTTTTAGTAGCTCAGGATGGAGAAAGTGCAATCCAAAAAGTTGAATACGCCCATCCTGACCTAATTTTATTAGATATTATGATGCCCGGAATTGATGGGTTTGAAACCTGTCGTCGTCTAAAGGAGAATCCTGCCACTCGGCACATTCCTGTCATTTTCATGACGGCGCTCTCTGATACAGTCGATAAGGTTAAAGGATTCAATTTGGGGGCTGTAGATTATGTTACTAAACCGGTACAACAAGAAGAAGTTAAAGCCAGAGTCGCCACTCACCTCACGATTCGGAACTTGCAAAAACAGCTACAGCAACAAAATATAAAACTCAAGCAAGCGGAGGAGAAATATCGCACGATTTTTGAAAAGGCCACGGAAGGGATTTTCCAAGCGACTCCGGACGGAAAATACATGACGGCTAATCCTGCCCTTGCTCGAATTTTAGGCTACTCTTCCCCAGAAGAACTCATGGCTCAGGTGACGGATATCGGCCAGCAACTTTATGTTGAACCGATGCGACGGGATGATTTAGCCGCTTTAATGAAGAGGGAAGATTTTTTATCTGATGTAGAATCTCAGGTCTATCGTAAGGATAAAAGCCAAATTTGGATTTCGGAAAATATCCGTACCGTCAGAGATACTCAGGGGAATCTACTCTATTACGAAGGTAGTGTAATTGATGTAACAGAACGTAAACGGTCTGATGTGGCCTTGCGCGAAGCTCGTAAACGAGCGGAATTGCTGTTGCTCAATATTTTGCCTCAACCCATTGCTGAACGATTGAAGCGCAGTAAAAGTACGATTGCCGAAAGCTTTGAAGATGTGACAGTTTTGTTTGCCGATTTGGTGAACTTTACTAAATTCTCGACCCAAACCTCTCCCACGGAACTCGTTGAACTGCTCAACGTGATTTTCTCTCGATTTGACCGACTCGCAGAACGCCATCGCATTGAGAAAATTAAAACGATTGGTGATGCTTATATGGTGGTGGCGGGTTTACCCACTCCGCGTCGTCACCATGCTCGTGCGATCGCAGAAATGGCCTTAGATATGCAAGAAGCGATCGCGCAACTCAACGTTGAATTAGGTAAATCCTTTAAACTCAGAATTGGCATTCATTCTGGCCCTGTTGTTGCCGGTGTGATTGGAATTAAAAAATTTAGCTACGACCTTTGGGGAGATACCGTAAATACGGCTTCTCGGATGGAATCTCAAGGGATACCTGGCTATATCCAAGTTTCTTCAGATACCTACGAACGCCTGCGCGATCACTACTTATTGGAGGAGCGAACTCCCATTGAGATCAAAGGGAAAGGAGAAATGATTACCTATTTGCTGGTTGGCAGAAAATCAGAAAGTTGAATCTCTCCAATTCCTCACCTCAAACTGAAAAATTACACTACATATAGCGTTTTTATCTGTAATAAACACTACCTATATTATTAATCTCAGCTTGGTGTTAAGGGTTTTCAGACTAATTCCCAATTTCCTATTTCCCCTTCCAATCACCTAGCAGGAGTTACGTGTGTTAGTATCTTGAAAAACATTCTCTTAAAGTCGATCGCACATGAGCAAGGTTCTGGTGTTAAACGCCTCCTACGAACCGCTCAACATCACCAACTGGCGACGGGCGGTTGTGTTGTTGATCAAAGGGAAAGCGGAGCAGGTGGAATACAACGGCAAATTCGTCTACTCAGAGTTCCCGCTCCCCACAGTCATCCGACTGAGGCATTACGTTCGAGTTCCTTACAAGGAAATTCCGTTAACTCGCCGCAATATCCTCCACCGAGACGGTCATTCCTGTCAATACTGTGGTTACACCGGCGATGACTTGACCTTAGACCACGTAATTCCTCGATCACGCCACGGAGGAGATTCTTGGGAAAACATTGTCACTGCCTGTGTACGCTGCAATGTCAAAAAAGGGAGCCGTACCCCTAAAGAAGCCAACATGATGCTACGGCATCAACCTCGCAAGCCTTACAGCAGTCTGCACTTTGAGGTTGCCAAATATATCAAAGGTGGAACGCATCAAGAGTGGAGAAAGTATGTAATCGGGATTTAATATTTTTCCACATTTACCCAATTTTAGGATAATTGAAAAATCTATCAATAGAGTCAATGTCGGAAAACTTAACCTCTAGATAGGCTCGGGTTGATGGGTTATTTTGCAAAAATAGAAGTGGGTCGCTACCAATTCAACGGCT
Organism: uncultured Microcoleus sp.; assembly: GCA_964588805.1. Taxonomy (GTDB): domain Bacteria; phylum Cyanobacteriota; class Cyanobacteriia; order Cyanobacteriales; family Coleofasciculaceae; genus CAZPRJ01. Next base: position 20,664 of record CAZPRJ010000062.1, on the reverse strand, counting down.
TAACTGCTCTCCATCTGATGCTATTGATGCGGCGCTGGCAAAAACCCTACTGACCTTAACAACAACCTAGATATGCCATCGAACTCGCATACTCCTACTATCAATGACTCTTTCCAATCCGCTACGCCTTCGGATTCAATTACTGTTGAGTCCCAACAGCAAAATGAATCTATGAATCAGGTTGGTAGCAGCACCCGTCAGTCTCCCCAAAAGCGCTCAACGGACGCTTCATCTTCATCGGAAAAAGTCCAAGAATTGAGAGAGACTTTAGAGCGTCATGCCCGAGACCGTCAGCTTGTGGTCATCCAAGACTTTCCCGATCCCGATGCTCTATCCAGTGCTTGGGCTTACCAGCTTATTGCCCACCAGTATGATATTCAATGCGATATTGTCTATGCCGGGACACTTTCGCACCAAGAAAACATTGCCTTAGTCAAGCTGACGAAACTACCGGCCAAACGCTGGAGCATACAGACACTTAAAGAACGAGATTTCTCGGTTTATCAAGGCTGTGTCCTCATCGATAATCAGGGTACGACCAGCCAACTGATGCCCTTTGTGCAGCAAGCCAATATTCCCATTACCGTTGTAGTCGATCATCATCGAACTCAGGGTGAGCTGGATGCAGAGTTTATTGATTTGCGTCCCCACACGCGAGCCACGGCCACGATTCTCACTCAATATCTTCAGGCTGGATTGCTGAAACTAGACAGTGGCGTGAGCGAACATGTCAAGTGTGCAACTGCCTTAATGCACGGTTTGCGATCGGATACCAATCGACTCATGCAGGCACAGGAAGAAGATTTTTTGGCGGCGGGGTATCTCAGTCGATTTTATGACCCCCAATTGCTCAATGCTGTATTACAAACAGCGCGATCGCGTCGGGTGATGGATGTGATTGAGCGAGCGCTCAAAAATCGCGTCTTACAAAATAATTTCTCGATCGCAGGCGTCGGCTATCTCCGTTATGATGACCGCGATGCCATTCCCCAAGCGGCGGATTTTTTAGTTACTGAGGAAAACGTCCACACCGCAGTTGTGTATGGAATCGTCCATGACGAAGACCAAGAATTAGAAGTGGTGATTGGCTCATTGAGAACCAACAAACTCACCCTAGACCCCGATGAATTCATCAAAGAAGCCTTTGGCCAGGATAGCAATGGCCGCTTTTTTGGTGGGGGACGGATGATGGCCGGTGGCTTTGAAATTCCAATTGGGTTTTTAGGTAGTTTTAACGACAATGCTGAGTACGCCAAAATGAAGTGGGAAGTCTTTGATATTCAAATCAAGCAAAAACTCTCACGGTTGGTGAATCCAAAGGACAATTTGATCGATACGGACTAATCGATTGTTCATTGTTCATGGCTAATTGTTCATTGTTCATTGAAAAACTGAGAAAATTGCTATGAACCATGAACCATGAACCATGAATGCCCGATACTTCATCTGTTGAGTAGGTCGGGAGGGGGTTTCATTGGCAAACATTCAATGGGTGTGTTTATGGAGTTGTATTTGATTCGTCACGGTATTGCGGCTCGAACAGAAGATTACGCTCAGGATGAAGAACGCCCTCTGACCCAAAAGGGGCATCAAAAAACGACCACAGTCGCCAAACAACTGCGCGATCGTAAACTGCGTTTTGACCTGATTTTAACCAGTCCCTTGGTGCGAGCTCGGGAAACCGCCGCCATTCTCAAAAAAACAGGTCTAGCCTCCCAAGTAGAAGAATCTGACGCCCTCGCGCCATCAGGGGATATTCATGCTTGGGTCAGTTGGTTAGAGCAACGTTGGCCGAACGACGCCCAAAACAAATGCCTGGCGCTTGTTGGCCACCAACCCGATTTAGGGAATTGGGCTGAAACCTTAGTCTGGGGAGCGGCTCAAGAAAAAATCGTCCTCAAAAAAGCAGGAGTCATCGGCCTCCATATCCCTAACCCAAAATCACCCATAGGCCAGAGCCAATTCGTGTTACTAACCTCCCCAAGGTGGATAATATAATAATAATTTAACGATTTTTGTAATACAAACCACTAATATAGTATTTTCAGGCGCGGTAGCCTGAGAGCGACTATTCAAACTCATACTTTAGTTAAAGATGACTGTTTCGGCTTGCGAGTATAGACCTGGTTTAGAAGGTATCCCTGTCGCCCAATCCCGAATTAGCTATGTTGATGGGAAACAGGGGATACTTGAGTATTGTGGCATTCGTATCGAAGAACTCGCATTGAAAAGTAGCTTTCTGGAAACAGCGTATCTACTGATCTGGGGTGAGCTGCCGACCAAGGAAGAACTTGAAGCCTTTGAGCATGAAATTCGTTACCGTCGGCGCATCAAGTATCGGATTCGGGATATGATGAAGTGCTTTCCAGAAACGGGGCATCCAATGGACGCGCTGCAAGCTTCCGCAGCCGCCTTGGGTCTTTTCTATTCCAAGCGAGCTCTCGATAATCCCGCTTATATTCGGGAAGCTGTCGTACGCCTATTGGCGAAAATCCCCACAATGGTGGCAGCATTCAAGCAAATGCGTAAAGGCAACGACCCCGTAAAGCCTAACGATGACTTGAGTTACTCGGCTAACTTTTTGTATATGCTCAACGAGCAGGAGCCTGATCCGTTAGCCGCTCATGTGTTTGATGTCTGTTTGACGCTCCATGCAGAACATACGATGAATGCTTCCACATTCTCGGCTATGGTTACAGCCTCGACCTTAACTGACCCTTATGCGGTAGTAGCTTCAGCCGTGGGAACTTTGGCCGGTCCCTTGCATGGAGGGGCGAATGAAGAAGTGCTCACCATGTTGGAGGAAATTGGTTCGGTAGAAAATGTCCGTGCTTATGTGGAAGATCGCGTACAGCGTAAAGCAAAAATCATGGGATTCGGGCATCGAGTCTACAAGGTGAAAGACCCACGAGCTATTATTCTGCAACAGTTAGCCGAACAACTGTTTGAGAAGTTTGGCCACGATGATTACTATGATGTGGCTTTGGAACTGGAACGGGTTGTTGAGGAAAAATTAAGTCATAAGGGGATTTACGCCAACATTGACTTTTATTCCGGCTTGGTGTATAGAAAACTAGGAATTCCTACGGATTTGTTTACACCGATTTTTGCGATCGCACGCGTAGCCGGTTGGTTAGCTCACTGGAAAGAACAACTTGAAGCGAACCGCATCTTCCGTCCCACCCAAGTTTACACAGGCGCTCACGGGCTTCCTTTCACCCCCATCGAACAGCGCTTTTCAAACACCAGCAATGGTAATGGCAATGGCAAAGCCACATAAATCACGGTTGGGTTAAAAAAAAATAAGGTCTATTTAGGATTTGCTGAACATTCTAGGGTGAGCCGAGTGCGATGCAAATCCATTACCATGAATAGACACGATTGACTCCCCGACTTCCAGCAACCGATAGGGAGTTGGCGTCGGGGAAAATGTCAGTCGCTTCGGGAAATTCAAAAATGGTCAATATACATCGATGTAGCAGTCGCCAAGGTGACTCTTGACTCTCGCTTTCATACTGAAACATTGGTCAGTCAATACTTTGTCTTCTGCCTTCTGCCCGATGCCGTTTGTATATTAAGACCGAATAGAGCGTTGATTTCTGGGCGCAACTAAACTTAAAAGGATGACATCCTTAAGGCCAACGTAAATGATTAGGATGTTTAATAGGAAATAACCAAGCTGTAAGATAGGGTCAAGTCGCCATCCCTGAAATATAAGAATCAAGCCTGACAAAATTAGAGTACCCAGGGCGATTAATGCCTGAATTACAAACAGAAATACAAAGACTGTACCGAATTCTCGTCCTCTAGCGATAACCACAAAGATAGACCAAGCAAGGTAAGCGATCGCTAGAATAACATCCAGGCATCCCAACAATGAACCCCCATTAAAACCGAAGTTGACCATAACTTTAGATAGATAAAAAAATTTTTTATTTCGGTTAAGGAAGCAGAGCGTTCGTCTCTGAGTTCCCCAAATCCTCGTATCCACAATCTAGAATCGGTAATTTACTTAGGAAAGCATCACTCATCACTATCAAAACTATAGATGCAATACCCAGGAGTTGGCCATGCTAGCTCAACGATAAGAGCGCAGAAGAAAAACTAACTATCCTCATAAGGATAAGTTCATAGGACGGGTGATGGGCGGATAACCATCCAACGATATACTAAGCAATGAGGCTTACAAAAATCTTCACAAAGCGAATGATTCATGCATTCGACACCCGACGGGTCGAGCCTCAGTAAATACACTTATCGGCAAATATGAATCCAGGAATTGACCTCCAAGGAAGTTTTATTCAATCGCTCAGGGACTTAGGACTCCCACCGGGTGTAGCCAAAGCCCTCTGGATGCCACTACCGATGATTCTCATGATTATCGGTGCCGTGGTGGGGATTTTGGTGGTCGTCTGGCTAGAACGAAAGATATCCGCCGCCGCTCAACAACGAATCGGCCCTGAATATGCAGGCCCCTTGGGCGTTCTCCAGCCCGTGGCGGATGGAATCAAGCTAGTCTTTAAAGAAGATATCGTCCCCGCCAAGTCCGATCGGTGGCTCTTTACACTTGGGCCAATTATTGTTGTACTCCCCGTCTTTCTGTCTTACTTGATTGTGCCGTTTGGACAGAACATCGTCATTACCGACGTGGGAACAGGAATATTCTTGTGGATTTCCCTATCCAGTATTCAGCCGATTGGTCTGTTGATGTCGGGCTATGCCTCTAATAATAAATACTCCCTTTTAGGGGGTTTGAGGGCAGCCGCACAGTCAATTAGTTACGAAATTCCTTTGGCACTGGCTGTCCTTGCTGTTGTTATGATGTCCAACAGCCTTAGCACCATAGACATTGTTAATCAACAGTCCGGCTATGGGATTTTGGGCTGGAATATCTGGCGTCAACCCATTGGTTTCCTAATTTTTTGGATTGCGGCTTTAGCAGAATGCGAACGCTTGCCGTTTGACCTTCCTGAAGCAGAGGAAGAACTGGTTGCTGGCTATCAGACAGAATATGCTGGCATGAAATTTGCCCTATTTTACATGGGTTCCTACGTCAATCTCACGCTTTCTGCTTTATTATTTGCTATTCTCTACCTGGGGGGTTGGGAGTTCCCAATTCCTTTGGATAAGTTAGGCAGTTGGTTAGGTGTGAGTGAAACAAGTTCTTGGTTGCAGGTGATTACCGCTTCATTGGGAATTATCATGACCCTGCTCAAAGCTTATTTCTTAATCTTTATCGCAATTTTGTTGCGCTGGACAGTACCTCGGGTACGAATTGACCAATTGCTGAATTTGGGCTGGAAGTTTCTGCTGCCTATTGGCTTAGTGAATCTACTCTTGACTGCCGCCCTAAAATTAGCATTTCCCTTCGCCTTTGGTGGATAAAGTGATTTTGGATTTTAGAGGTTGGAACTGTTCTGAAATCTAAAATCTAAAATCTCAATGATACGAGCAAGAAACCTAAAAAGTCATGCTGAAATTTCTCAAACAAGTTAGCGACTACGCCAAAGAAACCGTTCAAGCCGCTAAATACATCGGTCAAGGTTTATCTGTTACCTTTGACCATATGCAACGGCGTCCTATTACTGTACAGTATCCCTACGAAAAGTTAATTCCTTCTGAGCGGTATCGCGGTCGGATTCATTTTGAGTTTGATAAGTGCATTTCCTGCGAGGTCTGTGTTCGGGTTTGTCCGATTAATTTACCCGTTGTAGATTACGAATTTGATAAGGCCAGTAAGAAGAAAAAACTCAAGCACTATAGTATTGATTTTGGTGTTTGTATCTTCTGTGCGAACTGCATTGAGTACTGTCCGACTAACTGTTTGTCTGCAACGGAAGACTACGAAATTTCAACCTTCGATCGCCATGAACTCAACTACGATAATGTGGCGATGGGCCGGTTGCCCTACAAGGTGACGCAAGACCCGATGGTGACTCCTCTGCGCGAATTAGGCTACCTGCCGAAGGGTGTTTTAGACCCCCATGATTTGCCCAGTGGGACTCAACGTGCAGGAATGCGTCCAGAGGATATTGCCGAACAACTGGAGTCCAACGCAGAAGAAACGGCGAAAAAATAGCACTCAACTGAGTTAAGGAGATTAAGTAACTGTGAATCTAGCCGAAGGGGTTCAGCTTGTTTCATTTGGTATTTTGGCCGTCATGATGATTGGAACAGCGTTAGGCGTTGTTCTGCTAGCAAATATCGTTTATTCGGCGTTTTTGCTGGGTGGGGTTTTTGTCAGTATTGCTGGGTTATACCTGTTGCTCAATGCTGATTTTGTGGCAGCCGCTCAACTTTTAATTTATGTAGGAGCAGTTAATGTTCTCATTTTGTTTGCCATCATGCTGGTGAACAAGCGAGAAGATTTTGTCCCGATGGCCAATCGTTGGATTCGTAATGCATCAACGGCTGTGGTTTGTGTTGGCTTGTTTGTACTGCTGAGTACAATGGTATTAGCAACCCCCTGGCCTGTTAGTACTACGGTTACAGTGAGTAGTGTCAGCTCTATTGTCAAAATTGGTGAGCATTTCTTTAGCGACTTTTTATTACCCTTTGAATTAGCGTCTGTTTTATTGCTGATGGCAATGGTGGGTGCAATTATTCTGGCACGTCGCGATTATATTCCAGAGGAGTTGGTTCCTTCAGAGCAGGGAGTAACCACAAAAGCTTCAACATTGCCAGAACGTCCTCGCGAGTTGGTGTCAGCAGCAAGTGCAACCCCAAGGGATCGTTAACGTTTTATTCTCTTGATGTTTCCGGTGCTATTGCTAACACCGGATTTGTTCATTTTGTTTGTAGCCAGACGATTCATGCAACTTCAATACTTCTTACTTTTAGCCGCCGCTTTGTTTTGCATTGGCATTTATGGTTTAATTACCAGCCGCAATGCTGTTCGAGTCTTGATGTCGATTGAGTTAATGTTGAATGCGGTGAATCTCAATTTAATGGGATTTTCAAATTTTATCGATCCGGAAGGAATTAAAGGTCAGGTTTTCACGGTGTTTGTGATTACCGTAGCAGCCGCAGAAGCCGCCGTGGGTTTGGCAATTGTGCTTTCGATTTATCGTAATCGCGATACGGTGGATATGGAGCAGTTTAATTTACTCAAGTGGTGAATGGACTGTTTTGAGTATCTCCTAAGTATTCTGAAAGATAGATGGAATAGGAACGCCTGCTGTTATCGGTGGGCGTTTTTTGCCATTAGTTCTTTGCCAATTGGTTAGAATCTCTACTACCCAAATGCGATCGCTTAAGAACTTACACGATTAACCTTACTATCTTCCAACTCAGCAAACCGCTTCAAAATTCTGAGGACAGGATATAGCTCATTCTCTAAGCGATATAGAGAAAATTCAGTGGAAAATGCGTACCTAGGTGGCTCATTTCGTAAGAGTTTGACGAAGATGAAATGGCTGCCATTGCTAACTAAACCAAAGGTTGGTTGTTCAGTATTGGGATTCGCCATCATATAAAACAAAGTTTGTGCTATCGCATCCTTGAGTGAAAATCCTGCTTGTTTCGACTCTATGACAGCTATCCAAACTTGTTGCTGCAACAGCAAAATATCAATCCGTCCCCAAACTGTTCTATCCCCATCTTCTACTGCCACATTCACTCGTTTTTCCAGCACAGGACGCAGGGGAGGACGGTAAAATCCTGCCAATGATAGCAGGGGGGATAGTACCACCATTTTTACCAAGTCTTCTAGCATTGGGTATTTGTTCAGATAGAGAAACTCAGTCTTTACCCGATCTAAAGCACCCATTTCCAACTCGTTGAGTTCTGGCAAATTATCTTGCCACTCACGGAAGAAGGTGTGCTCGTCTATCACTTGCCGAAGATTAAATTGATCTTCAACCTGTGAGAGGGTGAGTTCACTGGCTTGGATAACTTGAGCCATTGCTGATTTTATGGGGAATTAGCTAATGTATTCCAAGTATAGGTGAGGGTTGAGGAAGTGCCTAAAAGCTCAAGTTTGTACAGTTTCTCATCTCAAGGAAAGCTCCCCCTCAACTATTTCTCCTTTTTTCCAAGCAAGGTTTAGTAATGCACTACGGCAAAGTGATTCATAATTAGCCCTCTTGTCCTTAAATCTCCAAGCGTGCCAGTCTCCAAAATGCCTAGAAAAGCTAGCTACGGGTAAATTCAACTGTTTTATTCCCTTAAACCCAGTGGCAGCTAATTTCAGTTGCCAGTCTCCTGAATCAAGGATTTCTATAAGAACATCTATAACTTTCTCTGAGATACCAAGTGTAGTTTCTAACCACCTAAGTTCCTTTTCTAGATTCGGCTGCACTCGAATTTCATCTAGAACTAAAATGTAAAACGCTTCAAAAATAGGCATAGTCTAGGTCTACTCTAATTCTAAAAGCAAAGGCAAAGGTAAAGATATCCTGAATCAAAGATGCCTAATTGAGAACGAGTAAGTAACATCAGTGAGAAATATTCATCCGATCGCCTGAGCAGATGTGAGTACCGCGATCGCTCTACAATAAAAGATTCAAGCATCTAACCCTTCACCGAATCGCAACCGGTGACGTGTCACTACCCTATAGATTCCAGGTAACTACCTTTTCTCATGAGCGAGAGAACATTATTCGATAAAGTTTGGGACTACCACACCGTCGGAACTCTACCCTCCGGTCAAACTCAACTATTTATTGGCTTACACTTAATTCACGAAGTTACTAGTCCGCAAGCCTTTGCCATGCTGCGGGAACGGGGACTCAAAGTACTCTATCCCGATCGCACAGTCGCTACAGTAGACCATATCGTTCCCACCGATAACCAAGCCCGTCCTTTTGTCGATATCCTGGCAGAAGAGATGATGCAATCGTTAGAAAAAAGTTGTAAAGACTACGGTATTCGCTTTTATAACATAGGGTCGGGTAATCAGGGAATCGTCCATGTGATTGCACCTGAATTAGGATTAACTCAACCAGGAATGACGATCGCTTGCGGCGACTCTCACACTTCCACACATGGCGCATTTGGCGCGATCGCATTTGGCATTGGTACGTCTCAAGTTCGCGATGTCTTAGCGTCCCAAACCCTTGCCTTATCTAAACTCAAAGTCCGCAAAATTGAAGTCAATGGCAAATTACCTCCTGGTGTTTATGCCAAAGATGTCATCCTGCATATTATCCGTACTCTCGGTGTAAAAGGGGGCGTTGGTTATGCCTATGAATTTGCTGGAACTACCTTCCAAGCAATGAGTATGGAAGAACGGATGACGGTTTGCAATATGTCCATTGAGGGCGGAGCTCGTTGTGGCTATGTGAACCCCGATCAGGTGACATTTGATTACCTCAAAGGCAGAGACTTCGCTCCTAAAGGTGAACAATGGGATAAAGCCGTGGAATGGTGGACGAGTATCCACAGTGATGAGGATGCTGTGTATGATGATGTCGTCACCTTTGATGCTGCTGAGATTGCACCGACGGTAACGTGGGGAATTACCCCAGGCCAAGGCATTTCTATTAATGAAGCGGTTCCTACACCAGAGAGTATGCCAGAAAGCGAACGGGCGATCGCGCAAGAAGCCTACCGTTACATGCAACTCACTCCAGGAAACCCCATTCAAGGCACAAAAATTGATGTCTGCTTTATCGGTAGCTGCACCAATGGACGCTTGAGCGACTTGCAAGAAGCGGGAAAATATGCTAAAGGAAAGCAAGTCGCTAATGGGGTGAAGGCGTTTGTTGTTCCCGGTTCAGAACGGGTGAAAAAGCAAGCAGAAGCCGAAGGATTGGATAAAATCTTCACCGAAGCTGGGTTTGAGTGGCGCGAACCGGGATGTTCCATGTGTCTGGCAATGAACCCCGATAAACTCCAAGGCGATCAAATTAGTGCTTCATCCTCTAATCGTAATTTCAAAGGACGCCAAGGTTCGTCAACGGGACGCACATTGCTCATGAGTCCGGCGATGGTGGTGGCTGCTGCAGTCAACGGTAAAGTATCTGACGTGCGGGAGTTACTGTAATCGGTTTGTGAAAGCGAAATACCCGACTCTTAGATTAGAGAAGTCGGGTATCTGAACTGCTAGCATTTTTGCCTTAAACTCTGAGTGCTAGCTTTTAAGCAGCTTGAGTCAAGTTCTTACTTGGCCTTGTCTTTGTCTTTAATGATTCTTTCGTCTTTAATGACAACTCTTTCCTTGACTTCGGGACTGCCAGCGACGTGAATATCCGTCTCCTTATTTTCCTCTTTGGCGGATTCGGCTGCACTCTTAGCAGATGACTTAACATCGTGCGCTGCACCTTTAGCCGAGTCGGCTGCACTCTTGGCAGATGACTTAACGGAGTCGGTTGCACTCTTGGCAGATGACTTAATCGAGTCGGCTGCACTTTTTACAGATGGCTCGACTGCCTTTGCTGTACCCTTTACAGTTGAGCGAACATCTTTGGTTGTACCCTCAATTTCCTTAGCTACCGCTTTAGCCGAAGGCTTAACTTCATCGGCAGTACTCTTAATAGAGTCGGCTGCACTTTCTACAGAAGGCTTAACACCTTCAATTGTCTTCTTAGTTGAATCTTTTACCTCTCTAATCGTAGGTTTAACTTCTTCAGAAGCCCCTTTCACTGCATTGACGACAGAAGGCTTCGTTTCCTTAACTGTCTGATCAACAGATTCAGCTATTCCTTTAACCGCAGGCTTAGTTTCTTCAACTGTCTCTCTGACCGCTTCTGCTGTACCTTTAATAGATGGTTTGACTTCTTCAGCAGTTTCCTTGGCTGCTGTCCCGATGTCTTCTACAGTGCCTTTAACACCCTCTGCTACCGTGTGTGCTGCATCCCCAAGATTATCTACAGCGCGGTTAACCGTATCGGCAGTACCCTTACCAACCATAGCACCACCAACTGCACCGGCTACAGCACCAATAACTCCTCCAGAGCGAGCACCGAGTACACCACCAATGGCTGCTCCAGCTACTCTAGCGCCGATGCGTGAACTTGATGATTGATCTTGATCAGATTCGGTATTTTCATCAGTTTGAGCCTGAGCCTGCTGATTCTCAAGATTGTCAAGATTCTTTTCCTGAAAGTCAGGATTTGCATCTGGTTGATTAAAAGGTTGTTTGTTATTAGTCATAAATACATTTAGGTATTTCTACATTCACCCACCAGGTTATCTATTACTGCTAAGAATCTCTCCTTCTTGAGAAGTAGATTCTAACTCCAACTTACGAGTAGATTCTCAAAGTAATTACCGCTAGCAAGCCGGTTGACAATGCATCAAACTGATGGGACTCGACAAGGGAATACCTCTATTGTGAGCGTAGTAGCTGATGTAAGCTGCCCTTGCTTAAGAGTGTATATAGCCAGCAGCAAGGATGGTTGTTAGGCTTGATTTTCCCCTGCGTGAAATTTGATTGCTTAGATGGTAGAGTGTGTTAGCAGAGTAAATGCAACTACTGTCTATAAAGATTAAGTTCAACATGGCCGGGCAGACGAATCCCAACGAATATAAGCGGGAAATCATTGCGTTCTACCAGGCAAGAACCAGCTATGACAATGATTTTACTTATCGTCGAGCGATTCCTCTGGTTGAATTGGCGCACCTGCAACCCGGACAACATATTTTGGATATTGCTACGGGGACGGGTATAATCGCGATCGCGGCTGCTGAAATAGTCGGTTTTGAAGGCCAAGTGATTGGAGTTGATTTTACCCCAGGAATGCTCGACCAAGCCCGACGTAAAATCACAGCATCCCGGTTACAAAACATCAAACTCATTGAAGCAGATGCCGAAACAATTCAATTTGAGGATGAACGTTTTCACACGATTTTCTGTGCAACAGCAATTGCTTTATTGAGTGATATCCCTGCGGCCTTACGTCATTGGTATCGCTGGCTCAAAACGGGTGGAATTGTTGCCTTTTCTTGTTGGTCTGAGACATCATTTTTTACACCTATCATTACTAAAGTCTGTGCTAAGTATGGCTTCGAGCTTCCAAATCTACACACTCCCCTCGGAACTCCAGAGAAATGTTACACCTTACTCCAGAAAATAGGTTTTCAAGATATTGAAATCAAAACCGAGAAATTTGGCAGTTATCTCAGTATTGAAGACGCTAAAAATTTTTGGAAAGGGACATGGATGTGTGCAAATGGTCATCCTTTGTTAAATCTATCCGATGCTCAAATTCAGTCATTACTAGCCGAATTTAGCACAGAAGTTGAAAAGATAGCGGCAGACAAGGGAGTTTGGCAAGAAAAGACAATATTTTTTGCTATTGGTAAAAAGTAAACCCAGAGGATTGAATTCATGAGTCAAATCAAAACAATTTCAGGTCAGGGAATTCCTTTAGTTGGTAATGATATCGATACTGATAGAATTATTCCTGCTCGCTTTTTGCGCTGCGTTACGTTTGAGGGCTTGGGAGAACAAGCCTTTGCAGATGATCGCACCCAATCTCAGGGAGAACATCCCTTCGATCAACCCCAATATCAAGGCGCTAATGTATTAGTGGTTAACGGTAACTTCGGCTGTGGTTCTTCACGAGAACATGCGCCCCAGGCACTATCAAAATGGGGAATTCAAGCCATAGTAGGAGAGAGTTTTGCAGAAATTTTCTTCGGAAATTGTGTAGCAATTGGAATTCCTTGCGTAACAGCACCAACAGAAACAATTCAGCAGTTACAAAACATCCTTAAAGAGAATCCCCAAACACCAATAATAGTGGATTTAGAAGCGATGCACGTCCATTGTGGCGACTTTCAAGCACCTGTCTTGATGGGTGAAGGTTCGAGGCAAATGTTAACCACAGGAACTTGGGATAGTTGCGGACAACTCATCGCTCAATCTGAGCACATTCAGCGCACAGTGAACCAATTGCCCTATCTGAACTGGGATAATCCTGTTACGACGGGGTAATCTGTGGGGTGGGCAATGCCCACTCTACTGAATTAAGCCCTAATTTTTAGCTGATTCTTCCCAATTTTCGCTAAAAAAGTCCTAGCTGTGATTGCTAGGACATGGGTTGGTAAGTAGGAGGAACATCACTATGGATGTTTTTACAAAACTAAATATTCTGCGAATTCTCCTCCTCTATCTTTAGGCAGTCTTTAATTTCAGCTTTAAGGGTGAGGGATTATTTTTGTAAAACTATCCGTTGTTTTTAGAGTTGAAAAATCTTTGATTTGGAAAAATTAAATAATGTTTTTTCATAAAGAGCAAACCCCACCCTAACCCTCCCCTTATTAAGGGGAGGGAATAAGAATGATTTCCCCCCTGGTTAAGGGGGGACTAAGGGGGGTGGAATGTATAAATTGACAAATTTGGGATGCTTCGTGAAAACAGAGGAATAATTTTATAAGCAAACTTAGTTTTGATAAAAAAATTGAGTCAATAGGGTTGACGATTAAAATACAATCCGCTAAATCATAAATATAAAGGTCTGTAATCTTGAACCTATTAATATTTTTTGTGAGGAAAAAAATCACTGGTGCTAAAACTTCAGACTCATCACCTTCAGGCTATGCAAACCTACGCGGAAAGCACCTATCCGGAAGAATGTTGTGGCTTACTCCTGGGTTATTTGAGTGGTGATACCAAAACCTTGGTGGAAGTCTTACCGACTGAAAATAGTTGGGATGAAGCGGCGGCGGATGCTTTCCAATCGATCGAAAGCTCAAGCCACCGCAAGCCGAGTAAGCGCAATCGGTTCAGCATTGACCCCAAAGTGATGCTCAAGGTTCAAAAAGACGCACGCGATCGCAATCTCAACATTATCGGGGTGTACCATTCCCACACTGATCATCCTGCCATTCCCTCGGAATTTGACCGGGCGATCGCTTGGGAACAATACTCTTACATCATTGTGTCTGTACAACAGGGTACAGCGCATGACCTCAAAAGCTGGACACTGGATGACAATCACCAGTTTCAGTCCGAAGAAATTTGCACAATCTTGCTTTAGCGAGAGGAAAAATTTACATTAAATTTATATTAAAACCCCCTACTCAACCGGGGGAGGGATTTAGATAGGATATAGGTCATGTTCGCACTACCTAAATTACAATGCTCAATCCCAATCTGGATGAAATCCAGTTAACGAAAGAAGAGTACGAACGCTACTCCCGACACCTGATTCTGCCGCAAGTGGGGCTAGAAGGGCAAAAACGTCTGAAAGCTGCCCGCGTTTTGTGTATCGGTACAGGTGGACTCGGTTCTCCCACACTGCTATACCTAGCGGCAGCAGGTATCGGAAACCTCGGGCTGGTAGACTTCGATGTAGTTGATAGCTCCAACCTGCAACGTCAGGTGATTCACGGCACCTCCTGGGTGGGGAAACCGAAAATTGAATCGGCGAAAAATCGCATTCTGGAAATCAACCCCTACTGTCAGGTAGACACCTACGAAGACCTCCTAGATTCCGCGAATGCGTTGGAAATCATGGAGCCTTATGACATCGTTGTAGATGGTACGGACAACTTCCCCACCCGCTATCTGGTGAACGACGCTTGCGTACTTTCGGGTAAACCAAACGTCTACGGTTCCATCTTCGGCTTTGAAGGTCAAGCAACCGTATTCAACTACGAAGGCGGGCCGAACTATCGTGATTTGTATCCCGAACCCCCACCACCAGGAATGGTTCCTTCTTGTGCAGAAGGCGGCGTCCTGGGGATTTTACCGGGGATTATCGGTGTAATCCAAGCCACAGAAACCGTTAAAATCATCCTGGGTAAAGGCGATACCTTGAGCGGACGCTTGTTGCTGTACAACGCATTAGACATGACGTTCCGCCAATTGAAGCTGCGCCCGAACCCCGTGCGGCCGGTGATCGAGAAACTGATTGATTACGATCAATTCTGCGGTGTCACCAAAGCCAAGGAAGAGGAAGAAAAGCGGCAGCAGGGCATGCAAGAAATGACGGTGCAGGAACTGAAGCAGCTTTTTGATAACGGTGCCAAGGACTTCGTTTTGCTCGATGTCCGCAACCCCAACGAATATGAAATTGCTAAAATTCCTGGTTCGGTTCTTATACCGTTGTCAGAAATTGAAAATGGTCAGGGTGTTGATAAAGTTAAACAGCTCCTCAACGGACATCGCTTGATTGCTCATTGCAAATCAGGAATGCGGTCTGCAAAAGCCTTAGGACTTTTGAAAGAAGCAGGCATTGAGGGTAGCAACGTCAAAGGTGGAATTTTGGCTTGGAGTCGCGAAATCGACGCAACCGTGCCTGAATACTAGAGACTAAATTAATTCATCCCTCGTCTTCAAACGGGGGATGAGATTGTTATTAGTTAGCCGCCCCTACTTTACCGCTCATCGCAACAAAAATCGCTGCCATCAAAAAAGCCGCCGCGCCAATCAATGCGCTAATCATAGGCGTTAGGCTTCCCGGTTGCCCGAAGACGGCACCAAACACGCTAGAGGCCACCGCCCCACCACTAAAATAAATCCCAGTTCCCAAACCGGCTTTATCGGACGGCACCATTGACAGAGCAAAGGGAATTGTCCCATTAGAAACTAAACTAAAGGTGGCACCGAGAGCGATCGCAATTCCAGCAGCAGTTAATCCATTTTTTGTCAAGACCATTAAAGCAGAAAAAGCAGCGATCGCCACCAACCCATAGACCATAGCCTGACGACTTCCTAAACGGGTGGCCAAATTCCCTGCTGGAATAGCCGTTAAAGCCAACGCAATAAAGATTCCCCCCAATATCAAACCTTTATTGACACCTGGAACTTGACTCTCCAGAATTCGAGGAAAAGTTTGCATCATCAAGCGAAAGCCTAATGCCACTCCAACTCCTGCCCCAAAGACTAGCGCCAAGCGAGGAATAGAAATTTGCCGCCAACTACTCTTGCTGGGAACACTTGAAGAAGGCTCTATGGCTTGTTGCGGTACACTCCGATTGGGGTTGACCGACCTTAACGCCACAGCCGCACCCAGCAGGGTAAATGACCCAATAGAGAACGTCATAATCGGCCCCAAGCTAAGAATAAATTGATTCGCCAAGGGTCCCATCGCCCCGGCTACCCCTCCTACTAATGTGAGGATACTCGCTGCTTGTGGCAAGTTGGTACTAAAAGCATATCGCCCCAGTAAGGATAAGGCCGGACTGCGAAACACAGTCATCGCCAAAGCCCACGCTACCATCAGCACTGGGAGTAACCAAGTACTCGCCGGAGAACCAAACGCCACAAAAAGGGGAATAGCAATAAAAAAGGCGGAGGCTAAGACGATGCCAAATGAAATGAAGGGAAAGCGAGTCCCCACCCAACGCTGAGATTGATCAGAAAGTCCTCCCATTAAGGGTTCCATGATGGCCGCTAACAGGTTCTCCAAAATCAGCAGACCTGTAGCCAGTTCTTTGGGAAAGCCAAATTGAGTCAGGAGTTTAAGTAAGTACAGATTATAAATCACCCAGGTCAGGGCGATCGCACCCTGTACGGCGGCAAGTCCCCAAACTTGTAGCCATAGAACTCTTGGTGAGGTTGTAATGCTGCTCATAATTTAATAATGATTAAAGTGGGTAAAAATTTAACAAAAATACTGCATCCATCCTCAATAATTGACAAAACAATTCAAAATTCAATCAGGAATAAAAATAGGTTTGAATTCCTCGAAGGAGTTGACTCACCCAAGTTTGACAATTCATTTAGACTCACTAGATAGCGGATTTTATCAATGAAACATCAGTATTGAGTCTTCAGTTATAGTAATTATCAAGCTGAACCTGAGCTTTTATGCAAAAAATGTAGATTCTTTAATGAGTGAAATTATCTGCAAAGGCTTGCAACCAGGTAGCATATCCTGTGACATCTATAAGATATAGAACCATCATGAGCAGGCAACGTGAGATTAGTAACAGCCCCACAGTGAAAAATCGTACCTTCCCGCCTATATTGCAATGGTGTGCCAGTCAGTTAGCGATCGCAAGTTTGTTCACTCTAGTCCTTCCGAGTCGCCCTGCCCATGCCTTGAATGAATTTCAACTGTGCGCGGCTCAACTTGTACGCTTGGCGGGAGTGTCGCCCGTGGATGCAGCTAGAGCATGTTCGGACGCACTTAGCCCTAAAGAATTATCCAGGTGTGTGGTGACAATTCATCGCATTACTCCCACACTCACACCCGATGCACTCACGGCTTGCCAACGAGTTAGACGGCCTGTGGATTTATCGCGATGCGTGTTTGATATCGAAGATAATACCCGTAATCCTCAATCCCCTGCCGTACTTGAAAACTGCCGTCGTAGCCTTCTGCCTCGACGCTACGCAGAGTGTGTTGTTGGTGTAAGTCGCTCCACTGACATTGATTCAAGTGGAGCAATGGCAACTTGCATCAAAGCGGAGAATAGTTCACGAAACCCAGCCCCAACCTTTGTTCCCCCACCCCCTCCAAACCCCACACTACCCCCTAATGTGCCGAAGGTAAACATCCCTCCAGCCTCAATAACTCCAGCAACACCGACTCTCCCAAAGAATCCTTTCACACCGTAATACCCGTTGCTTTTTTAAGGCCACATTTCAGCCCTCCAGCCCTCCTTGGGTTCGGGGGGACGTTAGAAACGAGCGGGGAGCAAGGAGATAATATGTGCCAAATTCAAACCCATTTGGTATGACCTTTGGTATATTAGGCACAAATCTGGCCTGATATATCAGCTACAGCCAATTTTGCCATTGGTATTCTCAATTTATCTCTAATACTTAAAATTAGTTCATTATGGCCCATATTACTCGTCGTCACTTCTTGCAATTTACAGGTTCAGCATTAGCAGCGATTGGCATCAATCAAGTATTATTCCAACGGCAAGCTCAAAGATATGGTCAAGTGCTGGCTCAAAGTACACCTCGTAAATTGGCGTTACTGGTTGGAATTAATAACTACGTCAAGCAACCTTTAGAGGGATGTCTTAATGATGTTGATTTGCAACGCAATTTGTTGATTCATCGCTTTGGGTTTAATCCGAAAGATATTTTAGTTTTACCCGATGAAGAAGCAACACGGGAAGGGATTTTAACGGCGTTTGAAGAACATTTAATTAAACAAGCCAAACCGGGAGATGTGGTAGTTTATCAATATTCTGGGCATGGTTCGCGCATTTTTGACCGTCATCCGATTGGGGGTGAGCGAGGAAAACCAGGATTAAATGGGACGTTTGTACCGGTGGATAGTAACTTACCGGCTGGATATCCAGACGTTGGGGGAACGGTGCAAGATATTATGGGGCATACGTTATTCTTGCTGATGTCTGCCCTGAAGACTGAAAATGTTACGGTGGTTTTAGATAGTTGTTTTTCCGGTGGGGCGACTAGAAATGAGCGAGTACGTTCGCGGGATGGGGGTAGGAATATTTTAGTATCTGCGAATGAGAAAACATACCAAGAACAGTGGTTGTCTCGGTTAAATATGTCGCCGGAAGATTTTGTAAAAGGCTACCGCACAGGAGTTGCTAAAGGTGTGGTTTTAGCGGCAGCTGCCCCTGATCAACTAGCAATAGAATTGAATATTAATGGTTTTAAATCAGGTATCTTTAGTTATTTACTGACTCATTATCTGTGGCAGGACAATAGCAATATTGAGCAGATATTCCAAAAGATTATCCCACAAATTCCGCAGCGATTTGATCAAAGGCCGCTTTATGAAGTGAAACCAGGGAGTGAGTATCAACGGCAAGCGCCGTATTTTATTAATTCTCCTAAGTCTCCAGCACAGGCGACGGTGATGGGAGTGAAGGGGAATACTGCCGATTTGTGGTTAGGGGGTGTTGATTTAAGGAAGGTGAAGGCGGGAACGGTATTTACCGCGATGAAGGGAACAGGGCAGGTGAAAGTGCTTTCTCGTGATGGAATGGTAGCACAAGCAACAGTTGAGAAGGCGGTAACGGAAGGAATGCCGTTGCGTTTGATGGGTTAAATGGGTGAGAAATCAGTAGGGGCGGGTTTAGCGATTAATTCTATGGGAAAACCAATAACCTTGATACAAAACCCGCCCTCACCCATGAGCAAATTCACCGACAACCTAACGATGTGCGATTTGAATAGCCACAAAACCTGTAGGGGCGGGTTTAGGGATTAACTTTATGGGAAAACCAATAACCTTGATACAAAACCCGCCCTCACCCATGAGCAAATTC
>CAZPRJ010000062.1:0-1472 GCA_964588805.1 uncultured Microcoleus sp. | reverse complement strand
ACCGACAACCTAACGATGTGCGATAGCGAAGCGCTGCTGCGAAGCGCAGATCGCATAATAGCACCAGCTCTCGCTGCTCGCATTCCACAACACATCTCAATGTATGGGATTTTTCGGTGGAATGTGCCGAGAAAGGGCGGGTTTTGAATCGAATTTTTCGGTGGGATGACAAAGGTTATCCCTAAACCCGCCCCTACAAGCGCATTTATAAATGTTTCTTCCTTTTGGTGTTATGAATGTCACCTTTGTAGGGGCGGGTTTAGCGAATCAATGTGGGGATATACCGATAACTGCACATCAAAACCCGCCCTACCCACTGCATAAGCTCTCGACTCTGAGATATAGATAGCAGGGGACGGGAGGGTGCTTTCAAAAACTTGTGCTTACACCGTAGCCTTGTTAATAGGGAAGCAAGAGAGAATATATGTCAAACTCAAACCCAATGGGGATAATTCAGAAACAACGTTGGTTGGGATTAGTTCGGCTCATTTCACTGTCAGGGATAACTTGCCTACTCTTAGGCTCACAATCCTTCGCCACTATCCCTGAGCCGATGGCTCCCAGGATAGCCCAACAGCCAGCTAACTCTGATGCGGCTGAACAAGTTTATCAGGAAGGAGTCCAACTCTCTCAACAAGGAACAGCAGAATCCCTGCGACAGGCAATTCCTAAATTTGAACAAGCCGTCATACTCTTTCGTCAAGCGGGTGAAAAACAATTAGAAGCCTTATCTCTCCTTACCATTGGTAGTGTCTACGACTCATTAGGAGAAAAGCAGAAAGCCTTGGAATACTACAACCAAGCTTTGCCCCTATTACAGGTGGTGGGGGATAGAGGTGGGGAAGCCATTACTCTCAATAATATTGGCCTTGTCTACGACTCATTAGGAGAAAAGCAGAAGGCATTGGAGTTCTACAACCAAGCTCTGCCCCTAAGACGGGCGGTGGGGGATAGAGGGGGAGAAGCCGCTACTCTCAATAATATTGGCTTAGTCTACAACGACTTGGGAGAAAAGCAGAAAGCCTTGGAATTCTACAACCAAGCTCTGCCCCTATTTGAAGCGGTGGGGGATAGACGTGGGGAAGCCGCTACTCTCAATAATATTGGCTTAGTCTACAACGACTTGGGAGAATATCAGAAGGCATTGGAATTCTACAACCAAGCTCTGCCCCTATTCCAGGCGGTGGGGGATAGGCGTGGGGAAGCTGGTACTCTCACTAATATTGGCAGTGTCTACAACGACTTGGGAGAAAAGCAGAAAGCCTTGCAATTCTTCAACCAAGCTCTGCCCTTATTACAGGCGGTGGGGGATAGGCGTGGGGAAGCTGATACTCTCAATAATATTGGCTTAGTCTACAACGACTTGGGAGAATATCAGAAGGCATTGGAATTCTACAACCAAGCTCTGCCCCTATTCCAGGCGGTGGGGGATAGGCGTGGGGAAGCTGGTACTCTCACTAATATTGGCAGTG
>CAZPRJ010000061.1:0-47275 GCA_964588805.1 uncultured Microcoleus sp. | reverse complement strand
ATCTATTAGCCAGGGACTTAAGTCCCTGGCGGCTTTGGGCTTAAGTTGACACCAAACCAATGACCGACGTGCGCCCTCTTTATAGAATGAATAAAATTGACAAAATAACCAAAACCTGCTATTTACTACGCTCGATTTGCAAAGCCGCCTCAACTCGCTTATACTCCGATTCAACCTGAACCAATAAATCTTGAGCTCCTACCGTTGAGCCAGCATTCCCCATCCCTTCCAACTCCTGGCAAAGCCGAGAAAAATGAATGGCACCTAGCGAGGCACTACTCGACTTTAGGGTATGAGCCGCCTGTTTCATAGCCGTGGCATCACTGTGGTTGATTGCTGTAGCGATCGCCTGTACCAACGCCGGACTTTCTTCTAGATAAATATCAATCAACTGAGCCAAAAATTGCGAAGCATTGGCCCCCATCGTACTCCGAAACGCTTGCAACACCGAACTATCCAATGCAGGTTCCAGCATTAACGTCTCCTCAACTTCCGGAGTTAGTTCCATAACAGAAATTGGCGTCGGTTCGCATAGAGTAGGAGAGGGTAAACAAGGCTGACACTTCTTAAGCGATTGAACTAATTCTTCGACTCGAATTGGCTTACTGATATAGTCATCCATGCCAGCATTGAGACACTTTTCGCGATCGCCTTGCATAGCATTCGCCGTCATCGCAATAATTCTAGGACGTACCACAGGCGACCATTTAGCACAAATCCGTTGTGTTGCCGTCAATCCATCCATCTCCGGCATGTGGACATCCATAAACACGACATCATAAGGTTGACGACGCAGTGCTTCAATCACCTCCAATCCATTGGCCGCCACATCCGCACGATACCCCATCCGCGCCAATAATTGCAGCGCTAATTGCTGATTGACTTTATTATCTTCAGCCACCAAAATCCGCAAGGGTAACTGTTGAGCCATTGTAGAGTCGAGTTGAACCCCTTGAGACGAAGAAGGCTTAACCTTAATCGGCTGTCCGCCAAAAATATGCACCAAAACATTGTAGAGTTGGGCTTGTTTAATCGGCTTATTCAGGAAAGCCGCAAACTCAGCTTGGATAGCCTGAAACTCTTTTTCCGGCTTACCCACCGAAGTCAACATCACTAATGGTAACTCTTGGCGCTTGCAATACTGACGGATACGAGTCGCTAAAGCCAAACCATCCATTCCCGGCATACACATATCCAGAATCGCGATATCAAACTTCTCTCCCTGACTCAACCACTCAAGCGCCTCAGCACCCGACTGTACAGATTGCGGCAGCATCCCCCAAGACTGAGTTTGTAGAGTCAGAATTTGCCGATTCGTAGCATTATCATCCACAATCAGCAACCGTTTCCCGATTAACTGAGGTTGGTATGCAGCACAATCAAGCAACGAACTCGGAACCGATGCCGCCACCATCGTGAAATAAAACGTTGAACCTGTTGATTTGAGGATTGCAGAATCTTCACTGGGGTTGAGTTGCGGTTTCCAGTCAGACGGCGGATTTCCAGCCACCACACCCCCACTTTCCACCCACATTCTACCCCCCATGAGCTCGACCAAGCGCTTACTAATCGCCAAACCCAAACCTGTCCCCCCATATTGGCGAGACGTTGAAGAATCTACTTGACTAAATGACTTAAATAGGCGGTGTAAGCGATCGCCAGGAATCCCAATACCCGTATCTTTAACCGCAAATTGAATTTCATAAACAGGAGAAGATTGAGCATTCATCAACCAATCCCTAAACGATAAATCTGCTGACTCCCGACTCCTGACTCCCGACTCCTGACTCCGATGCGCCGACACCGACACCATCACTTCCCCAGACTCAGTAAACTTCACCGCATTAGAGAGCAAATTCACTAAAATCTGGCGTAATCGCGTCACATCTCCAATCAGCGTGGGTGGAGTGTGCATCCCAAATAGGTAAGCTAATTCCAAATGCTTTTCAGCCGCCTTTGTCGCCACCAAATCTAAGGATTCTTCAATACAAGTTCTCAAATCAAACGGTTGTTCTTCTAATTCCAGCTTACCCGACTCGATTTTAGAAAAATCTAAAATATCGTTGATAATCGTAAGTAAAGCATCTCCACTATTACGAATCGTTTGGGTAAAGTCACGTTGCTGCGGTGTAAGTTCCGTATCCAGCAACAAGCCAGTCATGCCAATTACAGCATTCATTGGGGTGCGAATTTCATGACTCATGGTGGCCAAAAACTCGCTTTTCGCCTGCGTTGCCGTTTCGGCAGTGTGTCTTGCTTGTTCGAGGGCAATATTTTGCTGAGTTAATAGTTCTCGTTGACAAGTTTCTTGCTCCAAAAGGTGAGCTTGCGCTAAAGCAATTCCTACTTGATCAGCAACAGCTTCGAGTAACTCAATTTCATCTTCACTCCAATGGCGGTAAGAATTACATTGCTGTAGGACAATAATGCCATTAGGTTGCCCTTGATAAGAGGTGCGAATCGCCAACATTGATTTAATATCGAGTTGGCGATACTGAAAAGCAATCGATTGCAGTAGAGGTTCAGTATAAACATTAGAAACAGCCAAAGCTTTATCTTGCATGAGCAAGGTTTCAACATAGGCATTACCCTTCAACGGAATCTCAATGTCCAAGGCAGATTGATACCCCGCCTCCAAGTACTCCGCCATCACCGGAATTTGGGGAAACGGCTCACTGATGTAAGTCCGAATTACACAACGATTGACCCGAAAAGCTTGACCAATTTGATGAGTTGTGGTTTGAAAAATTTCTTGACTGTTTAAGCTTTGACGAATTTTTTGAGTAATTTGTCTGAGTAATAATGTTCGCTGAAATTGTTTTTGTAAAGCCAGTTCTGCTTGTTTGTAATTGGTAATATCTCGCAGTGTGCCAGAGATGCCTGTAAATGTTTGACCGGATGCCAAAGTAAGTCGAGTATGTACCTCCAGCCAGCGATAGTCACCATTTTTAGTTTGATATCTGACTTCTTGGTGGCAATATTCTTTTTGGTGATTAATGAGAGGTTGAAAGCATTCTAAACTCGCTTTGCAGTCATCGGGATGAACATAATCAATAAACCGAGTCCCTAAACTTTCTTCTACCGTAAATCCTGTAATATCCGTCCAAGCAGGATTCAGAAATGTCCATAACCCTTCAACATCAGTTTGGAAAATTACTTCTTTTATATTGTCAATAACAGAGCGATATTTCTCCTCACTTTCACGCAGTCTTTCTGTAATGAGTTTGCGCTCCGTAATCTCCTGCTGAAGTTGTTCATTGACTTGAGTGAGTGCTTGGCTGCGCTCTCGCAATTCTTGTTCTACTATTTTGTTTTCGGTGATGTTACGTTCTATGGCCACCCAATGAGTAAACCAACCCGTTTCATTGGCAATGGGGACAATATTCAACTCCACCCAATACTCTGAACCATCTTTATGGTAGTTGAGGACTTCAGCTCTGACCGGTTCCCATTTAGACAAGGCGGTACGAATGCGATCTAGTTGAGTTCGGTCAGTTTTTGGCCCTTGCAGAATACGGGGTGTCTGGCCTATCACCTCCTGAGCACTGTAGCCAGTCATGCGCGTAAATGCTTCGTTGACATACACAATACGCGGGCCGGGTTCATGAATGGGCTCTGCTTGGGTAATGGTAATGGCATCATTAGCATTGACAACTACCGACTCCAGCAAACGTAAGCGTTCCTCGGACAGTTTACGCTGACTTATCTGGCCTTCTAATTGAGTCAAAGCAAACCGTAGCTCGATTTGGTCGATTACCTGACGCGCTAACGCTTGCAGTGCTTCAATTTGTTGTGGAGTAAGTTGACGCGGAATGCGGTCAATCGCGCACAGAGTGCCAATGGCAAAACCATCCGGAGTCATCAGAGGTACACCCGCATAAAACCGAATATTGGGGTCGCCTGTGACTAGGGGATTGCCCGCAAACCGCTCATCATCCAAGGTATTCGGGACAATGAGTACCTGCTCGAGGTTGAGAATCGCATGGGAACAGAAGGCGAACTCTCTAGGCGTTTGTGTGGCATCCAATCCAACTTTTGACTTAAACCATTGTCGATTGGCATCAATCAGGCTAACTAAGGCAATGGGAGTACCACAGATATGTGCCGCCAATGTAGTTAAGTCATCAAATGCCTGTTCTGTAGAGGTATCGAGGATGTGATACCGTTGGAGTGCCTTGAGCCTCTCTTCCTCATTGGGAGGGATGGGAGCCGCTTGCATTGGGGGTGTGGGGGTGTGACGCTGTTGCCGCCGATGCCGCTTTCTATATGTTCTCAGGCGTTTGATTCCCTGTTGCAACAACTTAATCACCGATGTGAACCAAATGCCTAAGCCCATGGCCAAGATGCGATCGCCCAGTATGCTTTGATAGCAGTACTCACTTGCATAAGGTACAGTCTTATTCCCGACTCCCGACCCCCGACTCCCTATTTTCAAGATACATCTAGTCATGACAGCGATCGCCATCCAAAAAACCACAAACCCTAAGTCATGAAAACGGCTGATTTCCTCAGGGGTATCGAGGGGCGAGGTGGTTCCTAAAACAGTGTGGATAAAAACAGTATTGATAAAAAAAAAGGGAGGCATAGTTAAATTTAGGGTTGGTGACGTTCTCTTTGCAGTGCGGCTTCAACTCGGTTGTACTCGGATTGAACTTTTGAGATAATTTCGGACGCGCCAAGGGTAATTTGAGACGAGTCTAAATGCTCCAGTTCCTGACAAAGCTGCGATAAAGTCATTGCCCCAAGTGACGCACTGCTCGACTTTAAAGTATGAGCCGCCCGTTGCAAGGTGGCGGGTTGTTTTTGACTCATCGCTAGGCTGATGGTTTGCAATAGATGGGGCGTTTCTTCCAGATAAATATCAATCAACGAGGCCAAGCAGGCTGATGCACTCGCTCCCATTGCGTCTCGAAAGGCTTGCAGAACTTTCGTATCTAGGGCTTGTGTAGCTAAATCACCACAAGAGTTTTCTTCTTGTGGCGAAAGATAGCGAGAAAACCCCACCTTTTGGTTTGGTCGCGCCACTGGTTTTTCAACCCCAAAGGTAGGCTCACAGGCTAAAATTGCCCGTACTAACTCTTCAACCCGAATCGGTTTACTAATGTAGTCATCCATGCCCGCATCAAGGCATACTTCTCGATATCCCTGCATGGCATTTGCCGTCATAGCAATAATCCGAGGACGCTGCAAGTTGAAATTTTGAATTTGAGATTTTAAATGGTGGAGTTGTGGGTCAGTGTTTTGAAGTCTGCCATGAGAAGACCAAGCTTCACAAATATAATGGGTTGCTGTTAATCCATCCATTTCTGGCATTTGCACATCCATGAACACCACATCATAGGGCTGACGGCACAAAGCATCGAGTACTTCTAGTCCATTTCCGGCGATGTCTGCCCGATATCCCATACGCTGCAACAGTTGCAAGGCTAACTGCTGATTCACCATATTGTCTTCAGCCACCAAAATCCGCAGAGGTAGGCGTTGAGCGAGTTCTGAGTCGATGAGTTGGGGTTCTCGGTGTGACGGCTTCACTTTAACGGGCTGTCCACTGAGAATGTGGGATAAAACCTCGTAAAGCTGGGTTTGCTTAATCGGTTTGTTGAGAAAGGCGGCAAAATTAACGTTGGCAGCTTCATTCTCAATTTCCCGTTTCCCCATCGAAGTCAGCATCACTAAGGGTAATCGTTGGCATTCAGGCCGCTTGCGAATCGCCGTTGCCAGACTCAAACCATCCATTCCTGGCATCTGCATATCCAAAATCGCCAGGTCAAAGGGTTCATCTAAGTCAATCCGACCGATGGCTTCATAACCTGATGAGGCAGTACAAGTCACCATCTCCCAGGATTGAGCTTGTAAGGTCAAGATTTCCCGATTGGTGGCATTGTCATCCACAATCAACAGTCGCTTGCCTTTGAGTGGAGATTGAATCTGGGAAGGTTGAACCTCCGAACCGGGGATTGATGGAACCATGACGGTGAAATAAAATGTGGAGCCTGACACCATCGAAGTGGATATCACATCCATCGGCGGTTTCCAATCTTTGGGAAGATTGCCGCCCAAATTCCCTTGACTTTCTACCCAAATTGTGCCGCCCATCATTTCACACAGGTGCTGACAGATAGCCAAACCTAACCCCGTGCCACCATATTTGCGGTTGGTGGAGGAATCGCCCTGGCTAAACGCTTTAAATAGGCGATCCATGCGGTCTGAGGAAATGCCAATCCCTGTATCTTTGACCGCGAATTGAATTTCGTAGATCGGGGGAACCAATAGATGGGGCGAACTCTGTGATTGATTCTCGTAGGGGAGTAGAGACATTCTCTCACTCTCCCAATCGGTCGTGATCGGTCTGGCGGTGGCAGAAACAATCACTTCTCCACCCTCCGTAAATTTGATGGCATTCCCTAATAAATTCACTAAGATTTGCCGGAGGCGAGTTACATCTCCGACAAACTTGTTAGGGGTTCGTGAATCGATGAGATAGGCGAGTTCCAGTTGTTTTTGAGCAGCTTTAGTGGCGAGCAAGTCTAGCGCTTCTTCGATGCAGGTTCGTAGTTCAAAGGGCTGTTCTTCTAAATCCAGTTTGCCCGATTCAATTTTGGAAAAGTCTAAAATATCGTTGATGATAATCAGCAGGGCATCACCACTACTACGAATCGTTTCGGCAAAGTTGCGTTGCTGGGGTGTTAAGTCGGTATCGAGCAACAATCCAGTCATGCCAATCACGCCATTCATGGGAGTGCGAATCTCGTGGCTCATGGTGGCAAGGAATTCACTTTTGGCACGAGTTGCAGCTTCAGCAACTTGCTTGGCTTGCTCTAAAGCCAAATTTTGCTCGGTTAATTCTCGTGTGCGCTCGGCTACTCTTTGTTCTAATTCTTCCTTAGCCTGTTGTAGTGCGAGTTCGGCCTGCTTGTGTTCGGTAATGTCACGAATGACAAATACGGCACTAATATCACCTTGGCTAGTTTCTGATGAGCTAGTGAGCTGAAGGTAAGACCAAGATACTTCCAAAAACAAATTTTTATTCGCTTTTTGGAACTCGTAACACCCTTTGTTTTTCGTTTGCGTTTCCAGCGCAACTGTTAGAGGATGAGACTCCCTCGGCAGGTTCTGCCCTTGCTCAGCTAACGGTAGTAGGTCGATTAAGGATACACCTAAAACTAAAATATGTGGCCGACCGACTAAGCGATCGAAGGTGGCGTTACACCACTGGACTCTACCCTGCTCATCTGTCCAGGCAATGGCTTCCTCAACAGTTCCTAGCGCCACTTCCATTTTTCCTAAAGTGGTGCGTAGTTGACTGACTAGAGTTGCCATGTCTGCTGTGTTCATGAGATGTGTTTCCTCGCAGGTCGATCATTAGTTATGGCGTGTCTAGTGGGCGGAGAGTTGCGGCAAAAATCCAATGCTCTTGATGTTTTTCTGCAATAATCAAGTGTTCCGCCTCAATTTCTTGGTTGTCTTTGGTGACGGCTTTTAACTTTAAAGGGTGGTTGAGTACTGTAGCTTCTCCTGTGGTAGAAAAGCGAGAAAAACCCAGATTATGGGCATCGCGAAAATAGGGAGGTAATATGATGGTCAGCATCTGACCTACAATTTCTTGACTACTCCAACCAAAGACATTTTCAAAGTAATGATTGACATAAATGATGAACCCTTGATGATTGGCAATGACGAGGGGTAGATTGCTTTCTTGTTTGAGTTCGTCAATGGTTGGCATTGTTTTACGCTCTATGAACACCAATAAACTGCACAGATATTCGTCGAGGCAGGATACAGTTGATACCAAATCCGGTCAGATTTATTCCTGACAGGCTCACGGAGCTGGGGAGAAAAAATACTGAATTTGGCAAAGGAGGCTATCAATGCAGATTTGGTATGAATAACAGATTACTTGAGTTTACAAAATACTGAAAGTTTGATGCTCCGTATTTTTACGGATTTTTGTTTTCAGTTATCTTTCAAAATTGGATAAGATTACCCTGGTCAAAAACATCTCTTTATACTTGACCGTTTTAAGGACAGGAGCAGAAGTTGTTTCAGTAAAAATACTTAATTGATATTGGCAGCTACAACTTTTTTTCGTTCTTTAGCCGCTACTCTCAGAACAAGGGCAGATTGAATTAAACCTTTGGATAGAGATATTGGATGTTGCTTTGCGATAAAACATCTGGGTAACTACTCTAGGAGACAAATGGCGATGATCAGTAGCGGCGTTGAACCCCTAGCCCGAAAAGTTATCCGAGATTCCATTGGAATGTACCAAAGTTATATTTCGCCGTATAAAGGCTTTGCTTGTCCTCATCGAGTTCTACACAATAGTGAGTCTTGCTCGATGTATGTGAAGCGCTTGTTAGGTGAGGAAAGTTTGCTCTCGGCTATACAACTGTCTCATCAACGGTTTAAAGCTTGTGCGACAGCGAGTCGAACTCTTAAAGCCAACGCCACAGGCCCAGGATGCATTGTGATTCCTTGCTGCTTACCCTTACCTTAGTGTTTGTAATCAGGAATACCAATAGCTAAGCAAGCAAATTGCAAAATAGCAGACCTGTATTTGATGCGTAGCATTAACGCTGAGAGAATGTCAAAATAACCTGTGTAAGGTTAGTAAGAGAAATTAGAAAGCGTGAACCGTCAGCGCATTGAACCTCAACCCGGCCAAGAGTCTGTTTGGGATTATCCACGTCCCCCTCGTTTAGAAGATTCACCCAAGCACCTCCAAATCATTTTCAATGGGGTAGTGATTGCGGAAACTCATCGTGCTAAACGGGTGCTAGAAACAAGCCATCCACCGGTCTACTATATTCCTCCTGAAGATATCAAGATGGAATACCTGCAAAGCTCCACTCAAGGGTCATTTTGTGAGTGGAAAGGTGGGGCTATTTATTACACCGTTATTGTGGGTGATAAACAAGCTAACAATGCAGCTTGGGCTTACCCTAATCCAACGGTTGATTTTGCAGAAATTAAGGATTATCTAGCATTTTATGCTTATTTAATGGATGCTTGTTATGTCAACGGAGAACAAGTGCAGCCACAGCCAGGAAATTTTTATGGAGGTTGGGTAACAAAAGATATTGTAGGGCCGTTTAAGGGTGGTGCTGGAACATGGGGCTGGTAATTAATTCAAAATTCAAAATTAAGTTTAGTTTGTAGTAAGCGCTTCAGCGCTAAAGCGCTTACTACGAACTTAATAAATACCCTTTAAATTGAATTTGACACTCAACTAGCGCAAAAATTCTGAGCGTGAAAGAGGGGTATTAATCTGTTCGCCTTTTAAAGGCAGTGGGTTCATCGTCTTGGGCGCAGGGGGTTGGGGTTTGATTTCGTAGCGTTTGCCCCAGCCACCGTTGATATCTTCCGGTTGCAGTCTGGGAGGCGTGGTTTTGCCTGTGGGTAGGGCAATGGGGAGAGTTTGACGGGCTTGGACATAAGGTTGTCCTTCATTGGTAAATCGAACTAAGCTACCGCTAAGTTCCTGGGGTGCGATTCCTTGTTGTTGCAGCGCTGAGTATTGCTCAAGAGGATCGAATGTGGCGACAAAGGAAACTTGAGGCAAGGGATTAGGGGAAAATCCGGATTCTGTTTGATTGAGTTGCCAAGATTCCTGCAAGCGTCCATCAGATGCAACTTGCCATAAATTGAGAGTAGTTTGCCATTGTCCTTTTGCAACTTTGGTAATTTCGCGATCCAAAATTGAGTAAGTTGTGTTGGTATTGGTATCCAAAAATTGCCCATCTTCAGGACGTAGATACCGTAATGCTGCTACAGCAATTTGACTGCCATCGGGAAGATTTGTTTGACCCATAGCTTGGTATACACCAGGACGATTGGTGGGTTTTACATTGAAATTAAGTATGACGTCTGAGGATTGGGAAGAAGCACAGCTAGTGCATAAAGCGAAGAGTAGAAGAATGATGACGAATTTTTGATAAGAACAGAAGCGTTGAAAAGTTAAGGAGAAAATTTGGTAAAGCTGACGGAACATAAAGATTAGCGAAGTAAGTGGCGATCGCATAGAAAGTATATTTAATGAAGCTTATTTTCTCAAAGCTTTCGAGAGATTAAGCACCCGTCAGGATAATGGCAACCCAAGTAGTGGGTTATCAGCCTACAGCATAGCAATTTGGAGCAAGCTTGGTTTTAGTTTCACAGGGACAAGAAAGAAAAGGGCGCAATGCGCCCCTACAAGTGTTAATTGTCAATGGATGACAAGATTACTGATTTGAGTTTCCATTAGAATTGTGGGTTGATTGACCATCGGCTAGATGGCCTGCAATCTTCACCACATCAACCCCAGTTGCTTGACGTAACTGTTCTAAAAACGATGCCATCTTAGTCACGCCACCCCCATTTTTGGAGTCAATCACCGTCAAGTTTTCCACCTCAACCTCTGGAACTCCCGCAGACATGGTTTTGAGTAAGGGTTCTAGTTTCTGGAAGAGGAAGATTTCACGCGCAGAAGTCCCTGCTGCCTTCCAAGATTCCGCTAATTGCTGTGTCCCGGCGGCTTGTGCCTTACCTTCTTCGATAATTCGGGCAGCATCCCCTCTAGCTTTAGCGATCGCCCGTTTACATTCTGCCTCAGCCGGTGCCACCACATCCGCCTGTAACTGATTTTCCACCTGTTTGATACGTTCGTTTTGCACCGCAACTTCCGCCTGAACCCGTGCGACTTCCGAACCCACAACCGCCTCAACTTCAGCTACAACTGCTGTACGTTTAGTCAAGGCATCTCTGACTCGACGTTCTGCCTCAGCCTTAGCTACCTGCAAATCGCGCTCAGTCCGTCGCAGTGAGGTGATGCGAGCATTATCTGAGGTTTGGATAATCGATGCAGCCCTAGCTCTAGCTTCTGCAATTCTGGCATCTCGCAATAAGTCGGCCTGCTGTTTGCGTCCGATGGAATCGAGATAACGAACATCATCCGAAATATTTTGAATTTGCAAATTATCCAGGATTAACCCCAATTTTTCTAAATCATCTTCTGCTTCCTCTAGCAAGAATTTGGCAAAAGCAATCTTATCTTCATTGACTTGTTCAGGGGTCAAACTGGCTAAAACTCCGCGCAGATTTCCCTCTAAAGTTTCTTTTGCCAACTGTTCGATTTCCTTACGACTTTTACCCAAAAGCCGCTCAATGGCATTATGAATAGTCGGTTCTTCGCCTGCAATTTTGATATTCGCTACCCCTTCTACCGCTAGGGGAATTCCGCCTTTGGAGTAGGCATTAGATACCCGCAATTCAATAATCATGTTGGTTAAATCCATGCGGAAGGCTCGCTCAATTAGGGGGATTTGAATACTACTCCCCCCTTTTACTAAGCGGTATCCCACTTCCCGATCTTCAGAAATGCGGGTGCGATTGCCGGCAAAAATGAGGACTTCACTGGGTTGACAAATGAAGTAGCAGTTACGAATTACAAAAAAGCTAGCCCCAGCACCCACTCCAAAAAATCCCAAGAGTAATGCAATGATTTCCATGTTTTTTGTCCTTTAAATGTTAATCTACTAGCTGTGTTATGACCCTCTCAACACAGGATAAAATTGCTCAAATCCTCATCTCCGCTCCCCTGCTCCCCCGTCGTCTCAACAAGCTTTCTTAATGCGTAACAGTTTAGCCCACCTTAGGACGATCTACTGTAGTTTCCAGTGGAACGAGTTGGGCTCGATGAGTGCTGTTGAGAGTGCCGACCACATCAATGCCGAGGGTTTTATCCACATTTTTGAGATATTGCAATACAATCTCTGGATAAACATTGACTAAGCTGGCAATGGACTTACCATCGCCATTATCAATGACATTGATTTTGTCGAGTTGAATGCGTTTAGGAATTTGCACGGCTTCTTTGAGTACCATTTCGATTTGCTGAATTAAGAATAATTCAGAGGCATCTGTACCGATTTCTTGCCAAACTCGAGACAGGATTTCATTCACCAACGCGGCAGCTTTGGCGTTTTCTTCTAGGAATGCGGCTTCTCCTTTAGCACGAAGTTCTTTGGCTTGTCGTTGAGCTTCGGCGGGAAGGACTTCATCGGCTTCGAGGCGCAGGCGCTCGAATTCTGCCCTTAAAGCTTGCAGTTTCTGTTCAGCTTTGGCTCTCTTTTCTTTGGCGGCGGCGGTGGTAATCTCTTCTTCAGACCGAGCCCGTTGCTCAAGCTGTGCTTTGATTTTGCGGAGTTCGTTCTCTTTTTCTAGGATGAAAATCTGATTTTGGGTTTTGGCAACTTGAGCGTGTTCTTCGCATTCTGCCTCGACTTGTTCGGCTTCGGTTAAGGCATTGGATTCGGCAATTTCAGCATCTCGAATCACGAGAGCAATTTGTTTACGGCCTAAGGATTTGAGATAGTCTACATCGTCGGAGACGCTTTGGATTTTGAAGGTGTCGAGTTGGAGTCCTAATTTAGTGAGGTCGCGGCTGACATCGGAGGCGATGCGTTGAGCAAAGCTGAGGCGGTCTTCGTTGAGTTCTTCGGGGGTGAGGGTGGCAACGACGCCTCGGAGATAGCCTTCTAGAGTTTCGCGTGAGACACGGGTGAGTTCTGAGCGATCGCGATCGAGAAAGCGTTCGATTGCATTCCCGACAACGGCGGGATCGGTGGAGATTTTCACATTGGCGATCGCCTGAATATTCAGAGGGGTTCCCCCTTTAGCGTAGGCATTCCGCACTTCTACCCGCACAGGCATTGTGGTCACGTCCATGCGTTTAACGGTTTCCACGATGGGAATACGAATGGCACGGCCTCCAGCTAGGACTCGGTAGCCGATTTCTTGTCCATCTTTGGTTCGCCGCTTGCGGCCGGAAAGAATCAAAATTTCGTTGGGTTTGCAAATGCACAAGAAAGACTTAACAAACCACAGCAATACAATCACGCCAAAGATAGAAAGAGCAATCGGAAAGCTAGTTAAAATTAGCCCTTCAATGCCATTTTTTTCCGTATTATTGGAGCTAGGGAATGGAAGTTGTGAAATTTGTACGACGGCAACATCTTGCTCGTAGAAAGATTGAAATTGAAATTGAGGTTGAACGTTCATAGCTAGTTCACAGTAAAAAATAAAAAACTGAAGAGTAGTAAGCTTTGTAGGGGCTTACCTGATTTCCATTTCAGGGGTAATGGCTGAGTTTATTGACTGGCGATCGATTCTTCGGACACGACCCACACCTTATTTTTTTTCATGCCAACGACAAATACGCGATCGCCTGGGTTAAATTCCCTTGATTCATCTGTAAAGGCTACAAAATCGACCATAGACCCTTTCACATTGACACGCACTTTTCCGGCTGTGCTGGAATTAAAAGGGACTTCAACTGTACCGGAACGGCCAACTATATGCTTGGCGCGGACTAAGCTATCCACCGATTGATATCGCTGTTGCAGGCAAATTAGCCACACGACTAACGCGCCTAATACCAGACCAATAACAATGGCAATCAGAGCAATCATTAAGATGAAATTATTCATCACCACCCCCATTAATGGCTTGATAAAAACTCAGATTTTGCCTGACTCCTCAAGGTTCTGGGGGAGTCCTGCCTAGTTACTACAGGAGTAGTTGGCTTGATTCCTAACCAGTCTCTAATTTCTTCAACCAGCCAGTCTTGTTCGTCTTCAGTGATAGGAGGGGCAAAGGCAGCAAACGTGTATTCATAAATACTGGCTTGGATAGTAACTCCCATGGGAGAAGTACCCTGTGCCTGCATCGATCCATTACCTTTATCAACCCTGCGAATTGCCCACGTCTTTCTCTGATATTGGCGGTACGATAGACCGAACAAATTCCAACTAATCAGAAATGAATCTTTATCGAAGGCTAGATAAACTTCACCAAATGCTGAAAGAAATGACAGACTGATTGGTATTAATCCAATCAAGAAAAAAATCAAGAGCAACGGAAAATGTACACTCCCTAATGCCAAAACATAAAGGTAAATAAAAATCAGGCAAACGGTGTACAATAAAACGACATATTTTTTTCCTTTTGCAGGAATTTTTATCTCTAATTGACTAGAAGATTTATTAAGTTGAATTCGACTACCATAGGGCTTTTTAGGTAGGATATAAAAGTTAGAATTACTGTTATTCCTTGGAGTATCTAAAATTCGGCTATCATAGGGCTTTTTAGCTAAAATATAAGAGTTGTAATTACTGTTATTCCTTAGAGTATCTAAGGCTTGACGAGCTGTGCTAGCTCGTTGTTCAATATCAGGCTCTATGAGGGTTTCTATCCAGTCAATAAAGTTAGGATTTAAGTTAACTTTGTCTCTAAATTGAATCCGCATATTGCGCTGAGGCAAATCAGCAGGCGCAGTTCCAGTAAGCAAGTGAATTAAGGTGGCACCTAATGCATAGAGGTCAGAAGCAGGAACTGCTCGGCCTCCAAACTGTTCCATTGGTGCATAACCATAGGTGCCAACAACTGTAAACGTGGCTCCCTCCGTTGCTGCACGGTCTTGCACAGCACCAAAATCAACTAAATAAATCTTTTCATTCTGTGCCAAAATTAAGTTACTAGGCTTAATGTCACGGTGAAGAACAGTAGGGTTGAGTTCGTGCAAATAAACTAAAATTTGCAATACATCAACAGCAATTTTTTTGACCTCAGTTTCTGAAAACCTCCGCCCTTGCATAATTAATTCTTTTAGAGATAAACCGGGAATAGACTCCTGAACTAATCCAAACCATAGAATCCGGTCATCAATAGAAAAATAATCCCGGTACTTAGGAATTTGGGGATGGTTCAGTTGCTTGAGGATATTGGCTTCTCGCTCAAACAATTTGAGGTCATCCCAGTCAACTTGGTCGCCAAATGCCAGAAATTTAACAATAACAGGTTCACTTGGATGTTTGGCCAAATCCTCTGCTAACCAAGTTTGGCGACCTGCATTTTTCCCTAATTGTTGTTGGAGTTGATAGCGTTCTTGTAATAGTTGGCCTACTTGTAGCATTGGAAATAATTCCCAATAAATCTTCCGAGTCTTCCTTCATAGTTCATAGTTGACTTGATGAACCACGAACTCTGGAGTCAAGTGTCCTGCTTTAAGCTTGTCACCGACCTACCAATACTTATCTCCTAGAGTACTGGCAGATATGCAAAATCCTAATGAATTGAAACAATTGCCTCCTCCTCCCCTCTGGTGGGGAAGGTAAGAAGGGGGTTGGGGGTTTGGCTTGAGTGTACTCTACCCGTTGGAGAAGCCTTATTATCCGATTTATTGCCGGAAATTGCGCTAATTGTAGGATTTTGATACAGTTACTGCGCTGGTAAATTTTGGGGATTAATATTAATTAACGGCAGTGTGCCGCTTCCTGTCATGACTTGAGGAAATTGACCATTCCATTTTTCGATGGCTTGCTTTTGTACTAGTTCGGGCGTTAAACTTTGCTGCATTAATCGCTGTGCTTCAGCTTGTCCTTTAGCGCGATTAATTTCTGCTTTTGCTTCTTTCTCGGCTTTTATCGCTTCATATTCCGCTTGTTTGGCTTCTTGTTCTGCAACTTGTTTCGCTTCGATTGCTTTAGAAAATTCTGATGAAAATGCCACATTTACTAATGCTACACCATCAACTTGAATCCCATAAACAGCTAACCTTTTTTTGAGTTCTAGGTCAATCTCTTGTTTTAATGCCGCTCGTTGAGTGAGAATTTCCTCTGCCTTTCTTTTAGGTGTGGCTGCTTTGAGAACTTCATTGAGAGCCGGTGTGATAATTCGTGTAACCATCTCCTCCTCATCACCAATCGTTTGAAATATTCGATTAACCTGGGATGGTTCAATGTGCCAGTTTAAAGTAATGTTCGTTGCGACACTTTGCATATCTTTAGTACCTGCGGAAGCTTCTATGTCTGTTTTTTGAATGCGAACATCGAATGGCCGGACTTTGGTAATGAATGGGAATATTGGATATGTTCCCTCCTCTAAAATATTTTCTTGGACTTTACCAAGTTGTATGATAACTCCCCGATAACCGGGATTGACGGTGACAAAACAGGCTCTTAAAATGATTGCTGCTAATACAGTGAGGGTTAAACCTCCGGCAATCATATATTGGATTTTAGGAATGTCTCTAGTTAATGCCATAGTGGGTTGACCTCCAAAAATAGAGAAGGGAATTCATTAGTCTGGGAATTTTATATGTTTTAACGCAGAGGTTTTTGGAGTAAAGTTTTAGTGGAGCAATGGGATTACCAGTCACTACCAGCGCCGTCACTACCACTACTACCTCCCCCAAAATCACTGCTGTCATAGCTACTAGAACTGCTGCTGTCAGAACTCCAGCTACTATCGCTACTTTCGTAACTACTACTGTTACTATTATCGGAATTCCAGTTGCTATCGTAGCTGCTGCCAGCACCATCACCAAAACTACTACCACCACCAAAGCTGTTACTATTGTTCTCAGGCTCCTCGAATGCAGACATCCATTCTCTGTAATTCCTATCATCTTCATCACAGGTATCAATATCGATATCGATATCTACATCCCTATCACTACTACGGTGAGAAGTATTTTTAGACGATGAAGCATAGTGATAGTTACTACTGGCTTTGGAGGTATATCCGAAAGGATTTGTAGTATTGCGATACTTCCGACGCTTGATAGAATTATTTACGGCGATCGCTAATATGAAACCACCCCCAAGTATTATCCCACCCCCAAGTAGCAACCCCCAAGGAAATTCATTATCCTGTGTGGCTTCCTGTGCAATAGCTGACGATTGAGTTGGTGAAAATGTCTGTGATACGTTAATTGCTCCTTGAGGCTTATCTAGGGCAACAATTAACGCCTTTGTCCCGGCAAGTGTACCTCCATTAAAATCACTTTCTTTAAATCGAGGCGTTACTTGAGTACTAATAATATTACTGACTTGGGCATTGGGCAAAATCTTGTTTATGCCGTAGCCTGTTTCAATTTCTACTCGGCGATCGCCTGTAGAAATCAAAAATAATATTCCATTATTCTGCTCTTTCTTTCCAATTCTCCAATAGTTAAATAATTCAGTTGTAAAGGCTTTAGGTGAAGCGGCTGGAAAGGTTTTAGAAACTGTTACCACTGCGATTTCTGTACCATTTTTTTGCTCTAATTGAGCAATCATGGCATTAAGCTGATTTTCTGTTGGCTCATCCAGAATTCCCGCCATGTCCGTAACCCAAGTATTATTAATTTTGCGAGGATTGGGTACATCTTTCACATCAAGGGCTAATCCTGCCCAAGGACATGAAATCAAGGCTAGAGTAATGGGGATAGTCTGAAACAAACGTTTAATCCCATCTGGAATTTTAGAAGACTGTCCAGTTACCCGATTTAGTAAACGAGCTGACGCAGGTCGGAACTCGGAGAATATGATATTCATCGGTGTATTGTGCCTCTTTTTTACCTATATCTCTACAATCCTCAATTCATAGAAATATGAGTAGATCAAAATTGGATCAGTAGAGGCCGCTTTAAAACTGGCCTTGACAAAAGTATTTTGTTGCAGTAAAAGTTGATAGCTCAGGGTTCTTACACTTGAACTATAGCAAGGTTCAAACCCAAAAACACAGGTAAACGATTAACTCATCCCCCGACTTTTAGGCGGGGGATTTCGTGTTGTTTGTTATTGGTTATTGGTTATTTGTATCTTTTACAAACAACAAAGAACAAATAACTCTCGTCGGCGGACGGAAGGACGCTGGACGCCGGAATTACTTCCGGCTCCAGATCGCGCCTTCCCGGAGGGCTATCCCTCCCATCTCTAGAGATGGAATGGGCTTCCCGCCGACTTTCGTGAGGATATTTCAGCAGGAATCATGCAAGTTGAGAAAGCAACGGATAAGTTCAACCGCTTCTTGTTGCTCTTGCCAATTATAGCTTTCAAAACCTAAATATTCATATCTTCCTTTGTTTATTGCAAGTGAGGGTTTGCATTCCCGAGTTAGCAATTGAAATTAACAACATCAGTAGAGGGATACCTGCAAACTTTTATGTAAGAAACTTCGTCAGGAGTAGAGGAATCTCAAAAATAATACTGAAGTTGAAATTCTTACTGGAAGAGGAAGGAAGCAGCAATGGTTGATTTAAAATTGATATTAACCTAGATGATATCTGAGATTCATGCAAACTCTCAAAGCTTCTACGCTGGGACTCGCCAAAATTAAGCAAATTAGAAAAGAAAAGGGCTGGAGTGTGGACAGCCCCAACTGGCTTGAAGAAGCGAGTAAAGTTTTGGGAGTCAATTGGGAAGAAGCCGGTTATTTTGCTGAGGGAATTTCTGAAGGAACTTGGAAGCGTTATTTAGCCGGAAAACGCCCAATTAAAGCAGAAGCGTTTAAAGCGTATAGTGAAGTATTAGGTCTGAACTGGCAAGAAATTACTGAGGGTGATTCATTTCAAGATTGGGGAGAAGCACCAGAGTCTAGTATTTTTTATGGGCGCACTGAAGAGCTTGCTACCCTAACTCAATGGATTGTTAATGATAAGTGTCGCCTCGTCTCTCTCTTGGGAATGGGAGGAATTGGTAAAACGGCTTTAGCTGTCAAATTTGCGGAATCTGTTCAAGAGCAATTTGAGTATCTCATTTGGCGAAGTCTGCGCTATGCTCCCTCGATTGAAGATATTTTGACTGAGTTGATTCAACTTTTATTGTCTCCAGCAAAATCTGATTTATCAGGAGATATTAATTCAAGCTTATCTTTACTGATTGATGCTTTGAGAAAACATCGATGTTTAATAGTATTAGATAATTTTGAAGCTATTCTTTGGGATGGTGAGTCTCAACCAGAAACGCTTCGCCATCGGATTGGAACCTATTTGGAAGGTTATGAAATGTATGGCGAATTACTCCAACGAGTAGGAGAATTGTCTCATCAAAGCTCAATAGTAATTATTAGTCGTGAAAAACCTCGCGAAATTGCCGCCATCGCAGGCCAATCTCGCCCAACTCGCTCTTTGCAATTAGCCGGATTACAAACTAATGCCGCTCGAGAGATTTTGAAATTAAAAGGTTTATCCACCGAAGAAAAATGGGAAAATTTAATTAATCTTTATCGTGGTAATCCCTTAGCCCTCAATATTATCTCAACAACCATTCAAGATTTATTTAATAATAACGTATCTGAATTCCTTAAACAAAACACCCTCGTCATTACAGGTTTTGCTGATATACTCGATCAGCAATTTTATCGATTATCAAATATAGAAAAGCAAATTATCTACTGGTTAACAATCCAACGTCATCCAGTTTCGTTATCTCAGATAAAAGCTAGTATTTTAACTCCCATTAAAACTTCCGAAATTATTGAAGGATTACAATCCTTAGAATGGCGCTCTCTAATTGAAAAAAGTACCGAACCTAGTGAAATTCGATTTACTCTTCCCCCAGTAATCATGAAGTATGTTACGAATCATTTTGTCGAGCAAGTTTGTGAACAACTCTATGAAGGAGAAATAGAACTGATTAGAAGTCATACACTGGTTAGCCCTCAAGGAAATGGTGTGCAAGAATTTCCCTTTAAACCGATTTTAACTTCAGTTGAAAATAGGCTACTGTTAATTTTTAGAAGTAAAAAACGTTTAATTGAACACCTTAACTCTCTTTTATCTAGGCTAGAGGATAAGCCTGTGTTAGACGTGGGTTATGCTCAAGAAAACTTAATAAATCTGCTGCATGAACTGTAAGCTATCCTATTTGATTTGTAAAATACTGAGTAGGGGTACAGAATCTATCTTAGTTTCCAGGTTGCACTACATATTCATGAATTATTTCACAATGCCACAAAGTCAGGCTATCTAATCATCTTAAAGCCCGTGTCCTATGAGCTATTGCATTAATCCGAACTGTTATAATCGCCACAATTCAGACGAATTGGAGCACTGTAAAACTTGTGGGACTCAACTGCTCATCAATGAGCGGTATCAAATCGTGAAGCCTCTACGCACAGGCCAAGCTTACAATAGCGAAGTTTTTGAAGTTACAGATTTCAATGAACCGGAAGTTATCAAGGTTCTCAAAACGTTATCTATTAAACATAATCATACCAAATTTTATGAACTATTTGAACAAGAAGCACGAATCCTAATTTGGTTAAGTTCTAAGTGGCAGACACATCCAGGAATCCCTAAGGTTCAGCCCGATGGATATTTTTCATTTTCCTTAGGTAAAGGCTATAAAAAGCTGCAATGCTTAGTGATGGAGAAGATTGAGGGCAAAAATTTAGAACAATGGCTAGAAGATAATCAACCTATTACTCAAAAACAAGCCCTAAATTGGTTACAACAATTAGTAGAAATTTTAGATAAGGTGCATTGTCAAGGACTGTGGCACCGGGATATCAAGCCATCGAATATCATGCTTCAACCCGATGGACAGCTTGTTTTGATTGATTTTGGTGCAGTTGGAGTTGGGGAAACTCGGATTATTTCTGCTGATTACACCCCACCGGAGCAAATTGAAGGGAAAACAGTTCTTCAGTCTGATTTTTTTGCCTTAGGACGCACCTTTGTTTATTTACTAACAGGCGTACATCCTAGCGAATTACCTCAATGTCCTAAAACTCAACAATTAATTTGGCAAAATCTAGTACCCAATATTTCTCCTGCTTTCGCTCAATTAATTGATGATTTAATGGCTGTTGAGTCTATCAATCGTCCTCAAAGTACTCAAGATATTTATCAAAGAATTCAATCTATTGACCATACAAGCCTCACTCATACAAGAACACTTTACCCAACCTCAATTAACAGAAATCAAGTTTATGATACTACTCAACTACCTAATCCTAAAATTCAGACATCTCGAAAACTATTATTTAAAGTTTTAGGATTAGGTAGCGCAGCTTTATTATTAGGATTATTGGGAACTCAGGTTTATGAAGCACTTCCCTGCCAGACATTAGGAAATTTCAAAACTTGTTTAGCAACCTCTGATGATAATTTAAGTCTAGGCGAAGAAATCTTGATTCCGGGGACAGTTCCACAGGAAAAGCGAAAAGGTGTAGCAGCGTTTAGAGAAGGTCAATATAAACAAGCAATTAAATGGTTTGAAGAGGCTCAAAATAACCAAAAAGACCCAGAAACTTTAATTTATCTAAATAATGCTCAAATTGAAGCTCAGAAATCTAAATACTATACTATTGCAGTTGCAGCGCCCCTCAATAAAAGCTCAGAAGGACTGAATTCAGGCTTAGAAATATTGCGCGGAGTTGCCCAAGCCCAAAATGAATTTAATCAAGCTAAAAATAAGATAAAACTGAAAGTATTATTGGCGGCTGATGATGTCCATAACCCTGAACGAGCCAAACAAATTGCTAAAGCGTTGGTTAATCAAGCAGGAGTACTTGCTGTTGTGGGACATTTTACCAGCGATTCAACCTTAGGGGCTGCTGAGATTTATCAACAAAACCAACTTGTTTTTATTTCACCAACGAGTACTTCAGAAGATTTATCAGCGCAAGGAAAAACCCATCGTCCTAATTTTTTCTTTCGGACTGTACCGAGCGATCGCGTAACAGCACAAACTCTAGCCAACTATCTCAGTCAGCACAAACAACAAAAAGTAGCCCTATTTTACAATCGTCACAGTTACTATAGTGACTCCCTACAAAGTGAATTTCGTGACAGTTTTACCAGTCAAGGGGGAACCATTGTACATCAATTAGATTTATCCACTCCCTTTATAAACCTAGGAAATACAATCGATGAAGCCAGCCAACAAGGAGCCCAAGTTCTGGCCTTATTCCCCAATAGTCAAAATTCAATTTTAAATAAAACCCGAAAGCTAATTAATGCCAATCAATGTCGCCATTTTATCGTAGGAGGCGATACAATTTATACCCCTGATATCTTGGATGAAGTCGGGCAAAAAGCAACGGACTGTTTAATCGTTGCTGTTCCTTGGCATAGTCAGCATAGCCCTAACCCAAAATTTCCTCAAGAGGCACAAACCTTATGGGGAGGGCCAGTCAGTTGGCGCACAGCTTTGACGTATGATGCGGTTCGTGTCTTAATTTCAGCTTTAGAACAATCAAAAACACCAAGCCGAATGAGGCTACAGCAAATTTTATCAAACCCTAATTTTCAAACGACGGGGGCTACAGGAAAGATTCAGTTTCAACCTAATGGCGATCGCCAAGAATGGCAGATGCAATTAATTCCTATGTCCCAGAGATAAGCCTTTAAAATAAAAAATATGTTGCTCATGCTTT
Organism: uncultured Microcoleus sp.; assembly: GCA_964588805.1. Taxonomy (GTDB): domain Bacteria; phylum Cyanobacteriota; class Cyanobacteriia; order Cyanobacteriales; family Coleofasciculaceae; genus CAZPRJ01. The sequence continues at coordinate 25,093 of CAZPRJ010000061.1, read as the reverse complement.
GATTCAAATCTAGAAGCATTAGACACAACTATTTATACTTTTATACCTTTACAACATCTGCTCAATCCGTCGAAAATCTTGCTCAACTTCTGCCCAAAGAGAGCGATTATTCGGGTCCGTTCGTAGCGCTTTTTTTAGATAAATTCTCGCCTTATCCAATTGTCCTTCATTAATGAGATGCCGTCCCCAGCTAATGTAGGCGATCGCTTGCCACTGTCGTACCTCAGGATCGTAGGGAATACGTTGCGCTAACCCCTCAACCAGCGCGATCGCCCGAGCAAACCGTCTATATTTAAGTAATTCCTGCAATTGAGTATAAGCATTCCACTTAAGCTGCTTGTCAATGTCCGATAGGGGAGGCGAATACGGCACAGAGGGAGGCTGAACCCTCGCCTTCTTTGCCGATGCAGGCGGAGATACTTCCACCTCTACAGAAGCCGCACTTGCCCTTACAGTTGAGGCTGTGGCAGACACCGGCGCACTCTCAACCGATGGACTTACGACACTGAGGAGAAACTTATAAGCCTCAGTCAACTGAATAAATTTTTCGTGGGCTAGCCTATCTGTGCAGTTGACATCCGGATGATACCGACGTGCTAAACGCCGATACGATGCCTTAACCTCAGCCAAGGAAGCGCCATGCATTAAACCCAACAAACGATAGCAATCCGCCAGATTCATCTACAAAAATAGTATGGATGAACTTGAGGCCCTAGAAAGTATACCCTTACACTTTGATTTTGTAGCCGTTGCTACTAGGAAAATCTCATGGCTTCCCCTCAAAGCTGAGCCGATACCTTTCTACGGCGAAGAAAATAGTATAGAATGTCCGCTCTACCCTTATACGCAGCAGACTCGACCCAAACCGCAAGTTTTTGTTGGGAACACCCTATTTTCTCTGCTCAAGGTTCTGGCGTTTAGGGGCAACCGTTTCAACCGCAGATGCCCCTGATACGCATAAGCTGGATGCTTACTAGCTGCCTGTCTTTGCGAATTTAGAACTCTTGGAATCAGGAGTAGTAAGTATCAAACTAAATTCTCACCTCCTGACTCCTGACTCGGAGACTCCTGACTTTAGACAGGTTTCTCCTCAATTACACGGTCAATCAGCCCGTATTCTTTTGCCTCTTCAGCCGACATAAAAAAGTCACGATCCATGTCTTTTTCAATCTTCTGGAGAGACTGACCCGTACTTTGGGCATAGATGTTGTTGAGCTGATGCCGGATGCGGATAATTTCTCGGGCTTCAATCTCAATATCTGTGGCTTGCCCGCGTGTACCTCCCGAAGGTTGGTGAATCATGATCCGTGAGTGCGGCAATGCTAAACGCTTGCCCTTCTTCCCAGCAGTAAGCAGGAACGAACCCATCGACGCCGCTAGACCCACACAAATGGTTACGACATCCGACTTGATGTGCTGCATGGTGTCATAAATGGCTAGACCCGATGTGACAGACCCACCTGGAGAGTTGATGTAGAGATAAATGTCTTTGCTATTATCTTCCGAATCCAGATACAGCATCACAGCAATAATCTGGTTGGCGATTTCGTCATCGACCTCTTTGCCCAGAAAAATGATACGTTCCCGGTAGAGACGATTGTAGATGTCGATCCACTCAGTATACTGAGAACCTGGCATCTGGTAGGGAACTTTGGGGACGCCAATAGGCATAACTTGCTCCGAATCTGAATGAAAGATGATTATTGATTAACTGGTTTAACGCCCTTGAACGTAGCGCCAAACAAGGTTTTAGGAAACACCCGCCGCCGCAATAGCTGCCGGAACTTCGCTAGATTCTAGTACGCGATCAATCAGACCATATTCTTGTGCCTGTTGAGGCGTCATATAAAACAGACGATCCATATCCTTGGCAATTTTTTCCGGTGGCTGACCGGTATTGCGTGAGAGGATATCGAGCATCGTTTCCTTATTGGCCAGTACTTCTTTGGCACGAATTTGGATATCCGTCGCTTGACCACGAGTGTAAGCTTTGGATTGATGCAGGACAATCGAGGCATTGGGCAAGCTTGCCCGACAGCCTTTGGTTCCTGCCGATAGCAACATGGCCGACATCCCCATCGCCGTACCAATGCAGATGGTGTGAATGGGTGGCTTGATGTAGCTCATCGTATCGCAGATGGCAAAGGCTTCCGTTTCAAAGCCAACGGGTTCACCATCATAACGAGAAGTACCCGTAGAATTGATGTAGATTTTGATTGGCTTGTCAGGGTCTTGGTACTGCAAAAAGAGCAGTTCTGCAATGATTAATTCCGTCACTGCTGGCACCAAAGGCATACCCAGATAAACTATCCGCTCGTTCAGCAGAAGCGAGGGTAAGTCTGGCGGCGGTGTCCGGTATGTGTTACGACCGTAATAGGTGGATTGAACAGCCTGAATGGGTAATTTCATGGTGTTTGGGGCTGCAATAATGGCGGTATCTTTAATACATAGTAACGTGCTAGTGACTCTGCCTGTTGTAGTTGGTAGAGATACTTTGGTTCGGGTAGTATCACTTTTTCGTTTCACTCATCAATTGCGTCGTGTGATTATTAACCCTGAAAATTTGTAGTATTAACGTATTACAAATAAAACCGGATTTTTTATGTTTTGCTTGCTTAGGAGCCTTATTTAGATGAAAGTCGGCTTGCACCCTACTCTAAACGATGCCCATGTTGATGCTAATCAAGCGAGTAGTCAGCGTCAGCTATCGATCGCCATTAGTGCGATCGCCATGGGGCAAGAACGCAATGTTCCCTTAAATTTATGCCTCGTTCTTGACCATAGTGGCTCCATGAATGGACGCCCCTTAGAAACGGTAAAAAAGGCTGCGATCAACTTAATTGAACGATTGAATCCAGGCGATCGCATTTCGGTGGTTGCCTTCGATCATCGTGCCAAAGTTCTGGTCAAAAATCAGGCGAGCGATGACCTGGATCAGATGATCAAACAAATCAAACGCCTCTCAGCCGATGGCGGTACAGCCATCGATGAAGGACTCAAATTGGGTATTGAAGAGGTGGCCAAAGGCAAACAAGACAGTGTATCCCAAGTGTTTCTCCTCACCGATGGCGAAAACGAACACGGGGATAACGCCCGTTGCCTTAAACTGGCTGAACTAGCCACCAGTTACAAAATTACCTTAAATACCCTCGGCTTTGGCTCCAACTGGAATCAAGATGTCTTAGAGCAAATTGCCGATGCTGGGACAGGTAGCCTGTCTTATATTGAACGTCCAGAGCAAGCCGTGGATGAGTTTGCACGGCTATTTCAACGGGTGCAATCGGTACAATTGACCAATGCTTACCTCCTACTTTCGTTAATGCCCAAAGTACGGTTAGCCGAACTCAAACCTATTGCTCAAGTGGCACCCGACACCATTGAACTACCCGTACAAAAAGAAGGCGATCGCCTAGTCATCCGTTTGGGAGATTTGATGACGGATGCTCAACGGGTGATTTTAGCCAACCTTTACATAGGGCAGCTTCCTGAAGGGCATCAGAAGATTGCCAACCTCCAAGTTCGTTACGATGACCCTGCTTTAGGTCAAGAAGGCTTGTTGTCTGAATTAGTACCCGTTGAGGCCGAGGTACAACGAGCTTATCAACCCGCAATCAATGCAGAGGTACAGCAGTCTATCCTAGCACTAGCTAAATATCGGCAAACTCAAATTGCTGAGGCCAAACTCCATCAGGGCGATCGCGCCGGTGCGGCCACCATGTTGCAAACGGCAGCCAAAACCGCTCTACAAATGGGCGATCAAAGTGCAGCAACAGTCCTGCAAACTAGTGCCACTCGCTTGCAAGCTGGAGAAGAACTTTCCGAAGCCGATCGTAAGAAAACCCGAATTGTTTCTAAGACCATCTTGCAAGAATAAGGAATCAGTTGTTTGTTATTTGTTGTTTGTTGTTTGTATATTGCTTCAGCCATAGAATAATTATTGTTACAAGTGACTGCGCTTCCTGTGTTGGAATTTACTTCCGGCACTCAGCGTCAGTTAAGTTGCAATGAAAATACAAATAACCAATAGCAAATAACAAACAACCAAAGCAAAAATTCACCCAATGAGGTGAACCAGTCAGGCGAAGTTTTTTGGCGATACACTGTTTACTTTAATAGAATAGTAGCTTGTTTTAAACGGTGTAATTTCTATGAATGACTTTGAGCCTGTACCCCAGAAAAAATCTACTAATATCTGGAAGTGGATTGGACTTGGTTGCGGTGGTATTTTTCTGGTCTTTTTAGCTTTAGGAGCAGGATTAATCTACTTCGTGCAACGAAGCCTCAATCTTTCTTTGGATTCAAACACAGCAGTAGAAACCACACAGAAATTTATGGATTACCAAATTCCAGGTGGTGCAAAGGGTTTGGTAAAAATGAATGCTGGGGGTGTTGAAATGGCGGGTGTTACCAGTGCCAGTAACCCTAGGGATATCATTTTAATGCTCGGTCAGATCCCTTCAGAGGTTGTGGGACAAAATGAAGAGATTCCCAAAACATTTGAGAGCCAATTCAAACAACAATACGAGCAACAAGGGTATAAATTTACAACTGAGCGTTCAGAATCTAAGCAACTGTGCGGTCAATCCGTCAACGTTACCATCTTAGAAGGTGAAAATACTTTCTTTGGATTAGATTCGGCTGTACCTGCTCTAAGCTATCAAACTGCGGTCAATCATAACAATCGGGTCATCTATATTTCTCTCTTAACAAGTGGGCAAAATGCTAGTACTAATGCCACTACTGTATTCAATTCTCTAAAGTGTAAGTAAGGCGATCGGTTGTTGCTCGATAAGGGAATTCAAAAAGCTACACCACCCAGAAAGTCAACCGTACCTCACTTATACCAGAAACATTAAACAGAGCTTGCTAATTTCAAGAACTTAGAAAAAATAATTTAAAGCAGAATGCAGGAGTCTCCGAGCCAAAATTGAAATCTGTTTCGGTTTGGTTGTTCTGTTTGTACCTTATTCATTCTTCATCTGCTGTATCAGTAATTAACTATTTAACTGAATATAAATTGCCGTTCAACCTATTTAAATCTTGAATAGCTGATGACAATAGCACTCGAACTTACAACTTTAACGAAACACTTTGGTGGTCAACAAGCTGTTAATAACTTGAGCTTGCAGATTTTTCCAGGTGAATTTTATGCGCTTTTAGGCCCCAATGGCGCGGGTAAAACCACCACCCTCCGCATGGTTGCCGGACTACTCAAACCGGATAGCGGTGATGCATTCATCTTAGGACACAGCGTAACCCGTAAACCCAGCGCTGCCAAGCAAGTTTTGGCCTATCTCCCCGATGACCCTATGCTCTACGGGAAACTACGTCCGTTGGAATATTTAGAGTTTGTAGCAGGACTTTGGGGTATTCCTGCAGCTCAAGCGGAACCTTATGCTAAAGAACTCTTGCAACAGCTTGACTTGTGGAAGGTGCGTGGCGATTTGTGCGAAACCTTTTCACGGGGGATGAAGCAGAAAATAGCCCTGGCCGGAGCATTCATTCACCAACCCAAGGTAATTATTTTAGACGAACCGCTCACGGGGTTGGATGCAGCAGCAGCACGGTTAGTCAAAGATATGCTGGCCAATTATGTCAAACAAGGCAATACGGTCGTTCTCACCACACACATCATGGAAATTGCCGAACGAATGGCAGAGCGTATCGGTATTATCAATCATGGGCAGCTTGTGGCAGAAGGTACGTTAGACGAGCTCAGAGCCAAAAGTGGTGAATTAGGCGGTACGCTGGAAGCCGTTTTCCTTGACCTTACCCAGGAGGAAGATACAACTCATCCAACGATTGGAGGGAAAGCATGAAAGTTGGCACTTTGCCCTGGTTGCTATACCATGAGCTGCGTCTATGGTGGCGTGAAGTGAGTGGTAAACAAGCCGCTAAATTCTTTATCGGCTTTTTCGCACTCCTCGCGGTTGGCTCTATCATTCTGCTGGGATTCGCCTTAGGCGGTGGACGCGATCCGTTTTCATCAGGCTTGCCAGATTGGGCGATTTGGGTGGCTTTTTCTGTTTGGTTAATTGGGTTTTTCTATGGGTTTACTCAGTCGATTAACCAAAGTGTAATTGCTCTGTTTGACCGTGGCGACCTTGATTTACTCGTATCTTCACCAATTTCCAGCAAGGTGATCTTTGCCAGTCGGTTGTTAAGCGTGGCGATCGAGGTTTTTCTGAGCTTTAGTCTGGTTGTTGTTCCTTTTAGCTTTCTTGTACTCCTACTGGGTATCCCCCGCCTGTTGGGGGTTTACCCGGCTTTGATTGGGCTATCGCTATATGCCGCTAGCTTGGCCATGCTGCTAACTCTATGGTTAGTTCGCCTCATGGGTGCACCGCGAGCTAGAACTTTCGCCCAGGTACTCAACGCTGTGATGACAGCGATGCTATTTTTGCTCTCCCAACTGCCTAACCTCCTGGGGAACACAAATTTCAAACTAGAAACAGCCTTTGCTCCCTTGATCCCCCTGTTTGCTCCCGGTAGTATCCTCAGTGCCAAGAGTTGGCTGTGGTTCCCCGCCCGAGCAATTTTCTTCGACCCGCTTTCAGTGTTGCTGACGTTGGTAACAAGTAGTGCATTGGCATGGTTAGCCATAGAAACCATGCATCGCTCTTTTATCACAGGGACACAGCAATCCGTCACGCGCAAACATCAGCGATTGCGCCCCATGCAAGAGCAACGCTTTTCGAGTAACCTGAACCGTATCATTTTATTTAAGGAATGGCGGTTGATACGGCGCAACCCTTATTTAATCTCGCAAACATTCTTACAGGTGGTTTTCTTCATCCCGATGCTTTTTATAGTTGCTAGCCGCAATAACAGTCAGTCGCTGGGTAGCTTTAGCACTTTTCTGGCAACGGCAACCGCGCTTGTGGGGGGACAACTAGCAGGAACACTCACTCGTATTTGTGTTTCTGGAGAAGAAGCGCCCGATTTATTAAAGTCTGCGCCTGTTAGCAGCCAAAAGTTTCGTCGATTCAAATTACTAGCGGCACTGATTCCTGTGTGGTTGCTGATGTCGCCGCTTTTTGTCTTTGCGGGGATTAGGGGCGAACAGTGGTTCATCCCCTTAAGTATTTTCTTGGTAGCAACCACCTGTACTGCGATTTTACGCCTGTGGAATTCAAAACCGATCCCGATGGCAGATTTATTTAAACGACGACAAAATCAGCAGGATGATTGGATTCTAGGTTTTTTAGAAATGATCTCACTGTTTGCCTGGGGAGGCTTGGGGTTTGGATCGGGTCAGGGAAATGTATTGTGGATTGCAATTCCGTTGGGGATTATCCTTGGGTGTTTTGCGATCGCCTATTGGCGCAGTCGTCAACTGGGTACATCATTAGGATTTTAAGCCATTCAATCTATATCTATAGGTAAAGATAACTAGGATTTCTTCTTCGCTTTCCAAGTACCGCCATAAACATAATCCGGGTTATTTTGACTGACCAACGGCCAACAATCAGAACAGACGAAAACCCATTCCCCATCTGACCGGTATTTGACCCGATAAAGAATCGGTGCCGACTGCCGACACCGATTGCAGAGTTTAACCCGTACTGAACGGCTCATCGCCTTACGCCATCACAGACGCCTGAGGCCGAGCAAAAATCATTCGTCCAGCAGAAGTTTGCAAAGCTGAGGTGACAATAACTCGCAGTTCTCCTCCCAGGTAGTTCCGTCCTTCTTCCACAACTACCATTGTGCCGTCATCTAGATAGCCGACTCCCTGAGAAGGTTCTTTACCCTCTTTGAGAATTTTCAGTTCAAGACTGTCGCCGGGAAGATAAATCGGACGTACAGCTTGAGCCAAATCATTGACATTCAAAACCGTGACCTTCTGCAAATTAGCAACTTTACTCAGGTTGTAATCGTTGGTGAGCAACATACCGTTAATTTCTTGGGTAAAGCGCACAAGTTTGGCATCTACCGTATTAATGTCTTCGTAATCTGCTGGGTGAATTACTAAACGGTCTGGGTAAGATTGTTGCATCCGATTCAAAATTTCCAGTCCCCGGCGTCCCCGGATACGTTTTTGGTCATTGGCAGCATCGGCCAATTGCTGTAACTCTTGCAAGACAAACTGAGAGATCAGGATTTGTCCCTCAATAAACCCCGTCGCTAGCAGTTCTTCAATCCGACCATCAATGATGCAACTGGTATCTAACACCTTACTCGTTGCAGGTTTGAGTGTTCCTTCTGCCACCAAGATCGATTCAATGCTGTTGGGGTTAATCAGCCGTAAGAAGGCACGGCCATGAGTATCGGCCAGACTCATGCCTAAAAAAGCAAACATGACACTGCCCAAAATCCCAGCTAAAGGCTTAATAAAGCCAAAGTCAAAGGGAAGGGGGATTAAGAAAATCGGTGCCAGCATCAGGTTGGCCAAAAGCAGCCCCAGCACTAAACCCACTGCTCGAGTCAAAATCACCTCGATGGGCAATTTACGCACTTGCGCTTGAAAGCGACGGTACGCCACCTGCACCGTTAACCCAATCGCAAAGCCAATAATGGCAGCAAAGCCTGCTGTGACCCAGCGTAGAGCCTCTAGATTACTGACTTGCTGCTGCACCGAGGGGGGCAACAGTTCTACACTGTCGAACCCGATTCCTGCTGCTGCTAGGATAAATAAAAGAATAATGACGAAATCAAGCATCGTTCCTATCCAAGTAATTGGGTTGAGATTCCCTAAGGAATTAATAAACAAAAAATTGATATGCGACAATCAGACTCATTATATCTTTCGCTTTATTTTGAATTCTTACGACCATCGACTTAATATAAACCCTTGATTTTCCTGTATAAACAGCAACACTATCTAAAATTGTAGAGTTTGTATACCATGCTCTATCCTTCAACTTAGGGTTACTCCTACCTGATGTCCATCTCCTTTTTAGATAGCTTAGCTTTTGTATCTGTATCCTTCGTCAATTGAACTTTAAAACTCATTTAATTAATAAGTGTTAATTTAACCTCACAATTAGCTTCAGAATTAATCCTGTGAGACCCATGAATGTGACCGATTTATTAAGAAAACCTGAGAAAGTTATCTGTTCTGTAACTCCCACGGCGGCTTACATTCATATTCCCTTCTGCCGACGGCGTTGCTACTACTGTGACTTTCCCATTTCTGTTGTAGGAGATAAAGCAACCGGAAACACATCGGGGACGATTGAGCAATACGTTGAAATATTATGCCAAGAAATTAAGGCCACACCTGCCTCCCAAAAGTCTCTAGACACCGTATTCTTCGGCGGTGGAACCCCCTCATTGTTATCGGTAAAACAACTAGGAGGTATTTTAGAAACCATCGCTGAACACTTAGGAATCAGCACTGGGGCAGAGATTTCCATGGAAATCGACCCAGGAACATTCAACCTCGAACAAATCCAAGGATACCGAGCCACTGGTATCAATCGCGTCAGCTTGGGTATTCAAGCATTTCAGGATGAATTGCTCAAACTTTGCGGGCGATCGCACAATTCTACGGATATTTTCTCAGCGATTGAACTCCTACGCCAAGTAGAGGTTCCCGACATCAGCATCGACTTGATTTCTGGATTGCCTCATCAAACCGTTGAACAGTGGCAGGAATCTCTAAACACTGCCGTTAACCTGGCACCCACCCACATTTCGTGCTATGACCTCACCGTGGAACCCGTCACCGCCTTCGGTCGGCAATACGCACCAGGTGCCAAACCCTTACCTACCGACGATACCACTGCCCAGATGTACCGTATCGCCCAGCAAACCCTCACAGGGGTAGGTTATGAACATTATGAAATTTCCAACTACGCTTTACCCGGTCATCAATGCCGTCACAATCGGGTATATTGGGAAAATCGCCCATACTATGGTTTTGGAATGGGGGCTGCTAGCTATGTTCAAGACCAACGATGGACTCGGCCTCGGACTCGGCGCGAATACTACGCTTGGGTGCAACAGCTAACAGAAGCGGGTGGTGTTCTCGATTATCCACAAACCTCGCCCACAGACAGGTTACTGGAAACTCTGATGTTGGGACTTCGTTTAGCAAAGGGAATCAGTTTATCGGATTTGGTACAACAGTTCGGAGCAAAGACCTTAACAAAAATTTGGACAGTTTTGCAACCTTACTATCACAACGGTTGGGTCAACGTAGTTGGGCTTAATGGGGAAGCCCTGACTCTACAAGATGCTAAAACTCTACCAGTGGTAGGATATATCAGGCTAACTGACCCCGAAGGATTCTTATTCTCGAATACTGTTCTTTCTGCTTTGTTCGGGTACTTAAGCTAGTCCATAATCAGTTACTGTGTGTCTATTAATTCGCATCATGAGGTTCGCTCTCGGAGTAAAGAGAATGGATGATGCAATTTCAATGATGAACTTTTTAGCCGTTTCCGCATCGAAGAATCGGCCTGACTCCTGTAAGATATAGGGTCTGAACCAACAATCCTAAGGCTCACTTTGTACCGGATTGGCAGTTGATTTTCAGTTTAGGGATAACATTCAAGACTTTGGTGTTAGATGATACATCCGGAGTTCGGGATAAGAGCTTTGTATCAAATTAAAGATATGTCTAGCAACTCGCTCCCCTCCAACATGGTTAAGTATTACTGGATGAACCAGGCGGCTAAGCACGGAATTGTTAAGTTGATGGATCGAAATGAAATTGTAGCACTGGGTGCTTCCCTCAGACATATCGATCAAAGGCTATTAACCTCAACCCAAGAAGCAGGTACAACTCGAGTCTGGTATCAAGGGGGCGAGCCTTATTTTGATATGTTTGTAGAATTGCGGCAAGGAAAAATCACTTGGTTTCAATTAACCTTGCGCGGTAAATCCTTATCCTGGAATCCTCAAGTTTCGGGCTGGCAAACTGGGGGAACCAATGAAATGCGGACGGATGACTTGACATTCTACCCCGGCAGCAAACTCATCGAAGCGGACAAGCGGCCTGATAGTCAGTTTATCGAACTGGCTTACTCAATTTTGCAAACCCGTGCCGGTGAAGAAATTTTTGATAAGGTGTTGGCGCTATTCCAGCAACTGGATACACAACCCCAGACTTAGCGAGTGCAACAAAAACCTATCCTCTGACTCGGAGACTCCTAACCCCTGATTCCCTGACTTCTGCATTCCTATGAACGCAACGGCATAAGAACCAAACTTTTCTGTCGCCCGAAGTAAAATTTAACTTCATTCTGTAATAATGACTACTTGTGCTAAATAGGGGAAAGGAGGGTATTTTATGGCTGGAAGTCAAGTCGGTGCTGATTTATGGATTACTGAGTACATTACACCTTGGGATATTTACGTTCATGGTGTAACCAAAGTTTTGGCTTATCAGAAAACCGCTTATCAGGAAATGTACATCGTAGAAACGGGTACTTATGGCAAAGGACTCGTTTTGGATGGAAAATGGCAATCCTGTACCGGTGACGAATTTCTCTACCACGAACCCCTCGTACACCCAGCTTTGATTGCTCATGGGAACCCGGCTAACGTTCTCGTCTTGGGGGGTGGCGAAGGCGCGACAGTACGGGAAATCCTACGCTGGAAAACTATCCAGCAAGTCATGATGGTGGATATTGATGGCGAGGTGGTGGAAGCTTGCCGTGAACACATGCCAGAAATGCACCAAAACGCCTTTGAGGATTCGCGAACTCAATTAGTGATTGGGGATGCTTTAGAAGTTTTAGATACGACCGAACAAAAGTGGGATATTGTGATCTCTGATCTCTCAGACCCAATCGAAGAAGGCCCCTCTTTTCAACTGTTTACAAAAGAGTATTTTGAGAAAGTTCAGCGAGTTCTGGCACCGGGAGGTTATTTTGTTTTACAAGCTGGCCCAGTGTCCCCTGTAGAACTGAAACTACATGCGCGTCTGGTTAAAACGCTACAAACCGTATTTCCTAACGTGCATTCCTATAGCTCTTATACCCCCAGCTACGGCTCACCTTGGGGATTTGCCATTGCTTCAGCAACAGAGATTGCTACTCGTCCTGATCCAGCCACCATTGATCAGTTACTCCAAGAAAAAACCATCGGTGGTTTTCGCCTGATTGATGGCATTAGCTTGTTGGGCCTTTTGCAAACCCCCGCTTATATCCGTCAGGCGATCGCTCAGGAGACTCAAATTTATACCCTCAAAGAACCCCCTAAGTTCTTTGGTAAAGGGGCGTTGGGATAAAAGCCTTCATCTATTTTATGAGGCGAGTCTCAATCATTCCCAATTTTCAACTACCCGGAAAATTTGTAACAATTAATTGTAGGAATGTAAGGATTTATTTCGAGCGCTAACGAATTACTGCAACGCAGGTCGTATCCCAGCGTACAATTGCCTGCAATACTCCTCTAGCTTGAAAATCAAAAAACTCAGGGTGTTTTACTTCATACAACAGGTGTGCCATTTTAGAGGAAAACCCTTTTAAAAATGGCTTATACCTAATAGCAAGGCAACGTTTAAGGGAAAAACCCTGGATGGAACCCGAGCTATGCTTCATAAACGTTAACATCCTGAGAATTGCTCATGCAGACTAGTGGTCTGTCTATTCAGTCATTAGCTTTAACTCCTGCAATTGAGACTCATTTTCTGAGCGTCGCACCCAATACCCCATTGGTTGATGTCATCACACTCATGAGTCAATTTCGCAGTTGTATGCTGCCCGATTTTGGTTCAGATCACAACATCTCTACCGTCAACGTTGTTCCAGAAACAATCGCCTGCTTTGGACAAGAAAAGCAGATGCTGATTGAAGTTGCAGAGACGGCCGGGGGGTGTGTCTTAGTTGTGGAAGATTCTCAGCTCTTAGGCATTTTTACAGAGCGCGATATTGTCCGGCTAACGGCCTGTGGTATTTCTTTAGCCAACCTCACGGTTAATCAGGTCATGACACACCCTCCCGTAACGCTTCAACAATCTCAGGAGTATGACGTTTTTACAGCGCTAGGGTTATTTCGCCAGCATCACATTCGCCATCTCCCGATTGTGAATGAATGCGGCCAGCCTGTGGGAATTGTCACGCATGATAGTATCCGCCGCGCAATGAAACCCGTTAATCTGCTGACGCGACTGCGATACGTCAAAGATGTGATGACGGCTCAGGTGGTTCACGCTCCCGTCACGGCTTCTGTGCTCAATTTAGCTAAGCTGATGACTGAACATCAAGTGAGTTGTGTGGTCATTACGCAAGAAAGAGGAACCCACGAGGAGGAACTCTTTTCAAACCAGGGTGTACAGGAGCAGGAGAGCCTTACCTCATCCCCTAGTTCCCATCCCCATTCTTTGACCCCGATTGGCATTGTCACCGAGCGAGACATCGTGCAGTTTCAGGCGTTGGAACTGGATTTATCACGCATGATCGCCCAAGATGTGATGAGTACGCCATTATTTTGTCTGCGGCCGTCCGATTCTTTATGGTACGCCCATGAGGAAATGCACCGCCATCATGTCCGACGCCTCATTGTCTTGGGTAACCAAGAAGAGTTGGTGGGTATTGTTTCTCAGACTAGTTTGCTACAAGTCCTCAACCCTGCCGATATGTATGGGGTGATAGAACTTTTACAGCAAGTTGTAGAAGAGCGTACCTCGGAACTGAAGACAACTAATGAGCGATTGCGTCATGAAATTGTTGAGCGTGAACGTGCTGAATTAGCCTTATTGGAGGCGCATGACCAACTGAAAATTCAAGTCGAGGAACGAACGGCTCAACTGACTGAAACCAATGCTCAGTTACAGCAGGATATTCAAGAGCGCTTACGAGTCGAAGCGGCACTACGGCAAAGTGAAACTAAATTGAAAAAACAAGCCACTCAGCTTAAGTTAACGTTGGAGGAATTACATTCTTACCAAACTCAGTTAATTCAACGGGAAAAAATGTCGGCACTAGGGCTATTAGTTGCAGGTGTGGCGCATGAAATTAATAACCCAATTAATTTTATTTATGGCAATATCGCTTATGCGAGTCAATATATCCAAGACATTATGGAGTTAGTGCGACTTTACGAACAGCATTATCCCCAACCGATGGAAGAAATTCAGGAAAAAATTGAGAAAATTGACTTAGATTTTGTTAAAGCTGACTTACCTAAATTGCTGAATTCCATGAAATTAGGTTCCGATCGCATCCGGGACTTAGTGCTATCGTTACGGAATTTCTCGCGGCTGGATGAAGCGGAAAAGAAATCCGTTAATTTGCATGAAGGAATTGATAATACCTTATTAATTTTACAAAATCAGTTGCGGGCGACTTCTGGGCGTTCAGATATTAATGTAATGAAAGAGTATGGACATTTGCCTTTGGTTGAGTGCTATCCAGGGCAACTCAATCAAGTATTTATGAATCTTTTGAGTAATGCCATTGATGCATTAGAAGAATTGAGAAAGCGAAAAGCTGAATGTACAACTTGGTCGGGTGAGGCTTTGTGTTTAAGCGCTACACCTACTCTGACCATTCGTACCGGAACTCGGACTCTCAAAAGTAATGATAGATTGGAGCAATCTTGCTCAGAGGGTGATTGCCAATCTCAGAGATTGCACCGTATCGTAAAAACACCTCCAGAACCTACCCTTTATGCCTGGATTGAAATATCAGATAACGGTTGTGGCATGACAGAAGCGGTGCGTCAACGTTTATTTGACCCGTTTTTTACGACTAAAGAAGTAGGCAAAGGGACGGGTTTAGGTTTATCGATTAGCTATCAAATAATCGTCAAAAAACATGGCGGACGGATTAAGTGTACGTCTGCACTGGGACAGGGAACCGAGTTTACGATTGAAATTCCTATTTTTCAACACAATTCCTTGACTGAGTTAGCTCCAAATGGGTTAAATTCTACTTTTGTCAAGGACTCTAAGGTTTAATATTATGTCCAAATCATTAATGTTAATAAAATTTATCTTCATTTCTCCTCTTCCCAGGATGCCCTAAGCTAATCAGCATAAAACATTGCTTAATCGATTCTCCGAGAGCTCCCCTGCTCCGAGAGCAAACCTCATGATGCTTTCTTAAGATGCACAACAGCTTAATCTTTATGGCAACAGCTATATGAGAAACTCCAACGACAAACTCTACAGAGCAACTCGGTTAATCTAAACTTTTTTCAGTAGAGTGGAAGTAATAAGAAAGCAAAAGCTAGCGTAGAGTTTCCAAAACCATGAGTTTATCCCTGAAGCAACTAACCCTATATCTGACTTTGCTGGGTATTGGCGGGGGTGCGGGGGTCTTGGGTAGTCGCTATCTCATGGCAGAGCAATCGGTGGCAAATTCCCCTCAGATAGTTCCTGCTGTCATGCAACCCTTGCCATCTCAGCCGTCAGTGAGTCGTCCGCCCGAGGCCAATCTTAACTTTATTGCTGAGGCTGTAGAACGTGTAGGCCCGGCTGTGGTGAGAATCGATTCGGCACGTCAGCTCTCCCAACCCGATATGCCAGAGCCGTTTAAAAATCCCTTCTTCCGCCGCTTCTTTGGGAATGAAATGCCTCCTCTAGAGCGACGAGTTGAGCGAGGTACAGGCTCGGGATTTATTATTAGTTCTGAGGGGCGTTTGATTACTAATGCTCATGTGATTTCGGGGGCTGATAGTGTCAAGGTCACGCTCAAGGATGGGCGAACGTTTCAGGGACGGGTTATAGGTGTGGATTCGGTTACAGATGTGGCCGTGGTCAAAATTGAGGCCAAGGATTTACCGACTGTACCCATCGGTAGCGCCGATAAATTGATTCCTGGAGAATGGGCGATCGCGATCGGCAATCCTCTTGGTTTGGATAACACTGTTACTGTGGGGATTATCAGTGCTTTAGACCGTTCCAGTTCCCAGGTAGGTGTACCTGAAAAACGTGTTAGCTTTATCCAAACTGATGCCGCCATTAATCCTGGTAATTCGGGTGGGCCGTTGTTAAATGCCAAGGGGGAAGTGATTGGGATTAACACGGCTATTCGTGCTGGTGCACAAGGATTAGGGTTTGCCATCCCGATTGAAACGGCTCAACGCATTGCCAATCAACTCTTCACCAAAGGCAAGGTTGAGCATCCTTACTTGGGGATCAAGATGGTCGCGTTGACACCGGATGTGAAAAAAGAAATTAATGCAGATAATACTCTTGATTTCAAAGTCAACCAAGATATCGGTGTACTCATCGTCAGCATTGCTAAGGACTCGCCGGCTGAGCGAGCGGGATTACAACCTGGGGATATTATCGAAAAAGTAGGCAATAAACCGATTAAAAATGCATCGGAGGTACAGCAGCAGGTTGAAGCTAGTCAGGTGGGGTCAATTTTACAGATTGAGGTAACGCGCCAGGGCAAAAGAGAAAAGCTTCAGGTAAGACCGGGTGCTTTTCCTACTGAGGAGGAGATGCAAGAATCAGAGTAATAGCCCAAAAAAATTTAGGGGTACGCTACAACAGGTCGTACCCCTTCAGCATTCAAATTTTACGCATCTGGGATGGGCAAGATGCCTATCCCATTAATGGTTTACTTGGTTTCTGAGAACTCAGCGTCAATTACATCATCGCCGCCTGAACCACCATCACCTTGATTGGGTTCATCTGCACCCGGAGGAGTTGGGCCACCGGCTTCAGGAGCACCACCAGCTTGCTGATAGAGATTGGTGCTGATGCTGTAGAGCGCTTGCTGCAATTCGGGCATCAAGGTCTTGATTTGCTCGTCATTGTCTTGGCTAACGGCTTCGCGCAGGTCTTTGATGAGTCCTTCAACCTTAGTCTTGTCAGCCTCAGGAACTTTGTCACCCAGCTCACCGAGTTGTTTTTCGGCTTGGTAAGACAATGAATCGGCTTGGTTCTTGCGATCGATTCTCTCACGACGCTCTTTGTCAGCCGTCGCATTGGATTCGGCTTCTTGAACCATGCGCTCGACTTCATTTTGAGGTAGGGTCGAAGCACCAGTAATGCTGATGGATTGCTCTTTCCCAGTACCTTTGTCCTTAGCGGTAACGTTGAGGATACCGTTAGCGTCGATGTCGAAGGTGACTTCGATTTGGGGAACGCCACGAGGAGCAGGAGGAATGCCATCCAGACGGAAGGTTCCTAAGCTCTTGTTGTCGTTAGACATCTCACGTTCGCCTTGGAGAACATGGATTTCAACGTTCGTCTGGCCATCCACAGCCGTGGAGAAGACTTCTGATTTCTTGGTTGGGATTGTGGTGTTGCGAGGAATAATCTTGGTCATCACACCACCCAAGGTTTCCACACCCAAAGATAGGGGGGTGACATCCAATAGCAGGATATCCTTGACTTCACCGGCGAGTACACCTGCTTGAATCGCCGCACCGATGGCAACCACTTCATCTGGGTTAACGCTTTGGTTGGGGTCTTTACCCAGTACGCGCTTCACTACTTCTTGCACAGCAGGAATCCGGGTGGAACCACCGACTAACACGACTTCGTCAATGCTGCTCTTATCAATCTTGGCATCGCGAATCGCGTTTTCAACTGGGATGCGGCAACGGTCAATCAAATCAGCACATAGTTCTTCAAACTTAGCGCGAGTTAAGACCGTATCCAGGTGCTTAGGCCCGTCCTGAGTTGCGGTGATAAAGGGTAGGTTGATTTCAGCTTGGGTGACGCTAGAAAGTTCAATCTTCGCTTTCTCAGCCGCTTCGGTTAAGCGTTGTAGTGCTTGCTTATCTTTACGTAGCTCGATTCCTTCTGATTTTTGAAATTCTGCTGCTAAGTAATCAACAATTTTTTTATCGAAGTCGTCACCACCCAGGTGAGTGTCACCAGAGGTTGCTAATACTTCAAACACACCATCGCCTACTTCTAGAATAGAAACGTCGAAGGTGCCACCACCCAAGTCAAATACCAGAATGGTTTCGTTGCTCTTCTTATCTAAACCGTAAGCTAGAGAAGCCGCCGTTGGTTCGTTGATAATCCGCAAGACTTCGACGCCAGCGATTTTACCTGCGTCTTTGGTAGCTTGACGTTGAGAGTCGTTGAAGTAAGCCGGAACGGTGATAACGGCTTGGGTAACTGTTTCGCCAAGGTACTTGCTGGCATCCTCGACCAACTTCCGTAGCACCTGAGCAGAAATTTCTTCCGGCGCAAATTGCTTGCCTTGAGCAGGGCAATCGATTTTAACGTTACCGTTTACGTTGAGAATTTTGTATGAAACTTCAGTCGCTTCGTGGGTAACTTCGCTATGTTTGCGTCCAATAAAACGCTTGACGGAGTAGAAGGTGTTTTCCGGGTTCATCACCGCTTGACGCTTGGCGATTTGACCCACGAGGCGATCGCCATTTTTGGCATAGGCTACAACCGACGGTGTTGTTCTAAACCCTTCTGCGTTGGCAATAACGGTTGGTTTACCACCTTCCATCACGGCTACGCAGGAGTTTGTTGTACCTAAGTCAATTCCGACAACTTTTGCCATAAGAGTGTTCCAGGTTCGTTTTACTACAAATAGTGGTTGGGCGGGGGAGCGTCAAAATTGAATCCTTGATGGGTTCAACTCGCAGCTTTTTCCCGTTCAATACCATTGGCTGAAGCTACCAATTTCTATACTGAGCGCTATTAGCCTCTCTCATGAAGGGGGGGTTTCCGAACCTGAGATGGGACGGTTCTCGACCTCAGATTGCTCTTGCCACTCCTTCAAGGAATAAGTGCAAGTGGTAACTTACCACTGCCAATTGCCTTTACTGTGTCTAATGTATGAAAGATATGGCTTTAAGAGATTGGTGCGAACCGTAATGAATGGGTTGTGTTTGCCGCCAGAAGTCAAGAATCGCCGTGTTGTTGCTTCTTTTCCAAGTACTGCTGATGTTCCTCTGTGGCCAAATAGTATTCGGTTGCCGGTTGAATCTGGGTCACAATTTCTTTGTCAAACTTACCAGACAATTGTAATTTCTGTTTTGATTGTTTGGCAGCTTCCTCTTGGTGGGGATTGTGGAAGAATATGACAGACCGATATTGCTCTCCTCTATCTGCACCTTGTCGATTGAGTGAGGTGGGGTCGTGGATGTTCCAAAATACCTCCAGCAGTTGTTCATAACTAACTTGAGACGGGTCATATTCTACCTGCGCGACTTCCGCATGGCCTGTGATTCTCGATAACACATCAAGATAGGAGGGGTTAGGAAAATGCCCTCCCATATAGCCAACTGATGTTGCAGTGACTTCCTTAACTTGACGAAAGGCTGCCTCTACCCCCCAAAAACAACCTGCTCCAAATGTTGCCTTTTCCATTTTTTCGAGTGTGCGACTTAGGGAAAAATGTAAATCGTCGTCGCTTGGACATCGCAACGAATCTTAATATAAGATAAAGCAACCTGAGAAGATAGTAAAAAATTTACCTTATTCCTTGGAGCAAGAATACTACTATACAGAACAGAGCAAAGGATGGGATTGTCAGGAACCTGCACTTCAGTACGCTTTTCAATTCATGGGTGTGACTGACATTCACTTCATTCATGCCGATGGCCTTGATATGGGAGAAGAGGCACAAAAACGACGGCTAAACGAAGCGCAATCTAAAATTCAAGCATTAGTAGACAGTTGGTAAAGCCAGCCAGTCAACAAATCGATGAAGCGAACAGTTGAGAGGTCTTAGTTGTGATACAAAGTTGTGATACAAAGGTTATCTGCTGCCGCTTATCTTGGTCGTTATCCCGCTGAGTTGTTGATTGCATGTGTCTACCCGTCGAATCACATCGACTTGTACTTCGATCAATGGGCGCGCCCGTGTTAGAGGCGCTGCTCGCTGGCGAAAGGCTCGTAGCGGACCGTCTCCTCGAGTGCACTATTCCATGCGACCTGCCGCTGGGAAGCATGCCTCTGGCGATGCGGCTCGATCAACTTCGCCGTGACCCATCCGTCCAGCCGTGGCTCCTTCGCGCCATGGTCGATCGCGTTTCCGGAACGCTGGTAGGACACATTGGCTTCCATGCGCCACCCAGACCCGAATACCTCGCGACGATCGCGCCTGACGCCGTGGAGCTGGGCTACTTCGTCCACACGCCGTTCAGGCGGCAGGGATATGCAACCGAAGCATTACTCGCCTTAATGCACTGGGCGTACTCGCTCCACGGCCAGCGTTGCTTTCTCTTGTCGATCTCACCGCAAAACCTTGCTTCGACAGCTATGGCAGAGTCGCTCGGCTTTGCTGCATGCGGATCGCATATCGATGATGAAGACGGCTTGGAGATTGAATACGTGCGTCGATTTGAACTATGGCCGCCCGAGTGGCTTACCAAGATGGCGGGATAACCAAACGCTGCAGCGGACCATGTGGGCATTACGATCATCGTGATTTGAAAAGTGGTCGTCGCCCGCCCGGCCGATGACTTCGGTCCGTTATATGCCTCTTGCCGATGTGTTGCAACGATGAAGTATTGTCTTGCAAAAGAAATCTACTGATTTAATCACATCGCTTTTGGTCTAGACGAGCAACAGTAGGAGATTGCCGCAATGGATTTCTACAAAATTAAGAGTGACTCGGTCGGAAATTCGGCAGGCGATAACATTTTGCGCCTAAGCTGGATGGAACCGCAGGAATAAGTAGTTACACAAAATTATTTACACGCTCAAGCTACGGCAAAAGCTTATACAGTCTGGGCTTCAGTTAAGCTCTTAGTGTAATTAATTCTGTTTAGGTACTTATCATTCGCTCAGTGAATTAAGTGTGGCGCAAACAGTGCGATCGCCATCGTCGTAGGGTGCGTTCCCTCATGCAAATCCGACTACTCTAACGACAGATTTTCGGGAACGCACCACACATATAAACTCCTTAAGAAAAAAAAGGATTGGCATTAAACCAATCCAGATACACATTTTACAATTAAAGTCAAGTACTAGCGCTCAGTAATTTTAGGCGCGATCGCAGAGGACCAAGCGGGTTGATTTGCCTTTGCTACAGCAGATTGAGACAGTGTAGGTACAGAATCACGCAGTCGCGCCGTTAGTACCTGAGTGGTGGAATCGTAAATCTGAGTCAGCATTTTGGGATAAAAGCCAAAGCCGATAATCGGCACCAACAGACAAGCGACGATAAACACCTCTCTAGGTTCAGCATCTTGTAAGACTTCGTGCTCGACTAATTCCTTGTTCTCCGGCCCGTAGAAAATTTCTCGGAGATTGGAGAGTAGATAAATCGGAGTCAGAATGACGCCAACGGCTGCCAGAAACACAACGATGACTTTGAACGTGGAACTATAAGCATCGCTAGTCGCAAAACCAACAAACACCATCAACTCCGCTACAAATCCGCTCATTCCCGGCAACGCCAAAGAGGCCAAAGAACAAGTTGTCCACATGGCAAAAATCTTCTTCATTTTCTTGCCGACACCGCCCATTTCATCCAGCATCAGGGTATGCGTCCGGTCGTAGGTGGCACCCACCAAGAAGAAGAGACTCGCTCCAATTAAACCATGAGACACCATTTGCAGCACAGCACCACTCAATCCTAGGTCAGTAAATGACCCAATCCCAATCAGCACAAATCCCATGTGAGAAATGGAGGAGTAGGCAATCTTCCGCTTGAGGTTGCGCTGAGCAAAGGAAGTAAGAGCAGCGTAAACAATATTCACCACGCCTAAAATCACCAATACTGGGGCAAAGTAGGCATGAGCATCGGGAAGCATCCCCGCATTCATGCGAATCAGGGCATATCCACCCATTTTCAGCAAGATTCCCGCCAGTAACATGTGAACAGGTGCGGTGGCTTCACCATGAGCATCGGGTAGCCAGGTATGTAACGGAAAAATCGGCAGTTTCACGCCATAGGCAATCAAGAAGGCCGCATAGAGCCAGAGTTCTAAGGTTAGGGGATAATTTTTGAGTGCGATCGCACTCATATCGAAAGTGACGGTATCCCCATAAAACGCCATCGCCAACGCTGCCACCAAAATAAACAGCGAACCCCCGGCCGTGTACAGAATAAACTTTGTTGCTGCATAGAGGCGCTTTTTTCCACCCCAAATCGACAGCAATAGGTATACCGGAATCAATTCCAGTTCCCATACCAGGAAAAACAACAGCATATCCTGCACAGCAAACACGGCAATCTGTCCGCCGTACATGGCCAACATCAGGAAGTAAAATAGCTTGGGCTTGAGCGTTACTGGCCAAGCTGCCAAAATGGCCAGGGTCGTCATGAACCCGGTCAGCAATACCAACGGCATCGACAATCCATCGACACCCACTGACCAATTCAAATCCAGACTGGGAACCCAGGAGTACCTCTCGACCAATTGCAAGCCAGGATTGGCAAAATCATACCCAGTCGTAAAGGCCACCACAATCAGGGCAAAATCAATTAGCCCCACAATCAGGGCATACCATTTCTCCCAAATTCCGTTCTTTTCGGGCAAAAATGGAATGAACAGGGAGGCAGCGATGGGAAATAGGATGATAGTTGTCAGCCAAGGAAAATCTGTCAAACTCATTTTAAGTTGTTAGTGTTTAGTTCAGAACTCATACCACTGGGATTTAGATTGGGTAAAGTTCCATTCGGTGAAGCCAGACCTAGATCAGGCTCTACAAGCTCAAATCCCAAATGGTATCACGCAGTTGAGACACCCAAAGAGCCTCACCAAGACGCACAACAAGAGAACCGTTCTGATTATCTACGTCTCGTCTTCTGTAGTGTCCTGGAGTGCCTCTCTGGTTCATCCCACAAACTCATCGCTTTTCTGACATTTTCTCACCAAGAGTTGCCAGTTTTTAGTTAGGCACCCTGAGCCAAAGCTCAAAATAAATGGATGAAAATCTCTATCTATCCCTTGGAGCCTTCTGCCTTCTCGTTAAGGCAGTTAGTGATCGTCGAGCCAAGTGTTCCTGAATCAGGATAACTGACTTTTCCACCCCTAAAAACCAAACAACTAGCAACGCCAAGCAATTAGATTTAGGTAATCCCAGAAGCAATTACTAAACCTAATACAGCCGCAAACAAAATCAAAGCATAGAATTGAACACGACCATTTTCAAAGTATTTCAAGCCTTCACCACTGAGCAACGTGGCTAAACCCGTTAAGTTGACGGCACCATCCACAACCCGGAAATCCACTTCCATTACCTGTCGTGCCATTCGGCGCAGTCCCAGAACGAAGACTTTGTGATAAATGTCGTCAAAGTACCACTTGTTGAGGGATAGCTCATACAGAGGCTTGATTTTTTGGGCGATCGCTGCTGCGTCAATTTTACCCCTCAGGTACATCAACGAAGCAATGGTAATCCCAATCAAAGCAATTCCCACCGAAGAACCACCCATCACCAGGAATTCTGTCCAATTAAACGCTTCTGCCTCTACCGCAGCTTCAGCAACTGCAACATGGCTAGGGTGAATAAACTCCTCGAAATAATTGTCAAACGGCATTCCCACCAATCCAACTAATGCAGACGGAACCGCCAATAAAAGCAACGGCAACGTCATAGTCAGAGGTGATTCATGGGGAAACTCACTGTGGCCATGGTCATGGTCATCATGAGCGGATTCACTTTTCAATTCTCGCGTATCCATCGCACCGGGGCCAAAGGCAGGTGCCACCTTTCCAGCAGCCAGTGCCTTGAGTTGTTGGCGGATGTGGGTTAAATTCCCTCGGAAATCGCCCTCAAACGTCAAGAAATACATCCGGAACATATAAAAGGCTGTTGCCCCTGCTGTGAGCCAACCCACAAGCCATAAAACGGGATTGACAGCAAAAGTACTACCGAGGATTTCATCCTTCGACCAAAACCCTGCAAACGGTGGAATTCCACAAATGGCTAGAGTCCCGATAAAAAATGTGAGAGCAGTGATGGGCATGTACTTGCGTAATCCCCCCATCAAGCGCATATCTTGTGCCAAGGCAGGGTCATGTCCCACGACTCCTTCCATGCCATGAATGACTGAACCCGAACCTAAGAACAGCATCGCCTTGAAATAAGCATGGGTCATCAGGTGGAATAACCCCGCCGTATAGGCTCCAACTCCCATGGCCATCACCATGTAACCCAACTGGGAGATGGTGGAATAGGCGAGTCCTTTTTTTATGTCATTTTGGGTAATGGCAATGGAAGCGCCCAAAAATGCCGTAAAGGCACCCGTCCAAGCAATGGTCGTCATGACGACGGGTATACCATCAAACACGGGATACATCCGAGCAATCAAAAAGACTCCTGCTGCCACCATTGTTGCGGCATGGATAAGGGCAGAGATAGGAGTCGGGCCTTCCATCGCGTCAGGTAGCCAGACATGCAGGGGAAATTGGGCAGATTTGGCCACAGGCCCCAAGAACACCAATATGGCAAACAGAGCGGCTAGAGCCGAGCTAAGGTATCCTGATGCGACAAATGATTGCAGTTGAGTGCCGATGGTTTCAAACTCAAAGCTACCGGTTGCCCAGTAAAGCCCTAGCATTCCCAACAGCAAGCCAAAGTCCCCCACTCGGTTAGTAACAAAGGCTTTTTGGGCGGCATCGGCAGCGGCCTTACGGTCATACCAAAAACCCACTAGTAGGTAAGAACACATCCCCACTAGTTCCCAAAAAATATAAATTTGGACTAGGTTCGGGCTGACTACTAGACCCAACATTGAGGAGCCAAACAGGCTCAGATAGGCATAGAAGCGAACATATCCTGGGTCATGGGCCATGTAGCCATCGGTGTAAATCATCACCAAGAACGCTACAGTGGTCACAATCACCAGCATCAGTGCGGTCAAGTGATCAACGGTGTACCCCATTGTCAGGTGAAAGTTTCCCGCAGATGCCCATTCCAGAGTCTGGGTGTAAGTTTCATGTCCATGAAATTGACTCCAGAGCAGTGCAAAGGAGAGAACCATTGCTGCTCCCATCAGAGAGACAACAAACACGGCGTTTAACTGCCGTAGCTGGTTTGTAGTTTTGTTGAATGTGATTAGCCCTAAGCCGACCAGCATCGCCCCTGCCAAGGGCAAAACTGGAATCAGCCAGGCATATTGATAAAGCGGTTCCATGGCGAATGCCTACTTCAGATTTCGTTACTATTCTGGCAAACCGTTAACACTGTGACATATACCTAGTGAAAAAAAAAGTTTGTTCTCAACACTGGTTCCTTAATTATTCCTAAAAATACTTACGGGCGTGATGCGTAAAGCCCCTCTTTTCAAAGAGGGGATATAAGCGAATT
>CAZPRJ010000060.1:40534-48405 GCA_964588805.1 uncultured Microcoleus sp. | reverse complement strand
CCCGTCACGAAACATCCACTTAGAATCCCTTGTGCTTCAGTCGAGGGAGTGTCAATACCAATCGATTTCATTGAATCCAGAGAGACTCATTTTGAATCATCATCCACTGCAAGTAAACAGCTCTGATGAGCAGCGTTTAGCGATCGCATACCTAAAAACTCCGACCGCGATTCGAGAGCGATGCGATCGCCTATTTCACCTTGCACAGGCTAACCAATTAGATTATTTTCGTTGCAACTTAGCTCAGCTCAACAGTGTTGCCGATTACGTGCTTGAGGTTATGCGCGAGGAATACCCCGATTTTAATATTCCCTTTCACAGTCGCTGGCGGCATTTTGAGGTCGGCAACATCCCACGTCTAGCAGAACTCGATCAGCACTTGGCACCCCTCACCCCCCTGGAAAAAGCCCAAACGAAGTTCGATTTAGCCATCCTCAGCGTCTTGCTCGATGCTGGAGCCGGTGTTGCATGGCAGTATCACGAACGGGAAACCGGACAGGTATTTCGCCGTTCAGAAGGTTTGGCTGTATGCAGTTTTCGTTTATTTTGTCAAGGGTTTTTCTCCAGTAATCCCGAACGCCCCTGGCAAGCGGATGCTCAAGGATTGCAGGCATTAACCTTATCGAAACTGGCTCAAGGATTTCAGGTGAGTGCAGAGAATCCGTTGTTGGGTTTAGAAGGCAGGTTAGAACTTCTACAGTGCTTAGGGCGATCGCTCATCACTCTACCCCAACTCTTCGGCAGCGAAAATCCTCGTCCTGGTTATTTGGTTAATTATTTACTCGGTTTGGGAAGTTCTTTTCAAGCAGAGGATCTCTTTCGGAGCGGGGGAGCGGGGGAGAACTCTTTTCATTCTCGATTGTCCTTTCCTCAGCAACTTGCTGCTACTACTGTATTCAGCGCTGTTTTGGAGGGATTGGGGAATATATGGCCGGGACGATTGGAGATAGCTGGCGTTAATTTAGGCGATGTCTGGGTTCATCCTGCCCTTACGGGAGAGAATATTAGCGATCGCTGCATCCCCTTTCACAAACTCTCCCAATGGTTGACGTACTCCCTCTTAGAACCCTTACAAGAATTGGGCATTGAGATTACTGGTCTAGACGAGATGACCGGTTTAGCTGAATATCGTAATGGGGGTTTGTGCCTCGATTTAGGGTTACTCGAAGCCAAACAAAGCTCTATCTTCCAAGAACGTCATTTACCTGGCTCAGAAGTCATTGTAGAGTGGCGGGCGCTCACCGTGAGTTTGCTCGATAAAATTGCTGAAGCGATTCGGCAAGAACTTAATTTGAATACCGAGCAATTACCACTGGTGAAAGTGTTACAAGGAGGCACTTGGACAGCAGGCCGAAGAATCGCGGCTCAGTTGAGAGATGGGGGTGTTCCCCCTATTCAAATTGAGAGCGATGGCACTGTATTTTAGGATTGTCTCTTGCAATTTAGGATTTTAGATTGTTTTCCCTTCACCTCCCCAGTACCCCAGCACCCCTGCTCCCTCGCTTCCAACCAGCAATCAACTCTTAAAAACCAAACATTAAACAACTAAAAAATGGCTGCCCAAGTCACGGTAATTGCCCATCCTTTTGTCCAGCATAAATTGACATTGATGCGTCAAGCTGACACCAGTACTGCTAAATTTCGCCAGCTTTTGAGAGAAGTGGGGATGTTATTAGCCTATGAGGTAACACGAGATTTACCCCTCAAGTACGAACCCATTAAAACGCCTCTCGCCCCCATGATGGCTCCCTTGATTGCTTCTGATAAGAAGATGGTGATTGTCGCTATCCTACGGGCAGGACAAGGACTTTTAGATGGTATTTTGGAACTGATGCCCTCAGCTCGTGTGGGGCATATTGGACTGTACCGTGAGCCGAGTACATTTGTGCCAATTGAGTATTATTTCAAACTTCCTCACGATGTCGAGCATCGAGATATCTTGGTGGTTGACCCGATGATGGCAACCGGAAATTCAGCGATTGCGGCGGTGGATCGGATTAAGGAATTTAATCCCATGTCTATCAAATTTTTGTGTTTATTAGCGTCGCCAGAGGGTATTCAGAATTTTCATGACCATCATCCAGAAGTACCGATTTATACTGCATCTGTTGATGAAAAGTTAGACGAGCATGGCTATATTTTGCCAGGGCTTGGGGATGCAGGCGATCGCTTGTATGGAACCAAATAGATGGGAATGCACCCATTAAGTATAAAATTGCGTCATTTCGTAGGGGAGCAACGAGCAATGCGCCTGGGAGCATATCAGGTTTGCACGGACAGCCCCGCACTGCATGCCGCTACGCTAACATCCCCCAGCCCCTTCTCCCTCGGGGAGAAAAGGAGCAAGAGTTCAAAGTCCCTCTCCTTTTGGGAGAGGGATTTAGGGTGAGGGCTAACAAAGGTGACATGCTCCCAATGCGCCCTTACTACAATTACCATCATTTACATAGCCTTATTGTGATTGAATTTGCTGCCTAACCCAAGCTCGAAAGGTTTTGATTGTTTTGTTTCTCCCCATAGTTTTACAGTCGCGCAGATATTGAGGAATGATTTCAATCAGGGCAATATTAGGAAAATTTGGACTAGATTCACAGGTAATATATTTCCCTTCTTGCAGCACGTTGATTTGTAATTGACCTTTTTCAAATCGCCATAATTCAGGAACTCCCAATGCTTGGTAAATATTGGAATGAGTGTGAGAAGTGACATCAATTTCTAAAGCCAAATCGGGAGGTGGATCTACGGTTAAATCCAATCTATCTTTTCCTCGCACGGCTGCCTCGTTTTGAATATAGAAACAATCATCAGGTTCTATCCCCTGACTCATTAATTGATTTTTGAATATTGTAGAACCGAGCGACCAAAATTCAATATCTAGTTCTTCTAAAAGGATTTTTACTAAATCTCCAATCAAGACTTTTCCTATCTCATGTTCGGGTAGGGGGGTCATAATTTCTAGAATCCCATTGTTGTAGGCCACTCTAGAGCTACGGTGTTCACCTAAATCTTCTAAAATGGCTTCAAATTGCTGCCAGCTTATGTCATGCAGCAATACTCTCTGTCCTGGTGGAACTGTTATTTGTTGGAGTTTTAGTAACATTTTTTTCGTCCTTATTCATCTAAATTATTGCCATCTAAATGCTAAATTTATTATTTCATTAGTAGAGTACGGCGGAAATAAGCCTACCCTGCACAAATTAATGAAACACTGGCTATATCAGCATTTTGAATTTTGAATGCGAGAATTCTGCTAAGTGGTACTAGAGATACGATGAGATTGGAGGTTTGAGGGAGACGCACCATGTTAAAGTACAATCCACTGCATTGTTTACCCTCTGCTGAGGATTTACCCGACTCTGACGATACCCCTGTGGATAATGAACTGCAAGATTTAATTCCGGGTTTGCTCAAAGCGATCTTGGCGATTTTATGGGTAAACCGTTGGGATTGGTTTTTTGGGGTTGATATGGGGATTTATTATGACCCAGATAAACCTGCAATTGTACCCGATGGGTTTTTAAGTTTGGGAGTTCAAAGATTTATTGATGAAGACTTGCGTTTAAGTTACGTGCTTTGGGAGGAAAATGTTGTTCCAACTCTGATATTAGAGGTGGTTTCCCACAAGCGCAGAGGAGAGTATAGCCGTAAGAAACAATTCTATGCCGAACTAGAAACGCTGTACTATGTGGTCTACAATCCCCGTCGTCGCAAAAAACCTCCCCTAGAAGTTTATCGTTTGGTCAATGGGGAGTATGTTTTAGTCAAGGGAAATCCAGTGTGGTTGCCAGAATTAGGGTTGGGTATTGGTGCACAACGGGGAACGTATCAGGGAATTACACGAGAATGGTTGTATTGGTATGACGAGCAAGGAGTGAGATTTCTGACACCCGAAGAACGGGTTCAAGAAGCCGAACAACGCTGTCAAGAAGCCGAACAACGCTGTCAAGCAGCCGAGTTTCAAGCTCAACGGCTGGCAGATCAGTTGAGATCACTTGGTGTAGATCCAGACTCTTTAACTTAAGTTCTGTATATTAGACCTCTTGCAAAAGTCCAATAACTCTCAATGTCATGCTGAACGAAACGCAGTGGAGTGAAGCATCTGGCGAGATGTTTCGCTTTGCTCAACATGACAATCAAGCATTTTTGCAAGAGGTGTATTAAAGAGGTTTGGAGCTTCGTGAATGAGGCTCTGAACTGCATTAATGAGGCTGTTATACTCCATTAAAGAAGCTCTGAACTGCATTAATGAGGCTTTGAGCTGCATTAAAGAAGCTTTGAACTGCATTAAAGAAGCTTTGAGCTGCATTAAAGAAGCTCTGAACTGCATTAATGAGGCTCAGAGCTTGATGAAAGAAGTTATTGAACTAGATTGAAGAGGCTCAAAACTTGGATAAAGAGGTTCCGAGCTTCGTGTACGAGCTTATTTGCAGCTTAAGAGAGAGAATTTACCTTGGAGGCTCTGCCTTTAATTGTTTTGAAGCGTTCACCTAACTGTTCTGCGAGGCTTTTTAAACCGGGAGTGTGTTTGGCGGCTGTTTTCACGTAGTTATAGACGATTAAGCTGCTGTTCATGGCTTCGCTGCCGACTGCTAGGAGAGTATCATCTACCTTTTCCTCAAGTTGCCGTAGTCCGGCTAACAGTTCAGTCAGGGCAACGGCAAGTTGATAATCGCGGATAAATTCTTCTACGTCAAAACTAGCAGGGAGGATATCGCGGTTGGATTGGGCAGCATTGAGGCTATTGTTGACGAAGGCAAGACTCTTATCTCCCATTTTGACGAGTGAGCGCCGTTCGTCGGCGGTGAGGTTAACCAAGAAGGGGAGTTTATTTTGGATTGTCTGGAGTGCGTCTTTGATTTCTGTGAGATCGGCGTCGGACAGGGTGGCGGTGATATTTTGATAAGGCATAGTTCTGTTGTGGAATGAAAGTTGGTGAATTGATGACGGTGAAGCCATGCGTGGAGGCAAGCTCACGTCATCTTTGTATTAGAGTTCCCAGTTGAGGCGGCAAAGGAACATCTGGGGAGAAATTTTTGCACAATTACTTGAGATATCATGAGCGATCGCTAAATATACAGGTTAGGACACGGCATTGCCGTGTCCCTACAAGATGAATCGGAGCAGGGCAATTGGCGATCTGCTGTAAGCAGCAGCGCTTCGCTATCGCTTGTGCTGATGTAAGCTGATACAATCTGAAATCGGTCGCATCCTCAACCTTTGGCACAATGGTCTGTAAGCAAGGCTTGACCGAACGGTATGACCCAAAGCATTAACCCCATCGATATCCTACCCCCTCCCTTCCCCGACCACACTCAACTGCCGGAGTCGGATGGAACTTTTGTGTTAGCGAAGCGGGCTGGAAGCCAAAACTTTCAGGAACATCCCCAAAGCATTATTCTGACTGACTCGCTAGCGCCCGTTTTACAGCAGCTACATCCGGATGGACAATACGCCATTGGACAAGATTGCGGCATCTACTGGCGAGAAACTGAGCCTCCGGAAAAAGGGGCAGAAGCTCCCGATTGGTTTTATGTGCCCGATGTGCCACCGAAGCTGGATGGACAAATTCGCCGTTCCTATGTCTTGTGGCGAGAATTTAGGACACCGTTAATTGCTTTAGAATTTGCCAGTGGATATGGTGACGCTCGAAGACTCGCTAACGCTTCGCTATCAGAAGAGCGGGATAGAACGCCTTTATCTCGTTCTTCTCAAGGGGAAGTCACAAAGCCAGGGAAATTCTGGGTGTATGAGCAAATCATGCGAATTCCCTACTACGGCATCTACGAAATCAACAACGAAAAGCTAGAAGTCTACATGTTGGTGGGTGGGTTTTATGAGCCGTTAATGCCTAACGAACGAGGACATTATCTTATACCGCCCTTGGGTGTGGAATTGGGATTGTGGCAAGGACGCTATCTCAATCAAACCCAACAGTGGCTGCGGTGGTGGGATGAGCAGGGGAATCTGTTACTCATTGGCGATGAGAGAGCCGAACTAGAACGGCAACGAGCCGAACAAGAACGGCAACGGGCGGAGAATGTAGAGCAGGCGCAAAGGGATGCAATACCCCGATTATTGGCAATGGGTTTGAGTGTGGAGCAGGTGGCAGAGGCATTGAGCTTATCGGTGGAGGTAGTTCAATCATCAGCAGAGTAAGGCGAGTTCAGGCAAATCTATTGCTTGCTGATGTAACTGTTGAATCTGATTCATTAGTATCGTTCAACCCGACTAAAGCGATCGCCTTCTCAACACGCTCAATCATACTTCCAATGAGGGCGATTACACTAACTAAGGTCGAATGGCACTGACTTAAGCGTTCGTAGTAAGCGCTTCAGAGCGCTTCTGGCACTAAAGTGCCAACTACAAACCTATGTTATTTCAGTGCCGTTCAACTAAGGCAGATATTTGGCATCTGCGATCGCATCTGGTAATAACGCACTTATCCGCCAGGGGTTCAAACCTCCGGCTCATAGCGAAAGTCCTCTGAAAGAAGACTAAATGCCAATGTAGATGAATTTCAGCCCACTTGTAGGGGCGGGTTTGGTTTTGTTTATAACTAACAATATGTGTCGTTTTTCCAGTTAAACCCGCCCCTTGTATCTGAAAGGAGTCAGAAGAAAAGGAGCGCTAACTCGATGAAGATTTCTTGTCCCCTTGCATAACTTCTAAACTCTCAGAGATAGAGTGCAACAGTAGAGAGTGGTGAAGAGGGCAGTAAGGTAATGGCGCACAAAATAGATACAACTACTCGTAAAGTACTCTTAGTGTTGCTCAAGAGCTGGGTTACTTTCTGCGAAGGGAGTTTAGCTCTGTTTATCGGTACTCTATTCTTTTCCGAGTCGGTAGCTGCCACACCTCAACCATTAACCCCACAGCAAAAATCCCAAGAGGTTGTAGGGGAGAAGCATTCGAGCGATCGCTTGGAACACGTCACCCAAATTTCGATATCCAAATGCTACACCCTTGGGTGCGATGGTCGCGAAGCGTTTGCAAAGCATGGTCGAAGAGCATACCGCCTTCAGCATCGCATAATATCCGGTGTTGAAGGAGAGGCATTTACCAAGCAATATCTGGGTGTAACTGACAACATCAAACGCGAAGGCTTTGCCCCGACAAAGGACAAAACACGTTTACCTTTTTCCCTTTCACTTTTTCCTTCTGACGAAGCTACCCGCGCTGCGGCTGAACGAGTTTTTCAGGAGGCAGTACAGCTATTTCGGCAAGGAACAGCAGAATCTTTGTTGCAGGCAATTGAAAAATGGGAAGAGGCGCTACCACTTTTTCGGGCAGTAGGCGATAAGACATGGGAAGCCATTACCCTCACTAGCATCGGTCGAGTCTACTCTGACTTAGGTCAAAAGCAAAAAGCTCTCGAATTCTACAATCAATCCTTGCCCTTGACTCGGGCGATTGGGGACAAACTAGGGGAAGCGATTACCCTGAATAACATCGGTCTAGTCTACTCAGATTTAGGAGAAAAGCAAAAAGCCTTGGAATACCTCAACCAATCCTTACCCTTGACTCGGGTAACTGGGGACAAGGGACAGGAAGCGGTTACCCTCAATAACATCGGTCTAGTCTACTCTAATTTAGGAGAAAAGCAAAAAGCACTCTTACACTACAACCGATCCTTACCCTTGACTCGGGTAACTGGGGACAAGGGACAGGAAGCGGTTACCCTCAATAACATCGGTCGAGTCTACTCTGATTTAGGAGAAAAGGAACAAGCACTCTTACACTACAACCAATCCTTGCCCTTGACTCGGGTAACTGGGGACAAGGCAGGGGAAGCGCGTACCCTGAATAACATCGGTCTAGTCTACTCTGATTTAGGAGAAAAGCAAAAAGCCTTGGAATACCTCAACCAATCC
>CAZPRJ010000060.1:0-40434 GCA_964588805.1 uncultured Microcoleus sp. | reverse complement strand
TGACTCGGGTAACTGGGGACAAGGCAGGGGAAGCGCGTACCCTGAATAACATCGGCCTAGTCTACTCTGATTTAGGAGAAAAGCAAAAAGCACTCTTACACTACAACCAATCCTTGCCCTTGACTCGGGCGACTGGGAACAAGGCAGGGGAAGCGCGTACCCTGAATAACATCGGTCGAGTCTACTCTGATTTAGGAGAAAAGCAACAAGCCCTGGAATACTACAACCAATCCTTACCCTTGACTCGGGTAACTGGGGACAAACTAGGGGAAGCCGTTACCCTCAATAACATCGGTCGAGTCTACTCTGATTTAGGAGAAAAGCAAAAAGCCTTGGAATACCTCAACCAATCCTTACCCTTGACTCGGGAAACTGGAGACAAGCGGGGGGAAGCGCTTACCCTCACTGGCATTGGTGCAGTCTACTCCGATTTAGGACAAAAGCAACAAGCGCTAGACTACTACAACCAATCCTTGCCCTTGAGACGAGCAACTGAGGACAAGTCCGGGGAAGCCGTTACCCTCAGTAATATCGCTCGGGTTAAGCGTGACCAAGGCAACCTCGACGAAGCCCTAACTTACATTAAAGCTGCCATCAATATTATTGAAGACCTCCGCACCAAGATTGCCAGCCAAGAACTCCGCACCTCTTACTTTGCCACAGTCCAGAGTTATTACAAGTTCTACATCGACCTATTGATGCAACTGCATCAACAAAACCCCAACAAAGGATACAACGCCCTAGCCCTCAACGCCTCCGAACGTTCCCGTGCTCGCTCCCTGATAGAACTCCTCACCGAAGCCCAAGCCAATATTCGCCAAGGTGCAGACCCTAAATTACTCGAACAAGAGAGCAGCTTACAACAACAACTCGATGCCTTAGAAAAACGCCGTCTGGAGTTAGTCAGCTCAAAATTCACCGACGCCCAACTGCAAACCCTCGAACAAGAACGCAAAACACTACAACAAAACTATCAACAACTCCAAGAGCAAATCCGCCAAACCAGTCCCCGTTACGCCTCCCTCAAATATCCCGAACCCCTCACCTTAAGTGAAATTCAGCAACAAGTCCTCGACGACGACACCCTACTGTTAGAGTACAGCTTAGGCTCTGAACGCAGCTATCTCTGGGCAGTCAGCAAAACCAGCTTCACGAGTTACGAACTTCCTAAACGTGAAGACATCGAAGCCCTAGCCCAAAGTTTCTACCAAAATACAGGCAAACAAAAAGCACCACAACGAGGAATTGGTGTAACTCCCCGCGAAGATAGCCAAGAAATCACCACCCAACTCAGCCAAATCCTCTTATCCCCCGTCGCAGAAAAGTTAGCAGGCAAACGCTTACTCATCGTCAGCGACGGCGCACTCCAGTATTTACCCTTTGCCGCCTTACCCACACCCGACAGCTTAGGCAAAGACAAAACTCCCGTCCCCCTAATTGTCAATCACGAAATCGTCAATTCACCCTCAGCCTCCACCATTGCCATCATCCGCCAAGACACCAACGGGCGTCAATTAGCCCCAAAGAAAGTCGCTGTAATTGCCGATCCCGTATTTGGCAAAAACGATAAACGGCTGAGGGCGAACGGCCGTTCGCCCCTACAAAGTGCCAACCCTAACGATTTAGATAGCTTGGCCTTAAAACGCTCTGCCCAAGAAGTCGGTATCAAATTCCAACGTTTGCCCTTTACCCGTCAAGAAGGCTCGCGCATTCTCTCTCTCGTCCCCGATACCCAAAGCCAATCAGCGTTCGACTTTGCCGCCAATCGTACCACCGCCACTCACCCCCAACTGAGCCAATATCAAATCGTCCATTTCGCCACGCATGGCATTCTCAACAGCCAAAACCCGGAACTATCCGGAGTCGTCCTCTCGCTAGTTGATAAAACAGGCACACCCCAAAACGGCTTTTTGCGACTCAACGACATCTTCAACCTCAATCTCCCGGCAGAACTCGTTGTCCTCAGTGCCTGCGAAACCGGACTCGGCAAGGAAATCAAAGGAGAGGGATTAGTCGGCTTGACAAGAGGCTTTATGTATGCAGGTTCGCCCAGAGTTTTGGTGAGTTTGTGGAGCGTAGCGGATGACGGCACATCGCAGTTAATGACGCGATTCTACAAGAAAATGCTGCAAGAAAATCTGGAGCCAGTGGCCGCCTTAAGAGCTGCACAACTTGAAATGTTGCAAGAGCCACAATGGAACTCTCCTTATTATTGGGCAGCCTTCACTCTGCAAGGCGAATGGAAATAAACTCAGGACTGAAGGTAATTTGACCTTTGAAACCCCATGCCTTGGTAAAGGTGTGGAGTCCCTCGTAAATCCTCAATCAGCTAATCAGCATAAAACATTACATCATCCATTCTCCCAAAACTCCCCTACCCCCCAGCTCCCTTGCTATCTTGTTAACAACCAGACACAGCCAAGGTTACGCAAAAATCCGTAGGCTTGTGCCGAAATCACCGTACCGCCTCAATTTTAGGGGAAGTGATAGGATTAACAATGTATCCCCTAGAGGGGTGACAGTCGGTAGCCAACAGTTAGGAACTATAGACTGTAAAAAGATTTCAATTTAATCATTAAACACCTCTGTTTTACCTTTGGACTTGACCCTCTCACCTCTACCCTGGAACTTACCGAATAAACGTCTCCTGCTATGATAAAAAACCTACTGGGCGACCCCAACGTACGCAAACTCAAGAGATATCAACCTTACGTTGCCGACATTAACGTTTTAGAAGAAGAAGTCCAAGTGCTATCCGACGATCAGCTCAAGGACAAAACGGTAGAATTCAGGCAGCGATTAGACAAAGCAACCAGCGATCGCGAACGAAGTGACATCCTCGATGAGTTACTACCCGAAGCGTTTGCTGTTGTGCGGGAAGCAGGGCGTCGAGTGTTGGGAATGCGGCATTTTGATGTACAGCTTTTAGGGGGTGTTGTCCTGCACAAAGGACAAATCGCTGAGATGAAAACCGGTGAGGGCAAAACCCTGGTTTCCACCCTACCTGCTTACCTCAATGCCCTGACCGGCAGAGGTGTTCACGTTGTTACCGTTAATGACTACCTCGCTCGCCGGGACGCGGAATGGATGGGTCAAGTCCATCGCTTTTTGGGCTTAAGTGTAGGCTTGATTCAATCGGGCATGGGGCCTGCGGAACGTCAGCGCAACTATGCCTGCGATATTACCTACGCGACCAATAGTGAGTTAGGCTTTGACTACCTGCGAGACAATATGGCCACAGCCATGTCGGATGTGGTACAACGCCCGTTCAATTATTGCATTATCGACGAGGTAGACTCGGTACTGATTGACGAAGCCCGTACCCCACTAATTATTTCCGGCCAAATTGAACGCCCGACTGAAAAATACCTGAAGGCAGCTCAGATTGCGCGATATCTCCAACAAGAAGAACACTACGAAGTGGATGAAAAAGCGCGTAACGTTCTACTGACGGATGAAGGGTTTGCCGAAGCAGAAAAACTTTTAGAGGTTGAGGATTTATTCGACCCCAACGACCCTTGGGCACACTATATTTTTAATGCGATTAAGGCCAAAGAACTGTTTTTGCCAGATGTGAACTACATCGTTCGCAACGGCGAAGTCGTGATTGTGGATGAGTTCACCGGACGGGTATTGGCGGGACGCCGTTGGAGTGACGGATTGCACCAGGCGATCGAAGCCAAAGAAAATGTAGATATTCAAAACGAAACTCAAACTCTGGCAACTATTACCTATCAAAACTTCTTTTTGTTGTACCCAAAATTAGCAGGAATGACCGGTACAGCAAAGACGGAAGAATCTGAATTTGAAAAAATCTATAACCTGCAAGTTACCATTATTCCCACCAACCGACCCTCTGGACGGCAAGACTTGTCCGATGTGGTGTATAAAACAGAGATAGCTAAATGGCGAGCGATCGCTGAAGAATGCGCCCAAATGCACGAAGTGGGACGCCCGGTACTCGTAGGAACGACCAGCGTCGAAAAATCCGAATTGCTCTCCAGTCTGCTGACTGAGTTAAGAATTCCCCATAACTTACTCAATGCTCGTCCGGAAAACGTAGAACGAGAATCAGAAATTATTGCCCAAGCTGGACGTAAAGGAGCCTTAACCATCGCCACAAACATGGCAGGGCGAGGCACAGATATTATTTTGGGCGGGAATTCTGACTACATGGCTAGGCTGAAGTTGCGCGAATACTTGATGCCTAAAATCGTAATGCCAGAGGATGAGGAAGCCTTTGCCCCGATGTCTGTTGCTGGGGCAGGGGGGCGAGCACCCGCTCAAGGATTTGCTCCGGGTAAAAAGGTCAAAACCTGGAAAGCTAGTCCACAGATTTTCCCGACGGAATTGACTCGGGTGACAGAACAACAGCTCAAAACGGCTGTAGATTTTGCCGTCCAAACTTATGGGGCGCGGAGTTTGCCGGAGTTAGAAGCCGATGAAAAAATTGCGGTTGCTGCGGAAAAAGCACCTACTGAAGACCCCGTAATTCAACGGCTGCGAGAAGTTTATAAAGCCATTCACGAAGAATACGAAGTGTTCACCTCCCGTGAACATGACGAAGTGATACAACTAGGCGGACTCCATGTAATTGGTACAGAACGTCACGAATCGCGCCGTATTGACAACCAGTTGCGGGGACGGGCAGGACGCCAAGGCGACCCCGGTTCGACTAAGTTTTTCCTGAGTTTGGAAGATAATTTATTGCGAATTTTTGGGGGCGATCGCGTGGCAGGATTAATGAATGCCTTCCGCGTTGAGGAAGATATGCCCATCGAATCGAAAATGCTCACCCGTTCCCTCGAAGGTGCTCAGAAAAAAGTAGAAACCTTCTACTACGACACCCGTAAACAGGTGTTTGAGTACGACGAGGTGATGAACAACCAACGCAAAGCTATTTATGCTGAACGTCGTCGGGTACTCGAAGGGCAAGACCTCAAGGAACAGGTGATTCAGTATGCCGAGCGGACAATGGATGATATTGTCGAAGCTTACGTCAATCCCGAATTACCTCCCGAAGAGTGGAAACTAGACAGCTTAGTGGAAAAGGTGAAAGAGTTCGTCTACTTGCTCCAAGACCTAGAACCTGAGCATCTTGATGATATGACCGTGGGGGAAATCAAAACGTTCTTACACGAAGAAGTCCGTAAAGCTTACGACCTCAAGGAAGCTCAGGTCGATCAAATTCAGCCCGATTTAATGCGGCAAGCTGAACGGTTCTTCATCCTCCAGCAAATCGATACCCTCTGGCGGGAGCATTTACAGTCGATGGACGCTTTGCGGGAGTCGGTCGGACTACGGGGTTACGGGCAGAAAGACCCCTTGATTGAGTACAAACAGGAAGGGTATGAAACATTCCTAGAGATGATGATTGACATTCGGCGCAATGTAGTGTATTCATTATTCCAGTTCCAGCCTCAAGGTCAACCGCAGGCGGTTTAAAACGACCTCATGTTTGATCAAAACGGGTTCTAAATCGGTCAGCACCGATTGGGTAGGTGCAAAAAAGACCATATTGTAGGGGCGGGTTTAGTCAAAATCCTTACTGTGTAACAGTATCATGCCTGCTAAGCCCGCCCTGCCCATCTTCTATGCAGCATGGGATGCGTTAACCCATCCGTTGCCGAATCGTATGCCAAATCAATCCTGCTGCAATCAAACCTAAACCTATCTGCCAAATCGCAGACTCTACCCAAAAGGCCAAAAACAAACAAGACACTAAACCCAACCCCCCAATCCATTTGGGATAAAGTCGCTCATGCACAGGCAATTGCAGGGCGGCTAGATTGGTAATGGCGTAATAAATTAGGACATTAAACGCACTAAACGACCACGTTGTTTTCACATTCCCCAACAATACCAAAAGCGCGATCGCACCCCCAACCCCCAACACAGCCCAAATCGGTGTTGTGCCTTGTTGATTCAACCGTGCCAAAAACCTAGGCATATCCCGCCGTCGCCCCATCGCCAGTAACACGCGAGATAAACCTAAAATCAAATTCAATAGTACGCCCAGCATCGCCGTCATCGCACCAATGGCTAAAACAAACGCCCCACCCGAACCTGCCACTCGGCGCACCACAACTTCCAAGGGGGCGGCCTTAGTTTGCCCAGTAGCATCCCCCAAAACCTCTGCCCCCACTGCCCCAATCCCCACCGTAGCCACCGCCAGGTAAACTAACATCGTCAGCACTAAGCAGACAATCATCGCTTTCGGAATAGTTTTCCTGGGTTCTCGTGCCTCTTCTCCCATTGTGGCAATACGTCCATACCCCGTATAAGCCACAAACATCAAGGCACTGGCTTGAAATACAGTCGCGATATCTCCTGTGAAAAAAGGAGTCAGATTATCACCACTTGCTGTAGCAGCACGGGGAAAACAGACGAGAATAAAAAAACCTAGAGATAGCAGCGTCATCGAAACAATTACCATATTCGCTGTATTCGATCGCCGTATCCCACTTAAAACCACTAGCGTCAGCACAACCACCGCCAATAGTGCTGTCGGCACCACCCAAACCGAACTCCCATCCGTCAGATTGAGCAAGTATCCGGCAAAACCCAACGCTGCCGTTGCTGCCGAGGCCGTCTTCGCCCACAAAAACATCCAACCGGCGGTAAAACCTAGCCAAGGATTCAGGTACTTGTAACCATATTCATACGTTCCACCACTGACTGCATGATTCGCGGCCAATTGGGCACTATTGAGTCCGTTAAACGTGGCTACTATTGCACCAATGGCCACAGCGAGAATCACCGCAGGACCTGCAATACCTGCCGCAATGCCAATACTGACAAATACCCCTGTGCCGATAATAGAACCCATTCCCATCAAGGTTGCACCCCAGATGCCTATCTCTCGTCGTAGTTGGGGGTGTGGCGTTTGCATCGGCATGGTTTATCCTGAGAATATTAAAAGCGATTAGATCCCTATTCAAGGTACATAACTGTACCCCTTTACTAGCAGTCACTTATTAAGCTAAAAACTGCTTTGATTATTATTGCTTAATTGATATAATTCGGTTGGTTAAATTTAGGTTAAAAAAGAACCCGTACCTATACGTGAGTAATTTTTATAGACATCTTTTCGATATTTACAACAAGTAAGGAAGGGATGCCCCGCTCTCGAGCAGTTCAGGAGCTATCGCGAAAATCAGCTATAGTGTTTTTGACTCAATGGCTCAATTTAAACAGTTTATCTATCCAATTTGGGCTTTGTTCAAAACTCATCTAAATTCTTCTTTAAGGTCATACAATTTATCTAATTAAGTGAAAGATTTCGCTTTGATATAATTCTTAACTTTTAATAACGATAAATATTGATAAAAATTCTCTGGCGGATGCAAAATATCTATGTTTTAATTCTGAATATGCCTTTTTTAAAAGCAATTCCCTGTCTGTTGCTTCTTGTGCCTTATCTTTTGTGAATGTAAAGTACGCTTCTGTTCGCAACCTGTTATATGTGAAACAATCGGCTTGTTCCTTATATGGAGCTTTATCAGAAAATTATGTCATCATCTACTCAACCCAAAGCCGCCAATTCTGCCACAGGCAACAGCCCTCATCATCAAATCGTCATTGTTGGCGGTGGTGCGGCTGGAATTACCGTTGCCTCTCAGTTACTCGTCCAAAATGGCAAACTCGATCTTGCCATCATCGAACCCTCTGACAAGCACTACTACCAGCCTGCTTGGACATTGGTAGGAGGAGGGGAGTATAAAGCAGAAGATACAGTGAAGCCTGAAGCCTCTTGCATTCCCCAAGGGGTAACTTGGATTCAGGATTATGTTGCCGAATTTGACCCCGATAACAATACGGTCAAAACTCGCCAAGGTAAACAGG
Organism: uncultured Microcoleus sp.; assembly: GCA_964588805.1. GTDB lineage: Bacteria > Cyanobacteriota > Cyanobacteriia > Cyanobacteriales > Coleofasciculaceae > CAZPRJ01. The sequence goes on along the minus strand of CAZPRJ010000060.1, from coordinate 32,589 downwards.
TACGCTATGACTACTTAGTCGTGTGTCCCGGTATCCAAATTGACTGGCACTTGGTGGACGGATTGAAGGAAGCACTAGGAAAAAATGGCGTATGTAGTAACTATGCCTTTGACTGTGCTCCTTATACCTGGGAAACCATCCGCAATTTTAAGGGAGGGAATGCTCTATTTACCTACCCAGCGACTCCGATTAAATGTGGCGGTGCTCCCCAAAAAATCATGTACCTTGCCGATGATACCTTCCGCAAAAATGGGGTACGTGACAAGTCAAACGTAATGTTTTGCAGTGCAGTGGGTGCAATTTTCCCCGTTCCCGCCTATGCTGAACCCCTGATGCAGGTGGTGAAACGCAAAGATATTGAACTCAAATTCCAGCACAACCTGAAGGCGATTCGGGCGGAAGCGAAAGAAGCTGTGTTTGATGTCAAAACAGACAACGGGGTGCAAGAAGTTGTTATTCCTTATGACATGATTCACGTCACTCCACCCATGAGTGCTCCAGACTTTATCAAAACCAGCAAACTCGCAGGAACCGAAGGGCCGAGTAAGGGTTGGGTGAATGTCAACAAAGATACGTTGCAGCACAACGTTTATCCCAACGTTTTTAGTTTAGGAGATGCTTCTTCTCTCCCAATTTCCAAAACAGCCGCTGCTGTTCGCGGACAAGCCCCTGTACTAGTGGCTAACTTGTTAGCTTTGATTAACGCTAGCTCCATGAGTGAGAAATACGCAGGTTATACCTGTTGTCCCCTAATTACTGGTTACGGAAAGGTAATTATGGCAGAGTTTGACTACTCCAACCAGCCTATGTCTACCTTCCCGATGGACCCAAGAGAAGAACGTTACAGTATGTGGCTGGTTAAACGCCATGCTTTACCCTGGGTTTATTGGAATCGAATGCTTAAAGGGAAAGAGTTTGAAGGAAATCTGTTGAAGATTCAGGGTTGGAGACCCTCTAAGGCTTAAGGCAAGGATAAATTGAGGCGATCGCTCCTGCTCACGACGAGACGAGAAGCGATCGCCACAAGCTTCTTTACTCACGAAAAAAGCTCAAGCATTCATGCCCGAGCCCCTGAAAATTAAGTTGAGCGACAGTAGACGGACTTTGTAAAAAAAGTACGTCACCTCAATGATTTTGATGGCTCAAAAAAAGCCTTTAGAGCTTTATTTAGTAGCGGCTAGAAAAGTTATTTCTGCGGCCACCACCACCACCACCACCAGAGCGTCGGTCTTCACGGGGCCTAGCTTTATTAACTTTTAGGTCACGTCCCATCCATTCAGCGCCATCTAGGGCTTCAATAGCTGCCGCTTCTTCTGCTTCTGTACCCATTTCTACAAATCCAAAGCCACGAGGGCGACCGGTTTCACGGTCAGTGGGTAGCTGAACTCGCGTGACAGAACCATACTCAGCAAAAACACCATTAAGGTCTTCTTGCGTTACATCGTAAGATAAGTTGCCTACATAAATTGACATGAGTTGTCTCCAAAATCGGGAGGGTGTAGAGATAGAGATTTCGGAGAGAAGCTTGCCAAGACTAAAAGGTAAAAGCCTATCAATGCTAAAAACAAATGCTGCAACCGAATTTCATTCTCGTCTCCTAGATTAGCACACCATTTCATTTCGGTTTTAGTTCAGCTTTAAGTTCATCACGATTGCAATTGCCAAACTTTAATCGTCTTATCCCGACTGCCACTCACTAAAGTCCGACCATTAGGACTAAACGCAAGGGAATTCACCATATCCCCATGCGCCGTCATAGACCCCAACAAGTCTCCTGTATTTAATTGCCACAGTAAAATTGCGCCATCAGCTCCGCCACTAGCCAACAGTTTACCATCAGGGCTAATGGCTAAAGATAACACCGTACCTCCATGTCCTTGTAAAGTCTGTAACAGCGTTCCCGTTTGAGGGTTCCAAACTTTAATCGTGCGATCAGCACTTCCACTGACTAACCTCTGCCCATCGGGACTCATCGCTAGAGACGATACAAACTCAGTATGCCCCGAAAGCGCCGCCATCGGTTGAACACAAGTTTCAGACTTACAACCACTGCTCAAATCCCAGAGCAAAATCCTTTGATCTAAACCTCCACTAGCCACTAACTGACTGTTAGGGCTGATTGCTAGAGCCCGTACCGAGTCAACATGGCCGGAGAGAGTATGTAATAACTTGCCTGTATTTGGATTCCAGACTTTTACCTTATCATCACTACCTCCACTGGCTAGCAATTGTCCATCAGAGGCGATCTCCACTGCATAAACCGATCCCAAATGTCCAGAAAGCGTTTTTACCAGTCTACCGGTCTGTAGGTTCCAGAGTTTAATCCCCTTCCAACTGCCACTCGCTACCCATTGACTATCTGGACTAATCGCGACCGAAAAAGCGCGGTGTGAATACATGGGGAGGCTGAGAGTCGGGGTGTTACACAATTTCTCGGTACAGCCTTGCTCCAAATCCCACACCTTAACGCTCGAGTAATCGCTACTACTGACTAATGTCTGTCCATTAGGGCTAATCGCGAGGGAGTGCACAGAGGAAGATGCGCCTGCTAGGGTGTACTGTAACTCGATTTTAGAGGCTGGCAATAGGGGCAACGCCGCCAGGGTTGTAGGTTGAGTTGAAGAAGTTTCATCCATCAGCTTGGGCCAGATAGAAGACCGACCCAAAGCTAGAGCCATACCCGTACCAATGACAGTAATTACTCCTGCCACAGTCAAGCAAAGGCGACGGTGCAAAAACCCACGAGTAGAGGAGTGGGCAGGCATTTCGGTTAGATCCCTATCAAAGTTTTCTTTTGTTTAAGATTTTAATGGTTAATCGACCGACAGTGATAGGGGTCTGTTCGGTTCTGGTGATACTCTTACCTCTCGTCTCGATCACGGATGAAAATAAAATGCCAACGCTAAAACCACATAAGCAGCTAGGAGTAACGTCCCTTCTAGCCAATTGGACTTGCCATCCGAACTAATGGAATTGGCAATCAAAACCGAAACCGCCACAGCCACCAACTCAAAGGTATTGAAATCCAAATCCATCGGCTTACCCATCAGCCACCCTGCCAGCACTAACACAGGGGCAACAAATAGGGCAATTTGTAGACTCGATCCCACGGCCACCGTGAGAGATAGATCCATTTTATTTTTCATGGCCACCGTTACGGCAGTGGCATGTTCGGCCGCATTACCAATAATCGGCAAGAGGATAACCCCGGTAAACAAAGCCGATAGTCCTAGTTCGGATGTGGCTTCTTCCAAGCTATCCACCAGTAGTTCCGACTCCAAGGCCACCAGCAGCGTGACACCCAACAATACCCCAACCCACAGCGAAATATTGGGCTTGTGTTCGGGCTGGTCTTGAGCTAGGTTAGAATCCGCCATCTCTTCCATCCCTGCCATCCCCACCTCAAACAGATAGCTATGGGTTTTCATAGAAAATAACAGCGTTAAACCATAGACCAAAATCAATACCATCGCTACGGCCACCGAAAGCTGTTGGACGGCGGCAGTATTAATGCCTTCTGAAGAGACATTCATGGCCGTCGGCAGCAAAATGGCAATAACGGCTAAATTCATCGAGGAAGCATTCACTCGCGCCACAATCGGCTGAAATTCCTGCTCTTTGTAGCGTAACCCTCCGAGAAGCATGGCAAAACCCATAACTAAGAGTAAGTTACCCACGATTGACCCTGTGATCGTTGCTTTAACTACGTCCACTAGCCCTGCATTCAAGGCAATTAAAGCAATAATCAGTTCTGTGGCATTACCAAACGTGGCATTGAGTAATCCTCCTAAAGTCGGGCCGGCAACAACGGCAATTTCTTCAGTTGCAGTTCCCATCCAGGCAGCGAGTGGGATAATTGCGATACAGGATGTAATAAAGACTACTGCCGATCCCCACTCCAAAAAATGAGCGGCAATGGAGATAGGGAGGAACAGCAGTAAAACAGACAAAATTATATTTTTGTTGAGCATCTCAGTGTTTTTGACGTTAAGAGCGTGCCGTATTTCGGTATTTTGACATTTTCCCCCTGCCTTCCCCTCTCTTCAGCCAAATGTAACGAAGTATGTCGATGGGAGGGTGCAGTCCTGACGGGAAACTTTTATGATGCAATTAAGTTCTATGAAATTACTGCAAGTTCCATAAACTACTGGCCTTCTGTCGTAGACCTTGCGGTTGAATAGAATAATGTCAACTGTTTTTAAGCTTTCCCCCTAACGTTAAACCCTACACGAAACCTGCTCGTCCTTCGCTTCAGTCTGCTTTTATTCGTTTCCTAACTAAGATTGCTTACCTTTGAAGTAGACCCTTGCTGAAGGGATCAAGCGGGTTCCTCGTCTCCAAAATCGACGTGTAGGACGGGGAAAACAATCTGACCAGTTTTTTGTAATTAGATAAACTATGACTTCTGCTGCTGAGATCCCAGCCTCACATGCTGCTGCATTAGACGCCATTGCAGAGTTGCAAAACGCGACGGGGATCGCCAACGATCCCCTAAAAACGGCAACAGGTGTCTACGTGACTATCCACGGTCATTTCTACCAGCCGCCCCGTGAAAACCCTTATCTCAATACCATTGAGCGTCAGCCGAGTGCGTCTCCATTCCATGATTGGAACGAACGGATTCACCATGAGTGCTATCGCCCCAATGCCTTTGCTCGAGTCCTCAACGGGCAAGGGCAAGTGATCGGGATCGTTAATAACTTTGAGTATTTAAGCTTCAACATTGGCCCCACCCTCATGTCTTGGTTGGAACGGTACGACGTTGAAGTATATCAGCGAATCTTGGAAGCTGATCGCAAAAGTTGTGAGCGCCTCAATGGTCATGGGAATGCGATCGCGCAAGCTTTCAACCACATGATTTTACCCTTAGCTAACGAGCGGGATAAATATACCCAAATTCGTTGGGGTAAACAAGACTTTCGTTCTCGTTTCGGGCGCGATCCCGAAGGCATGTGGCTAGCGGAAACGGCCGTTGATTATCCCACACTCGAAGCCTTGGTGGCAGAAGGCATCCAGTTTATCGTTCTTGCGCCCTCTCAAGCTGAGCGCTGCCGACCGATCCCCAGCCCTGAACAACCCGATCCCCAGTGGCATGAAGTCGGGGGAGGACAAATTGATCCCACCCGTCCTTATCGCTGTTTCCTGGCTGATGGTCTACACATCGATATCTTTTTCTACGATGGCCCCATCTCCAGAGACATGGGCTTTGATGATGCCTTAAGAGATGCTTACAATTTTGCTGGGCGTGTTGGTCAAGCGGTACGAGGAGATCATCGCCCCACCCAGCTCATCTCTGTGGCAACGGATGGAGAAACCTTTGGGCATCACAAAGGCGGGACAGAAAAATGCCTAGCCTATACCTTTACCCACGAGTTTGTACACCGAGGTTGGACGGTAACGAATTTTGCCCACTACCTCAGCATCAATCCCCCCGCTTGGGAAGTGGTACTCAAGCCGGTGACAGCTTGGAGTTGTTCGCATGGAGTCAACCGTTGGCAGGATGACTGTGGCTGTGGCGGAGGTGGACTCTGGCATCAAAAATGGCGTCGGCCGTTACGGGATGCGCTCAATTGGCTGCGCGATAAATTGGTTAAGGTTTATGAAGATGCAGCTAGTCAGTTTTTCCGCGATCCGTGGGCAGCACGAGATGAGTATATCCATGTGATTCGCGATCGCTCCACAGAAAATGTAGAAAACTTCCTCGCCCATCATCGCATTCGCAAACTCAGTGCAGCCGAGCAAATTGATGCCCTGCGCCTGCTGGAAATGCAGCGTCATGCCATGCTGATGTACACCAGTTGCGGATGGTTTTTTGAGGAAATTTCTCGTCCTGAAGGAGTGCAAATTCTGCGCTATGCTGCCCGTGCATTGGAATTAGCGGGTGATGTGGCCGGAGTGCAGCTCGAGCGAGGCTTTATTAAACGTCTTGCTCTTGCTCCCAGCAATGTGGAATTTTTCAATGATGGGGCTGAGGTTTATCGGCAACTGGTCGTATCCTCGCAAATTAGCTTTAAACAAGTTGCCGCCCACTATGCGATTAGCTCACTGTTTACTAACTATGGTCAACAACAGCGAGTATATTGCTACGATGCCCATCAGCTCGATTATCAGATCCAACGCATGGGAGCGCTGACGCTGGCGGTGGGACAACTGCGGCTAGTGTCCGAAATTACCTGGGAAAGCGCTCACCTCGTCTTTGCCGTGTTACACCTCGGAGGCTGGGACTTCCACTGCTGCATTCAACCGTTTTCGGGGCGTCGCAACTATAGCAAGCTCAAGGATAAGGTGTTTGATCCTCTCAAACAGGCCAGTGCCGCCCATGCAATTTTGGCCATGCATCAAATGTTTGGGGATGAGTCGTTTGGCTTGCAAGATTTGTTTGCCGAAGAACGGCATCGAATTATGGGGTTACTCAGTCAAGAAACCCTGACACGCTTAGACCAACTTTACACTCAGGTTTACCGGGATAATTATGGAGTCTTGATGGCCTTCCATCGGGATGAGTTGCCCGTCCCCCAAGAGTTGCAGGTAGCGGCTGAGATTGCACTATCTAACCGAGCTCTAGTTGAGATTGGAGCGTTGGAATTGGAAAGCAGCGATCGCCAGGAAGTGTTGGTTCATTTGGCGGAATTAGAGGCGATTGCCACTGAAGCCAATCACATGCGCTGTCACTTGAAAATCTCCAATGCCAAACCCACGATCGAGAAGTTAGTTTTGCGATCGCTTTGGCACCTCCTCTATGACGCCCATCCCGACACTCTTTGTGCTGATATCGACTTCATTCGGCGTCTGATCGACGTAGGCAAGCAACTCAACCTAGGTCTTTCACTCGCCCAATGTCAGGAACTCTACTTCCATTGTCTGCAATCACGGATTGAACCGATATTCAAATCAGCGATGCAGTCTCAGCTCCCTTGTAAAAATAATGGTGAGGTTGGGGAGAGTAATTCAACCGTCCAAACAAATTGGAATACATTTCAGCTCCGTCCGCTACTTCAGCTTGGGGAACAACTTGCGGTTGATGTCAGTTTCTGGATGAGTCAGTTATCCTAGGCAATCTCTGTCTAAATGTTGTAGTTCACGGATGCCAGGATTTTAGGTGGGAATTCTCATCTAAAATCCTCGCAATTAATACTGCTTCGCTTTCGCTCCAATTCACAATAATAATGATGAATAGTAATTTAATAAACCGGATTTATGTATGAATGTAGAAATCTGACAGCCTAGAAAATCAATCGAGTCATTTGGGGAACAAGTAAAGAGTCTAAAAAAAGGTGAAATTAGTAAATTTTTGACCTTCGTTTTTTAAAGTTGTTTGTGATTGATTTTAGAGTTAGGTACTCTAAAAGATTTTGTAGGTTGCAGCACATCCAAAAATCCGGTTTGTTATTTTATCGCTCAAGCAAAATCCACATTTTAGCGTGGTTGCTGTTTCTGAGAGAGTTGTTTTCTTTTCTTAATTTTTTGCCACAACTTCAGCGAAAGCTCAACTTGCTCTCGAGTCAGGTGTGGTATATTTCCTCCCCCCCACAGCTGCTTGAGTTCTTCCTCTAGACTCATATTAGTTTTCATCAGCGCAGAATTACACCTCCTTATACTGTCATTGTAATTTAACGATTCGGATGGCTATTATAATTAGCTCAATGCCTACTAGTGATGCCACTAGCTTACCCATCCTCTTGATTACAATAACGACTGATTTCTTCTTTTCCCAGCATCTTAAGAAATATCCGGACAAATTTTTATATTTTTTTTATATTTTGTTTGGTCGGGCTTAGCATGAAAAGCTTTGGAGATAGAACTAAAGAGTAAGGGAGCAAGTCTTCAAAGTCCCTCCCCCTGGGAGAGGGATTTAGGGTGAGGGCTGACAAAGTTGATATGCTCCCAACTGAAGTATTGCCGGAAGTGGGACTCGAATTGACGTTATTTGTGCTGATTATAATAACGGCAGAGAGTTTACAAATTAGACTTCTACCCTCAAAGAGCGATCGCTCGACTTAAATATTTGTCGCTATCTCATTTCATCCCAATTTCATTCCTTGGTGTCATCCTAAGTTAAACAGTGATTCCACACTGTCGAGTTAAAGATGAAACAGGACGCTTGGCTGCCAAAACCTTGAACCTATGCTCAATGCCATCCTCAAGTGGTCGATTGTTCGCCGTTGGATAGTCGTACTAGGAGCCATTCTCGTCACATTTTTGGGTGTGTACAATCTTACCCAGATGCCCTTGGATGTCTTCCCGGACTTCGCCCCGCCTCAAGTTGAGATTCAAACCGAAGCACCCGGACTTGCGCCTGAAGAAGTCGAAACCCTGATTACTCTGCCGATTGAAAGCGCGGTGAACGGTACGCCTGGAGTGGAAACGGTACGTTCCTCCTCTGCCGTCAGCATTTCTGTAGTCAAGGTTATCTTTAAATGGGGGACGGATGTTTATCAAGCCCGTCAACTGGTAACGGAACGGTTGCAACAGGTTCAGCAAAAGTTGCCGGAGGGTGTGGAAAACCCGCAAATTTCGCCCATTTCTTCCCCCATCGGTACAGTGCTTCAGTACGCCTTCACGGCTGAAACCACCGCATTAATGGAAGTTCGCCGCTTGGTTGACCGGGATATCACTAACCGACTGCTGGCTGTACCGGGCGTTTCTCAAGTGATTGCCTATGGTGGGGATGTCCGCCAGTATCAGGTTTTGGCTGACCCCGCTAAACTGAGAGCCTTTCATGTTTCCCTAGAAGAAGTTACAGCAGCAGCTAGAGGCGCAAATGTCAATGCAGCAGGTGGCTTTTTAATTAATCCCGACCAAGAATTGATTATCCGAGGGGTAGGGCGGATTGAGTCGATTGAGCAACTGGCAAAGTCGGCAGTAACGGCTCGAAACGGCACACCCGTCCTGCTTCAAGATGTGGCAGAAGTGCGGATTGGGGGAGCTTTGCAGCGTGGGGATGGCAGTTTGAACGGTCAGAGAGCCGTTGTGGTTTTGGTCAACAAGCAACCTCAGTATGATACTCCCACGGTGACGAGAGCGATCGCAAAGGCAATGGATGAGGTGAAAGCCGGATTGCCCAAGGATGTCAAAGTTACCGAAACATTCCGCCAACAAAGCTTCATTGATGCGGCACTGGAAAACGTCACGGGTTCTCTGCGCGACGGCATCATCATCGTCTCGATTATCCTGCTGATGTTTTTGATGAACTGGCGCACTGCCATCATTACTCTCAGCGCTATTCCCCTATCCGTCCTGATTGGGATGATGATTTTGGGCTGGTTTGGTCAGGGTATCAATACTATGACATTGGGAGGGCTAGCGGTTGCGATCGGTTCGGTCGTAGATGACTCGATTGTGGATATGGAAAACTGCTATCGGGGACTGCGGAAGAATCAGGCATCCAGTAATCCAGTGCATCCCTTTCAGGTTGTCTACGACACGTCTGTAGAAGTTCGGGTTAGCGTGATTTTTTCTACGGTAATTATTGCCGTTGTCTTCGCACCGATTTTCTTTCTTACAGGTGTGGAAGGACGTATTTTTATGCCGATGGGTGTTGCCTATTTGGTGTCAATTTTTGCCTCGACGTTCGTGGCGATGACGCTTTCTCCAGCATTATGCGCGATTCTACTGGCAAATCAGCGATTGCGATCGGAAGATACTTGGGTAACGGGACTTTCGCAACGTCTATATCAACCTGCCCTTAATTTTACGCTTCGTTGTCCTAGTATTATTTTGCTGGTTGCAGGTGCATCTTTAGTCGCGTCTTTGGTGATTTTGCCGAGTTTGGGACGGGTATTTCTGCCGGAGTTTCAGGAACCCTCGTTGGTGAATACGATACTTTTGTATCCGGGGAGTTCTCTGGAGGCAACAAATCAAGCTGGGTTAGCGATGCAAGATGCGCTTAAGGGAGATAAGCGATTTAATTCCGTACAGTTACGTGCTGGACGTGCTCCTGGGGATGCGGATGCAGGGGGAGTTAACCTGGGGCATTTGGATGTAGAACTGAGTCGGGAGGGGTTAAAAAACCGAGAGGCAAGTATTGAGAAGATACGGGAGGAGTTTGCCAAGTTACCGGGAGTTGCCTCTAATGTGGGTGGGTTTATTTCTCACCGCATGGATGAGGTATTGTCAGGGGTGAGAAATGCGATCGCCATTAAAATTTTTGGCCCTAATCTAGAAGAATTGCGTCGTCTTGGTGCGGAAGTGGAGACGGCAGTAAGCGACATTCCAGGACTCGTAGACTTACAACTCGAACCTCAAGTCCCCATCCGACAAGTGCAAATTCAGTTTAACCGGGAAGCGGCAGCTCGTTATGGGTTAACGGTGGGGAATCTCACGGAGATGGTGGAAACAGCGCTCAACGGACGAGTCGTTTCTCAAGTCCTTAAAGACCAGCAATTGTTTGATTTAATGGTTTGGTTGAAGGAAGATGCTCGTAATAATTTAGATACCATTCGTAACTTGCTGGTGGATACGCCTACGGGTCAGAAAATTCCTCTTGCTCAAGTTGCCAGTATTGATTACGGAACTGGGCCAAATACAATTAACCGGGAGAATGTTTCTCGTTTGATTGTAGTTTCTGCTAATGTATCCGGGCGAGATTTAGGTTCTGTGGTGGAGGAGATTCAAGCCAAGGTACGCCAGTCGGTACAGTTGCCTACAGGTTACTTTATCCAATACGGCGGTCAGTTTGAATCAGAGCAGCGAGCAACTCAGAATTTGCTGGTTTTTGGAGGACTTGCGATCGCAATTATTGCAGTTTTAATGTATTTTGCCGTGAAGTCCATTACTGCGATGTTGATGATTATGGTTAACCTGCCACTAGCACTGGTGGGGGGAATCTTTTCTATTGCATTGGGAGGTGGAATCATCTCTGTCGCTTCAATGGTGGGATTCATTACATTGTTTGGAGTTGCAACAAGAAATGGACTACTGCTAGTCGATAACTACAACAACAAACTGGCGCAGGGAATGCCCTTAAGAAACGTCATTTTTGAGGGTTCTATAGAGCGTTTGGTTGCTATTTTGATGACAGCTCTAACTTCAGCGTTGGGAATGATACCGTTAGTGATTGGAAGTGGTGCGGGTAAGGAAATTTTACAACCCCTAGCTGTGGTGGTACTGGGAGGATTGTTTACTTCAACAGCGTTAACTTTATTAGTTCTCCCCGCACTTTATGCTCAGTTTGGTAAATTCCTAATTCCGAAACAGACTAAGCAAGAGGCTCAAACTATCATTACAGATGGGCTGAAGGTTTGAATTGCCCAATCCCCGACCTTTAAGAAGTCGGGGAGCTAAGCCGGTAAGTGTAGTAAATTTCAGGAGGAAAAAGAATGAAATCAATCAAATCTTTGTTAGTAGTTTTCAGTAGTGTCAGCTTGATTTTCCTGGGAGCTTGTGGGAACGAAAACCCAACTACAAATGCAGAGAGTAGCCCAACACCTGCCGAAACAATGGCACAAAAAACAGATAGTAATAGTAATACAACCGAGTCATCCGGCCATGCTCCAGTCCCTCAAGCAGGCGGTCAAGTTGTCGAGTCCGGGCCTTATCATTTAGAGTTTGTGCCTGTGAAAGAAGACAGTGGAACTCATCTGGATTTTTATTTACAAAAAGGGGATAATCACGAACCGATTCCCAATGCTAAGGTGACGGCTTTAGTTCAGTTGCCCGATGGAACACAGAAAACTTTAGACCTTCCTTATGATGCCGAAGGAAAACACTACGCTGCGTTGCTTCCGGGAAAAGTATCAGGCCAGCATCAGGTGAAAATTACTTCGGATGTTGACGGAGAAAAAGTAGACGGTCGTTTTAGCTTTAGCCAGTAGATTCCCTGGGAAGTCTCTATACTTCGATAGAGAACTTCGATAGAGAATGTTCTATGCATTTATGAAAACTTTATATAACAAATATAAAGGTAGGATGAAGAGTCCTACCTTTTTTGTGAAGGTTTTGTGTCTATCCTAAAATTTCATCTTGATTTCATATCTCCAAGTCATTCTAGTTAATAACAGCTTAATACTAGTTCATCAGACAGATTGAACAAGAAACGTTTGGAAAAATCTTATCATGGGTTCTTGATTTCTAATCTGACTGAAAACTTGAATCTGTTCCAATCCAACCTAATTAACAGGAAAACTAACCATGATTATTACAAAGTCTAGTAAAGCCCTATTAAGCGTAGCAAGTATCAGCTTAGTTTTGCTGGCAGTAACTGCTGGCAGTAGTTTCGCAAAAGACCAATCTCAAACGGCTCAAACCAGTAATTGTCCTTGCTGCCAGAATTGTCCGAAGACAGCAAGCTAAGGGACTGGAGCATAAGCAATATGCATAACAGTAAACCGTAAAATTACACTACCTGAGCCAATAAGTACAAAAAGTTGAAACTAGAGAAACCGTTTTTTAGCGAAAACGGTTTTTTTCTTCGTGCTATTTGAGATGCCTCCCAAAATTATCTCAGAGTAACTAAAATTTCATCTTGATTTCATCTTGTTTATTTATACTGGTATTGAGATGCAAACACGGTATGAATTTATTATGTTATCAAGCCATCAAAAGATTGAATCAAAAAATAACCATACAAGAGAGTTTTATGATGTTAGAAAAGCCAAAAACAAAAATAACAAATGGTTATATTTAAAAGAAATTGGGGTGACATTGTTAGTAAGACTAATTCCAGCAATTTCTGTAGGGGTAACTTTAAGAAGGCTACTTTATCGTACTGTTTTGGGACGGATCGGTAAATCGGTCTATATTCAAGATGGTACTGAACTAGTAGGTACTGGTAATATTGAAATTGAAAACAATGTTTCTATTCTACGTGACGTCCGTCTAAACAGCAGAAGTCAGAATAGTAAAGTTTGTCTTCAATCTGGGGTTTGCCTCGAACGTGGTGTAGATATTAGTTGTTCTCAAAACACCTGTATTGAGATTGGTGAAAAGACATTCGTTAATTCTTATGTCTGCATTACAGGGCCGGGCTCTATCAAAATTGGTAAATACTGTCTAATTGGCCCCCAATCTACTATCATCGCAAGTAATCATAACTTTGCTGATCCAACGCGAAAAATTAGAGACCAAGGTGGTATTAGTAAAGGAATTGTCATTGGCGATGATTGCTGGCTAGGACAGGGAGTGAGAGTACTGGATGGAGTTACTATTGGTGAAGGTTGTGTGATTGGAGCTGGAGCAGTAGTTAACAAAAATATTCCTCCTTACTCAATTGCGGTAGGTGTTCCTGCCAAGGTCATTGGACAGCGAAAATAAAATGATTGTGGGTAAACCTACCTTCATCAAAGCGCAGACTTATTTCACTTATTGGAAACTTAATTTTTTATAAAGTCAAGATGAAGAAAACAGTCATTTACACTGCTGTCTTAAGTCTGTTATACACGGCTGCAATTCCGGCTTACTCTGTAAGCGCCGATATTGGGAGAAAGTATCTCCATATCGATGACACTGAGCAATTTCCTCAAAGTAAAGCGACAAATTTTAGACATACTTTTGAGCTACATATTCCTCAAAGTAGTAACGCTCTTTCCCAACTGAGAATTCAAGTTCCGCCAGGACTAACCGTAAAAAATAACATCAGTATCTATGACCAATCAGGTCAGGAAATTAATGCAAATGTTTCGGTCGAGGGTCGTCAAATCATCATAGCGTTCCCTGAACCTATTACTTCTGGAACCGAACTGGATATTAACATGAACCAGGTCAGAAGGTCAGGAGTTTCCAATGCTTGGCGCTACCGTGTTTCCGCTAAATTTATAGGGAATGACGCTGAGGTGCCAATTGGTGTAGCTGCGTTTAGGGTTTATTAAATTAGAAAAAATCTGATACCCTAATTATTTAAGAAACACAGCTAAGCAAATGTGAAACTTTCTTGTCAAATTCTCATATACGATTTCCACAAGATACAAGGGTAAGCAAAAGCTGCAATTTATAGTCCTCAATCTGCTTTTTGAAAGCGATCGCTATTATAAAAGCGCCTTTAGAGTTAATCAATCTAGTTTTATGAGAGTGCTGCTAGTAGAAGATGAGCCAGACTTAGGAGCTGCAATTAAGCGAACATTGAGTTTGCAAAAGTATGTGGTTGACTGGGTTCTAGATGGAACTGAAGCTTGGGGCTATCTAGAAGACCCAGATACAGAGTATATGCTGGCTATCTTTGACTGGCTGCTGCCAGGGCTCTCAGGAATAGAGCTGCTACGTCGGTTGCGTGCGAAAAACAATCCCCTGCCAGTGCTGATGTTAACCGCAAAAGACGCTTTAGAAGATATGGTAACTGGCTTGGATGCAGGGGCAGATGATTATTTAGTCAAGCCTTTTAGGATGGCAGAACTACTGGCACGGTTACGGGCATTGCAGAGGAGAACCCCCCAACTCCAACCCCAACAACTTCAGGTGGGTTGCCTCACTTTAGATTACGGCACTCGCATGGTTTATGCTCAAAACCCCTCGGGTGAGCAACAGGTTGTTTCCCTCACCACTAAGGAGTTTCAGCTACTAGAATATTTCATGAAGCACCCCAACCAGATTCTGACGAGTGATCAGATTCGCAATCAAATCTGGGAAATGAATGCAGAATCGACGAGTAATGTTGTCGCCGCTCAAGTTCGCTTGCTCAGACGCCAACTAGCAGTAGTCGGGTGTTCTCATCTGATTGAAACTATTCATGGCACGGGTTATCGGCTGAATGCTACTGATGAACCAAAATAAGCTGTTTTCTCAAACCCGTTGGCGTCTTGCCAGTGGATACGCACTCGTGATGGGCTTCATCCTGAGTCTATGTGGTTTAGGGGTTTATGAAGCGATTCTCCATGCTCACTGGCAAACCGTAAAGCGAGAACTCAAGGCAGTTGCCGGAACTTTGCATGACAGTATTGAAACTCAGCTAAAGCAACCAGGGCAGTTAGAACCAACACCACAGGAACTTTTGCCAGAGCCGGAGCCACACCCAGAACGCCATGTTGCTGGTGCCATTTATCAAGGCAACTACTACGTGCAACTGTTAAACCCTTCTAGACAGATTTTGGCTAGAGCGGGTTTGGAACCACAAGGGTTATCTTTGATTTGCTCACGCTGCAAAAAACACACTTGGGCAACCCTCAGAGATTCCTCCGGGAATCGTTATTATCAAATTTCTCTACTACTGCATACCCCAAAGAACGACTCCTGGGGATATCTACAGGTGGGGCGGAGTCTCAAAGACTTAGATGACCATCTTGATAAATTGAAATGGATTTTGCTATTAGGATTGCCTATCGCCATGATTTTTGTCGGTGGCTCTAGCTGGTGGTTAGCTGGGTTAGCGATGAAACCGATTTACCAGTCCTATAGACAAATCGAACAGTTTACAGCAGATGCTGCCCACGAGCTGCGAACGCCGATCGCCGCGTCTCAAGCAACGGTGGAATCAGCACTAATGATGCCCGAGTTATCTTTCCAAGAGACGCAGGAAATTTTAGGAACAATTGACCGCCAAAATCAACGACTTGCTCAGTTGGTTGCCGATTTACTCCTGCTGGCTCGCATGGATCGAAAAGCGGTGCCAATGGGACGCCAGATCTGTTGCCTTAATGAGCTGGTGAGTGACTTAGTAGAAGAATTGGAAGCATTGGCTGTTTCTGCCGAGATCACACTCAGAGCTAAAGTGCTAGTAAAGGAAGCGCTAAATGTTTTAGGGACTCCAGAGCAGCTTTATCGTTTGGTTTCTAACTTAATTGTTAATGCGATCCAATACACACCCGCAGGTGGTGAAGTCAGCGTTGTTTTATGCTGCAACGAGCATCAGGCTGTAATTCAGGTTCAAGATACAGGGATTGGCATTCCCAAACATGAGCAGGCTCGGATATTTGATCGCTTCTACCGCGTGAATAGCGATCGCTCTCGTCATACAGGTGGATCGGGATTGGGACTAGCGATCGCTAAAGCCATTGTTCAAGCTCATCAAGGGAGCATACAAGTGCAAAGTGAATTAGGCAAAGGTAGTACATTCACGATTCGATTGCCTTTGGGAGTTATATCGCCTGCTGAATCTGAAAATAGGAGTCAGGAGTCAGGAGTCAGGAGTCAGGAGTCAGGGGTCAGAGGTCAGGAGTCAGGAGTCAGGGGTTAGGGGAGAAAGATTTTAATAAATTACAATAAATTTGCGTATGGTATTAATTAAGGATATTAAAGATAGCCTCATTAGATACTCGGCTAAAAGCCACTTCCCCCATTGTTCCCTCCCCTTGAGGTTGAGAGTTTCTTTATTCAGGAGCTAATTTGAATGCCAGCAGCCGTTGGAACAATTGAAACGTTAGGTTTTCCTGCTGTACTAGCCGCCGCAGATGCGATGGTCAAAGCGGGTGCAGTTACACTCGTCTATTACGGCATCGCAGAACGCGGTAATTTTATCGTATCGGTTCGGGGGCGAGTTGCTGAGGTAAAAGCTGCGGTTGCAGCAGGACTAGAAGCGGTTGAGAAAGTCTATGGTGGCAAAGTCATGGAGTACTACATCATTCCCAATCCGAATGAAAATGTTGTAGAGGTGATGCCCATCGACTACACTGCCCAAGTTGAACAATTCCGAATTTTCTAATCGACTTAGCCCATCATGTGAGCGACTCTCAATTCCTGGGTTTTGGTGAGCCAATTGGGTGTATCAGTGCTTGGCTTTCTGTGATGAGAATTGGGTTGAGTTTGAGTAGAACTGCTCTGCTGCTGATTTTGAATGACCGAGGATGAGCCAGGTGGTGCTTTGAAGGCACTCCCACTGAGTAAGGACAATTTACTTTGTAACTGTTCTGGAGTTGCCCAGGAGTGGATGAGTTTTGAGGGTCTTTCGGGTACTGCATCGGGAACTATACCCGAAAGGGCTTCATAGATGGCCAGCGTTAGGTATGGATCGATAATTTTCAACCCATTGGTATAAAGGCGAAGATTGCAAGTCAAGACAAATAGGGGCTGACTGCGGTAGAAAACTACGGGGGGATTCTTGCAACTTGGGTTGAAAGGACTGTACTGACCTTTGTCACCCCCGTAATCGCATTCCGGGTTGTGGATGCTGGTTTGGGAATAACAACTCCCATAATCTCCTCTGGGGTTAATGAGGGAGTTGATTTGATAGGAATCTGAAGCGAGACGACCTAAGAATTGACCAGAGGGCGACCAAAGCTGCCCATGACCATCAATCGCTTGGAAAATTTCGACGTAGGGTTGAAAAACGGCTGGAATCTTCATTTACACGCTCTGTGTTACGCACCTGGCAGATATCTCTAGTATCTGGGGTTCAGGTTTGCGATTATGTTTGCGTAACGCCCAACCGATGTATACGTTTATCCAGAAATGACTTCAGGGAAAAGTCATCAAGTTGCTGACTGCAACTGATCCAAACGCGCTAAAACTTCTGTACTGTGGATGGCAGGTCTGACACCCAGAAATACCTCTCGCAAGATACCCTTGGGGTCAATAATAAACGTATGCCGCAGGGAAACAAAACCCATCCAGGAACCGTAAGCTTTGCTGACTTTGCCATCGGTATCCGCTAAGAGTGGAAACTTCAGCCCCTCGGACTCACAAAATTCAGCATGGGAGTCTACATCATCAGCACTCACACCCAGAATTTGCACGTTTCTGTCGATATATTTGGGTAAATCCTGCTGAAATCGACGCGCTTCTAGGGTACAACCTGACGTGAAATCCTTGGGATAGAAATAGAGTACAACCCACTGGCCCCGATAGCTAGTAAGGGATACCTGCTCATCACCCGTATTCGTGGGTAGTGTAAATTCAGGGGCGGCTTCGTCTATGGGAGGTAGCTTACCACCGAGAGCATAGACACTCGGCGTGAAGTTCAACCAAGTCAGGAAGGTTAGACAGGTTACAAGCAGAGCACAAAGAAAAGTACGACGAGACATGATGACAACATCTGAATTCTTTACTTAACTTTACATTTTTTGCAGTCCAAATTTGAAGTTTCAACGGTTAGTACTTCTTTAGGTTGAATCCTCAAGTCGGTTTTTGAGCAGTCAATTCATAAAATATTCCGTCTGACACCCAAGAAATACTCCTAAGTACTCAGACAAAAGTAGCAACTCAACGTCTAGGATTGATGCGGGTGTGAGAGCTGCGATACATGATCTCACTAATTCATTAATGCGGGTAATTAACAATGTTTCAACGTATCACTGAGCAAGCGATTGAGGCTGTTATATATGCTCAACATGAGAGTCGTCGCTTAGGTCATAATCTTATGGGTACAGAGTTGCTGCTTTTGGGTTTAATTCAACAAGACCAAGGAATTGCAGCAAAAGCTCTGTCTTCAATGGGTATCAGACTTGAAGATGTTCGGCGTGAAGTTGAAGAGATTGTAGGTACAGGGGACGATTATATCGCAGGCGAAATTTCTTTTAATCCGCAGGGAAAGCTACTTGTAAACCTATCTCAAGAAGAATCTCGCCAATTAGGATGTAATTGCGTCGATACAGAACATTTTTTGCTCGCTCTCTTGCGCTGCAAAGACAAAGCCACTACGAAAATTTTAGAGAAATTGGGGGTTGATCCAAAAGAGTTACACACTCAAGTGATGCAGGAAGTAGTGATTAAAGAAAATTCGAGAACAGTGAGTGTGCTTGAGCCATTTCCTAATTCTTTTAAGCTCTATCGTGCCAGTTGCCAGAAGGCTTTAACTCAGTTGAAAATGGCGATTAAAGAAGATTGCTATTTAAAAATTGATGATAAAACTGAGGCATTGGAACAGGTCATGGTTTTAGCAGATGAAGGGCAAAATAAAAATAATATGAATGATACTCATCAAAAGTCTGTTAAAACGGCGCTTAAAATTTTAAAGGGAACGATTGTAGATTTACCGCCTCAATCGCAGTTAGTGAGTAAGTTCCAATATCTATTACCTGCGATCGCTGAATCATTCAATCTTACTTGAGAACTTCTACTCTCTTAACAAAAATTGAGTTGATGTAGCGAACTTCGTGTGAATAAGGGCTAAAGCCCTTACTACGAACTAAATCTTATGCACACCACTAGCCTTGCTATGCCACTAAGATTAATTGGGAAATTGACGAGGAATAGAGTGAATCATGTTATACAGTGATTCATCGGCTAGAGAATTTACATCAATATGATGGGAGTTTAGGAAGGGTTGAATACGCTCAATTGCGAGGATTTTTCTGAGTCGTTGCGTATTTTTTAACATTCCCAGAGGTGGAATCCAGTACTCAGGTAATTTTCGGATTCCACGTATTCCCCGTTCCTGATTATTCAATAGGATTGTATAACTAGGATTGTTAGGTTGTAATAATTGATGTAAAAAGTTTTGATGATGTTTAGAACGTAGTTTTACTATTGATTCTGCTGCAACAAAAGTACCTTGTAATCCAATGATTGAGCAAATTTCTTGGATACGGGGTAGATGAAACTCCATAGCTACAAATAGCAAATTTTGATAAAATTGAGGCGATGAATCAATAATATTAGCAACATAAATTAGATTAAATATAGTATCCATTGCCTCTTCTTCCAGTAGGAAAACTGATGCTGGGATGTCAAATTTGGATTGGATAATACCAGCCATTAATGCGGCTTCTGATGGTTTATCAAATCCTCCTGTTTTGCCGCCAGTGGGGATAATTTGACGGATGTTGAGGTTTTGATACAGCATTCCTGTTGCGATCGCATTAATGCGTCCATACAGGTCTACCTGATAGGATGTTGGAGTAGCACGACTTTGTACAGGGCCATAACCAAAGGCAATGACTGCATCAAAATGCTCTTTTTCGCAGGTTAATCTAAGGATAGTTTGTTTAGTTAGAGTACTCAAGATTTCTTTTACTAGGAAATGAATCTATAGCAGAAGGCAGAAGGCAGAAGGCAGAAGGCAGAAGGCAGAAGGCAGGAGGTTTTTTACTGGTACATGGTCGCTTTAGACATTCAATCTGTCCTAAGCTTTATGGCGACAGCTATAACACCTGTCATTACCTTTACTGAGAACTCGGCTGATTTAGGCGATCGAGTTGCTGAGTAAAGTAGTTTTCTTGATACTGGAGTGATTGAGCTAATTGCAGCCCTTGTTGAAAAGCATTCCGGGCTTGTTCGTACTGCTTTTGAGATAAATAAATCTGACCCATTTGGTCATAAGTATTCATCAAACCATAGAAATTATAAGCCTGTTGCTGGGCTTGAAGCAGAACATTATAAACTTGCAAAGCAAATTCTGGTTGATTATGAGAACGGTACAAAGCCGCTAATTTTTGCAGTGCTTCACTTGCGTATGCCCACTGCTTTAATCCCCAGGCAATTTTATAGGCTTCTTGATAAGTTTGGCTGGCCTCATCCGGTTTATCTAATGCTTCATAGTCAGAGGCGATCGCAATTTTTAATGCAGAAAAACGTGGGTCAGTGGGTGGAATTGTTGTTAATAATTTTTGTTTAGTTTTAAGGGCATTTTCGGGTTGTTGGGCTTTGTTGTAGATATAAATTAATTGTTGTAGATACTCCAATTCACTCACGCGATCGCCCCGTGCCTGCGCTTTATTCAACAACTCTTCATAAACAGCCGCCGCTTGGGGATAATTGAACCAATCCATGTTCAATTGTGCCAAGGTTTTCAGCGTTGCCTCTTCTGCTGCGGTATCGCCTCGCTGCCGTGCATCCGCCAAAATTTGTTGATAAACATTAACCCCAGGTTCGGGTAATCGCACCTGCTGGTAAGCTTTGCCCAGTGCTTGTAGTAGTTCTAGATTGAGTACTTTTTTCTCAGTCGCTTCTTTTTGAATCTCCTGTAAACGCCCAGAAATAGCTTGTGTCTCAAACTTACGGTTTCTCTGCCAAGCTATCTCCCCAACTCGCCCTAGCGCTTGTACTTCCTCTACTGGGCCTAATGCCCGTCGCAATCGCAATTCTCGATACCAAACTTCAAAAGCTTCTTCTGGCTTATCTTCTTTGAGTAGAGTCATGGCTTGGACATCTAACTCATCCAAAGCTATCCTCAATCTGGACTGTTCTTCTGGGCTGAGTGTACGCTGTCTCGGCCATTGAGGCAATAGAGGGTCGGGTTTAGTCATTTCTAAGGGTTTGCGAAATTCTGGTGGCAAGGGCTTTTCCGGGGCTGCTAATGCCATAGAACTACAACACAGAAGGAAGATAGCACTCCAGAGTGCTGCCGATCCCCACTTGAGAAGTTTGGGCTGTAAAGAATTGGATATCACATTAGTCATTTTGAAATTACACCCCAACAGACGCTTAAACTAAATCCAGTGTTTCTATTTACCCAGCTAAGGACAGTATTCACTTGTTATGACTCAGTTGGCCAATTGTAACCGCATTAAGTTTAAGGCATCTCGCCGATTATTTTCTCTCTTATTCATTCTGCTGATTACCGTGCTGAGTTTCACGATAACAGCTTGTAGCCCGTTGCAAGCCAGAACGTCTCAACAACGGAGATTTCTCGACCTTTCTCTCGAATTTTTAGGAGAGTATCAACTTCCTAAGATGAAATTCAAGGAGACAACTGTTGGAGGATTATCAGCTTTAACATACGATCGCCAACGGAATAAGTTTTACGCTCTTTCTGATGACCGCTCTCAATTAGCGCCTGCTCGATTTTATACCCTTGGGCTTTATTTTCAAAACACTGACCCGGAAAAAATTGCCATTGAAAAAGTAGAAATTGAGGACGTTACCTTCATTCAAGATGACAACGGTAAACCTTATCCAAAAGGAAGTCTTGACCCGGAAGGGATTGCGCTTTCTCCTAGAGGGACAGTGTTCATTTCGAGTGAAGGGGTTCCGAGTCAGGGTATTACTCCTTTTATTCGGGAATTTGATTTACAAACCGGAAAACAGACACAAGATTTATCCCTTCCAGAACACTACTTTCGTAATGAAGCTAGCCCGGAAGGAGAACCTCTAAGTGGTATGCAAGATAATTTAGGGTTTGAGTCATTGACGCTAGAACCGATTAGCTTGGCTTCTGCAAGCGGCGACCCTTTTCGTTTATTTACAGCCACTGAATCTGCGCTTTTTCAAGACAAGTTGCCAGCCGAATCTGAAGAACAAACTCGGATTCGGATGATGCAGTATTTAATGGGCAATATTGGGCGTCCAATGGTTGTCTCTGAGCATCTTTATCTCCTCGATCCTACGCCAACAGGTGCGATTGATAATGGCTTAACTGAAATGGTTACTGTTGATACAGGGGGGCATTTTCTTAGTTTGGAACGTACTTATGGGATGTTAGGAGCTAATGCCAAAATTTTTCAAGTTGCCACAGGTGCAGCCACAGATACATCAACGATTGCTTCACTACAAGGAAATGTTTCTCGGGTTGAACCTGTAAGGAAAAAATTACTCTTAAATTTGGGTGATTTGGGGATTTATCTAGATAACTTGGAAGGAATGACACTTGGCCCCCGTTTGTCGGATGGAAGTCAGAGTTTGATTGTTGTCAGTGATGATAATTTTAGTGAGAAGCAGATTACCCAGTTTCTTTTATTTCGTTTAAAGGGCATAAAATGAAATTTTTGCAGGATTTACAGATTAGACACCTACGTGCTGACCCCTAATTCCTATTTTTCCATGAGACGCTATGAATATTTTATGATAGCGATCGCTTCTGCATTTACCGAATCGAGCGATCGCATTTTTTCCTAGATTATTCTGATGTCTTAGGTTGTGCAATACGGGCTTCAATATCCTCTAAAGTTTGCAGTAAGAGACGTTTGGCTTGTAATTCCCAGCCCCATTTCTGAATCCGGTAAGCTGCTACTGCTCCGGCGATCGCAACCAAATACCCTATCCATTGCATTAGAGAAATGGCTCCCAGTAAACCTAGCCCAGCAATGCCCCAAAAAGGTAAGGCAATAGTTTGACGTTGTTCTTCAACGAGTTTGGGTAAACCGTCAGTTGCCATTTGTGCCGCTAAGGTTTCACGGCAATTTTTTTGCTGTTCCCTGGAGAGGGCTAAACCAATCTTACGGCGGAGTTTCTCTATTTTTCGAGCATCTGTGCTGTATTCTGTGAGTTCGTCCTCTGCCATTTTGATCAGACTTTCGAGTTGATTCATGATAAAACTCCTGCGGCTGTAAACTTTATCTTATTACGGGCGATCGCAAACTAGATTGCCCGAGTTGAGAACCTCATTGATGCAGCTTGGAGCTTGATTAACGGAGTTCAGAGCCTGATTAATGCAGCTTGGAGCTTGATTAACGGAGTTCGGAGCCTCTTTAACGCAGCTTGGAACCTGATTAATGAAGTTCCAGAGCCTCTTTAACGCAGCTTGGAGCTTGATTAACGGAGTTCGGAGCCTCTTTAACGCAGCTTGGAACCTCATTAATGGAGTTCCAGAGCCTCTTTAACGGAGTTTGGAACCTCGTTAATGGAGATGAGAGCCTCAGAGCAAATAGTTATTGAGTTTCTGCGCGATTTCAATAGAGCGATCGCCTCGCTTGACTAGAGACTATCTGGATCGATATTCAATTCACGCAATTTCGCCGCTAATCGTTCAGCACGTTGGGTTGCTACTTCTCGCTGTTCCTCCAATTCCAAATAAGAGAGAAACTTTTGCCCATCAGGCCGATATAACTCTAACCCTGATTCTGTTAATTCAAATCGCACTCCTAAGCGAGGACTTACCCATCCTGACATGGGTTCAATGACTTCTAATAATCCTTCAATGCGTTGCCAACCGTTCAATTCTTTCTCATCAGGATCGTAAAGGTAATACTCTTCTACTCCGTAGCGATTATAGAAGGCTAATTTTTTATTCATCTTTGTCTGGCTATCGCTGTAGGAGCGGATTTCAAAGACAACTTGTGGAGCTATATTATTTTCTCGCCATTGTAAGTAGGAGCGTCTATCACCTTTGGGTCTGCCAAAGGCTACCATCACATCAGGTGCTTGACAAATCTTGTTATTGCCTTCAACGGGATACCAGAGTAAGTCACCTGCAATAAATACATCGGGGTTATCTTTAAACAGAGCATCACAACCACCTTTGATGGTGGTAATCCATTGGTACTGGATTGTGCGGTCTGCCAGGGGTTGACCATCACTGGAGGGGTAAGTTATTTCTTCTGTAGTTAGTTTCATAATCTTCAAAATGCTGGAAATTTTTTGTGAATCTAACTCTTCAATAAAGATGGTGTAGTTTAGACGGACAAGTTGCCCATCCCACAATAAAAAGGTTCAAATGTCAATTGGTGTCAGCCCTATACTTCACTTCTAGTTCTTTTTATCGCTGTAGCAGATAGGTCTAATTCATAGAGCTTACCTGATGGAAGTTATAACAAATACAAAATCTATCTATATGTATTGGCGACAATTATATATATAAAATTAGATAGGGAGGATAATTCATGGATTGCCGAAAACTTATAAAATATTAGGACTACTTAATTTTTACAGCCCATTAATCCGGATAAGTTTGGACAAGGCTGTAAATATTGAGCATTCTTTAAACTGCCAATTTTATCAAAGTTATCCTTGACTTTGAATCTTTTTTGTGTGAGGAGTCACTGTGGACAAAAAATATTTCATTCAAGCTTTTGGAGTCAGTCTACTAGGTTTATTAGCTGGGTCTATCCCTTTAGGAGAAAAGCCTGCAACGGCCAATACAGCAGATGCATTAGCGAAACAACTCCCGGAAACCCAGCACACCAAAATTCAAAATTCAACCTTAAACGCCAGTAATTTTGAATTGAATCGCCCCAGTAGTTTTACAAGCCTACCCGTTTTGAATTCCGGGGAGTTGGGCGGCACTCAAGGTTTAGCACAACCCAATAACAATCTCCTTAGTTCGGTTTCTAATCCACAAAACGCGCTTAACTGGAGTGAGGCAGCGCAAAGCTTCATGATGACGGAAAACGTCGCAAAAGCTGATACTCATTCACTCATTACAACACCCTCTCATCAAAATCAGGAAACCGAGACTTCAACCTCCGTATCCCCAGCAAGCTTAGAATATCCTAATCGCACTTTTGAGCGATCGCAACCGACACCTTCAGATAATTCTCTAGCTCAATTAAGTAACGCCCCATCTCCAGAACCATCAAACCGTGCTGACTTGATGGGTCAGATGCCCACTGTATCAGAAATTAGCAATGGGCAGGCATCTGATCCGATGGGGCAAGTTACCAACGTCAATCAGTTGAGCGATGTACGTCCTACGGATTGGGCTTATGAAGCGTTGCGATCGCTCGTTGAACGATATGGTTGTATTGCGGGATATCCAGACGGCACCTTCCGAGGCAACCGTGCCATGACTCGGTATGAATTTGCGGCTGGGGTTAATGCCTGTTTGCAGCAAATTGAGCGTTTGATTGCTTCTAGCACCTCTGAATTTGTTACTAAAACTGACTTAGAAACGCTACAGCGCTTGGTGGATGAATTTAGAACAGAACTCACCACGATTGGAACAAGAGTTGACAAATTAGATGGCCGAGTTGCCTTCCTCGAAGACAATCAATTTTCAACCACTACCAAACTAAGCGGTCAAGTCATTTTTGCAGGAATAGGGGCTAGTGGCGGTGCGCCAGATGGCGAAGATGGGAATATCTTTTTAGTCAACCGAGTGCGGCTAAATTTAGTCACCAGCTTTACTGGCAAAGACACGCTGATTACCGGCTTGCAATCCCATAACTTTCTCGGTGGTGTCTTTGGTGGAAATAGCCTGCAAAATACCTTATTCCCTGGTTCTACCCTCACCGCCGGGATGAGTAAGCTCAATTTTGAACCCCAATTTCCTGGATTTAATGTCAAAGACTTATCAGAGGTTGGAGCAAATGATGTGCAACTGTACAAATTGCTCTACATCTTCCCCGTTGCTAGCCGGTTTACCGTATTTGCAGGGACGGCCGCTGAGGTTTCGGATGCCT
This sequence comes from uncultured Microcoleus sp., assembly GCA_964588805.1. Taxonomy (GTDB): domain Bacteria; phylum Cyanobacteriota; class Cyanobacteriia; order Cyanobacteriales; family Coleofasciculaceae; genus CAZPRJ01. The sequence continues at coordinate 6,733 of CAZPRJ010000060.1, read as the reverse complement.
TTCCTACCATTACTCCCTTTGCCGATGAAGGGCAAGAAGCTATCTCACGGTTTGCAGCGATGAACCCTGTCTTGCGTGTATCAGGGGGTACATCGGGTTCAGGTTTAGCGTCTGCGGCGGGCTTTATTTTCAATATTTCTGACAACATCGACCTGAGAGCGTTGTACGGTAGTGTCAATGCGAACCTAACAAGAGAGGCTCCCGATCTTGCTGCCGTACCTGGAGTTTCGGGTACACCTTTGGGTGCGGGGGTATTTAGTGGCAGTAGTGTAGTGGCTGCACAATTGACGATTAAGCCTACAAATTCCATTGATATTGGCTTGAATTACGCCAATAGCTACCACGAAATCAACATTTTAGGGACAGGTTTAACCCAGACGGATGTTGGTGCATTGGGTGGTGTTGATTTAGGAGTGCCGGTTAAACTCAATTCCTTTGGTGGAACAGTGACTTGGCGACTGACTCCGAAGGTGTCTTTAAGTGGTTATGGGGCGTACATTTTTGTAGACGATTCATCGGGTGCTGTAGAAGCGTCTTCTAACTTCAGCAGTTGGATGGTGGGTTTACATTTTAAGGACTTATTGAAGGAAGGAAATGCAGCCGGAATTATTTTCGGGCAACCGCTTTATCGAGTTGATACAGGTGGATCTGCGGTGCTGGCAAATGCTGGTGTGGATCGAGCAACACCCTACCATTTAGAAGCTTATTATCGTTTTAGGGTCAATAACAATATCAGCATTACTCCAGGGGCGTTTGTATTGTTTAATCCTGAAGGAAATAGCAATAATGACACTACAGGGGTAGGCGTTATCCGCACAACTTTCACGTTTTAAGCGATAGGGAGAGGAGAGGGGAAGAGAAGGATTTTATTTTTTGATTTCCTTCGATACTATGTCACTTTGTCACCCCTCACCCTAAATCCCTCTCCCTGTGGGCGAGGAACTTTGAAGTTTTGCTCCCCTCTCCGAAGCGGGGAGGGGTTGGGGGAGGGGTCAATCTGTACCTCACTCGGATGAGAAGCGCTATATTTTCTTGGTTAGGACTTATGCAAAAACGCCACATTTAGCAAGGGCGCACGGGGAGTACTCCCCTGCCGATAGTGGTTCAAACAACAATTTGCATAAGTCCTGTTTGTTTTATTGGGCAGCGTTAAAAACCTGCCCAGCCGTTAATTCTAGTTTGGGAAATGTGGGGGAAATAATGCGATCGCTCTCCCGAAATTCCACCGCATCGTAGAACCCTTCTACTAAAATACATACGGTTACGACTTCTGAAAGCGGGTCAACAATCCAGTATTCAGAAATATCCAGTACAGCATATTCAGAGCGTTTAGCGCGGTAGTCTGCGTTTTGGGTAGACTCACTGACTACTTCCACAACCAAAATTGGGGGTGGTTCAGACAGTTCAATCACTGCCTCACGCTCAAAGAGTGCTTCCCACTGTTCTTGAGGCAAAACGGTTACATCTGGAATTCTGGAAGTATCCCAACGTCCTCCACGAGGTGAGCGAACACCAACAGAAAATTTTTGCGCTGTCCATTTCGTCTCTTGCTGGGCGCTCTCGTCATCGAATGCCCGCTCTAAAAACTTGGCGATCGCTCCGTGTTTTCCTGTGCCAAGACTCATGGGGATTAATTCTCCATCCACCAGTTCATAGCGTGTGTTAGTACCATCGTCGTAGTTTAGATACTCTTCAAAGGTTAGTTTCTTGGTTGCTACAGTCATGGCGATCGCGTTTAATAGGTCTTTATTTTAACAACATATAATATAAAAATAAAGCTACAAGTAAAAAAATAAATTATAGTTTTAGCGTCATTTAAATTAATAATTCTCCCATTTAATTCCATAACATCCATAAAAAATTTTTCATTTTTTTTTAAAATTACTATTGCATTTTCCAAAACCTTCTGTTATTATTGAAATTGTACATAATCAGATGTACTAAAGCCGCGCTGCACGGGCTACCAACCAATCAGCGCGGCTGACTCCAAAACGAATTAGGAGCTTATTCCATCATGACAAAAACTCAGCCCCATAGCCGCCAAAACTGGAGGTGGATTGATGAATAATCCCCGTCCACTCACCCAGCGAGAGCGAGACTTAATTACCCTCTATAGCTACTGCCAACTTCAGATGACGCCCCAGCAGTTTTACAGCAAATGGGCAGTCACGCAGCTACAGATTGCCATTATCTGTTCTCGTTCTATCTCCACCGTCCAGCGTTGGTTTAGCAGAGGCGACAACCATAGCCAACCAACTGCTAATGATTTACACCATCTAGCCCTGATGGACTTTTTACTTGAACATTTTGAGGAGATTCCGAAATCCCTGTTCGAGTTGTTGTGTCCTCCTAAGTAAGGGGCTCATCACTAAGGCGGGTAATCCTCACCTTTGACTATAGTTTTCCACTAGTAGGGGCGCTCTTCCCGTGCGCCCTAAAATCACCTAACCCCACAGTTATACTGAAGTAAATTCACAGCAATGAAAAATAGTATTCTCTTAGCCTTAACTCTTGTCGCTGCCTCTATTGTTCCAGTAGTAGCCCAACCCTCTCTGCTCAACAGCGCCTATCAGAAAAATCAAGCTGAAAATTTTGCAGGTGCGATTCAAGATTTGCAAACAGCAACCCAATTCTTTTTTAAGCAAAAAGATTGGAAAGAAGCTTACAAAAGTAGAGCTTTGATGTCAGTGTTGCAAAGCCGACTGGAAGAGAAAGAGGCGTTAGAATCTGGAAAAGAACACCGTCCCCAAGACTGGTATCGGTTAGGACAGTGTATTGGAGGGAAAGACATTTGTGAATATAGTGTGGCTTGGCTAACTCCTGATACGATTGGAACCGATTTTGATGGAATTGTCGTCTTACAAAAGAGTCTGCGCCAAATTCCTAATGCTCAAGGGGGTAGTTCGCCTGTACAATCTATCACCGATGCCCAAGTGGTTCCTAAGCTCAAAGGTGGCGAAAATTTAGGAGCAAACTGCACACAAAAAGGAGCAAAAAGCAAGCCAATTTTGGCAATTTATCAGGCCAGAGGGTTTGAAAATGCCGAATTTTACACTCAAGTCCGTGCAGCTTGGCAAGTTAATATGTCTACTCAAAAAATAGTACCGATTTCTCCACGTAATGTTGTTTGTGAGAATCCTTGCCCAGGTGGGTGTTAAGCTGTGGCGTATTTAATTCCTATTATGGGGTTTGCGGGGTGCAAGGGAGAGGATTAGAGTGCTTTTATCCTGCTTTAGAATGTGCAAGTTAAATGCAATTGAGCTTACTCCAACCCTCTTATGCCATTTTATATTAAAGGTTTTACATATTAACCCCCCTTACCCCCCTTATTAAGGGGGGAATAAGAAAAGTATCTGTAGTCGGCATTTAGTGAATTAGTTTTAGAAACTAGAGCTATACATCAATTGTATTTTCATTCAACCAAGCCGATAAATCAGCTTGATTGGAAAAGTCCAATAATGCCTCAGCCAAATTCTCCAATTGCTCAATAGATAGCTGATTCATATTTTCTTGCAGTTGAGGACTCAATTCACCAATGCGCCGTACAAGTAAACGCATCACTAATCCTAAAGCTTCTTGTTGTCGAATTTCCTGCTGGAGTTCTTCTCGAACAGCTTGGCGGATTTCTTGCTGAAATTGCTCACGCACAGCTTGCCAAACTTCCTCCTGAAGTTCTTCTCGCGCTTCTGCTCGAACTTCTTGATAGTATCTTGTCTTTCTCAAATCATCGCGTGTAAACATTTTAACCAGCTCCTGACGAGTTACATTGGGTAATTTGTATAGTACAATTGTTTCTATTAAATTGAATACCTCCTGTTGACGAATTTCATCTGTTAGATCAGAACGTGCTTTGTTGACCAACTGTCTAACTAATTCCGGAGTTCGCTTTTTAGTTTCTACCACTAACTTAATCAGGCCAACTCCCAGGGAACGTTCCCCCACATCTCCCAGTTCATTTAAGTACAAACGAGTGACTTGTTCGCTCTCCAACAAAACCCGATAGGGTTCTATTTCATTAGGTTCCATACTACGTCTAACAAACACAACGACTCCTCGCCAAGCTTTTGTGGGTGCATAGACACGCAGATAAAGAAAAATCTCGCTGAAAAAACGGGCATAAAGCTCTGAATCTTTTTGAAATTGCACTTCCAAAAAGTAAATGGGTTGTTTCGGCGCATTGGGAACTGGGAGAAATAATCCGTCAATCCGAAATGCAGTTTGTTTCAATTCTACAGAAGAAAACTCATAAGCATTAGCTTCAGAAGATTGATGATTAATCAGTTCAAAAAAGGCATCTGGCAAGGTTTGGAACAAGCGATAAAAAATCGAATCCGTTTTCACAAAGGCTGAGATTACATTGGCATCAGTCTAAGTAGAAGTGAATTTCAAACAAACCGCACCATGATGTTGACAAAAGAAGTAAATTATGGTTTTGGTTGTCTTATCTCTCGTCTGGAAACCGTCTCATCCCTACGAGAATCTGAAGTGAAGAATCGTGGAAATCGGCTGGCTGTGATACGCTATCTGCGATGAGGAGTGATTGAGGTATGGAGCAATGAGGAAAATGCGGGTGGGGTTACTGTTTGGCGGTTGTTCGGGGGAGCATGAAGTGTCGCTGAGTTCAGGACGTGCGATCGCAAATGCTCTGAGTTCGGGCAAGAATGCAGATAAATACGAACTTTTGCCAGTTTATATCCAAAAAGATGGCGTCTGGCAGTCGGGGGAAATGGCTCAACATGTCCTCGAATCGGGTAAGGCGTTACAGTTAACTAATCAAAGTGAGGCGTCTGTTTCTACCCCTCAAACGAATGCTTCGATATCTTCAGATACGACTGAAAAATTATCGGCTACTACGGGAGTTTCTCAATTAAGTCGAGTCGGTGAAAATATTAGTTGGTCTGAGGTTGATGTTTGGTTTCCTATCCTACACGGGCCGAATGGGGAAGATGGCACGATTCAAGGTTTGCTGAAGTTAATGCAGGTTCCTTTTGTGGGTTCTGGGGTGTTGGGTTCAGCGTTGGGCATGGATAAAATTGCCATGAAAATGGCATTTGCTCAAGCTGGATTGCCGCAAGTTAAATATATGGCAGTGAATCGTTCTCAGATTTGGTCAAATCCTTGCGTATTCCCGAAACTCTGTGACCAAATTGAGGAAACATTGGGCTATCCCTGTTTTGTAAAACCGGCTAATTTAGGGTCATCGGTGGGAATTGCCAAGGTGCGATCGCGTGATGAATTAGAAGCCGCTTTAGATAGTGCCGCCAGTTATGATCGACGGCTAATTGTAGAAGCTGGAGTGGTGGCGCGAGAGGTGGAATGTGCGGTGTTAGGGAATGACCAACCCAAAGCATCGGTAGTGGGGGAAATTACGTTTAATAGTGACTTTTATGACTATGAAACTAAATATACGGCAGGTCAAGCAGATTTATTAATTCCTGCACGGATTCCGGATGCGGTGGCGGCTCAAATTCAGGAGATGGCGCTACAAGCTTTTGCGGCAGTTGATGCAGCAGGTTTAGCACGGGTGGACTTTTTCTATGTGGAAGAAACGGGCGAGGTTTTAATTAATGAAATTAATACGATGCCGGGTTTTACTGCGACGAGTATGTACCCTCAATTATGGGCAGCAACGGGGGTTTCATTTGCCGAATTAGTTGACCAATTGCTTGAGTTAGCGTTGGAACGGCATGGGGGGTAAGAATTCACGCATTCAAAATTCAAAATTCAAAATTCAATTAGCCCTCACCCTAAATCCCTCTCCCTCAGGGAGAGGGACTTTGAACTCTTGCTCCCCTTCTCCCTTGGGGAGAAGGGGCTGGGGGATGTTAGCGTAGCGGCACGCAGTGCGGGGCTGTGCGTGCAAACTTGATATGCTCCCGCGCACCATTACTCTATTCTCTCGCAGCTTTGCACGTCATTAACGGAGTTCAGAACCTCATTGATGGAGCTTAGAACCTCATTAATGGAGCTTGGAACCTGATTCACCGAGCTTAGAACCTCATTAATGGAGATTGGAACCTGATTCACCGAGCTTGGAGCTTGATTAACGGAGTTCAGAACCTCATTGATGGAGCTTGGAGCCTCATTTACGCAGCTTGGAACCTCGTCAATGAAGCTCAGAACCTGATGAATGCAGCTAAAAGCCTCGTATTAGCCCAATAGAAGCAGGACTTACGCAACTTGAGGTTAAACTACCATCAGTAGGGGCGCAATGCTTGCGCCCTTTAAGGTTTCGGTTATGTCCGATCAATTTGATGGGCGTCATTGGTGTCAACTTAACGTTAGCTGGGCGGTTAAAACCGCAGCTACACAAACAATACCAGGCCGACTTGGGTTGTATACGCCCCTCCAATTCCATTCTGTGGACTTCTCTCCGAAATCCTCCACTAAACCCTTGTAGTATTTCCATTAAAGATTAATTCCCGGATAAGTCTAGTCAACTGAGGATAAGAATTCAGGTGCATCGTCCCAAGCCACATTCTACTCCGCACCCATGCCCAAATCTCCCCGCCCAACCCACCAAGTCTCCCCTTTTTTCCTTTTCCCGTTTACCCTTCTCCTTACCCTCCTCCTCTCCCTCTCTTGGGTGAGTGCCGAAGAAGAACCCAAACCCAAACCGCAACCTTGGCAGATTGAGGGCATTGTTGCTGCCATTGACGACAGCCAGAACCAAGTGAAGACTGGACATTGGCAAATTTGAGCGAGGACAGGGAGTGATCGGCACATTTTTCCC
>CAZPRJ010000059.1:0-48660 GCA_964588805.1 uncultured Microcoleus sp. | reverse complement strand
ATTCGCTTATATCCCCCTGTTGAAACAAGGGGGCTTTACGCATCACGACCGTAAACAAGGGCTTTAACCCTTACTACGAACTGTATCTCATGCACTAGTGCAAGCTGTGTCACGCCATTGTTGGGCTTGTCCGCCGATGGCACCAATACATCGATCATAAGCAGGACATGGTGGAAACAGCCGTGGTGCTTCAGAACTCGGTAAGGAAACGGTGCGGAAGATTCTCTGGGATAACCCTGCTCGTTTTTACGGACTTTAAAATGTGATATCCATCCGATACAATTAGAAACAATATTATGAGTCGATTTTCAAATTTTGATGGGTGAAAGGCTTCGCATCCTTCCCTGCATAGGGGGCGACAATATGCCCGTCACCTGTAACTTGATACTTGTAAGTCACTAATCCTTCTAATCCCACTGGCCCACGGGGGGGTAGTTTTTGGGTGCTGATTCCGACTTCTGCACCGAAACCATAACGAAAACCATCGGCAAAGCGAGTAGAACAATTATGAAAGACGTTGGCAGAATCGACGTTGGCCAAGAAGGTATCGGCAACGGATTGTTCTTCAGTAATAATGGCATCGGTATGCCGTGAACCATAAGTATTGATGTGTTCGATCGCCTCTTCCAGGGAATCTACGATTTTAATCGAGAGTATCAAATCGTTGTACTCGGTCGTCCAATCTTCCTCAGTAGCGGTGGCAATGTCTAGAATTTTGCGGGTGGGTTCATCCCCTCGCAGTTCCACCTGGCGTTTTTCTAAGGCTGTGGCCACTAGAGGCAGGATGCTAGGCGCGATGGCACGATGAACCAGCAGCGTTTCAATCGCATTACAAACGGCTGGATATTGAGTTTTGGCATCTACAGTTATCTCCACTGCCTTGGAAACGTCGGCAGCGCTATCTATATAAAGATGACAAATCCCATCCGCATGACCTAGCACTGGAATTCGTGTATTTTCCTGCACATAGCGCACAAAATCGTTCGATCCGCGAGGAATAATCAAATCCACGTATTGATCAAGCTGTAATAAGGCTCTGATTTCTTCCCGTGTCGTCAATAGTTGCACGGCCGCTGCATTGACGGCGGTGCTAGATAATCCCTGGTGAATGGCTTTGACTAAGGCTTCACAGGAGCGTAGGGCTTCTTTACCGCCCTTGAGGATAACGCCGTTCCCCGATTTAATCGCTAGGGAGGTAATTTGAATCAAGGCATCGGGACGCGCTTCAAAGATAATGCCTAAAACTCCCACTGGACAGGTAATCCGTTTCAGGATTAATCCTTCATCCAGTTCGCGATGAATTTGCACAGTACCGATGGGATCGGCTAACTTCCCGACATCCCGTACTCCCTGAATGGTTGCCTTGAGCTTGGTTTCATCTAACTTCAGCCGATTGTACAAGGGTTTGGGAATACCTTCGACCTCTGCCGCTTGGCAATCTGCGGCATTGGCAGCCAAAATTTCGGGGGTAGCCGCTTCTAAGGCTTGGGCGATCGCTTCAATGGCTTGGTTTTTCGCTTCAGTCGATAGTACCGCCAACTGACGGGCAGCTTGACGGGTGCTTTTGGCGATCGCACTCAGGGGCAGGGAAACAACGGGAGTCGCGGTCATGGCTTTGACGCTCTGATGCTGCAACTTTTCATCTTAGCAAAAGAGTCTGGATGATTGACAATTGGGAGTCAGGAGTTGGGGATAAGAACTCATGGCTATGAACTGTTGCACAATCCAGATGAACAAAAAAGCGGCTTCCCTTTTGAGGATGCATTGAATTACAAGTCTTCTCGTTCAAGCAAAGACCACCACCCTAAGAATAAAACTCCGCACTTAATTCCACCAAAACAAAATGCTACACACCACTTTCCCCAAGGAGCTTGTTCCTCTCCTTCGTTACCGTTACAAGGGGTAGCAAAACTGGGTGAAGGTAAGTGTCCTTTAGGTGCCGATAAATCAAACGTCAGGTTACGAAAATTCAACCAGTTTTCGCCTTTTCGCCAGCCGACGCGATCGCCAAACCGAGCAATTTGTTCTCTAAAATCCTCTGTAAAGTGGCGATGTCCAGCCTCATCCGTTTCTAGCTGTTCGGTCGCAACAATATTCTGCCAAATCTTCTTTTGTACACTAAAGCCAAATCGCCCCTGGGAAAACGTCACCCATAATTGATCGATAGTGTGCAGGTCGCCAATGGGGAATTTTTCGCTCGATTCTCGGTCTAACATTCCTTCTTGCTGTCGTCCGGCCGCTTCGAGCATGACTTTCTTCGTTTCTCCTTCAGCTTCTCGCCATTGTCCGGCAGCTAATAAATCACGCAGTCGGGAGTAATCTACCCCAACATCTGAAGGCAGAGGACAATAATGCAAAAGCTTTTGTCTAACCCGTTCACTGGCACTATCCCAGAGCAAATCGTAAGCTGCCCATTGTACAGGCCCGGTTTCATGCTTAACAATCTGGAATATCCAATCCTTTCCCCTCGGTCCACATTTAAGCGCCTGAGAAAGCACTGCCATTCTTTCTTCCTGAGACTGACTGAATAACTGTGGCTTGAGTCCCTCTAATCCCTGTAGGCAAGTGACTGTTGAGGATGGCGATGGGTCTGTTAAGATGGATGGTTCAATACGGCGTTGGTTGAGATTACTGCTCATGGGTGTTGTTTCGTCCTCTCCATCCGGTTGCTATGAGTGGGGATTGCAGTCTCTGCTCTTGTAATAGTAGGATGCATCATAAATTATTTTTACTCAGTTTGGAGCAGTTACTCCTTGCAACTGGAACCTACCTGAACGGTAGCCATCTCTACTTTTCCATACCCCTCATTTCTTTTATCATAACGGCCAGATGCAAACAACGAACCACTTTGGACATATTTGCTAACGCCTTCCAGTGGCTCATCCGGATGTAATGTTAGGTCGTACTCAAGAAACTTTCCAACTCCTAAAGAGCCTTAGCCATTCGCACTTTTCCCTACATTTTCCGGCAAGTTTACTACTTGATTTTGCTTGGGTATGGGTTCGATTAAAGTGGACTGAATTTAGGGATTATGAAAACTACTTTTATAAGTCTTACATTCCTATTTAGGTAGAACTGTAACTTTTTTTACCGATGTTTTTTTACAATTTTCCACTCTAACTACAGACTTGAAAGGCATAGCCCATTATGGATGCAACCGAGTTTTGGTCATCGCCTTCATAATGGGTAAGTACTATTGCTTAAAAAGGCAGACAAAGTTCAATTTAAAATTCCAAGAATTCACAATTCCATCCTGTGTTTTTTTAGAGAAAGTTTTTGTCATTAAAATTTAGTCCAATAATTGTGTAGTTGTGAAATTATTCGAGCAAAATCAAGGAAAGTATTACAATCGCAGCGTTAAAAAACTTAGTCTTAATTTATAGTTAGCCTGAGAGTGCCAAAGGATAATGGATTTTTGTTAATATTTATGACAAGTCGTAGGATTTTAACGAATTGATTCTCAAGAAATGGAGAAGTGTAGAATACAATTTGAAGACAGGGTTTCTACGATTGTGCCATCTTCAGTAATCCCAATCTCAGTAAAAGCGTGTACAGAGTGCAGGCTTCTTAAGCTAAACAGATTCTCTGACCTACACGAGAGAGAATCTTAGGCATGATTGAGGATTGCTGGAAGGTTACGGGAAATTGACATTTGATATAGCTGTTTGGGTTGCATCGATTACCTATATTCAAAAGCCTTTAGGATAATTGATTACGATTAGTCCTCTATAATCATCACCAGCTTAGTTAATAAAAATTTTTCCTACTGATTCAAGGGTCAATTGCTAGAAAGGTAGTAACCAACTGCCTGTATTTTTGCTGGAGGAATAAATAATTTTAAGCTGAAGTTTTACGAATTTCCCGTGACAGGCTTGTATTACTAAGTATCAATGAATGCATTACCTGTTTTCTATTGAATCAAGTCGCCTATGTCCCTCAAAGCTGGGTTAGAAGCCCTTAAACAAGAACGTTATCGGGATGCCGTTCAAATCCTCAAAGATTTTTGCCTGTATTACACTCAACCCGGTACTAAAGAGTATCTCCAGGCACAAATGGCATTGGTGAAAGGGTATCATCGTCTCGGTGACGACGAACAAGCGATCGCAATTGCCCAAGAATTGAGCATTCATGAAAATTCCCAAATTAGCCGTTGGGCAAATCAGGCACTCAGTTCCTTAACCGATCAAAACACACTGGCGGATTCCTTACCCATAACCGCCTCTTCCACAACGTCTGCCCCCATACCAAGCACCTCGAATGCTATCCAGCAAGCTGGCCGTGCCGCTAAAACCGGAGTCAAACTGGCCATGATTAGTGTCGGAGGAAATCTTGCTGTTGCCTCTGGTATCACCCTGGCTTTGCTGTTTGGGATGGTATTGGTTTTATCGTTGGCGATTGTCTTGATTCTCGATAGCCATGATCCAGTCATCGGATTAGCGATCGCCTTAGCGATTACAGTTATCTTTAACAGCGCGGCCTTTTTCTTATCTCCCTACATCATGGACTTAACCCAACGTTGGCTTTATAACACCCGTTGGGTCACACTGGCAGAGATTGAACAGCAAAGTCCGGAGGCGGCTAGAGTGATTCAATATATCTGCCGCCAGAAAAAACTCAAAACCCCTCGCTTGGGAATCATTGACGACCAAAATCCTACAGCCTTTACCTACGGTTCCTTACCCAATAGTGCCCGCTTAGTGGTTAGTCAAGGGCTGTTTACTTACCTAGAGGATGATGAAATTGCCACCGTTTATGCTCATGAACTCGGCCACATCATCCACTGGGATTTTGCCGTCATGACGTTAGCATCTACGCTAGTGCAAATTACTTACTTAATTTATATCTTTGCAAGACGCTTGGGACGGGGTGGTAACGATAAATTCAAGAATGCGGCCGGGACGGCGGCCTTGGTTGCTTATGTGTTTTACCTAGTTGGCACTTACTTATTGCTGTATTTGTCTCGGACAAGAGAATATTTTGCTGACCATTTTGCGGCAGAAATTACCGGTAATCCTAATGCCCTCTCTCGCGCTTTAGTGAAAATTGCCTACGGTATTGTAGAACAGAGCAAGCAAACTTCAGAACCCAATCGCTTAATGGAAGGCACTCGTGCTCTAGGGATTTATGACGCTAAAGCAGCGGCCAGTACAGGAACCGTTTACCCCATTGCTACTAAACCTTATCAAATGGGTCGAGTCTTTTTGTGGGATTTGTTTAATCCTTGGGGTTGGTGGATGGAATTGAATTCCACTCATCCTTTAACCGGTAAGCGGGTTCGTGCATTGAGTACCTATGCTGAACAGTTGGATTTACCGACTGAGTTTGATATGGGTCGCATCGTGCAAGATGGTAAGAGACTGAGCAAGAAAAAGCTCTATGGCAATTTTGCGATCGATTTGTTAATTTATTCAGCCATACCGATAGGCTTTTTTGTAGGTTTGGTCGTAGGGATTGTGATTCAGGAAACATTACCGCTTGGAATTTTTGCCTGCCCTATCTTGGGTTTGGGATTAGGAACATTAATTCGTACATTTGTCATGTTTCCTAGCTTCCAACAAGCACCAGAAACAGACGTACTGAAGTTAATGTCTGACCCTTATGCCAGTCCATTGCGAGGTCGGCCAGTCAATCTTCAAGGCGCATTGATTGGCCGTGGTGATGCGGGGTATGAGTTTGGGTCTGACCTGAAATTTCAAGACAACACAGGTATGATTTACTTGCATTATGCCTCTCGTTTTGGTTCGCTAGGAAACTTTTTGTTTGGAATGAACCGAGTTAAAAATTTGTTAGGGGCGAGGGTTGGTGTTACGGGATGGTTTCGTCGTGGGGTGGCACCTTGGGTAGATTTGACTCAGTTCACAACAGAAAGTGGGACGGTTGTTAAAAGTTTCCATCGTCTTTGGTCGTTTATTTTAGGCGGTGCAGCGATGGTTGTGGCTACGGTTTTATTGATGCTTACTTCAGCTCTCATCCACTAATAATTCTCGGTTTGAGCACGGTTTGATTAGAGAAGAAGCGATGAATAACTCCCTCCCCAATTTATCTAAATAGGGAGGGAGAAGGGGAAATTTTTGTTGAAGTCCCCCTTGTTAAGGGGCATTTAGGGGGATCTGTAAGTATTTACACTGGTGAGAGAAACAGCCTCTTAGTGAGGAACTTTGCTCAACGCTTTCCAAGTGCGATCGCCTACAATTCCATCTGCTACTAAATCCGAGCGCTTTTGGAATGCTTGTACCGCTTGTTTAGTGCGTGTACCAAAGTCGCCATCAATTGCACCCAGATAATCTTTAGTTGAGTTGAGGAGGCGTTGAAGCAACAGTACAGTCTTGCCTTTGCTGCCTTGGGTGAGCACTGGCATATTAACTGGTGCATCGGTGTATAATGCCTCCCAGGTTAAAGGGCCAACGATACCATCTTCTATGAGAAATACACGGTGCTGAAAGGCGATGACGGCCTTTTTCACCTCTGAACCGAAGATGCCATCAATCGCACCTTTATATACACCTAAGTTTGTTAAAAGAACTTCTAGTTCTCTAACTACCTCACCTCTAGCACCCTGTTGAATAACTGGCTTTTTGATGGGAGATTGGGCAGTGACTTGACTATCAGATGTTTGCATTGTCGTACCGAGTGAATGTGTTTGACAATTCCTAAGGTACGGCGGATAAGCTTTCTCTCACTTCGCCTGAATGATTCATCCAAGTGGGTAGTATGCAATCACCCTAGAGATTCATGCGATCGCAGCTATGTTCCCTAAAAAACTAGTCTATTTAAACCTTTATACCAAACAGGTAACTTCAATACCCTCGCCAAACTACGGCTCAAAAATCACCTATCAACAAACGAATGACTAGTCTGATTTGCGCTCAACTTCTAGGGGAACATCTCAGCATTGACTCAGAAATTAATTAATAAACTTGGAGAAGTCAGAACAAAAACATCTCTTGTTCCTGCTGCGTTGTAGATGGGTTTAATCGGAGTCGTAAAGTGGAAAAATTCATGGTCGTTAACCAGTAATAATTCACCTGGATTCAAAACTTTTCTGAAAACCGGTTTATCTTTTTTCTCCATATACAGATGGGTTTGTCCGCCTTGAATATTGTCTCGATCAATCGAAAAGATACCAATAAAATCAGTACCATCCCGATGAATCCCTTCCGGCGCAGGATTGCCAAAGTTCATTGGTGAACAAGTTGTTCTAATTTGATGAATGCCGATTTCAGCTTCGGGGTGAAGTTTGCAAGAATCACTAAACGCTAAAATCATTTTCTTGAATTCATCAAGCTCTATGAGTGCATCTTCGAGTTCTTCAAATTCTCTCTTGATGTCTCCCATTAATGGGTTATAGTCTTTGCTTTGGTAAAGAAAGCCATGAGGTAGCTTGATTAACTCATTATCCGAAACAATGAAGCGGGATAAGCGCCTGTATCGATAGTTCCCTTTGATATAAGGGTCAACTGGAAGATTGCTAAAAAATGGCTTAATCTTTTCTAGTGCTATGGAGTTTACCTTTTTAAAGGTAAACATGAATGCATAATCTAAATGAGTCGATCCCAATGCAGTTTGCATGGTCTTCTCTCTCATTTCCCCTGATTCCATTGGATATTTCTCCTGAAAAAGGTATGTCTCTCTAGTATAGATGGAAAAGTTGGAAACTGTTGCTAATTAGACTACAAAAATTACACAATTGTGATGTTATTTACTTTTTTTGAGATGGTACTAAAAGTGGGTCAAGTGTCTACTCCACATGAAGCAGCAAATATACTTACTGAAAGGGCGCACGTCGGTGCGCCCCTACGATATTAAAAAGCCCTGAAATATTCTTCTCCTGACTCCTACTTTCACGAAGGCGGCAGGTCAAATAGCACCGAACTCATGTAATGTTCTGCCCAGTCAGCACCAAAGGCTTTTTCTAGGACTCGTCGAGTTTTATCATTTTGTTGCTGTTGAGTGCAATAATTACGCTGTCCGGCCAGAATTTCGGCTTGTTGCTCTACAGGCACGGGTGAAGCATTAGCCGCATGGGTGCAGTGAATTCGTAAAAACTCTTCTACCCTTGAGAGAAATTGAGTTTCTTCTTCAGGATTACTGGGTCGAATAAAGATACAAAACTCAGAAAAAATCGCTCCCCATTCTGGAAGTTCGCGAGGTTGGGAAAACTTTGGTGCGGGTAATTCTTGCAAAGTATGGCAGTAGGCATCGGGTAAACTGCGATCGCGATTCACAGGAGAAAGATCGGCGATTGCGGCGCTGATTTGTCCTCGTCCCCCCACTAAATCACAGCCAAACATCGGCAGAGCGTATTCTGGACGGGGGAACATGACACAATGCAAAATATCGAGCATATTGCCGACTTTTGCTAATTCTAGGTGCATTTTCCGGAACTGAGGGGATTGGTAGCAACGATTTTCAATCGTGAGTTTTTCTCCTTCCAAACGTCCTTCTACATATCCCATCTCGGCGGGGAGTTCGTAGGGTGAAAGGTCAAGGTATTGATGCCAAGATGCCTCGATTACGTCAGCAAGTTGGCGGATTAATGAGTGTTGTTGTTCTCGGATAGAGGACGTTGAAGTAGTGGACATAATTCTTGCCGCAAATTGAATGCATTTCTCAGTCTACGGTCAAGCGGGTTACGAATGGCCTGAATCAAGCCTAGTGGCAACATCACTGCGTCTATAATCGCTGTAGGAGATACAGAGACGCCAAAATGGCTAGTCAAGTTTTAAAAGGACAAGAGGGCGATCGCTTTTCATCACGATACGAAGTCCAGCAGCAGTTGGGAAAACGGGCCGGACGACGAACACTGCTAGCGCGTGACTTGCAAACTCAAGAGTTAGTAGTCATCAAGCTTCTATCCTTTGGCAATGATTTTGAATGGGATGACCTCAAACTGTTTGAGCGGGAAGCTGAAACGTTAAAATCCCTTAATTATGCTGCCATTCCTCGCTATCTGGATTACTTTGAGGTCGATTCACCTGAGCACAAAGGGTTTGCCCTAGTCCAGACTTATATTGATGCCAAATCTCTAGAGGAACAACTCAGGGCAGGCCGTAGCTTCAGTGAAACAGAAGTGATGCAGCTTGCTAAAGACCTGTTAAAAATTTTAAATTACCTACACGAACGTCAGCCTCCGGTCATCCATCGTGATATCAAACCCAGCAATATTTTATTAACCAATCGCTCCGGTAATAGCGTTGGTCAAGTTTACTTAGTTGATTTTGGCTCAGTGCAAACTCTGGCTGCTCGGGAAGGTGGGACAATCACAGTCGTAGGAACGTATGGATATATGCCACCGGAACAATTTGGTGGTCGTGCTGTTCCTGCGTCTGACCTTTATAGCTTAGGTGCAACGTTAATTTATCTAGTAACAGGCAAACATCCTGCTGACTTACCACAAAAGGATTTATGCATTCAATTTGAGCAAGAAAGCCCACTTAGTCCAACCTTTAAAAACTGGATTAAGCAGTTAATTGAACCAAGCTTAGATCGGCGCTTTAGTTCTGCAACAGAAGCCTTAAAAGCCATAGAAAAACCACACTTATTTTTGCCTATAATATCTGTCGCTTCCACACTACAATCTTCATCACCACCTGATTCTAGTTATCCAACTGTTACTAGCCAACCTGTCGGTAGCAAAATTAGATTAAGAAAAGATTCTAAGGGTCTAGAGATTCTGTTGCCTCCTCAGGGCGGCAGTCTTAGTGTTTTTGGTTGGACATTGTTTGCTCTGCCTTGGAACTATATCACATTAATGTTTTTAGATAATTTAAAATTTTATGATATTAGTTTGTGGGCAATTTTATGGTTAATATTATTAGGGGGTATTGCAATTAATATCACCCTCAAAAAAATTCTATTTCCCTTGTTTGGACGAGTTCGGATTAGATTGAACCAACAGCAAATGACCCTAGCTTACGAATTGTTAGGTTTTAAATACCAGCCTCGTCCAATACCCAGTTCTCATATCTGTAAACTTGTACATACTAAGCGATACTACCGGATGGCCAAATCATTGGAGTTGGCACCAAGATCTAACTATATATTAGACCATCCTAGATTGATTGTTTGGGCAGGGACAAAGAAACATCAGTTATGTAGCGGGGAAGCCCTAACCGACCCAGAACTTGATTGGATAGGTTATGAATTGAGCAATTGGTTAAACTTCCCTATTGTCAGAGAATAATTTTTTGCTCTAGGTACTTTTGTTTGTTTATAGTTAGTTAAGTGAATAAAAGATATTAGGAGAATAATATGTTTGGTTTAGGCTGGCCAGAAGTGGCAATTATTGGAATTATCGCTCTTGCTATTTTTGGGCCGAAGAAAATTCCAGAAATGGGTAGTGCTCTAGGGAAAACCCTCAGAGGGTTCAAAGATGAGATGAATAATCCCACACCTGAACAAGACGACGAGGATAAGCAAGAGAACTCATAAACCACTGGGTTGCTTGGGGTGCGTTGCAACGCACCCTACCATTAAGGTCAATTTCTGTGTACTCGTTTCAATCTCTGTAAAAATCGCTTTACCACATCATCTGGATATTTAAAGCATTCATTAGAATCGAAGCGATGCACCCAAACTCCATGATCGAGAAAAAAGCCATCTCGTTTGTGGTCTTCTGCGGCGCGAGAGGCAGGGTGAAATGGCTCTCCATCAACTTCTAAAATTCCCCAAATGCCTTCGTAACAGACTAGAAAATCGCATTCACGATTTCGACGCCCATCTGTTGTAGTTAGGCGTCCTCGGCAATTGGGGAAGAATAAAACGCTAACTCGATCTAGTGCTTGGGCGATTTTTACTTCAGAGACTGAGCTGAAAGATAAATTTTGCCACATAATCTTTTTGCGCTGAATTGGGATGGTTTTGTATGTGCTGTGAGTTTGCATTTGAAATTTCTCAATTTCCACTGAAGTAATACTAAAAACAACTTGTAGAATTTCCTAGTTCCTAATAACTTCTACTCAAGTAGAACTTTTCTTCTAGTTGAGCGTTTGGGAGGCATGAGTTAAGGTAGGAATGACATCTTGAACAGAGCTATCAACCGCCCGGAAATCAATTTCCGGGCTAATAGCTAAAGTCCTCTAAAGAGGACTGAGAAACAAAATTCTTTAGTCTACTTTAGTGGACTTGAGCTATGAGCAAGGGAATTGATTCCCTTGCAGGTGAGAGCGTGAGAACAAAATGCTGAGTTACAAAGATTCTAAGAATCTGTCGAGTGGGTGTGTTATGGAATTATGGGATGACTGGGATGATTTTTTAAAAGTCATAGCTTCTGACCACAATCTGACTGTAGATCAGAAAGCAGTTTTCTTTGTGAGGTTGTCTCGGCAGAGTATCGATGAGAAAAGGACAAATCAGGAGATTGCTAATGAAGTTATAGGAGGCGAACCGCATACGGCTCTTTCTGCGTATAACAAGCGTATGAAAGAAGTATTCAATAAGCTTTCTCACAGTTTTCCTGAAATTAAGTCCGAGAGTACAGGGAAAGTTGGCAGAACACAAGCTTGCCTAGAGAAAGCGTACTTAGAGCAACAGAATAAGAAAAAGTCTGAGGTTGTGTCTGATGTGATCGCACCTCCTGACTGGCACAAAATCTGCCGTGAGATGCTAAAGACTCAGAAACAGAGCATCAGACGACAAGCTACCGAAATAGTGTCTGAACCCTTCTATGTACAGCTAGGATTAGTTGAGCGCAGGCATAAACCCAGACATAGCGGTGATTTCTCCCTTTCACCTGAGCAAGGTTCGGGTTTTTTCCAGCTAGAAAAGGAAGAAATTATCGAGACGTATGAGCATGACGAGTTTCTAGAGCAAGTCATTAAGGAGAAACAAAGCAAAAAGAGCCAAGGGAAACGCATCGCTATTATCGGGGAACCGGGTGCAGGGAAAACGACTTTACTAGAATCTATTGCCTTTTCTCCAAAAACCCCAGGTTTCCCAATTTGGATTTCTCTCTCGAGCTTAGGAGAGAAAAGTTTAGAAGAATATCTGCGCCAGAAGTGGCTGAAAGATGCGTTGCCATTCATCTCACTTGAAGCAATTGATGTCACTCCAGAATTAGAAAAAGAATTAGCAAAACTGTTTAACGGTGGTGAGGTATTGCTACTACTAGATGGCGTGGATGAAATGCCAGCATCTTCACCTGTCGAAGCTTTAGCCAAAATCAGGCATGAACTTACAGGTTGGGTTGCCAAGGCGCGAGTTGTACTGACTTGTCGCGTCAATGTCTGGGATACCAGTGTTAATGGGTTACAAGGTTTTGATACTTATCGCACGTTGCCGTTTGAATATGAGGATGGCAATAAACCCGATCAAGTGACAGAGTTTATCTGTCAGTGGTTCTCCAAGACAGACAAACCAGAACTAGGGGAACCGTTACGGAAAAAGTTAGATGAAGAAAGACATCAGCGCATTCGGGATTTAGTCAAAAACCCACTGCGGTTGTCATTGCTGTGTCAAAGCTGGTATTTCAAACAAGGGGATTTGCCGAAAACAAAAGCGGCGCTATACGAGCAATTTACACGAGCTTTTTATGAGTGGAAAAAAGAACGACACTCTACAAGTTTGACACAACGGAAGGAGTTGAACGCAGCACTAGGACGGTTGGCACGAGAGGCAATTGACAAAGAAAAATCTCGGTTTGGGATACGAGAGAGTTTTGCTCTCAATATCATGGGAGAAGTCTTGTTTAATTTAGCTTGTAAGTTGCATTGGCTGATTCATGTTTACAATGATGCAGATACCTATAAAAAAGTCTATGCCTTCTTTCATCCGACGTTTCAGGAGTATTTCGCAGCTTGTGCGATCGATCATTGGGATTATTTCCTGCATCACAATAACGAAAACCCTAATCCCTTCTTGAAACACAATGGCAAAGATTGTGTATACCGAATTTTTGAGCCGCAGTGGAAGCAAGTGATTTTACTATGGCTGGGGCGACCAGAAGAAGAAGTCCCAAAGAAGCAGAAGGAAGCTTTTATCGAGGTATTGCTGGAGTTTGAGGATGGTTGTTTTGGATTATATCCTTATCTAGCACATTTTCTAGCTGCTGCTGGCATCGCGGAGTTGAAAGACTGTATTTATGCTGATGAAATCGTAGGAATGCTTGTCGATTGGTACGCGGATGCTGAAATTTGGACATTTATGACAGTTGTAAATCCCGTCATTACTAACGAAGCTAGAATTGCACTGCTAGAAAGCGATCGCGCTACAGTAATCAAGATTTTAATATATGTGCTAAATAGCGACTTTGTGGACTATGATTCCCGTTGGAAAGTCTTTAACCTTCTAGAACAAATCGGTACAGGTAACTCAGAAGTTGTCGTTGCCTTGACTCAATTAATTGACCATAGTACGGATAATGAAGAACTCCAGCAGGATGCCGCGTTTTTTTTGGGCAGAATTAGCCCAGGCAACCAAAAGGCTATTAACCTTCTCAAACAGCAGTTGTTGAAAAAAAAACTACCTGACTGGCTTGACTCGCTCCCTCTGCGAGCTGCTTATTTCTTAGGGATAATAGACCGACGTAACCAGGATGCCATTAACTACTTGATAAACTGGATAAATCAGAATGATAAATACCGCCTTAAAGCAGCATCTTTTTTAGGGAAAATCGATCCAAGTAACTCGGTTGCGATCGAGGCTCTAACTGAGTTGGTAAAAACTGAGCGAGGCGATCTCGTAATGAATATTCCTCTAATAGCTGCCCGTGAATTGCTAGAGATTAACTCAGAAAATCCAGAAGCAATTAGCTTTTTAAGAGAGTTTATCAAGTCTGGTCGCTTTCTGTTTTTGTGGGAACGTCTGGAAGCAGCCTCTGCTTTGGGTAAAACTCAGCAATACAAACAGGAGGCAATTCAAGTTATCTGTGAAATAGCAAATGAAATAATACAAACAAGAACAGGAAAAGAGCAGCAATTATTGCATCAGTGCATTGATTGCTTGAATCACATTGATTTAAGTATATTTCACTCATTTTTATCCTGTCAACAAAAAAATATTTTAAGCAGAGGACTTGACATCAATTTAGAGAATGCGAAGGATTGGGCGTGTATACTTGCACTTACAAAGCACTACCTTGAAACGGAAGAAGATTATTTAGAAGCAGAAAATCACTATAAACATATTTGGATATGTGCCACAAACATGAATTATTCCGATTTTTATTCTGCTTGGCACAGTCGAGTCTACAGTAGACGTACAGAAGCAGGAGAAAATATCACAGTTATTAAATTTAATACAGTGCAATCTTCAGTTCGAGTGTTAGAAAATCAACTCATAGATATCCCGTCCCAACTTCAAGCCACTGACAAAACTTATCCCATTACCCTCGACACTCAAACCCTAAAACTTGAAACAAACACAAGCAACATTTCCCAAAAACTCTGCACCAAAATTCACCGCAAAGCCGATTATTCCGAAATTCCCACAGCCAACGATGCGGCTCAACTTCAGCAGTATATTCCCCGCATCCAAGCACAATTACAGAAGCCAAACCTAGCATTAATTCTGCATGGCTGTGAACCCAACCAACATTTAATCGACTTCTGTTACAGCCTTGCCGATCGCGACTTAGGAATTTACATCAGCTTGATTACCAGCCAACCTATAGAACAACCCCTAAAAGGCTTTCTACCCAATCAAGAGAATCTTATCAGTGCTATTCAAACTTGGATTGATGAGATTGGATGAGGTAATGTGCGATCGCACTCTTTGCGACGACGTTCCTTCTCCACAGGGAAACACATCGCGTTAGTAAATTTACAAAAATGCGATCGCCTATAACTTACCCTTGCAAAATAATTCAATTTATGATATTGCATCGCAATAACGCTACCTATCATTCAACCTGAGACGATTCATCAGAAACACTCTGTAACCAACTCACTAAATCATCCCGATTTGAGAAATCGAGCAAAGCCTCAGCTAAGTCCTCTAACTGAGCGATCGATAACTGACGAATGCGTTCGTGTAACTCAGGTTCAATTGTACCCATCCGCCGATTGAGTAGGCGCATAATCACCGCCAACTCTCCTTCTAGGCGTCCTTCCAGGCGTCCTTCTAGGCGTCCTTCCAATCGTCCGCGTTGTAGTCCTTCCTCCATCCAACTCGTAACGATTTCCATAACAACCTCCTGCTGCTCTGGTTCAAACCTAGCAATTTCAGTCCTAAAAATTTCTTCTTCGTCGTCACTCAGGCGTAAATAAGTGTCAATAAATCCAGAAATCAACTGCATCCTTGCTGGGTTTAGCCGCAATGTGGCTAGCAAGCGCAGACATTCAGACTTGACTATGGGACGGTCTTCAGGCGCTATATTCATTTTAGCCATGAGCGCACTGGCTACCGGATTCTGTTGCTGTAAAAAATCTCGCCAATTGAGGCGATTTAGCTGAATGACTGCATAGTTGAATTCCAAGACCACTTTATCAGGAAATTCTACTCGATAAATATTTGGCTCTGGTCTTTGGGGTGCATCATAAGAAAAGACAACAACTGGATAGATAGGGATGGCAAATTTCTCTGACAATCGAGCGAAATAGCGGAACATTCGCCGCCCAAACTCTGCTTGTGGGTAAGCTTGATTTTCTACATGAATTAGAAAAAATGATTCTTGACCTCTAAATCGAGCTTTCGCGATTAAATCTGCCTCATAGCGTTCTCCGGCAGTAACATCAGTAAAAATTTCTGTGTTTTCTAAGGAGATAGAATCTTGTTCTAAATAGGCAAGAACTTGCGGAAAAAATAGCTCTAAAAATTCCACAAAGAAGGCTGAGAGTAGTTCTTTAAATAAGCGGTCATGGTCAATCACGTCAAAATTGCCCCACCCATCAACTTAGAGTAGCGATACTCCAACTCCTCCTTCATCCGAGGCCAATTCTCCAATGTCTCATCCTGAATAATGATCTTCTCTGCCGCATCCCGCGCCAAATTCAATACTTCCTGGTCTTCCACCAAACTCGCCAAAGCAAAATCCGCTAACCCCGACTGACGCCTACCCAACACCTCACCGGGACCTCGAAACCGCATATCCATTTCTGAAATAAAAAAGCCATCTTGTGACTGTTCCAACACCCCCAGACGCTGACGTGCCGTATCGGTTTTAGAACCACTCATCAACAGACAGTAAGATTGCTCAGAACCCCGACCCACACGACCTCGCAACTGGTGCAACTGCGATAAACCAAAACGTTCGGCATTTTCAATCATCATCACCGTTGCATTCGGGACATCCACACCCACTTCAATCACTGTCGTTGACACAATAATTTGAGTTTCGTTATCCCGGAACGCATTCAACGCTTCATCCTTTTGGGCCGAATTCATGCGACCATGCAACAAACCAACCTGAAATTCTGGGAAGATTGTTTCAGACAGTCGTTGATGTTCTTCTACTGCCGATCGCACATCCAACTTTTCCGATTCCTCAATCAGAGGTAAGACAATATACGCTTGCCGTCCCTGAACAATTTCGCGACGAATCAGGTCATAGGCATGATTACGTTGTTTCCCCGATAAGACAGTGGTGGTAATCGCCTGCCGTCCCGGTGGCAATTCATCAATCTGACTCACATCTAAATCTCCATGCAACGTCAGCGCTAAAGTACGGGGAATCGGTGTTGCGGTCATCGTTAGGACATGAGGAGACTGCCCCTTGGAAAGTAAACGTGCCCGTTGCTGTACACCAAACCGATGTTGCTCATCAATTACCACTAACCCCAAGCGTTGAAAGTTCACAGGGTCTTGAATCAGCGCATGAGTCCCCACTAAAAGCGGCAATTCCCCCGTTTCTAGCTGGGAGTGGATGGATTTGCGCTTTTTCGCGGTCGTGGAACCGGTCAACAATTCCACGGGCAGATGCAGCAGGTTAAACCATCCTACTAATTTGCGATAATGTTGTTCGGCTAAAACTTCGGTCGGAGCCATGAGTGCGGCTTGATAGCCGGATTGGATGGCAGCTAGGATGGCGACAACGGCCACAACAGTTTTTCCTGAACCTACATCCCCTTGCACTAAGCGATTCATGGGAGTCGAGGATTGCAAGTCATTGAGGATATCGTTCACCACTCGGGTTTGAGCATTGGTGAACTTGAACGGTAGGAGCTGATAAAATTGGTCAATGAGCTGTCCCGTAGGCGCAAGTACGGCACTGGTTTGCGATCGCTTTAACTCCTGACGACGTTGGAGAAAGCCTAATTGCAAATAGAAAAACTCATCAAACACCAAGCGGCGACGAGCCGCCGCTAACATATCACTATCGGTGGGAAAATGGATATTAGCGATCGCATCTCCTACCCCCATTAATCCATACTGCTTCCGCAATTCAACAGGAAGTGCTTCTTTCAGTTGAGAGGCATAGGGAAGCGCCGCAATCACCGCCATTCTCAACAAATCGGCAGGCACTCCCTCGGTAAGAGGATACACCGGCACAACTCGCCCAATTTTAATCGATTCAATACTACCGCCAGCATGGTCTAAAACTTCGAGTTCTGGGTCTTCGAGAGTAATGCCATACTTATTCTTCTTTACCAAACCCGATGCGGCCATCGTTGCTCCCGCAGGATACCGACGTTTTTGTTGCTCCTGCCAACCCCGGTTGCTGTAACGAGTCCCGGCAAAAAAACGATTAAGTTTAATTTGACCTGTGGCATCTTGCAAGATCAGCTCAAAAATCGTTAATTTCTTATTTTTAGGACTGGTAAAGCAGTTACAACGCTTCACTGTTCCCACAATAGTTACAGTTTCACCCGCCTCTAAGTTACGGATATGGACTTGACGTGCATAATCAACGTGGTCACGAGGGTAATAGAATAGGATATCTCGGACTGTGGCTAAACCCAAACGAGCTAAATATCCACTGCGTCTTGTTCCTATTTCTTCTAACTGAGAAAGGGGTTTGTCTAGCCCAAAGCGGCGATTTTCCCACTTACTTTCAGGCTGAACTAAGGGAGTTGTTTGGGGGATTTTAGCTTTAGCAGATGTTGAAGAGGTAAGGGTAGTCCCTACGTTCAAACGGTTTTGAATATCCTGTTGTAACTGATAAAGAAAGCGACGAGTATCTGCGATTAAATGTTGGCGTTGAGATAGCGTCATCTCAGGATAACGAGCATACTCAGTAGCCAATTCCTGCCATTGTCGGCGTTCTGGTGGGATAAGGATATCTGGTGTTTTGCCGAAACTGAGGCACAAGAATTCACTGAAACGGTATTGATTGCCTACTAAGTCTATAAAGCCTTTCTCCGCTTCGACTGAGAGCGCTTTTTGCAATCGCAGCCAATCTGGTAATTCTGTTGCCACAATTTTCCCCCTCTAACTGTGGATAGTTATTCGTCATGAGTTGTTAATAAGAATTGTTCCTCATCACCAATAACTAACAACCCTTTCCTAATTCTCAAACCAGCTGGTACGCCATGCCGCTTCAGCTTCAGCCACAGATCGTTCTCGCTGTTTTTTGTGATATTCTCGCTGCAGTGCATTGCCTTTGGCGGCAAGGTTGCGAATTTGATTACGTCCAGCATTTAAGGCCGGGTCGGCAAATTCAATTTCTGACAAACGCAGGTTAATCGCCACAATTCGAGTTAGGGTTGAATCTTCCGAATCATCCTCACTTTCTGTTTCCATCAACAAGTTCAGGAGATTGGGTGAACCGGCTGTAATAGAATCTGTAGACGCATCGGCTTTTGCTGCTGCTTCTAGGACGGCAGTGGGTAGTTTATTCGGAATAATACCCGCTTGTTGCAAGAGTTCGTTGGTTTCCATGGAGAGCGTTTGCAGGATTTTCGCGATTTCTTCTTCCAAATCCTCTTGCCACTGTATCAATTCATCAAGGGGAGTGGGTTTTTTAGCTGTCTTTTGAGCAGCTTCTTTGATTTTTATTTCGAGGCTTTCGGGTAGGTTGAGCGATTCAGGAAAGGATGTTGGGATTTCATCCTGGAGTTGCTCACTTTCCACAGGTAAGGGTTGAGGTTCGGGTTCTGAGTCGGGTTCAGTCGTGTCGGTTGATTCTTGCTCGTTTTGCTCGTCTTGCTTTTTGGAGGGTTCTGGGGAAGAGAGCAATTGTTCTTGAGCTTGCTTGCCTAGCTGCTGTATAGATTGCTGTAATTTCTGGCGCTGAGTGAATGTCAGATTTAGAAATGCTTCGGGATACCCGCGAGTACAAACCTGATAGCTGGCTAGAATTAGCTGCCGCCGCACAGCTTGTTCGAGTAGTTGTAGATATTGGGAGTAAACTTTATGCAATTCTACCCTCAAAAGGGCGATCGCTTCCTCCAATGCAGTGATGTCTTGCTCGATTCTCTCAATTGCTCTGGCCATATTCTCTATATCTAAAGCCTAGACAGACGCTCTGGATGTTATATTTTCATACTTCAACCATAACCACTTATCAAATAAATCAGTTAGCGTCAGCTCGATTGACCTGCCTCGGAATTACCGTACGATAAGCTGTCGCGCATACAAATTGCATTTTTAAGTTTTTTGATTATTAGTAATTAAAGGCAAAAGTTAGAACTTATTTCTTGCTTTTGCCTTTAATGTTTTCCTCCCTCTTTTACTTAATCAGATAGGGCAAGAGGGAGGGTTGGGTTGTACCTTATCCGTTACTGATTACCCATCTGTTGAGCAACTTCATCAGCGAAGTTACTTTCTTCTTTTTCAATCCCTTCACCCAAAACATAGCGAGTAAAGCGACGGACTTGAATGTTTTCACCTAACAAAGCAACCGTTTGCTTGACCAACTCTTCTACCGTGATACTTTGGTCACGAATATAAGGTTGATCCATTAAAGATATCTCTTTCAGGCGTTTTTCAATCCGACCCTGAACAATCTTCTCTTTAATGTTGTCTGGCTTGCCTGAGAGGTCATCCCGTCCCATCTCAATATCTTTTTCTTTTTGAGCAATATCTCCAGGGATGTCTTCGACACTTACGTACTCAACGTTAGGGCAAGCGGCAACTTGCATGGCAATGTTTCGCACCAAGTCTTGGAACTCTTGGCGACGAGCCACAAAATCGGTTTCACAGTTGACTTCAACCAGTACGCCGACTCGACCCCCGGTGTGAATGTAGCTGCCTACAAGACCTTCTGCTGCGACACGACCGGCTTTCTTCTCTGCTGAGGTGATGCCTTTTTGCCGCAACCATTCGGTGGCTTTAGCAATGTCTCCATCATTCTCTTTGAGAGCTTTTTTGCAATCCATCATGCCCGCGCCGGTTTTGTCGCGTAGCTCTTTGACGAGTTTTGCCGATATTTCCGCCATCTACTTTTGTTCCTACTCTTATGAACTAGATTACACGCTAATTACTCTTCGCTCTCCCCATCACCCTCGGTGTAGGAGTCGATGTCGCTTTCGTCAAAGACCTCTTCCTCTTCGTCAAGGTCTTCCATTGCGCCTTCGTAGTCTTCGTACTCTTCTTCGGCCTCAGACTCGAGCTGGCCGTGACGCCCTTCGTAGATGGCATCAGCGAGTTTACCTATGATCAGCTTAATTGAGCGGATGGCGTCATCATTAGCGGGAATGGGAATATCAGCCCAATCAGGGTCACAGTTAGTATCCAACATTGATACAACAGTCAAGCCCAGTTTTTCGCATTCCAGAATGGCGTTGTATTCACGTCGCTGGTCTACGATAATGACCACATCAGGGACTTTCCGCATCAGTTTGATGCCACCTAGGTATTTCTGTAGCTTACCGAGTTCCCGACGTAGAACGGACGCTTCTTTCTTGGGTAGTAAGTCGAGTGCACCACTCTCCTCACGGCGCTCTAATTCCTTTAAGCGCTCTACCCGCGTTTTAATCGTTTCCCAGTTGGTCAGCATTCCACCGAGCCAACGTTGGTTGACGTAGTAGGCTCCACAACGACTGGCTTCTTGGGCAATAATCCCAGCCGCTTGCCGCTTTGTCCCCACAAACAGAAACTTCTTACCCTGCTCAGATGCAGTACGCATATACTGGTAAGCATCTTCCATTAGCTGGGCAGTCTGCACCAAGTCAATGATGTGCACACCATTGCGAGAGGTGTAGATGTACGGTTCCATTCTAGGGTTCCATCGGCGGGTCTGATGGCCAAAGTGAACCCCAGACTCTAGCATTTCCGCTAAAGATACAACAGGCATTATTTTTTGAACTCCTTTTCGGGTTTACCTTCCATTCAGGCGGATTTCCAAGTTGTTGATACTCCTAGAAACACCCGAAACCCTGAATGTGCAGAATTTAAACAACCCTCTTAAGGTAACATATTTGGAGTACTCTTGAGGGGAATGGCCTGGGCGGTTAATTTTCTGGATTTTACGATTATTTTTATTCGGTATCTAACCCATCCTATTGCATCTGTAGTCGTTAAATGAGGATTAGTAAAAACCTATAACCAGGGAACAATTAGCTAGAGAACTATAGCAAGTTGAATAATTAGATGCCGCTTTTTCAAAACATTCTTCCATCCACCTTTATGATTCCATTGTGGATGTATAGAGAAATCAACAGTAGGATTTTGAATCTCACAATTAGTTAGATGAGAGTGGTTTAATCACTAGCTCCTGGGGCAGTATGTCAATAAATAAAGATAATCAATAACATTAATTTGTTTGTCAGCATTATCTAAAAGTCATCTATTTGCTTTGGTCAAATAAATTGGTCTTGACGATACCCAACTGTCACCGACGACAATTAATTATTTAATGTACACCGATAGTGCCAGGACGGAGATTTGAACTCCGGACACGAGGATTTTCAGTCCTCTGCTCTACCAACTGAGCTATCCCGGCTTTTTGCTTGTAGAAGCAACGTTAGATGCCGTTTTCACAAGCGCTTATCTAAAGTAGCAAAATTTACAAGGCTTGGCAAGCATAAATTTATAGATTTTCTGAATCAACGGTGACAGTGCTAGCCAAATTCTAGTCTCTACAGGCAAGGAGGAATGGAGAATAGGCTTCCCGGCTCTTATTGTAGTCACCTTGACCCATCAAATCTTAAGCAAATCTAAACAATTTTGGACTCTATTTATATGAATAACTGTTCAGATGTTATAGTTTAAACATCAAAACCTTTCAAAAGAAAAAACATGACTGTTACCAAATGTGCCTGTGAATCCTGTAAGTGCGAAGTTTCTACCGATAGCGCACTCCAAAAAGATGGCAAGTATTATTGCAGTGAAACCTGTGCCAACGGACATCCCGATGGCAAAGGGTGTGGGCATCCCGGTTGTAACTGTGGTTAGTTTCTCCAACCAGAACTTACACAAATTGACCTTTGAATCACCATTGATAGGGGCGCTCTCCTCGTGCGCCCTTGCTGTATTGGGCTTTATTGGGTAAGTCTTATTCAACAGCAAACTATCAAGTGCGGTTTAGTCTGGTGGGCTAAATCGCATCAGATTATTGGCTCTTGTTGCTCAAAACAACGAAAACGTTAATCATTCTCGCTTGTTCGCTACTATGGAGTTACATCATTGTTTGTAAAGTTAAAAATAAAAACCACATGACAGCCCACCTTTCAGCTAAAGGGGCTACCACCAGTCCTGTTCAGGAAATCAAAGACCTCAACTGTCATCCGCCACATCCGGTTGAGATTGATGATATTGAACGGCTCCAAAAAAAAGTTATCAACACTGAAAAAGCTCAACGGATGGCAGAATTCTTTAGCTTGTTGGGTGATACAAACCGCTTGCGAATCGTCTCGATTTTAGCCGTTCAAGAATTGTGTGTTTGCGATTTAGCCGCCGTTCTAGAGATGAGCGAATCTGCCGTTTCTCACCAGTTACGGGCATTGCGAGCGATGCGTCTGGTGCGTTACCACAAGCGAGGACGTAAGGTGTTCTACCGTCTTCTAGATAGTCACGTTCTTAATCTTTATCAGTCTGTTGCCGAACACTTGGATGAGCCTGATAGCGAAGCTTAAGCATATTCCTCTATATTATTGACACTCTACCAGTCACTGCGCCTCATAAGGATGAGTTCGCTAAAGGTTCCTTTGTTTATTTTGTGAAAAGTATTATCATTATCATTGCTTTCTAGAATTTGATTGTTTCTGCAATCATGACGGGTATGCTTAGGCATCTCCACGACTTGACAACAGTAGTCCTTGAGACAAACAATCAAAAATTAATTGATTATATTTCTCATTTACTAACCGGAATACCCCAAGTAGGTGAGAAAATTCAGTTGGTGTGAGGAGAAAATATGAAACCTAAAGTCTTGTGGCAAGCTTGGCTACTAAGTCCAGCTATTGTTGGGGCAACATTTTTGGCGGCATCGGGGGCTTTAGCCCAAGAGGTTTTTCAGGGTTCTGATGGTTTACTCTCTCCCATTCAAGGATTAACCGAGGAATCTGCAATTGCAAAAATATCAGAAAACAAGCTAGAAAACTTAGAGGCTGTAGAAGAAACTGAGGCACCAGTACCGATTGCTAAGATATCTAGAGAAACTCAGGATACTCATCAACTTCAACCCCTCAGCTCTAACTATCTTGACAGCGCCGCTCAATCACTCGATTTAGATGATAAAACTTTGCAACTATCTCAGTCATCTTCCCCAGAGGCTGACCCTCGTCGTGTGCTTGAACAAATCAACGAATACGGCAACGAAGACGGTGGCGACCCCCTCGACCAAGTAACGAACGTGAACCAGTTACGAGATGTCTCTCCAGGAGATTGGGCGTTTGAGGCGTTGCGATCGCTGGTGGAACGCTATGGTTGTATTGCAGGCTATCCCGATGGCACCTTTCGCGGCAATCGTGCGATGACTCGTTTTGAATTTGCTGCCGGACTCAACGCCTGTTTGCAGCAGGTTGAACGCTTGCTCACCACGGGTACTGAAGGTTTAGCCACCAAACAAGATTTGGAGGCATTACGACGACTCGTTGAGGAATTTAGTCCAGAACTGGCTACACTGCGGGGTCGAGTCGATGGCTTAGAAGCACGCACCTCGGAACTAGAAGCCACTCAATTTTCCACCACCACTAAACTCACGGGTGAAGTCATTTTTGGGTTAGCCAGTGTCGTATCCGGAGAGACGGTTAATGGCTTTGAGGTCAATCAAAATCCAGTACTCGGATATCGCGCTCGCCTCGACTTTGATACCAGCTTTACCGGTCGGGATGTACTTAGAACTCGGCTCCAATCAAACAACTTAGATGCCTTTTCTGGGAGTGCCACCTTTACACCAGAGGGGGATTTGCGCTTTGCAGGGGGTGCATTCGAGTCCGGTAGCGATAATAATGTTGAAATCGATGCCCTATTGTACGCCTTCCCCATTGGCGAAAAGACAACTGTTGTCATTGAAGCGAATGCAGGTGCCATTGATGACTTTACGAATACCGTGAATCCCTTACTGGATGGGGATGGCGGTAACGGTGCTTTAACTCAGTTTGGTACTCGTAACCCCATTTATTATCTATTAGATGGGGCAGGCTTAGGATTGAGGCATGAGTTTAGCGACCGATTTGAACTGAGTTTAGGTTATTTAGCTAGTGATGCAGCGAATCCAGAAGAAGGTGCAGGTTTATTTGATGGGCCTTATGGCGCGATCGCACAACTCACCTTCAAGCCGATTGAACCTCTCACTCTAGGCTTGACTTACATCCATTCTTATAATACTGGTTTTACTTCTGCTGGGTCTGGAGGGAGTATTCGAGCTAATCTAGCCTCCGCTTTAGCCAGCAGTGCCAATTTACCTGCCGAGTTGCAACCATTCGCCGGGTTAAATCTGCCCACGTCCACCAACGCTTATGGTGTACAAGCCTCGTTTCAATTTAGCCCTAAATTCTTTATTAATGGGTGGGTGGGCTATACCAATACTCGCACCCTAGCCCAATTGGCAGGAGACAATGGAGCAGTTTTGGAACGGGGAGACTATAGTACCTGGAACTACGCCGTTAATTTAGTATTTCCTGATTTGGGAACTCCAGGCAGTGTAGCCGGTATTATCTTTGGGATGGAGCCTAAAGTCACAGGGGCAAGTGGTTCAATTCGCAATGTCATCGGCAGAGATCAGGATACTTCGTTTCATGTAGAGGCGTTTTATCAGTTCCGAGTCACGGAGAACATTGCTATTACACCGGCAGTGGTTTGGCTAACGGCTCCTGATCACAACTCTAATAACGATGATATTGTGATTGGCGCAGTCCGAACCACGTTTACGTTCTAGGGATTGGGGGGAAAAATTAGACTTGTCTTGAAAATAGGGGTCAGGAGTCAGAATTGAGGAGAGTAATTTTCCTTGTTGCGTTGTGGGTGATGACTTGTGGGGGGCTATCTAGAAAATAAGGCAGTCCCGATGAAAAAATTTCACAGCCATGAATGAGAGTGGTATTTCCCACTCCCGACTCCCGACTCCCCACTTTCAAAGTTGTCAATTTTATTAAAAAAAAAGATAATTTTCCAAAATCCCATACCATAGCAGGTTGAAAGCCAAAAAAATACTGGGGTGAAGTGATGGGTAGGAGTCTATGGAATTCACTGCTAGCTAGCCCAATGATTTTAGGAGTCGCTTTCGTGGCCTCAGAGAGTGCCAATGCGGGTTTGAGTCGCGAGATGACTCAGGTAAGAACAATCCGAGAGACAACCGTTTCTGAACAAAAAGACACGGGGACGATGGTTTCTCTAGGAATTCCAACAACTGACGCGAAGTTAGATACCCCAGGAGTCGCGGAAATCGAGGCACTCGCCCCTATCACCACGAATAAAGAGAAATCTGCAATTGCAACAAATCCAACACCCGTACCTCAAGACAATGTTGAAGTTGACCGATTAGAGATGAGGGATGATGAGATCGAAAAACCGATCTCTCAAAACGTTCCTTCTGCCTCGTCCGAGTCAACAGATACCACAATCTTGGAACAGATTGAGTTTTATACCAACGGCACGGACAATACCAACGAAAGTTCGACTGATCTCACTGAACAAGTCACGAATGTAACTCAACTGCGGGATGTGGCACCCGGAGATTGGGCTTATGAAGCGTTGCGATCGCTCGTTGAACGCTATGGTTGTATTGCAGGCTATCCCGATGGCACCTTTCGCGGCAATCGTTCCATGACTCGTTATGAATTTGCTGCCGGATTGAATGCCTGTTTACAGCAGATTGAGCGTTTAATTGGAACGAGTGGGGAGGGGTTTGCCCGTCAGGAAGATTTAAACATCGTCCAGCGTTTAATTGAGGAATTTGGGACAGAGTTGGCGGTACTGCGCGGTAAAACCGATGCCCTACAAGCACGGACGACTGAATTAGAATTAACTCAGTTTTCTACCACCACCAAGCTAGATGGAGAGGTGATTTTTGGGGTTGCGGGTATTGCTGCGGGTGACAATCTTTTTGGTGAATCTGTCGATGGTGGCTGGATTTTTGGCAATCGAGCTCGCCTGAATTTAGAAACGAGTTTCACAGGTCGAGATTTATTGAGAACACGACTGCAAGCGCAGGGATTGGAAACTTTTACACCTCGAACAGAAACCTTGGAAGGTAATTTAGCGTTTGCTGCTGAAGATGCCCGCAATAATGTAGAAATTGATGCGCTGCTTTATCAATTTCCCATCGGTGACAGCACTGAGATTGTGCTGATTGCCAATGGGGGGGCGGCGGATGATTTTGCCAGTACGGTGAACTTCCTAGATGGAGATGGTGGATTTGGGGCGCTGACTCGGTTTGGCACACGCAATCCGATTTACTACTTAGTAGAAGGGTCTGGAATTGGGTTAAGGCAACAGTTAGGGAATACGCTGGAACTGAGTTTGGGGTATTTAGCGGGAGACTCGGGCAATCCTGGTGAAGGTGGGGGATTGTTCAATGGCCCGTATGGGGCGATGGCGCAGTTAGTTTACAAACCGAGCGATCGCTTCCAGATTGGTTTAACTTACATTAATTCTTACAACCGGGAAACTCTCACCGGTAGTCCTCTGTCTAATCCTCGCAGGTTGTTGGAAACTCTCGGAGGTCAACCGGTGGATACAGGGGATGTTGCTCAACCCGCACCGGGACTCGTTCCTACAGTCTTTGTAGGTGGACAACAGGTGCCTGCGGGTAGTACGCTTCCTGCCAATACAGTCCTTCCTCCCGGAGCACAACTGGATGCTTCCACGGCGTTGCCATTCACAATTACTCTACCGTTTACGATTCAGGTTCCCGTTGGGCCGATTTTGGTGCCGATTCCTGCTGGCACTCCGATTCCTGCTGGCACAGTGATTCCGGCGGGCACTCCACTACCTGCCGCCACTCCTATTCCCCAAGACTTGGTGCTACCGGTCTCTGTGTCGCTGACGACTCCGGGTACATCCCTGACAGCACTGGTTCCTGGTACTCCCCTGCCTCCGGATAGGTTCACGGGTACTCTAGGGGACTTATTACAGCAACCAAGTTTTGCTGGGTTTCCTTTAGGATTTGACCTGAATATTCCAATTATTAGCAATTCTTACGGCCTACAATTATCTTGGCAGGTGAGCGATAACTTTGTTTTAGGGGGCTGGGTTGGCTATACGAATACAACAACGTTATCGACAGGGAATGGATTACTGAGTCGGGGTAGTATTGACACTATCAATGGGGCGTTAACTTTAGCGTTTCCTGATTTGGGCAAGCAAGGTAATTTGGCAGGAATTATCGTTGGGGTAGAACCCACTGTTTTGAACAGTGACATTGAAGTGAATCAAGGATTGGCTAATCCTGCTTCGCTGAATAATCCGGCTTTAATTCCTGCGGCGATAGCTATCCTGAATTCATCACCTCGATTAAGACAATTGGTGAATATTGTTGAGAATCCAGACCCTGATGTTTCATTGCATATTGAAGCGTTTTATCAGCTCAAGGTGACAGAAAATATCTTTATTACTCCTGGAGTTGTTTGGATTACTGCGCCCGGTTCTATTGCTAGTAATTCGGATTTGGTCATTGGTACTATTCGCACGACATTTCGATTTTAATCCGGAGAGTCCCTAAATCTCCTTTTTCTACTTTCCTTATCTATTTTCAGCGCACCCTTCTACATAAATTTGCACAACTGTATCGTTCGGGCAAGCCTGTATACAAACCGCAAAGTGTTCGGCGGTGGCATAATTATTGTCAAGGTAGAACGAAATTGCCTCAGTAAATGTGGGTAACGTGGCTAACTTAGCCGCTTTGAGTTCAGGGGGGAATGACAGATTGGTTAACCTGTTCTCGAATACCTTTATGAACAAGGGAGTTGGCACTTTCGTAGAGTTGGCCAAGAAGGCGATAGCCAGTGTGGGGGAGCATAGAGTAGGGATAGGGATAGGGTGGGTCGTTAGAAGATGATTACCTACCATAGAGGTACATCAAGACGTATAATCACTCCAGTGTTAGTCCTTTAATATTCACATGGCTAAATTAAAAATTGTTAACAATTACGATACTAGCTTCATTCTCAATCCAGATGAACAAGAAACCTTATTTAGCCTATTGACAAGCGAATCCTTCTTAAACCAACTTGCCGCACAAGTTCCCTGCCAGGCGGTTGAATTTACAGAATTACTATTTCAACCCGTCCCCTACTCAACCGCAACTCCCAAAGGAATGCCAGCAGAGTTTGAAAAGTACTATGAATCGGAGGATTATATTATCATCAATGTCCCTCCCAATTTCATGTTTAAAGCAAAAATTTTTAAACCCAGTCGCCTTTGTGCCATTTATCAAAAAATCAATTCAAACTCTTACAGCAGGAGTCAGAATTCAGGAGTCAGGAGTCAGAATTCAGAAGTCAGAAGCGATAACACGGATTGTTAACAAGTAACAGAGATATCGCTCTCCAACTTATCCATACTCCTGTTCTAATTTTTGTGTTTTCTCTGTTTGTATTTATTTAATTGCAATCTGCTGTAACTTTAAAATCGCATGACTTCTGAAACTCAAATTCCATCCCTCGCAGAACTGGAAACTATTCCTTACCTCGATGAAGCCGGAAATTTACCGGAACAGTTGCAAGGAAAAATTGGTGTCTATGCGATTTTTGATGCCGATAAAACCTTGCAATTTGTCAATTATTCCCGTGATGTTTATCTGAGCCTAAAACAGCATTTAGTGCGTCAGCCTCAAGCGTGTTGTTGGGTGAAAGTACAAACGAACGACCGCCCGAATAGAACTCAATTAGAAGCAATTCGAGATGCTTGGATTCAAGAAAATGGGTCAATACCGATTGGTAATCGTTCCGATGAATCGGTATGGACTCAACCCATTGATGCCAAATTAACCATGACAGAAGCCGAAAAAGAAACCTATGAAAAAAGTGATGATTTAGCCCGAATGAAATTATTAAAACAGGTAGCACGGCGAGTAGAAGCCCAAATTTTAGAAACCCTCAAATCTAGGGGGGTACAAACCGAAATTCGCTTTAATCCTAAGCTCAAAGAAAATGGATTACTTGACTTGAAATAGAGGCTTTATTTCCGCAGGGGGATTCCTAAACAGTAGAAATCAGTAAAATTCAGGGTGAAGTAAAATCTGGATGTAACTGATTCAGATCAGATTCGCTCGAGGTTCCTGCACTGCTTATGACGCCAACGCTGCTGAATAATCGTTATCGCATACTCCGGAAGCTGGGTGCTGGTGGGTTTGGTAATACATTTTTGGCCGAAGATACCTATATGCCTTCGGGGCGGCGATGCGTGATTAAGCAGCTTAAGCCAGTGACGCATGACCCCCAGGCTTACAAGATAGTACAAGAGCGGTTTCAGCGAGAAGCGGCAGTTTTAGAGGAACTTGGCGAAGGAAATCCCCAGATTCCTCGGTTGTATGCCTATTTTTCAGAAGCGGGTCAATTTTATCTGGTACAGGAATACATCGAAGGCGATACTTTGACGCAGAAGGTGGAACGAGATGGAGTGTTGAGCGATCGCGACGTTGAAAAAATCCTCACTAGTCTATTACCCGTATTAGATTACGTCCATCGCAACCGCATGATTCACCGAGACATTAAACCGGATAACGTCATTATCCGCCAACGGGATGGATTACCGGTTTTGATTGATTTTGGTGCAGTCAAAGAAGCGATGAATACACTCGTCAACGCACCCGGTACTCCCGCCCATTCAATGGTAATTGGAACGCCCGGATATATGCCCCCCGAACAAGCAGGCGGACGGCCAACGTATGCCAGTGATTTGTACGGATTAGGACTAACGGCGGTGTTTTTGCTCACCGGTAAAATGCCTCAAGAATTACCTACCGATCAGCATACGGGTGAGATTCTCTGGCAGCAGAATGCCGGGAAGATTAATCCTCACTTAGCTAAGGTGATTGATCGCGCCATTCGCTTTCATGCTCGCGATCGCTATGCCACTGCCCAAGAAATGCTCAATGCCTTACAATCGAACGACGGCCTTTCCGAAATGGATACGGTTGCAGTTGCTCCAGGACAAAGACAACCCGTTCCCAATCGCCAAATTCCACCCATTGCCAACCCTTCTCCTCAACCTACGGTTCCCGTTGGCAACCAACCCGTTATCCGCAGGAATCAGCGCAATCCATTACTGATAGGGGCTTTGATTTTAGGGGCTATACTCATTGGTGGTGTTGCCCTGGCATTGGGCTTAAGGCGAGAATCTCCCGGTCCAGTTGTTTCCAAATCTGACCCTACCACAGAAGAGCCGGCTCCAGAAACACAACAGCCGAGGCCACCTGTCGCACGTTCACCTTCACAACCGATTGATTCTGCACCTGCCCCAGAACCCCCCATTTCTCAACCACGGCCGGAGAGAAACCCTATTCCTCGTTCACAACCGAGAGAAACGACACCTCCACCCGTTGTCTCTGAGTCTCCTGTTGAGCGATCTCCCCAACCGTCTCCTCGCCAAGACAATCCACCCACATCTAATCTCAATCAACGTATTCCTGGGTTTCCTCCAGGCACTCAACGCAGTTATATTACACAGGAGTTAGGTGAACCTACGAAGGTAACAAGCGGCCAGTGGAATACTCGTGCCGTGTCTTATGTAAACTTTATACCCGGACAAGTTAACTTAGGATATTTATTTGACCCCAGTTCTGGCCGTCTGCGGGAAACCGAGGCATCGTTCGCCCAATCGGTTGATTTAGAAACAATATCGAGTACCTTAGACGAAATGCTCAACAATAATACCTCTGCCGATATTCAGCAGGGACTCGAACAGGTGTATCAAAGCCAGTCTAGGCGCTACAAGTTTACCAGTGGTCGAAATCAGAGTTTAGAAGGGTTGATTGAACGGGAAAAAGGCGATCGCATTTACATTGCAGTATGGGAAGCGGATTTACGCTAAACTATTGCAGAAAATATAGCTGACAAATAGAAGCCACGAAAGTAGGGTTCTAATTTCTCAAATCGTGTTACCTGAGCATATTATTAAACTTCGTCTGGATTCACCCCCATCGCTCGTAGTCGTTCGGCTAATTTCTGAACTTTTTGCTCTGCCTCATCTGCTCGTTCTGCGCCAGTGGGAATTACATTTCCGTCACGATCGCACCAACGCAGCCACAAATCTTGTCGCCCCTCAAACGTTCCTTCCCATAGCATTAACCCAAGTTCAACAGACTCTAGCCAATACGGTGCAGGCAATTCAACATATTTCTTCTGCTGCAATGCCCAAACCTTGAGCAATGAGCCGTTTAATTCATCCTCTCCCTGAAGTTGCTTGAGAGGGTCAAACACAGCATAGCAAGCTATACCCATCCGAGCATAGTTGTTCTTTTTCTCTCCTAGTTCATCACCTTTGCGGTTCGAGACGATTTCAATGACGACTGCCGGAAATTTACCAATTTCCCAGGCGAAATATGATCGGTTTCGTTTTTTGCTCCAGTCATCGGGCATCTCCACACCCAAACTTAGAAAAGCATCTGGAACCAGCGCATCCTGCTTCAGTGCATAAAACAAGCCAACATTCGCTGCTGCAATAAACGGAACCCCAGGCTGCCAAGAGCTATAAAGCGGCTCCACCAATAGCCGCTGCTGCTTTTCAGACTGAAAATTATCCACGGGTGTATCGTCCTCAGTGACGATGTGGGTGTAATCAATTTCTTCTAGAGCCTGTGGAGTCATAGCTGGCAACCAGAAATCCATAACTCATTATCCGTTAAAATCCATCAACTCACGCTGAATTTTCCCACTCCGGAGTCAGACGACGATAGTTAAATTCAGCCGCACCAGGATGACAAGTCACACAGCCATTAGGCTTGACTGGTTGAGGAAATTTCACCCGAGGATGTAGAGCTTTAAAATAGGATGACTGAGACATCCGATAGGGAAGTGGTTTACCCTCTTTTTCTGGACGAGAGTATGCCCGAATATACTCCCACATAATAATCAAAGAAGGGCCAATGATAGGCTGTAACTTTTGCCCATAATGCTGTTCTGGTTCCAGCAACAACCGACGCCAAGTTTCTGAAGGCAAAACGGCCGGTGGCAGAGGAACATGACAGCTTGCACAGTTTTCTAAGTACAGTTCATGTCCAAGCTGGTAACGAGGCAAAATGGGGTCTACTGTACCAATCTCGTTGGTATTTGCCTGAGCAAGATGTTGGGAGATAGAGAAGGGAGTGCCACTGAACCCCTCTCCTCTATCTCCTCTTACTCCCTCTCCCTTTGGGAGAGGGTTGGGGTGAGGGTTAGAAGGGGTGGGAGAGGAGTCTGATTCCGTAGTTAATTGACTAACAGTATCTTCAGATTGCGCGATCGCGCCTATCAATAAATTTGGGGGTGTTTCTACAGCTATCGCCCCCTGCCCCCTACCAAAAGCGATCGCAATTCCCCATCCCAGCCCGATACTCCACACCAATAGCAAGACTATCGCCGTCACCCGCGATCGCTTTTGTTTGCGCCGCCGCATTCCAGACCTCACACACTTTGACATACAAACTAATCATTGTGAAGTACTGCTAGTGAGCTAACGCTCTCAAGCAGCTTCCTGTCTCATTTGCCGTTGCCTCTTGATACAAGTATCATTTGGTCTTACACAGCATCTCTGGTCTTACGACCTTTATCACCTCAATGAGTGAACCCAGGCAGCAACCCGTCTTCCACAGGTTGATTCTTTCTCGTACAACATGGCTTGGATTATCTTTTACAGCAGGGCGTAACCTTACTAACCAGAGGTCATATTCTTTCCCTAGCTGCGATGTTTCTGCGGCAAGCATATTACTGCTACTTCGGAATTGGCCTGTCTGATGTCCATACGCTCAAGAAGGGTCAGCAACCATCTTGAGGATAACATTTCTACAGTTACATTGTAGGTACATAAATCAACATCCTGACTCGTTCTCATCCCCCAGTCGCCGTGCGTCAGGGGGATTTCTTACTCGCGATGTTAAGGAATGGGAACGGATTGCAGCAACTGCTCAACAATCGGCTTGGCTCGATGTCCCCCCGCAGGAATCAAACGATGGGACAGAACGTAAGGAGCCAAGAATTTAATATCATCGGGAATGGCATAGTCTCGCCCTTCCAAAAACGCCAGTACCTGAGCCGTTTTCTGCAACGCCACCGTCCCCCTAGGACTCACCCCCAATGTGATTTGCTCAAAGGAACGAGTGGCTCGAATTAAGTTTACAATATACTGTTGCAACGGCTTTTCTACCTTCACCCGTTCACAAAGACTTCGTAACTCTAGCAGGTCTTCAGTGGAAATACAGGGGTTGATTTCTGTCATCATCACACCCTCTTGATGCCGTTCCAGCATTTGCAATTCCTCCAACTCCGAAGGATAACCTAAGCTCAAGGACACCATAAATCGATCCATCTGTGCCTCAGGCAAGGGAAAAGTACCTTGGTACTCAATCGGGTTTTGGGTAGCAATCACAAAAAAAGGCTTGGGGACGACTCGAGCCACACCATCTACAGTAACTTGTCGTTCTTCCATCACCTCAAGTAAGGCTGATTGGGTGCGAGGAGTAGCCCGGTTGATTTCATCGGCCAGGAGCACGTTGGCAAACACCGGCCCCGGCAAAAATTCAAACTCACGGCTACCCGGATTCCAGATACTAATCCCCGTGATATCAGTCGGCAACAAGTCAGGTGTACATTGAATTCGTTGATACTTGCCTGCGATAGAACGAGCCAGGGATTTGGCCAAGAGGGTTTTTCCTACACCCGGAACATCTTCTAACAAGGCATGGCCACCTGCTAGCAGCGCCACGAGTACTAAACGAATGGCATCTGCTTTGCCGACGATTGTACGACCCAGATGTTCAGT
The DNA here is from genome assembly GCA_964588805.1 of uncultured Microcoleus sp. GTDB lineage: Bacteria > Cyanobacteriota > Cyanobacteriia > Cyanobacteriales > Coleofasciculaceae > CAZPRJ01. The sequence goes on along the minus strand of CAZPRJ010000059.1, from coordinate 14,505 downwards.
TAGCTGCTCAATTCGTTCTCTCACGCTCGTTACACCCTCCCATTGCCCAAGTTTCGTGCATCAATGGATCTACAGACCTAATCCCGACATTTTAAAAAGGCTCTGGCTGCCTCACAATCTGCTTGGATTTGACGCTTGAGTTCATCTAAGGAGGCAAATTTCTGCTCAGGTCGCAAAAACTGCTCCAAGCTTACCGTCAAGGTCTGACCATACAGATCTCCTGACCAATCTAACAGATGAACCTCAATTGCCAGAGTCATCCCGTCAACCGTTGGACGACGGCCAATATTCATGACGGCTGCTGGGGAAGAATAAAGCGACGGTAGGGTAGGATGATGAACTCGCACACAATACACGCCATATCTGGGTAAAAACTTGTCTGGAGGCAATTGTAGATTGGCCGTAGGAAATCCAAGCTGTCTGCCCAGTTGTTGACCTTTGACTACAATGCCAGTCAGGATATAGGGGCGTCCCAGTAGGAGGTTGGCTTGAAGGATATTGCCATCTTCTAAGGCTTGGCGAATGCCGGAACTACTAATGCGCTCTCCTTGGCACATCTCCAATGAGACAATAGACACATCAATCCCATAGCTAGAGGCGATCGCTTGTAAGTCTAAAGCCGTTCCCGCCCGTCGATGCCCAAAGCGAAAATCTGCTCCCACGCTGACATGAGTGGCTTGCAATTGCTGCACCAAAATCTTTTCAGTAAATTCCTGTGGACTCAAGGCCGCCAGTTCGTGATCAAACGGTAAGAGAACGAGCTGTTCAATACCCAAAAGATTGAGCTGTTCTACCTTTTCTGACCTCGGAGTGAGCAGCGTCCTGCTTTGTCCAGAAAAAAATTCACGCGGATGAGGACAGAATGTAGCAACAGTGCTATGAATATGTCCGATTCCCATCCGAGGGAGACGCTCGTTATTATCCTGAAACCTAGGTAAAAAACCGTCAGTCCAACCCTGAGGTTCCCTCATCAACGGGGGTGAGGCAATGGGTTGAGAAACTTTTTGCAAAACAGGCTGAATAACCTGTCTGTGCCCTCGGTGAATGCCGTCAAAATTTCCTAGGGCAACAGTAGTTGGAGTTAGGACAGTAGCTAGAGAGGAAGTGACCCACACGCTTTACAGTTTGACACATTTCAAGAGGGATTGGCTAGCAATTTTCCAGCCCATGCTGATTTTAAGCCCAAGACTAAAAAAGCCTATGAACTTAAACCTAAATCGCTGCGTTACTTAGACTCTAATCTGAAAATAGGGTATGGGGGGTAGGGTGTGGGGTGTAGGGGAAGAAGGATTTTCATTAGTTTTCTGACCCGTCCTACCAGACGGCTATACTGTAATCTTAGCCTCTTCAGGTGTTAGCATATTTTGGGAAGAAGCTCCGACTAATTGGACTGTCTGACCTTCACGGGCGATAAAAGTATTAGGAAACTGCTGAGCCGCTTGTTCACCAACATGATCCAGAAAATCATCATTATGCAAGGGGTCATGATGAAAAATGAACAACTTTTTGACATTAGCGGCTTGAGCTACCTTGACAGCTTCTTGCCAGGTTGAATGTCCCCAACCTGCTTTGCTCGTGACGGTTGAATGATATTCTTCATCGGTATAGGTGGCATCATAAATCATGATATCGGCATTACGCGCCAACCACAAAACATTTTGATCTAAACTGCCTTCTAAATGTTCGGTATCTGTGATGTAGGCGGCTGAATAACCTCGCCAGTTAACGCGATAGCCGACCGCTTCTCCTGGATGATTTAATCGCGCATTTTCGACGGTGATATCTTCAATCTCAACCGTTTGCCCCAAGTCTATGTCTTTGAACTGCAAATCGGCTTGCATGACCTGCATGGGAACAGGAAAGTTAGGATGCAGCATCTGATCGGTCAGGCGTTTCTCAATCGTCGCACCATTGGGTGCAGGGACTCCATAAATATGGAAACAATTTCCTGGAATAAAGGCAGGAACAAAGAACGGAACTCCTTGAATATGATCCCAATGGGAATGAGTGAAAAACATGTGGGCTACTACCGGCATTTGTGCCAGTAGGGATTGTCCTAGCACTCGTAAACCCGTACCCCCATCAAAAATCAGACGATGACCCCCAACTCGCATTTCAATACAAGGGGTATTCCCTCCATAGCGGACAGTCTCCGGCCCTGGACAGGCGATACTTCCTCTGACGCCCCAAAACTGAATTGTGAATAAATTGTGCATACTAGACATAGTTTTTTCTTGCAGGCTTGTTCAGGCAGTTCATCAGTAAGTTTTACCAGGCTAATTCGGTTGTGCCGGAGTGTGGATAGGGTTGTATGTAAATTCGCCCTTTATTCCAGTATGGATAAAGTTTGATGAAGGTGGTCAACGCGGGTGGACTAAGGTTGCTGTTGGCTCTCCCTAAAAGCTGAATAAAGTTGAGTTCAGAGAAAGGGTAGTCCCAATTATGGGGTTGGCTATAGAACACGCTAGCGCCTAACTGACGAGTTTTAAAAAGCCAGTGTCTTAATCTTGGGCGTTTGCTACCGTTGCTCATGATGAGGTAGTTGCACAACACAGCTAAGTAGATGGCTAGAAGCATTCCCTCTGGGGGGATGTCCCCGATTCTATGAAGGGTGAGCTTTCCCGTTACCATCGGTATAAGTGATGTCAATCTCTTCCCTGGAAGCACACAGCAAAAAAGAATAACACTCTCGCTATACCTGCCATTGTCAAAAGGTTAGCAGTTTTGATTCCGGGATGTCTTGAACGCGATGCAACACAATCATGTGATTTCGATCACTTTGCATAATAAGCATCTTGCCCGCTAAGGAAGACACTGAACTTGGGCAGTTTGTAAAGTATTCAACACCGATGAGTCAACAAAGAGTGTAGAATCCGGTTTTTGGATAGACCTAAGCGATCGCGCTAACAAAATTGCATGAAACGGACTGACCTTTTATCTTATCTCACAAAAGTTGGACAACTTTCTTATTGATGCAAAATTCAAGGAACAGTTGCTTAAGCTCAAAAGACCTACAAACTGGGAACAGATTTCAAAAGCCTCTACTCTAGCTGGAGGAATAACCATCAATGGATTGTAGTTCCATTGGGGCGCTTTTGAGCAGATGCAACCCGATTCGTCTTCCTGAGCCTTAACACAGGTTCAGGTATATGCTTATACATTTATCTTTATCATAATCAGCCTCTGCCGGAATTGCCGATAGTAATTTCACCCAATTGGCTGTAGGAGGCAGGAGAAGAATGAACTCTCGATCTAAAATTTAAGACATATTACTTAACAGTTGAGGACACTATGGAACCGAATGTAGAAATCTATACCTGGAGCCGTTGCCCCTTTTGTATTCGCGCCAAAGCTTTGTTACAAGACAAAGACGTTAACTTTACCGAATATTGTATTGACGGTGACGAGGTAACACGGGCAAAGATGGCCAAACGAGCCCATGGACGCCGTTCTTTGCCACAAATTTTTATCAATGATCAGCACATTGGCGGTTGTGATGATATTTATGATCTCGAAGCTCGAGGGAAATTAGACCTCCTACTCCAAGGAGGTGCAACAACTAGCTGACGAAGTTAATGAACGCAAGCATTTGGCTAGGGGACTGTCCCGCTAAATCTAGGTTCACGCTTCAGCTAAACCCTAACGCTTCAGGTATGACCCCTTAATCGAGTAAAAAGGATTTCTAGCGTGAAATTTGCGTTTATTATTGACCCACTCTCCAAGCTCGACCCTGGTCACGATACCAGTGTCGCGCTGATGGAAGCTGCACAGGCGCTAGGTCATCAAGTGTGGGTGACTCAGGCTGAAAAGTTGAGCGTCGTCAAGAGTCAGGCATGGGCTCTGTTGGAGCAGGTTCAGTTAAAACCGGCTGAACTCGTAGAGGGGCGTTGGGTTGTGCGTGAGGATTGGTACACGATTTCTGAGGCGGTTTTGCGATCGCTCGAGGAAATGGATGCAGTCTTCATGCGAACAGACCCACCAGTAACGATTCCTTATCTGTATGCAACCTATATTCTGGACTACATCAATCCTGAAAAAACCTTAGTGATTAACGCCCCGGCCGGGATACGAGCAGCGAATGAAAAAATGTACGCTCTCCAATTTTCGGATGTGATTCCAGAAACAATTGTGACTCAGGATATTAAGGTCATTCGGAAATTTGTAGAGGAGCGAGAGGCGGCCGTTCTTAAACCATTGGGGGGTAAAGCGGGTGAAGGAATTTTATTTTTGGAAAAAGGCGATCGCAACTTAAATTCTTTGGTGGAAGTGAGTACCAAACAAGGTCGTGAACCCGTCATGATCCAAAATTACCTCCCGGCTGCCAAAGAGGGAGATAAACGAATTATCTTGCTCAATGGCGAACCAATTGGAGCAGTTAATCGCATTCCTACAGGCAGTGAATTTCGCGGAAACATGGCAGTCGGGGGTCGAGTAGCAACCACAGGGCTAACTCCAGAAGACCAAAAAATTTGTGCGGCGGTTGCCCCGAAACTAAAAGAAGATGGCTTATATTTTGTGGGAATTGATGTGATTGGAGGCTATCTAACGGAAGTTAATGTTACTAGTCCCACCGGTATCCGCGAGATTGATCGATTGAATAATGTGCAGTTGGCTAAACAAGTTATTGAGTGGGTAGAAGGGGTGAAACAAGAATAGGCTGGGGTGCTCTCGGTGCGGGGGAGCGGGGGTGCTGGGGTGCTGGGGAGCGGGGGAGAAAAAAGACAGACAAACAAATTCCCTACTCCTGACTCCTGACTCCTAACTCCTGATTCCTGACCCTTCTGAGAACTGCTATAAAGTAAATTCTGCAAACTCACTATTACCATCAGAATTTTTTTCAGGCCGTGTTGGTTGAAACTTGGTCTCTTGCATCAATTCTTTGAACGTTACCTCAGGATTTTGATGAAGAACATTTAAAACACTGATAAAATCCCGAACTACTTCACGAGGGGTAGAGAGTTTATCAGCTCCTAAACGCTGAACCACGGCTTGCTTAAATTCCTCAATTTCAGAGGTTGAAAGTGATTTTTTTGCGGCATAATGCACAGCATGAACCTCAGCTAAACGCTGTAAAAGTTTGGAGAGTTCATCCGATTGCAAGGGCTCTAACTGAATAACCGGAGCCGATATATCTTGAAAACCTTGATTGAGAAAACGGCTTTTTGCTAAGCGAGTCCGCCACGCTTCATCACTATGTAATCCTCTACGAGCATCTTCTAAAAACTGAGGTGTTCCCCCAATGAGAATCCCCAAATATTCTGCCTTACCTTGCATGGCATCGTTGAACATGGCTAGTAACTTATCGTAGTTGCTTTGACGAGAAGCAGTATGAGTGATTTTGTATAAATGAATGGCTTCATCTAGCAAAATTAAGAACCCTTTGTAACCGATGTCAGAAATAAATCGAGCAAATAGCTTGATATAGTCGTACCAAGTCTCATCATCAATGATGACTCGTACTCCTAAGGCTGACTTGGCTTCTGTCTTCGTTGCAAATTCTCCCCGTAACCAACGCAGTGCAGCATCTTTTTGCTGATTATTGTCCTCCCGGTAGCCTCTCCAGTAGGCAATAATCACATTGGCAAAGTCAAAACCGTGGACTAAACCTTCCAGATTATCGACAACTTCTCGTATTTTTAATTCAACTTGCTCATCAAACTCTTGCTCATGAGGACGCTTGCCTGTGTCTTTGGCAACTTGACTGAGAATAGAGCTAATCCATTTTTCTAGAATAAGTGTGATCGCGCCTCCATTTGGATTCGTTCGAGTGGCAATATTCCCCATTAATTCCCGATAGGTTGCTACCCCTTGATTTTGACTTCCGGTTAGGCGACGTTCAGGAGATAAATCCGCATCAGCAACGACAAAGCCTTGTTCCATTGCTTGATTACGAATCAGTTGTAGCAAAAAACTTTTGCCTGCTCCATAGCGTCCGATTACAAAGCGAAATGCTGCCCCTCCTTCGCCAATATTTTCTAAATCTTGGCAGAGGGTAGTCATTTCCTTTTCTCTCCCTACAGCAATATGTTCTAATCCTACTCTGGGTACAACACCTGCACCTAGAGCGTTAATGATAGCTGTTGAGACTCGCTTGGGAATTTTAGGCATGGCTTGTCTGCTGGAAGAAATACTTTTCAAGAATAGTGTACCGTGGACGTTCTCAACCCTTATTTTTTCAATAAAATTTCAGTTTCTTCAATTCCTATAGAAATAAAAAATTTAGCTGTTCTCCCTAGAATAGCTACAAAAACAAAAATCAATATGCATTTTTACAAACAAAATGAATTAGAAAGTACTGTCCATAAAACCCCAAAAATGGGGTAAAAAGGTTTGATTAAGATATTGTTTTTCTGCTTCTTGCAGTAATTGTGCTGATAAAGAATCGTTTTTTTGTATTACCGAGGAATCTGCAAATAAGGTAACAGCTTTGACTACATCAATGGCGATTAATCGATAAGCTATTTTCTGTACCTGTTTGACAGGAATTCTAAGTTGTTTAGCGATTGATTGTAGAGAAACTGTCCCGTTCGTATACTCCCAAACCTGCCACTCTCGCCAATTGAGATGACATTGGGGATGCCCGGAAATTGTACTCACTAATCCGACTTCAGGATTGGGTAATTGCTCGGCTAGCGCCTCCCAGTTTTTCAAAGCTCTTAAGCCGATTAAACTCGCTTGAGTGGCCGAGATACTCAACCCAGTCATTTCTTTGGGCGAAATGGATACTTTCGAGTCAAATTGAAACTGACCATCCTTTAGTTGTAATAAAGTTAAGATTGATTGCAGGACTTGAATTTTAAATAACTCTTTCAAGTGCTGGTATTGGAAGACACCTTTTTCTTTTAGATACAACCCTAGGGGTTGATGAGTTGGGTAGGTGTGTAGAAGTTGTGTCAAAACGGGTCTTTCAATCCATTTTTGTTGAGCAATACATCTGACTAATCCTTTTTGGTCTAATCGATTAGCCGCCGTAACAATTCGCCCTCGATACACCCAGATATAAAAAAAACCTGTAGAGCTTGCTTCAGTTTGAACGGGGGAATGGATGGTTAACAAACCGGTTCGATTCCCTTTTTCGATCAACTGACAAATTTCAGGTAGGGAAAACTCTGTTAGGGAACCTCTAATACACATTTTTTTTGTTGATTGAGTTAATAGTTAGAGTATTTTGAAGCTACTTTAGTATCTTACTACTGGATTAATCTCCCGGTGATTGAACTCGATAGAGCTGGTGAACTTAACTACACTTTAGTCGTGATTTCTAAAATTTAATCAGGTGATGGAAAATAAACACTCTTTGTGATGCGGATCACTCGGAAATCGGCTCTGACTAGAAAGCTTGACTCACCCCCATCTGTAGCCTAAGGTCTTTTACTCTGAATATGAACAAGAAAAAATGGCTAGTTCAGGCATTACTCGGACTGTTCACTGTAATCTTATTGTCAATCACACATTTAGCGTGGAGTATTTATCGCTACGGTAGCCGATCCGTGCAGACAGATGCCGATGCAGCCATTGTCCTTGGTGCTGCCGTTTGGGCAAACCAACCCTCCCCAGTATTTCGAGAACGTATCAACCACGCGATCGCACTCTATAAAGCTGGAAATGTACGCACCCTAATTTTTACAGGAGGACGTGGAGAACCCAATGAACTAGCCGAATCAATTGTCGCTAAACACTATGCACTTAAGCAAGGGGTTTCAGACGCTGACATTTTGACTGAAACCCAATCGCGCACAACAGAGCAGAACCTATACTACGCTAAGCAAGTTGCCATCACCCACCGTTTGAGCAAATTTCTGATTGTCAGCGATCCCTTACACATGAAACGAGCGATGTTGATGGCGAAAAACCTAGAGATGGAGGCTCATTCTTCTCCCACCCCAACGACTCGGTATCAAAGTCTTAGCAGCCAACTGCCTTTTCTAGCCCGAGAAACTTACTTTTATTTGGTCTACTTGCTGTTCAAAATTTAACTCTCCTGGGTACGCAAATTGAACTCTTCCCCTCCACTGATAAAGTATGGTGTGACATTTGATGTTTCTTTAACCTAAGCTTCAACAGGCGTTCGATAATCACTTGGGTCTTCAACATCTGTCGGCAAGGTTGCATCCTGATTGGTAATCAACCGTGCCCCACGTTTGCGGGTGAAGTAGTTCCAAGCCCACTGCACCATTACCAGTATTTTATTGTCAAACTCAATTAAAAAGAAGATATGGACGAAAATCCAAACCAACCAAGCCAGAAACCCCGATAACTTCAGAAAACCGAAGTCTACGACGGCCGCATGGCGTCCAATCACGGCTAAACTGCCGTAGTCTGTATAGTGAAAAGGCGCTAGCGTTTTTCCCTGCAATCGCTTTTGAATCAAACGAGCGACATATTGTCCTTCTTGCATCGCCACTGGTGCAACGCCGGGTAAGGGTTTGCCGTCTTCATATTGATGGGGAAAATTCGCTAAATCACCGATAACGAAAATATCTGGATATCCCGATACACTTAAATCTGGTTGCACAATCACTCGTCCGGCGCGATCGCATTCTACCCCTGTTGCCTGAGAGAGAGTTGCTCCCATCTTCGAGGCTTTCATCCCGGCGGCCCACAAAATCGTCCGTGCGGGAATTTGCTCGATTTGGTTGCCTTGACGGATGGTGACAAGGTTATCTTCAATATTTGTCACCAGGGTATTAGTTTGTACCGTCACACCCAATTTTTCCAAGGATAAACGGGCATCGGCGGATAATTCTGGTGGATAGGGGGGCAAAACCCGGTCTACGCCTTCTAGGAGTATGATTTTGGCCTCTGTAGTATTGATATTGCGGAAGTCGTCTTTTAAGGTATTGTGGGCAAGTTCCGCTAAAGCTCCTGCTAACTCAACTCCTGTCGGGCCACCGCCCACAATCACAAAGTTGAGCCAAGCTTGACGCTTTTGGGGATCGGTTTCTTTTTCTGCAGCTTCAAAGGCAAAAAAAATGCGACGACGCATATCAAGAGCATTTTCGACTGTTTTTAATCCTGGGGCTTTGTCTGCCCAATGCTCGTTTCCGAAATAGTGGTGGCTAACACCAGTGGCAACAATTAAGGTATCGTAGCTGATTTCCTGGTTACGAAGAATGACTTTTTTCTGTTTAGGGTCGATGTCGGTGACTTCACCCATGAGGACTTTAGTATTTTTCTGGCCGCTCAAAACCGCTCGTAGGGGTGAGGAAATATCTCCGGCAGATAATCCTCCTGTCGCCATTTGGTACAGCAGGGGCTGAAATAGATGAAAGTTACGTTTATCAATTAGCGTGATTTTGACGGGGGCTCTTTTGAGCGACTGTGCTGCATAAAGTCCACCAAATCCACCTCCTACAATCACAACATGATAAGCAGATTGTTTTTGAGTGGTATTGCCCATAATAATTCTTCCCTAAGATGGATTGCATTGAGATTAAAAAGAGAGAAGTTCCTCCTCTGCTTTGACTCAATTATGCATAATTATTTACACAAGTTTATAAGACAATCGCCCCAACACCAGTATCCATAGCTACGAGAAACATTTGCAGCGATTTTCCTCTATTGAGGGGGGAATTGCCGACTACTGTGAAGGAATAATAAAGGCGATCGCATATATCTATAGATTAGTTAAATCCTTTAATTTTTCTACAAAGAAAATGATTGATCATTGAGGGCAGTTCTGCGCCAGTAGAAAGGCTTTTGTTCTAAGTCTTTAAATTTTTGTATCAATTAGCATAATTTTTTCTCTAAAGCCTGATAAATCCTTAAAAGCTACCTACTTCTTTTTCACATAGAAGTAAATATCTCTGGATGGCTCACTTAGCACAACTCAATAAATGGTAAACACCTTTCCCTGCTCTTCCTTACCCTTTTTTACTACGTGGGTTTTGTTCATGCATCAAATTGCATATCATAGCTTCCACCCCTCTGTAAATGGGTGATTTTGCATAAGTAAACAGCGCTGAGAGCTAAATATGAGTAGTACATAACTAGGCATCAGGTTTACCCACGAAAGAGCCAAAGTTATGTCCATTCAGCGTTCAGAAGCATGAACCCATCTTACTGAGGTGTGAATTGGTACGCCGTTATTACTTTAGGTTGCAAAAAGAAAAATGTTAACTGCTACTCAAGAATCTACTTATTCTCAAGCTTCTACTCGGTTGCATCCAGATGTACAATTACCCCAATTAGGCAGCCTAGGAACACTTTCTAACTCCCTTCTCCAAACCGAATCTTTCTTCAATCATCGTTCTAGCAGTAATCTAGCTGCTATTGAGCAAATTCTCAGTCACAAAAATTCCTTAACAACTGAGGCTACTACCACAGGGACTTTAGACGTAACCGATCCCACAAACCCCAGTCGGCTGGGTACATTCCGCGATGATTATTTATTAACAGGTCTTACCTCTGGTCAGCAAGTACAGTTAAACCTAAACTCCACAGCCTTTGACGCTTATTTACAAGTTATCAATGCTGCCACCGGTGAAGTAGTCGCCTTCAACGATAATGCTGGCTTCAACCAAACCAACTCCCAAGTCACCTTTATTGCTCAAGCTGGAGTGGACTATATAGCCAGAGCCACCAGTTATTACAGTAGCGCTACGGGTGCCTATAATTTGGTGTCTAGTCAGGGAACGTTTACACCTGCGACTCTCACAAGTACCAATCAGACGTTGACTGGCACTTTAGTCAATACAGACTCACCCAACAACCTACGTACTGGTGCTTATTATGATGGCTATCTATTAACAGGTCTGACTGCTGGAGAGACGATACAGGTCAATCTAAACTCTACGGCCTTTGATGCCTACCTGCAAGTCGTCAATACTGCCACCGGACAGATAGTGGCCTTCAATGATGACTCAAATGGCACCTACAACTCTCAGGCAATCTTCACCGTCCAAGAGGGTATTGACTATATTGTACGTACCACAAGTTATTTTTCTGGTGAGACTGGAGCCTATACTCTCACAACTCGTACACTACCTGTCACCAACGGCACTTTAACCACCACTGACCCCAATAATCCTACATATAGTGGCAGATTCAGCGATGATTACTTGTTAACGAATTTAGTAGCCGGTCAGCAGGTACAAATCAACCTCAACTCCGGTGCATTTGACACCTATCTACAAGTCGTCAATGCGGCTACGGGACAGGTCGTTTACTATAACGATAATGCGAATAACTCTTACAACTCCCAAGTTAACTTCGTCGCCCAGGCGGGGATTGACTACATCATAAGGGCTACGAGTTATGGAGAGAATACTATTGGTGCCTATAATCTAATCGCGAATTATGGGAGTGTGACTTCAGCCACTCCGATGAGTGGTAATCAGACCTTAAGTGGAACTTTAGTCAGTACAGACTCAGCCAACAATCTACGCTCTGGTACTTATTATGATGGCTATCTATTAACCAATTTGGTAGCAGGCCAAGAGGTACAAGTCAACCTCAACTCTACTGATTTTAACGCCTATCTACAAGTCGTTAATGCTGCAACTGGACAGATAGTGGCCTTCAATGATGACTTCAATGGACTCAACTCTCAAGTTACCTTCACGGTACAAGATGGAGTTGACTATATTGTGCGTGCCACCAGCTATAGTTTCAGTACCACTGGAACCTACACCCTCACCACACTCACCACAGGTAGTGGAACACCGACACCCGATCCTACTTTTAATAGTAACTATGGATATGGTCTAGTGAATGCTGCTGCTGCTGTCGCTGCGGCCTTAGAAGAAAGTACCTTCGCAAATGTTGCCAATCGGGGTGGTAACGATTGGGGACGAGATATGATTAATGCTCCCGAAGTTTGGGCTCAGGGATATACAGGAGATGGGATTGTCGTCGCCGTGATTGATACCGGTGTTGACTACAATCACTCGGATTTAGATGCCAATATTTGGACGAACAGTGGTGAAATTGCTGGGGATGGCATTGATAATGACAACAATGGTTATATCGATGATGTTCGGGGTTGGGACTTTGTCAGTAATGACAACAACCCAATGGATGAAGAAGGGCATGGAACCCATGTTTCGGGTATTATTGCGGCCGAAGATAATGGGACTGGTATTACTGGTGTTGCTTACAATTCCAGAATTATGCCGGTGAGAGTGCTGGATGAAAATGGTTCGGGCTATGTTTCCGATGTTGCAGCCGGGATTCGCTATGCTGCTAACAACGGAGCGAATGTGATTAACTTGAGCTTGGGCGGTGGTTACGATAGCGATGTAGAGGAAGCCATTCAATATGCTGTCGGACGTGGAGTGGTTGTCGTCATGGCATCGGGCAATGAGTACGATAGCCAACCAGGTTATCCAGCTCGTATGGCTGACCAGTATGGTATCGCAGTGGGAGCGGTAGACCAAAATAATCGTATTCCGAGTTTCTCTAACTTAGCAGGTAGTACACCACTCGATTATGTGGTTGCGCCTGGGGTAGATATTTACTCTACGACTCCCAATAATAGTTATGAATCTTACAATGGCACATCAATGGCAACACCCCATGTCGCAGGTGTGGCAGCTCTCATTTTAAGTGCTAATGCTAACCTGACTCCTGCTCAGGTCGAGAATCTGCTCACCCAGACGGCTAATTCAACCGGAATTACTGTCTAATACCAATTTCATCAATTCCCTACTTCCCCCGTTTTAACAGGAATGTTGTAGGCGAGGGATAGGGGTAAGGGCGGGTTTAAGGATTATATGCTCGACTTTGCCGATAACCTCCGTACAAAACCCGCCCCTACAAAAACATTTTTTTCTTTGGAAATCCCCTAAAGTTAGACCCTACGATAATCTAGTCCTTCAAACGGATTTAATATCAGTGATGGACACAAGACAGCTTACCTCACAGAAAATGCTTCATTAAATCGACGGGTTACAGGCTCGATTAAGAAGGTCAAAACTGATTTTCTGCGGGTGACAATTTCTCCCGTTGCAGCCATTCCTGGAGTAAAAGTAACCTCTCGCCCTCGAACATTCACTGAAGTTTCCTTTAACTTAATCCGAGTAGGAAAAACCAAGCCTAAATCTTTATCAACAATAGCATTCGGGCTAACATGCAGCACCTCACCTTCAATAACCCCAAATTCCTGAAATGGAAAGGTTGCCATTTTTACTTTGGCTGGCATTCCCTCTCGAATAAAGCCAATATCCCGATTTAAAACTTTAACTTCTAAGACTAATTGTTCTCCATCGGGAAGGATAGAAAGTAATTCTTCACCGGCCTGTACCGGCCCTTTTGTAGCTTTAATGCTGTAGATTGTACCCGAAACCGGAGCTTCGATTATCTCCTGATCTCGTTGCTTTTTCGCTTCCTCTAACTCTCCTTCCACCGTCGTTTGTTCTTCCCGACGCCGATTGAGTTGAGTTAAAATTTCACTTTTATATTCCGCTTCAACACGCTCTACTTCCTGGCGAGCTTTTTGATAAGCTTGTTGGAATTGACGAATTTCTTGCTGTTGGCCTGCAATATCTTTCTCTAAAGAAGTAACTTTATCTCGTGCTTCTGTAACTTTATCTCTAGCGGTTGTAATTTCAGTTTGAGTTCTATTCACCTCCGCTTGTGCCCGAATCAATCTATCTTGTGCCTCTAAATAATCGAGTCGAGGGACAGCCCCCGATGTTAGTAAAGGTTGATAAGACTCTACCCTTTTTTGGGCGTTGGCAAGAGTTTCTTGAGCTTTGGGGAGTAATTTTTGGGTGTTATCCAGGTTTGTGGTGGCATGAGTCCAGTTGATTTCAGCATTGGACAAGTTTTCTTGCAAGCGAGTGAAGCGGACTTTAGCCGCATCTAACCCCGCCTGTTGGCGATTGGCTTCAGCCTGTGCAGCCGCTTTGGCGGTTTCAAAGCTTTTGAGGCGAGACGTGAGTAATTGATTTTGCAATACAGTTCCAGCCGTTTTCTCTCCAGTACGTTCGGCTTCTAGGCGCTTCAAGTCTTCTCGAATTAATTGGGCAGATTTGGCCAGACGCTCAACTTCAACTTGAGGGAGGCTAGAATCGCGTTCGACTAAGATTTCACCTTTGCGGACATGTTCGCCTTCTTGAACCTTAACCGCTTGAATTGTTCCTTCTCCTAGCGCTCGCACCGGACGAACTTGGGTACTAGCAATCACCTCACCTTGAGCAACCGCAACCTCATCAATTTTGCTAAAGTGTGCCCAGGCGATCGCGCCAAACACCAATGCACTCATACTCACTGCCACCAGTCGAGTATACAAAGGCGGCAATTCTTGCACGGCCTTACCCAGTTCATACGATAACTGGTCTTCTGGATGGGCAAATCGCTCTCGAGTTTGTCGGCTTTGAGCCGGAGAAGAAATTAAAGGAAATTGCATATAAATTAATAACGAATTAACAGGCACTGCTACCAGATTCGTTGGGCTGTTGCTAAAAAGCCGTCTATAAATTGGTGAGTTTAATAGTTAATCCCTTTCATTTTGACACTCCTGGCTATAAATAGACGAGGATTCTTGGTTCAACCAGTCGGCTT
>CAZPRJ010000058.1:1969-48894 GCA_964588805.1 uncultured Microcoleus sp. | reverse complement strand
AAGGTCTGTCGCTGAACCAAGAATCCTCGCCTATTTATAGCCAGGAGTGTCAATTTAGCTACCCTAGATAAATGAACCACTGTAAAGCTAATCTGGAGTATGAACTCAGGTATTATCTCCACAATGATCACAATTCTCACGAGTGATCAGACGTAGGCTATGAACGTCATAGATATGATAAACAAGCTGAATTATTAAATCTGTAATCCAGGAGACGAGGTGTACTCAGCGACCGTCCTCACTTGTGATATGTGATCACAATAGGGGCTAAAAACTCCTGACCCCTGACTCCTGACTCCTGACCCCTGACCCCTAATTTCCTGGGAGGTAATCGTTTAGCTACGCCACTGTTTAGCCGCACACAAACCACACACACTCCAGCGCTCAAGCTCTCCAGGCGGAGTCGGGCAGTTGCACTGAGGACACAAAGGCAGAGAATGCGATCGCGCCTGCATGGCAACCGACCAGCGTTGAAACACAGATTGAGTGTCTTTGGGGTTGGATATTTCCTCATTCGGTGTGGCCGACTCGTCCTCGACCCAATAACTGGGATGCTCTTCCCAGGAGGGAGAGAGTGTCGTTGACTGTTCAGGTGTAGATGTGGAGCATTGTTGCCACTTGGTGGTGGAAAAGCGAATATCGATAAGGGAGGTGGAGAGTTCAGTGTTGAGTTTTTTTAAAATCAGACGGCGTTTAAACTGTAGCTCTTGTACCCAACCTGATCCAGAAGTTGCCACATAAAGCACATCATTCGAGATGGCATAGGGCCGTGTCTGCAAAGCAATAGACGTACCAACAACTTCAGCCCAACGGGTAAGCAATCGCTGAAACTGCTGATACTCTTGCCACTGCGGCTGATTTTCTACTGTAACTAATATATGATTGAGAGATTTAAACATATATTCTGTTGACCTCAACAAGAGCGGACTCGCCATTCGGAGCCATTCCCGTTGATGGCAGTTGCTCTAAACTGAATCCTAGTCCAAGGACAACAAAAATGCAGGATAGATTGCTACACGATTGCCTCAAAGCCCAAAGCTTGTAATAAACTGACCCACATAGGGATTGAGAAAATGTCAGAGGAAAGAGTCATGGTTTCCAAACCTTCCCTATCTTGGTGATCTCATCCCCCTATCCCCTTGACTTCCCAGTTCCTTCCCTGAAACCGAGAGTGACTCATCGAAAGCTCTTTATAGACATCCAAACTTAAACATATAAACGTAGTCCTCAGCCTTCCCCTATGAGCAAAAATACCTCCGTTGAGCCGTCCACTCCCACAACATCCAATCCATCCATTAACCCAGTTTTACAAGCGGCGCTGGGTAGCATCGATGTACAGCTTGAAGAAGAATTAGCCCGCTATCGGCGTCAACGCGCTGGCCGTCCTGTCATGGCCTCCCGTGGCTTAGGCCGTCACCAAAGCCGTAAATCAATTGATTTGATGGCTGTTGATCAGGGAGAAAAGACAACTCAACGTCCAGCTTTAGGGATGAGCAAAGCCCCGGAGATTTCATTCCCCTTTGTATCCCAGAACTCCACTCCTAACCCAGCCCCATCTGAACAGAGGCAGGATGAACCCAGGATATCCGGTGAGTCCTCCAATTTTCCGGCCTCAGCTTCCGCAATACCTTCTCGCACCTTAAGCGCTCCCTTGGTCACCCATGCAGGTCATCAACCTGGCGCTCAAGAATTGGCTGAGCCATCGCATACACCTGAATCGGCCGCCGATAGGGGAAGCGATTTAGTCCCCCTTGAGCCATCTCCAGCGCCACCGGACGATTATCTAGAATCATCAGAAAAGCTTCTCCAGAGCTTGGCCCAACAAGAAGCAGAAATAGCACCGAAAAAACGTTTAACAGAGCGATGGCTGACGCCACTGGGAATTGGTTCTACATTGTTAGCACTACTGCTGGGTGCGACCGCTATTTATGTGGCCAGAAATCCATCCACGCTCAAGGCTCTGAATTGGAACCGCAACCAGGAGTCAACAACCTCCACAACTGCATCAAACTCCAGCCCGAGTAATCCAGAAACTCAAACGTCTACGGCTAATAAGCCGGCGATGCCAGGCCCGAATCTGGCAGCACCGGAGTTTCCGGAAGTGAATTTGGATACGTTGAGTCACTTGGATGTGAATCCATCACCCGTATCACCCGATGTCTCTGCTCAACCCGACAGTCCTGACTCCACAGGCATAGCACCGCCCGCACCGATTGCTCCTAACCCAGGAGTGCCACAGGCGGGAGGTTCTTCCGATATTTCTTCGGCACTGTTACCGACTCCCAACCCACCCGGAATGCCTCCCTCAAGAGTCGCACCCGTTGCGCCTTTGCCCTCGTTACCTCGAACCGGAGTCCCAGCTCAATCGTCGAGTGCATCCCCCACCACGCAGAAGCCACAACCCTCGGCACCGGAAAAAACACCGAATGAAAGTTCTGCCTCAGCTCAGGGAGGATTTTATTATGTATTGATGGACTACAGTAGCGATCGCGACCTCCAAAAAGCCCGAACAGTCGTTCCGGATGCCTATGTCGAGCGATTTCCTCAAGGGACGCGCATTCAACTCGGAGCCTTTGATCGCGAGTCTCAAGCAAAAACTTTACTGAACGAACTCAAGCGACAAGGAATGAATGCCTCGATTTATCATCCTTAAAATCAAATCCGAGAGGCGCTTCCAATCAAGTCTGGACTTTGATATACCATGAGGTTAAAGCATTCCTGACCTGCAACGTAAATGGAGAGCTGTCATGGGACTCGTCGATCGCTTTGTGCGTGTAATACGTGCCAATCTCAACCACTTGATCGGGCAAGCAGAAGACCCAGAAAAAGTCCTGGAACAAGCCGTGGATGAGATGCAGCAGGATTTAATTCAACTGCGGCAGGCCGTAGCACAGGCGATTGCTACCCAAAAACGCACTGAGCGACAAGCGGCTCAAGCCGAAAGCACGGCCCAAGAGTGGCACAATCGTGCTCAACTGGCGCTATCCAACGGAGATGATAATCTAGCACGGGACGCACTGACACGGCGGAAATCTTATCAAGAAACTGCCAAAGCCATGCAAGCCCAACTGACACAGCAAGGCACGGTAGTCAGCAAACTCAAAGAAAATATGCGGACTCTAGAGAGTAAAATCTCAGATGCCAAAACCAAAAAAGACCTCTATATTGCTAGAGCGCGATCGGCTAAAGCCTCCCAAAAAATTAACGAAATGTTGGGGAATGTGGGTACAGGAAGTGCCATGAATGCGTTTGAGCGCATGGAAGAAAACGTCATGCAGCTTGAAGCTCAATCGGAAGCGATGGAAGAACTGGGAACCAGTGATCTAGAAAAGAGATTTGCCTCGCTCGAAGGTAGCGATGAAGTGGATAGCGAGTTAGCTGCAATGAAAGCTAGCCTAGCCAATGGCACTGAACCTGCCCAATTACCGTCGAGTCAGATATCAGCCGTCCAAAATCCGGAAATTGAAGCCGAACTCAACAAACTGCGCTCTGAAACCGATGGTTCTTAAATCCTATAATCTGGCGATTTTGGGTTGGAAGTTTTTACACTGGATTAAAGTGCCTGATCTCAATGACTTGAGGATTGGCGTTTCACGTAACTTCAACGTTACGCTTGAGAGCCACCTAATGAGATAGCATTATTAGCTTAAATTGCAGCACACTTACCTATAAGCTGACACCATAGCGTCGGCTTTACCACTACTATATACATTCCACGAGGATAAACAGCGTCATGGGATTATTTGATCGTCTCAGCAGAGTCGTCAGAGCCAATCTGAACGATTTGGTTAGCAAGGCTGAAGACCCGGAAAAAATTCTGGAGCAAGCCATTACTGATATGCAAGAAGACCTCGTGCAACTGCGCCAAGCTGTTGCCCGAGCCATTGCTACACAAAAACGTACTGAGCAACAATACAACAAAAATCAATCCGAAGCCAACAATTGGCAGCAACGTGCTCAACTTGCCCTCACCAAAGGGGATGAAAATTTGGCACGGGAGGCACTGACTCGCAAGAAAGCAGTGAGTGAAGCGGCCACCACGCTTAAAACTCAGCTTGACCAACAAATGACTCAGGTTGATACCCTCAAGCGCAATCTGATTGCTTTGGAAAGTAAAATCTCCGAAGCCAAGACCAAAAAAGATATGCTCAAGTCCCGAGCATCAGCCGCTAAAGCCAATGAGCAGTTGCAAAACACAATTGGTGGCCTCAACACCGGCAGCGCCATGGCCGCCTTTGAGCGTATGGAAGAAAAAGTCTTGATGATGGAAGCTAAATCTCAGGCCGCTCATGAGCTAGGAGGAGCAGATTTGGAAAGTCAGTTTGCCATGCTCGAATCCGGCAGTGATGTTGATGATGAGTTGGCCGCCATGAAAGCTCAATTGTCCGGTAGTCCCCAACCTCAAGGCGCACTACCGGCTTCAGAGGAGCAGAAAACAGCCCCCTCGGATGCTGCCGTTGATGCCGAATTGGAATCGCTGCGAAAGCAGATCGACAATTTGTAAGCCTTGCGGAGCGTTTGACTCTACTGCTTTGGGACAAGACCTTGATAGGCAACTCGGACTTCATTTCACAGCCTTAAATGGGGAAGGGAATTGATGAGGAGCCTATCTGGGTCTTAGTTATTTTGCACTGAACTGATCGAGTGTGAGTTTGAAATCTATGCTGTGACGAATAAGCAGCAGTCTCTAAAATCACTATTGAGCGCTGAAGGTTGGCACTAATTTAGTGTAATAAATGTATTGTGACCCAAAACTGGCTGAGCAATCGAGCTGAACACAAGTTTCAGTGAGTACAGAGCCACTGTGATTAAACCACTAGCTATTGTCTTTAGGGAGGGTGTTGTGAGTAGCGTTATTACAATTTCTGATCAAGAGTTTGACACCGAAGTACTCCAGGCCCAAAAGCCTGTACTGGTGTATTTATGGGCGTCTTGGTGCGGCCCTTGCCGTTTAGTTTCGCCCTCGGTAGACTGGGCGGCGGATACCTATGGCGATCGCCTCAAGGTCTTCAAGATGGAAGTCGATCCCAATCCTGATACCGTGAAGAAATACCGTGTTGAAGGGGTTCCCACCATTCTGCTATTTAAAGACGGTCAGATCACTCAATCCTATGAAGGAGCCATCACCAAACAAAAACTAGGTAGCCTGATAGACGCTCAGCTGTCAGACGCTTGAACGCGACCCTTTGCCACCGTCTTACCTTAGACTTCTAAAACAATGGAACTTGCCCAGCGTTTACAGCCACTGCAAACCAATGTGTTTGCAGATATGGATCAGGCCAAGGCCAAGGCCAAAGCCTGCCGACAAGATATTATTGACCTCTCTTTAGGGTCTTCTGACTTACCCGCCTCAGAACACGTCCTGGCGGCTATTCGAGAGTCTTTAGAGGACAGAAGCACTCACGGTTACTTGCTGTTTCACGGAACTCAAGCCTTTCGTCAAGCTGCCGCCGAGTGGTATAGTCAACGATTTGGCATCCCCGTTGACCCCGAAACGGAGGTGCTTCCTCTAATTGGTTCTCAAGAAGGGACGGCACATTTACCTTTAGCGGTACTCAATCCCGGTGATTTTGCCCTGCTTTTAGACCCTGGCTATCCGTCCCATGCTGGGGGGGTATACCTGGCTAGCGGGCAAATTTACACGATGCCGATACTCGCAGAAAACCAATTTTTGCCGATATTTGAGGATATTCCCCAACCCGTACTCGCCCAATCTCGGATGATGGTGTTGAGTTATCCTCATAATCCCACAACCGCGATCGCGCCCTTGTCGTTTTTCCAGGAAGCTGTCGCCTTTTGCCGTCAGCATGATTTAGTCTTAGTTCACGACTTCCCCTATGCTGATTTAGTCTTTGGGAATGAGGAATCAGAAACCCGAAATCCTACATCCCTAGCGCCTTCGATTTTGCAAGCTGACCCCGATAAAGCCGTCTCCATTGAGTTTTTTACCTTTTCCAAGTCTTACAATATGGGGGGGTTTCGCCTCGGTTATGCCATTGGTAATGCTCAACTGATTCGAGCTTTACGACAGGTGAAAGCGGCCGTTGATTTTAACCAGTATCGGGGAATTTTGAATGGGGCGATCGCGGCCTTACAAGGCCCTCAAGACAGCGTACAAGCCTCGGTCGAAATTTTCCGGCAACGACGGGATGCCTTTATCAACGCTTTGCACCGCATCGGTTGGCACGTTCCTACACCGGCTGCAACCATGTATATTTGGGCAAAGTTACCAGAACCATGGACTCATGATTCGGTGAAATTTTGTACTCAGCTTGTGGAAAAAACAGGCGTTGCTGCATCACCCGGAGCGGGTTTTGGCAAAGCGGGTGAAGGATATGTGCGTTTTGCATTAGTTCATGAACCCGCTATTTTAGAACTGGCTGTGGAACGAATGGCCAAATTTTTGCAAGAGTCGGTGGCAAGTTAGTCAAATGACATCGGTATAGCTGGAGTGAACCAAAGTTGGCTGGCGTTGATTATTGGGAATTCCCGCCTACATTGGGCTTGGTTTGTTGGGGATACCTTGCAGCAGTCGTGGGATACAAACCATTTATCGACAGAAACCGTACATCAATTAACGGCTCATCGGGTATCCACTATCCTTCCTCAGAAAACGCTACCGCCCTTGTTCGTTGAGTGTGATTTACAAGCCGCCAATCCGATCCCTCTGTATTTGGCCTCCGTAGTTCCTGAACAAACTAGCCTCTGGCACACTTACCCTGATGTGACAATCATCACCCTCGAGCAGATACCGCTATTAGGACTGTATCCTACTTTAGGGATTGACCGTGCTTTAGCTGTATGGGGGGCAGGGGCAAGATTGGGATATCCGGTGCTGGTGATTGATGCTGGTACAGCGCTGACATTCACAGGCGCTGACACTCAGCATCAACTGGTTGGGGGCGCAATTTTACCCGGATTGAGATTACAACTACAGTCTCTGGGGAAAAATACTGCCGCACTACCCGCGATTCCACTCCCCACCCAGCTACCTCCTCGTTGGGCGAGGCAAACACCAACGGCGATTGAGAGTGGGGTGATTTATACGGTTTTAGCGGGTATTCGGGATTTTGTTGAGGATTGGCGATCGCATTTTCCCCATAGTCAGATTGTATTCACGGGTGGAGATGCTCAGGTGTTATTAACTTATCTCCAATCTCAGTATCCGGAGATAGCTGATCAATTTAGGGCTGATCCTCACTTAATCTTTTGGGGTATACAATCAATTTACAAAGGAGTTGGTGGTTAGAAAAATAGGGAGTCAGGAGTCAGGGAAGGGAAATTTTCATCATTTGACTTATCAGTGCCAAGCAATATAGCTGTCCTCAGAAAGGTGAGGACAGACCTAACGGTTCTTGTGGCCACGTATCAGTAATAATCCTTCCGCCCTCTGCCTTTTGCTATACCTTCAACTTCTTTCCATCCGTTCCACGTTCCAATCTTCAACCCTAGCCACAAAGTCATCAATATGCCTAGCCACTAAACCGGGTAAGGCTTCGGGTAAATCATTTCCCCCTTGCTCAATCATCTTCAGATCAGCGTTAGGAATGCCATTGCCGTAGGTTTGGGCGCGGGCGATCGCATCTGGCGTATCTTTTGCCCCTTGCAAAATTCGGGTGGGAACATTGAGCCATTCGAGTTGCTCTTGCAATAATTCTGCTTGCAGTTCTGTTCGGCGTCGTTGGAGTAATAGTTTACAGGCCGTGGGCGAACTCAGAATTTGTTTACGTTGCTTTATCGCTTGCTCAATGGATTTGTGCCGCCCCAATAGTCGGGCTAGGGGATAGATCATTCGTGCCATCCAGTAGGCGATTGGAGGGTGTCCTAACCAAGCCCTTGACAAGGATACATCTATATGCTTATCTTGTGTTTGAACACCATTGGGTGCAATGAGGACTAAGCCACTGACTTGCTCAGGGTATTTGAGGGCATAACTGGCAGCAATCCAAGCACCTAGAGAATGACCCACTAGATAGACTTGGGACGTATGTAGGGCTTCTAAATACTGAGACAAGCACTCAACTTCGAGCTGGATGGAGTAATGAAGTTTAGGTTGTTCCGATTCACCAAATCCCAACAAATCAGGCGCAAAACAATGATAATTTTGGTTGAGTTGCTCAATGACCGATAGCCATTGACTGCCATCATTCCAAGCCCCATGTAAAAATACGAGGGTCGGCCCCTGACCGATTTCACGCCAGAAAACCTGCCCCAAGGGTAGCTTAATTCGAGAATTACGTATAGAGGGTAGATTCATCCTGAGCTGGGGGTCTTGTGGTAACGTTGAACGAGTCAAAGGTGAGGAGTGTAAACGGATGGGAGAAGATTGAGAACTTCTACGGACAACTTGGGGGGATTGAAACCAGAATGCTAAACCTCGTTGCCGTTGATGTTTAAGTGAAAGTTGTCTTGCCATCGAAGTAGTCCTGCAACTGGCGATCGTGGTCATGGCTAAG
This sequence comes from uncultured Microcoleus sp., assembly GCA_964588805.1. GTDB lineage: Bacteria > Cyanobacteriota > Cyanobacteriia > Cyanobacteriales > Coleofasciculaceae > CAZPRJ01. Next base: position 40,438 of record CAZPRJ010000058.1, on the reverse strand, counting down.
CTCACCTATCGGGATCGCTGAGCGATCGAAGGCTTTAACTTCACTGACTTCTAATGTATCCTGTACCTGCATTGTTCCCTGAACCTCAGCTTCTACTACCACACAAATGGAATGAATCCTAGGGTCGCGCTCTGGAGCGGAGTAAACTCCAACTAATCGACCGATTTTGAGTAACTCGAGTCCGGTTTCTTCTTCCAGTTCGCGCTTAACGGTTGTGGGTAAATCTTGACCCCAGTTCACCATTCCTCCTGGTAGTCCCCATTTTCCATTGTCGCGACGCCGGATCAGGACAATTTGCCCATTCGGCAAAATCGGGATGATACTCGTACCTGTGACAGGATGGCGAAATATAATGCCCAATACCGTTTGTACAAATTGCCAGGTTCGACGCATTGCAAGAGAAGGCTTTTTAAGCCTCGTGAAAGGTTACATACAGTCTGTTATCATAGTCTTTACACAGGCAAGTTTGGTACTTCAGCGCTGGAAACAGCATATCTCAAACTGGATGTTATATTGAGCCTCGGTCACAGCAACCTCTAGGGCTAATTCAGTCCAGCCTAAAGATTGTAAGGTAAAACTGCTCAGCCTTGAGCATCAGAAATTCTTTTCTTATAGCTCCCAAACAAAAGCCTAACTCGTACTTAAGAGTTCTGCTCAAGAGTTCTTCCTTATCTGCATCTGCCTGAAATCGGGATCAGCCAAAATTGGCTACAGTCAGTTTTCCTGCCTCGTGTAACTGTTTTTTCGTCAGTGCCAAGAGCGTTCTCTTAGGGAATCGGTTCAGTTAAGTTGTCACTCTCAGAACAGTTTACCTCCTTTGTTGAGTGCTAAGTCTTGATTAAGGCTGAGGTGTTTAACCTATATCCTGCCCAAGCCGTTCCAAAAGAGCCTGACAGACTGACTTACCTACCCAGTCCAGTAAGCGCTAACATAGTCAACGAAGAGACAATGAAATGAATCCATCTGAGGTTCACTCTTGCCTTCTTCTTTCGAGTAAGACTGGTAAGATAGACAAGCCAAGCTGAATCTTTTGCAAGAATTTGTGAGGCATATTTTTTTATTGATGAGGTAAACATGGCAAAGCGCCGCAATCAGAAAAAAGAAAAGGCGCAACGGAACGAAGCCTACGCCCGTAAGTTTCGTAAACGCAAAAATACAGGCCGTTTCTCTAGAAATCGGCGGTATAACAAGCCTCCGGCTGAAGAGGAACAAGATGAAATGGGTGATCAAGAAAATGACCAGCGAGGAAATAAGACGCGCTGAGACAGTTAAAAAAAATACACTTTTGGCCGCTTAAACTCTTGTTTTTAGGCACTCCCAATGGTTTAAAAGCCCCTTGTTTGGGTGAAGTAAACCGAAGCGTTCTCGGAAAAAGTTCCATGAGATATCGCTCAATCCCTGCCTAGAGTTAAGTGCGTTATACGTGTATTTAGGTTCGCCTTGTCTAACTGGACATCAATAGTGGTAGTACTGTTGATGTCCAGCTTTGTATGTTTGCACCTTGATTAAGTTAAGTTGGGGTGCTTTTAAGTTGGATGGTGGGAGTTGCTCCAAGTCTTGCAAACCGAGCCACAATGTAATCACGCTGAAACATTACTTCAAAGAGCGTTCGATGCGCCAGATTACAGCGGTTAACAACGTCGCAGCCCCCAAAATGAAAGCAGCAAAGTGCAGTGTTCCCTGTACACCATAGACTAATGCTTCAGCCGATGCAGTAGTGATAGTGATATTACTATGAACTGCCAGAGCCTCACGACTGAGAGCCAAACTGGCAAATAATGCTCCGAGTAAAGGTACACCTGTTGTTTGCCCCAAGGTGCGCGATAAAGCCAACAACCCGGAAGCAATACCCAACCTCTCCCGCGAGACTTCGCCCATAATTGCACTATTGTTGGGGGATTGGAAAAAACCAAACCCGATACCAAACGGTACAACCCTCCAAATATAACCCAGTTCAGTCATTTGGGCATGAAGAGTACTCAGTAGTAAGCATCCAATAACCATCAAAATGAGTCCGAGTAAACTAATCAAACGAGGGCCAAACCGATCAGAAAAAATACCGGATAAGGGTGCAACGATTCCCCCTAAAACTGGTGACACTGCTAGCAGTAACCCAACTTGTTGAGTAGAGAATTTTAACACTAATTCTAGAAAAAAAGGCAGGATAAAAATTATCCCTCCCAAAGCAACAAACACTAATAATCCCAGTAACAAACTGAGGCTAAATTGCAGATTTTGGAACATATCTAATGCTAACATCGGCTGCCTCATACGGGCTTCAAGCACTAGAAAAACTGCAAAATTAAGAGCAGCACTTATGAGCAAAATCACCGAAATTGTACTAGTGAAGCCTTGATTTTGTCCCTCAGTCATACCCAATGCGAAGCAACTCAGCGTCACAGTCATTAATAACGCTCCCACGCTATCAAAATGTTGTTTAGTGTCATTCTTCATCAAAGTGGGTACAAAACGGGAAACGATGAAACTAGCAATGATACCAATCGGGACATTCACTAAAAAGATCGTACGCCAGCCGGAAATTCCAATTAATAATCCGCCTACACTTGGCCCTAAAGCGACTCCGAGAGAGACAACTGCACCAATAATCCCTAATGCTCGTCCGCGTTCTGAATTTGGGAACACTTCTGTAATAATTGCTGCCCCCAGCGCGGAGATGAATACAGCACCCAAACCTTGAAGGGCACGAAAGGCAATCAAAGATTCGACATTGGGTGCAAGTCCGCATAATAGTGAACTGATTGTAAACACAACCAAACCCACTGAATATAACTGCTTTTTGCCAAACATATCGCCTAAACGGGCTGCACCTAGCACCAAGCTGGTAATGACGAGTAGGTAGCTGATAACTACCCATTGAATTAGGGCAAAGTTAGTGTTGAGAGTTTTCACCAGTGTCGGTAGAGCAATGTTGACGATGCTGGTGTCGAGGGTAAACATCAGTACACCCAACCCTATTCCTAACATTGCCCACCATTTTGCCTGCGAGGAAGGATCGGGTGGAGTTGCTGAAACCGATTTCGGGCTTTTCATGGTTGGTATTCGTTTGAATTGAATTTACTATCGTTCAGTCGCTTTCTCAAAGAGGCTCGATTGGGCATTTAGAACATATTTTATTTCGCATTCTTATTATTAGCTGGCAAATATTTAGGTTTGAACTTATTTTATGAGTTCACAGCTTCATAAAGTCCCGATTCAGGTCATACCCTTGACGCTTGGCTGCGAGTTTGAGTATATTACATTAGAACAAATGTTCTACTATCGATACCCTACAACTCCCAAATAAGAGTTAAAAAGGCAAGTCAACGTCCGGAAAACTTGCCCGAACTCCTGTAGTTAAACACAAGCAATAGGCGTTAAAAATTTCTCTAAAAGCGTAAGTAATTAGATGACTAAACGCCGAATTTTCAGTACCTCGACATTCGTTAATTTTGAGTTAAATCTCGTGTAAGGAGAAGTAACGTGATTGCAACTAAAGACAGCAAAGAAAAAATTTTTAAAGCTTTTCAACAAATCCTTACAGACCGACAAAAAATTGACTCAAGAATTGCCACGAAAGAAGAAGAAGCCGAAAAAGAGAAAAATAAACAAATCCTACAAACTGCCTCTACTTATACAATCGATAGTATTGTCAAAGGGCTTGCAGATTTGCAACTAGATTTTGGCAATATTGTCAATGGACTTTCTGAAAAATTAGCACAAGAAGCCTCCAAGCTTGATGAACTCAACCGTGCTATCACGATTGAGTCTCAGCAATTACAAGAAATTCAACAAATTCGAGTTGTAGCAGATGCATTACATCTACTCACTCAAGAACATCAAGAAAATCTAATTACCCTAGAGCAAAATACAGCAAATCAGCGAGAATCCATCGAAAAGGATCGGACTGAAAAGCATAAAGTTTGGGAAAAAGAACAGCAGGAATTTGAACATCAGGTTCGAGAGCAAAATGAATTATTGATTCGAGAGCGACAACAGAAAGAAGCGGATTACCAATACGAATTAGAACGTCAGCGTAAAATTGCTACCGACGAATACGAAGAATTAAAACGGAATCAAGAAAGAGAATTACAAGAAATCAACCAAGAAAAAACCAAGCAATGGACTGAACGAGAACAAATTTTAACTGAGCATCAACCTTTATTTGAAGAGTATCAACAGAAGGTAGATGCTTTCCCCACAGAGCTAGAGCAAGCAGTCAAAAAAGCTAGAGAAGAGGCTATTAAAGAAATACACCAAGACGCCAAAGCAAAAGCAGAATTAGTCAAAAAAGAGTGGGAATCTACACAGCAGGGTTATGAATTCCAAATTCAATCTCTAGAGCAGACTATTCAAAAACAAGTTGAGCAAATTGAACAACTTTCCGCTCAATTGCAAGAAACAATGAAACAATCACAAGCCTTGGCCTTGAGAGCATTTGAAAGCTCATCAGCAGCGAATTCTCAAAACCAGCCTAAAGGCTAGTTTACAACTGATTTGAGTTTCAGGATAAAGATTAGTTAATGAGGTTCTTGGCATGGCTAAAAAAATTACTGAAAGAAATACCAAAGCAGAAATTTTAGAAGGATACGCTCAGATTCAAGAGGAAAAAAAAGCGTTAGAATCCCAAATCAAGCAGCTCCAAAAAGAATCGAAAGATAAACTTTCAGTTCCGTCTAGACAAACTCTTCACTCCCCCGCAATAGAGATGAACGCTCCACAAACTGTTAAAGATAAAATGAAGTTCACAATTGATAGCCTAGAAAAGCTGCAATGGGGGTTTGGGAGTGCTGTCAGCGAATTATCAGAGAAACTTACTTCAGAAGCTGCCAAACTTCAAGAGTTACAGCATACAGTTGCAGAGGAAATGCAACAGCTTAAAGTGTTGCATAATTTGAACGAGATTGAAGAGAATACCCTAGATACCTTGATTCAAACCTATGAAACAAACTCGAAGACTTTTGCAGAAGAAATTGGACAACGACGGGAAGCAGTAGAGCAAGAGATTCAAGAACTTAAAAAAGCTTGGGAACAAGAGCAAGAGGAACATAAGCGAACGACTACCGAACATCACGAACAGCAGCGCAAAACTCGCCAGCGCGATATAGAAGAATATGAGTATGATTTAGCGCTACGCCGCAATCTCGATAACGATGCCTACGAACAGAACCAAAAGCGCTTGTATAAAGAACTCGAAGAGAATAAGCAAACGCAAGAAAAACAGTGGGATGAACGGGAAAAAGCGATCGCAGAACGAGAAAATAAATTTGAAGAATTAAAAACCAAAGTAGAAGCTTTTGAGAAAGAAAAAGAAGCCGCTATCAAAAAGGCAAAAGCTGAGGGCGAAGCTATTGCTAAAAAGCAGGTTGCCAGCCAAGAAGATTTGCAGAGCAAGGATTTAGAAGGACAAAAACGCAACTACGAGCTCAGAATTCAATCATTAGAGCAGACAATCCAAAATCAAGAAGCGCGACTTCACAACCTCTCTAAACAATTGGATGCGGCACTCAAGCAAGTTCAGGATTTAGCCGTTAAAGCCATTGAGGGGGCTTCTAATATCAATTCCTATCAAGCATTGAAAGAAATTGCAATGGAGCAAGCGAAAGGACAATCGAAGCTTAAGTAATGTCTTTATCAGTGAATGCTGACATAGCTGATTAGCCTATCGAGGGCAGTCAGGATAAAGGGTAGAGAATCAGAAACCGCTCTACCCTTAACCTTTTTTGAATGAATTATTTTGAATTCCCCGCAGGGACTGACACTTTGCAAGTGTAGAAATCAAGTGTTAAGCTGCACCCATTCAACCTGCTCGCTCCATCGTTTGTAAAAAATTAACCGATAACGAGCCAGCTAATCTAAATGTTCCAATTCGTTCAAAGGCGTCAATGTCAATGATGAATAAGTTTGCACTCACGTTATTATCGAGCAGCACACTGTTCGGTTCCATGCTGTTTATGCCACTGACGGATAAACCAGCTTACTCGATAGAATTATCATCGTCTGCTAATGAGAGTACCCCCGAACGCTGGAATCCTAAAGCTACACCAATAAACTGTAGTTGTTCTTTCAATTCTGTTGAGATTGATACTACAGCCATACCTGAGGATCGCCCAAATTCACCCTCTGAGACACCCATTCTCAATTTTACAGAAGAAGAAAGTGATGCCGCGATCCAAAAATTTGGCTGTGACTGTCTTGCCTGTATCAATACAGTTCGTAAAATGCAAGGACTACTCCCTGCTTCTATTTTGTAACAAGCCCTAAAAAGCTAGGAGAGCAAACAGTTGAGCTGAGTGTTTGTTAAACTATTTGCTCTTTATCAGAGCAAAATGCATGAGATTGCCTTTCTCTCAGATACCTAGCTATACTCATATCCTCATTTTTGCCTAACTTGGTCACGTTGACTAAGTAACACAGCTCTCCGATTAGTTGATGCCATGTGCAATCGAACGAGTGCAGCACCAGTTACTAGGTAGCCCTGATGGCCATCCCATCCGTACTGCTTCTGGGCAAATGGTATGAATGGTGAGTTGGCAGTCAATCATCTGTAATCCCTCTTTCTCCACCTGCTTCATGCCTTGCTTGAGTATCGAATCATTTTTAAATTCAATGGTTCGGTTACATTGGATGCAGACTAAATGATGGTGATGATTAGGGAATGGCTGATTGAGTTCGTAATGCTTGTGGCCTTCTGCCAACTCCAATTCTCGCAAGATACCCATTCGCGACATGAGCTTGACACTGCGATAGATAGTCGATAAGCTAATAGGCTCTCCACGTTGCTGTAGCAAATTGTAGAGTTCCTCTGCACTTAAATGGTTCCCCCGAGGCAAATTTTGAAAGACATGCAAAATTGTTTCCCGTTGGGGCGTCAAGCGCCAACCTCGTGAATTGAGTTCGGACTTGAGCGAAGCGGCGGTGTACGGAGGCATAATAACCCTCTCAAAAATAACCGATTATTGACAATATATTATTGATAATGATAGTTACTTGCGCCTGTTGATTGCAAGAAGTTCTGTTAGTTGAGAATAAATCTCAGCAGGGAGATGAGAAGTGTTAAAAAGCCTGCCATTGTTTTAAGGACAATGAGATTGTTTTTACAATGGTAGTGATATCAGTTGTAGTTTTTGGGTGATTTGCTCTCATTGAGGCGGGTAATGGGTTATAGGTCATGGTTAAGAGTTATCCTCATTGCTGAGTCCCTATTTTCTATTTCCTCCAAACACTTCAAGGCTGCAACTTGATATAATGCCAGTTTTTGGGCGATCTCGGTCAGGTTGCTGCACCTTTGGTCGGGAAATCCCATTCAACAACAAGGGGAGCGTCTATCTAAACTCATGTATATGCGATCGCTCTATTGATCGCCATGCTGGATGCCATTGCGCTCATCCCATCTCCTCTAACCGCTGACATCTCTTGCAGCAGTACCCGACTTCAGCAAGAGGTGCAGATACCAACTCAACAGCCAAGATTTTAATATGTCCAAATACGACTCTTATCTAAGATGTTCTTTTTGCGGAAAAGCCTCTGAGCAAGTCCGCAAATTGATTGCCGGCCCCGGCGTCTACATCTGTGATGAATGCGTGGAACTGTGCAACGAGATCTTAGATGAGGAATTGCTCAACTCCTCAAAGGATAGTGCGATTCAAGCGGCCTTGAGCGCTGCACCGTCTCCGCAGCATTCTACTCCAGCTAATTACCGAGCTTGGTATCAACTGAAAAAACCGATAGAAATTAAGCAAGCATTAGACGATCACGTTATTGGTCAAGACCAAGCCAAAAAAGTTCTTTCTGTTGCAGTGTACAACCATTACAAGCGTCTGAGCGTTGACCCAGGCGAGAGTAGCAAAAACGTGGCGGATGAGAGTGTAACGCTCTCTAAATCCAATATCCTACTGATTGGCCCAACCGGTTGCGGAAAGACGTTATTAGCTCAAACCTTAGCAACACAGTTAGAGGTTCCCTTTGCCGTCGCTGACGCCACGACCCTGACCGAAGCAGGTTATGTCGGAGATGACGTAGAGAATATTTTATTACGACTGTTACAAGTTGCTGATTTTAATATTGAAGCCGCCGAGCGAGGCATTATTTACATAGACGAAATTGATAAGATTGCCCGTAAGAGTGAAAATCCCTCGATTACACGGGATGTATCGGGTGAAGGCGTACAGCAAGCCCTGCTGAAGATTTTAGAAGGAACGGTGGTTAACGTGCCACCCCAAGGAGGACGCAAGCATCCCTATCAAGAATGCATCCAAGTAGACACCAGCAATATTCTCTTTATCTGTGGTGGAGCTTTTGTCGGTTTAGATAAACTCGTTGAACAACGCATTGGTAAACGCTCAATGGGTTTTGTTCAACCGGGTAGTGAGACGCTTTTACCCCAAAAGCAAACAGCAGAACTGATTAAACACATGGAGTCAGATGATTTGGTGAAATTTGGTTTGATTCCAGAAATCATCGGACGTTTACCCGTTTTGGCAACCATCGATCCTCTAGATGAAGAAGCATTGGTGAAAATATTGACCCAACCTCACAATGCTTTAGTCAAACAGTACCAAAAACTCATGAAGATGGACAATGTTCGTCTCGAGTTTCAGCCAGATGCCCTTAATGCGATCGCCCAAGAAGCCTATCGACGCAAAACAGGAGCCAGAGCCCTACGAGGTATCTTAGAAGAACTCATGCTGGATATTATGTACGAGCTGCCCTCCCGTAAAGATATTCATCGTTGTGTGATTACTCAGGAAATGGTGGAGAAACGTTCTAGCGCTGAGTTGCTCACTCATCCATCTTGGCTACTCAAATCTGAATCAGCTTAGGCGATTGGAGCTAATTAATGCCACGATTTTAGATTAAAAACCCAAGTTTTTGTGAGATTAGCATCAGCCCTAAACTAAGTATTCGGCGAAGCCCACGTCATTGTATGATTGTCCCGTAGACCATCCGTTGAGAAAGTGATGAACACAATAGTAATCCCATCGCTCGTCTCGGCGGCGATGGTTGCTTGTGCTGGCATAGGGATACCGAGTGCTGTTAGGGCTGAACCTTTAGCTCATTCACAAAAGTCTGACCGTCCCATATCCAAGGCATTAGCTGCCACAACCATCCAGAGTAAGGGTGATGTGTCCCACTCGGTTCACACCGCCCAACTGTTTTATCCGCCTGGAGGAAACCAGCAAACCGTTAGAATTATCGGCAAAGGTCGAGCGACAGGAGCTGCCGATACAGCACGACTAGAATTTAAATTTAGTCCAAAAGCTCCCTCAATATCACCCTCACCCGGTGTCACAGCCCAGTTTGAGATTCAATCGACACCCTTAAGTGAGGAAAGCTTGAAACCCATTGTGGATGCGTTAGTTGCTAGCGGCGTACCGAAAGATGCCATCGAATTGAAAGTGACTCAACCACGCCGGAGTGGGATTCCTTTTCCTTTTCCCTCTACTTCGACAGGGGGAGCTCAAATTTTAGTAAACCTGGATCAACCCACGCGTGAGGGCCTCAATCAAGTCGTAACGGTTGTGAATGAAGCGGTGAGTAAGAGTGAGGAAATTGATGTTAGCCAAGTCGGTGTGGAGTATGCTGTCAAGGATTGCCAGCCCTTAGAGCAAAAAGCTTATCAGACAGCCATTCAAGATGCTCAAACACGAGCTAGAGCGATCGCTGAGGCGATGGGAGCTCAACTGGGAAAAGTTCCCTCTGTGGCAGAACCATTCTACAATGTGTTTCTTCCTGGATGTAATTCGGGTGGGAAGTTACCCTTTGGGGGCGATACTACTCCCTATGATCCAGATGCTCCTGCACAGGTTGAGGTGACAAAAGAAATTTTTGTGAGTTTTCCCGTTAAATAAAGCCCATAGAGTCAGCTATCGTGCATCTAAATTATTCCAGCCGTTCCCAAAAACACTGCGCCTAACGATTTCGAGAGTTTGGCGTTTCTGGATGATGCCGAAAGAAAGCAATCAACAAGCAAATAATACCGATATTAATAAAAACATCTGCCAGATTGAAAACGGCAAAAGGTTGAAGCTGAAACTGAAAAAAACCGACTAACATCGGGACTTTAACAAAGGGAAATTGGAGAAAGTCTACAACTTCACCGTTATTGATAAACCGATCAATACCATTCCCTACCGCTCCTCCTAATATGAAGCCCCATCCTAATTGTTCAAACGTGTTGAGTTTAGGCCCAAAACAGGCTAAGGCGATTAACCCCAAGCTCACGATTAAAGACAGCCAGCGCAACCAAATCGCTCCTTCAAACAGACTAAAAGCAGCCCCTCGATTTCTGACATAAGTTAAGTGAAAGATACCTGGAAATACCGCAAGAGTATCGTATAACTGAAAATTCTGTAAAACTAAATATTTAGTAAACTGATCCAAAATCAGGCCAATAATGGCACAAATCCAGAAGAGGGGATTTTTTAAGCGTTTGGTCATGGGTTATGGGTCACAGGTGATGGGTCAATTGTCATGAGTCTAAGGGTCAATCGTCTTGAGTGTTCGGCTTTTAGCCTACCAGCTGCTTCTCACACTCAAGGTTAAACTTGAATGACTATTGACTAATAAAACATAAGTTGCCGTAGAGTGAATGCCAACACTGTAACCGCACAGACAACGACAAGCTGTCCGGGTAGGGGAAAAATGGAATATTTCATGATCGCTTGCAGCAATGATAAGTCGTCAGGAGATGCTAGGTTTAAAGCGTGGAAAATGATTAAATAGCCGATGCCATACAGATGAATAGTCAAGAGACCGCATAGACAGCTAAACGATAGTGATTCAACCCGTGGCGGCATCCGAAAGGCTAAAAATCCACAAACCCAAGCACCACCGATAAAACCCAAGAGGTAGCCAAAGCTAGGCTCTTTTAGGTAGCCAATCCCGCCCCCTTGGGTAAAGACGGGTAAATTCAATCCCAAGACGATGTACGCGATTTGAGACAGGGCACCGGCACTCTTACCACCTAAACACCCTGTCAGAAGAACAGCTCCAATCTGATAGGTTACACCTAGCGAAACGGTATGGATACCCTCTCCAGACCAGTGCCAAGGCGCATTGGTGACGAAGGCTTCCACAAAAGTCCCGCCGATAGTCAGCAGTAAGCCAATCAATGCCCACAGAAGTTCATTGGGAACAGACACACTCATCTAGAGGCTTTCAACGCCAAATATTACAAAGTAGAAGGCAACCATTGTAAAAGAAAGAATGTCTTCTGTTTTACTTTCTTAAGAAATTAACGATCGCCTGAAACCTTATACCATATTGAAGCCGTTCTGTCCGGGCATGGGGGGCGATGTGTGGCCAATGGGCTTTAAGGCAAGCTACAAGTGGCGGTAAGGGTTTGAGCAGATGAGCATCTAAAATCTAAAATTGCTAGAAAGCCCCTAAAAAATCAAGACTTGCAATTATTATCTCACTAAGGAATATCATCCATGAGCTTATAACCTGATCAATTACAAAAGTATCTATCTGTTTCGTTGTCACCGAATTGCTCATAGCTGAGATATTCACTTAATCAATTAAAAATTTTTCAAAGATTCTTAACTTAAAAATCAGTCTGTGAATTTCTATAAAACAACTAGCAGTATAATACAATATTGGGGACTTGGCTTCTGATCGAAAGCCCCTATTTCAAGAGTCCATATCTCCCACTATTGCTGAGTTTGCAAGAAGTCCAACATTTCTTGGGATAAGTGGGAGAATTTCATATCATCTTTTAACCTTATCTTTACGTACAAGCGCTATCCTTTTAAGGGTTTATTGATCCAATAATTAACTAATCCTAGACAAGATGCTTTTTCGATTCAATCAACTCACCCCAACACGCTGGATTGCTTCAGCTTCTGTAGTTGCTTTAAGCTTGAGCTTGGCAGCTTGCGGGGGCAATGAAACCGCAAATAATGCTGAGGAAGGCGCATCTCCGGGAGCCGCAGGCGAGGCAGGCGCGGATAAACTGGCTTTGAGTCAAGACGTACAATTAATTGGTGCCGGTGCATCCTTCCCAGCTCCTTTGTACCAGCGTTGGTTCCAAGATTTAAATCAAAAATATCCCAATCTTCAGGTCAACTATCAGTCAGTGGGTAGCGGTGCTGGTGTTGAGCAGTTTACCAAAGGCACTGTAGACTTTGGTGCTAGCGATGTGGCCATGAAAGATGAAGAGATCCAAAAGGTCACAGACGGAGGCGTACTCTTGCTGCCGATGACCGCTGGAGGCATCGTCTTGGCATATAACGTTGATGGTGTTGAAAACCTACAACTTCCTCGGCAAGTCTATACTGATATTCTGCTGGGTAAGATTACTAACTGGAACGATCCTGCGATCGCCAAAGCTAACCCAGATGCCAAGCTACCTGACCAAAAGATTACCGTAGTACACCGTTCCGATGGTAGTGGAACCACAGGTGTCTTCACGAAGCACCTCAGCGCCATTAGCCCAGAGTGGAAGGACAAAGTTGGAGAAGGCAAAACTGTTCAGTGGCCGACCGGTGTCGGGGCTAAAGGAAATGAAGGCGTGACCGCCCAAATCCAGCAAACTCCAGGCGCAATTGGTTATGTCGAGTACGGCTATGCCAAGAATAACAATCTCAATGCGGCCGCTCTGGAAAACAAATCAGGTAAATTTATTAAGTACGACGAACAATCGGCATCAAAAACTTTGGAAGCTGTGGAATTACCTGAAAACCTGCGAGCTTTCATTGCTGACCCAGAAGGCGATGACTCTTATCCCATCGTCAGCTATACCTGGTTGTTGACCCATCAGAAATATCCTGATGCAACTAAAGCCAAAGCCTTAGAGGCCATGATTGAGTATGGCTTGACCGAAGGACAAAAAATTGCCCCAGAGCTAGGGTATATTGCGTTACCGCCGAATGTCAGACAAAAAGTTGCCTCGGCAGCCGATCAAATCAGCCCAGAATACACGATCAACGTGGGTCAGTAGAGCAACTAAAACCCTTTATATTGGTTCGAGAGCCGCTCGTCTACGCGCAAAGCTTTGAGCGTAGGCACGGTTCAAAGGCCAATTTATCGAGTTTTTTATTACAGCAGGATCAGGTCAAAAGCTCACTCATGTTTGCTCCCACATTTTTTCTCTACGGCTCTGTTTCATCAAACCAATCATGACTACATTTGCTCAAAACTCCTCACCTGGAAGTAAGTCTCGCTCTAGCACAGAAAAAACGTTAGATATTAGTTTCATCTGGCTAACTCGCATTTTGGCGCTAGCTGTGGCAGGTGTTTTGATCTACATAGCAATCGTGGTTGGGATCAGGGCGATGCCTGCCATTAGAGAATATGGCTTAGGATTTCTGTTTAATAGCGCCTGGAACCCCGTTGACGATAGTTACGGGGCGCTGGCCATGATTTACGGGACAATCGTAAGTTCGCTCATCGCCCTACTCATTGCAGTACCTTTAGGGATCGGGACAGCGGTTTTTTTAACCGAAGACTTTCTGCCCTTATCGGTTCGGACTCCCTTAGTATTTATGGTGGAGCTTCTGGCAGCGATTCCCAGTGTGGTGTACGGTCTTTGGGGTATTTTTGTCTTAGTTCCTTTTTTCTTACCCCTAGGACAGTGGCTGCACAATACCTTAGGTTGGATACCTTTATTTGGAACTGAACCTACCAATCGCTCTATGTTGATTGCTGGAATCGTGTTGTCAATCATGATTTTGCCGATTATTACAGCAATTTCTCGCGATTCTCTTGCAGCTCTTCCTCCTGAGTTACGACAAGCTTCCTTAGGATTGGGAGCAACACGCTGGGAAACGCTGTTTAGGGTGCTGATTCCCGCCGCTTTTTCCGGCATTGTCGGTGGAATTATGCTGGCGCTAGGTCGGGCGCTAGGAGAAACGATGGCTGCTACCATGCTCATCGGTAATTCCAATCAAATTAATATTTCACTCCTAGAACCTGGAAATACTATTGCCTCGCTTTTGGCCAGTCAATTTTCCGAAGCTTCAGGCTTGCAGGTTTCGGCGTTGATGTATGCAGGGTTAGTTTTGTTTTTCATTACCCTGATTGTCAATATGTTGGCCGAGTTAATTGTCCGCCAAGTGAAGAAGTTCTAGTACCAGAGAGAAACTCTACCCTCACCTTGCTTTTACGTCTTGCTTTATTATGTCAACTAGCAGCTCAGACCAATTTTTTGGCTTCTCCACTGGCGGCATGAAGCGGTCTTACTCGAGTCCGCGAACCTTGTTTGGTATTGTGATGACAATCCTGGCAGGTCTATGTTTAGTCATTGCCCTGATCCCATTGTTCCTTGTTCTTTACTATGTCATCACTCAAGGGGCAAATAGTCTGAACTTAGATTTATTTACTAAGTTGCCACCTCCTCCTGGGTTACAGGGTGGTGGTATACGCAATGCAATTATTGGTACTTTGATAACGGTTGCACTAGGTACGCTCATCAGCGTACCCTTCGGGGTTTTAGCGGCTGTGTATTTATCAGAGTTTAGCTCCGGTAAAATCTCACAATGGATTCGGTTTGCCACCAACGTATTGGCGGGTGTTCCTTCAATTATTGCGGGGATATTTGCTTACGGTTTAGTTGTTGTCACAATGGGCGGTTTCTCAGCCTTTGCTGGGGGTATGGCGCTGGCCGTACTGATGTTGCCAACGATTGTCCGCACCACTGATGAGGCGCTCAAAATAGTACCGCAAGACATCAGATGGGCGTCGGTAGGTTTGGGAGCTTCTAACTATCAAACGGTTTTGAGTATTGTTATACCTGCGGCCTTGCCTGCTATTCTCACAGGGGTGACTCTTGCGATCGCCCGTGCTGCTGGAGAAACAGCCCCCTTAATTTTCACCGCCCTCTATTCCCAATTCGGGCAACGGGGGATTTTTAACCCCATTGCCACGCTTTCTGTTTTAATCTACAACTATTCAACGGTTCCCTTTAAACCCTTACAGGAACTTGCTTGGGCAGCTTCATTAATTTTAGTCCTCTTGATTTTGCTGACTAGCATCATTGCTCGTGTGGCAACCCGCAAGAAAGTTTATTGAGGAAACATTGAGTAAGACGGGTGTTTCTCAGCTTTAAGATGTCCACCAACTTGACACATCTTTGAGAGCAAAAAGCCGGAAAAATCATCCTATCCTATAGGAAGATAAACATAAAATCTAGGTGAGACTTATATGACTTTTAACCCACAATCTGCTAACTTAAATGATAGAATTGCCGACGAAACAGAAACCGTTCTGCAAACTGAAAACCTCGATATTTACTATGGCAATTTTTTAGCGGTCAAAGGTGTAAATCTTCATGTACCCAAAAACCGCATAACTGCCTTTATTGGACCCTCCGGTTGTGGTAAAAGTACGCTACTACGGTGCTTTAACCGCCTCAACGATCTCATTAATGGATTCCATATCCAAGGCAAAATTTATTATCACAACCAAGATTTATACGCATCAGATATTGACCCAGTAGAAGTCCGGCGGCGGATTGGCATGGTGTTCCAAAAGCCGAATCCGTTCCCCAAAACGATTTATGACAACATCGCCTATGGGGCGCGAGTCAATGGCTATAAGGGTAATTTAGATGAGTTAGTAGAGCGCTCTTTGCAACAAGCAGCACTCTGGGATGAAGTCAAAGATAAGCTCAAGCAAAATGGCATGGCGCTATCTGGTGGACAACAGCAGCGCTTGTGTATTGCCCGTACCATTGCCATTAATCCGGATGTGGTTTTGATGGATGAACCTTGCTCTGCCCTCGACCCTATTTCTACACTTAAAGTTGAAGAGTTGATGCATCAACTCAAGGAAAATTACACGATTGTTATCGTGACGCACAATATGCAACAAGCAACAAGGGTTGCGGATATGACCGCCTTTTTCAATGCTCAGGCAACTGAAAAAGGTGGAAAACAAGGGTACTTAGTGGAGTACGATCGCACGGAAAACATCTTCCAAAACCCGAAAGAAGAAGCTACACGCGATTATGTCAGTGGACGTTTTGGTTAAATCAACCCCTATAAACCTAGAGATTGTAGGGGCGGGTTTTGAGGTTCAGTTTTCAGCACAGCAATCAAGCTGATTCCTCAACCCGCCCTTACAGGTTTTATGGCTATTTAATTGAGTTATGCCGCTATGGATGAAGTGTTGGCTGATACAGAGGGGGTTTGAGATAGTAAGGTATTGTAGACATTCGTCAGCCTAGAGGCCACGCTCTGCCAACTCATTGCAATTTCCACCCTCTGACGCGCAAGTTGACCAAGATATTCTCCCCACTCGGGATTACTCAGGATACGGTCAATTGCTTGTGCAAACCCCCGTTCATCTTTAGGTTTCACCAACAATCCTGTAATTTCAGGGATAACCGTAAACTGTAATCCCCCAACCTGACTGGCAACAACTGGAGTTCGACAAGCCATCGCCTCAATGGCCACTAGCCCAAAGGGTTCATAGTGACTAGGAACAACACACACATTAGCGGCAGCGTAGTGTATGGGTAAATCAGAATCGGTGAGGCGTCCAGGGAAGGTGGTTATCTCTTCTAAGCCGAGTTCTCGCACAATGCCCTTAATGCGATCGCACTCCATGCCATCACTTTGTCCCGGACGATAGCCTCCTGCAATGATTAAGCGCACATCTCCTTGGCCTTGCCACTCTTGATGGCCCATTGCCCTGACTAAGGTTTCAATTCCTTTGCGCGGATCGAACCGACCTACATACAGTACCACCTTGGCATCGGGTGAAATACCAAGTTGTTGCCGTGCTTCTTGGCGATTCACGACACCCAAGCGTTCGATATCAGTACCACAGGGGACGATTTCAATCGAACCTTTGGCTGACACTAAACTCCGCATGTGTTCCTGTTCTTGAGGACTGGTTGCGACAATCCGATCGGCGGTTTCCAGACAGGCTTTTTCCACTGCCAAGCGAGTGGATGCGATCGCCGGCAAATGACCCACGGTGCGATATTTCACAGCGCCTAACGAATGGTAAGTATGCACCTGTTTAATCGGTTGGTGCTTCTTGAGTTCCATTCCCACCCAAGAGGATAACCAGTAATTGGTATGCACTAAAGGATACTCAAATCCTTCTTGTTGTTGGAACTCCAAGAATTTCTGCACAAACTCTGGCAAATAGCCAAAAACTTGATCTCGTCCAATAAACTTCGCTGGTCCTGCCGCTAATCGGATTGTTCGGCAATTGGGTGTATGTTGCACAATCGCAGGTTGTTTGGAATCTTCCCGACGTGCAAACATATCCACGCACCATCCTTCTTGTGCGAGTGCTAATCCCACTTGACGGACGTAGACGTTCTGCCCTCCCGCTTCTTCTTTGCCAATTTCTGCTGCCGGGTCTCCACTCACAGAAACCAAAGCAATCCGGTTATTTTCGTGAATTAACATAACAGATTTTCACCCCATGATAAGCGGCCCCTCCTTGAACTCATGAAGTGCAAATAAAATACCTTCTTCTCAGAGTCAAGGACAGGCGCAACAAATTAGACAAGTACCAGCCAAGGACACTGATGACCAATAAACATTTAAAGAGGAATGCTAAATTTGCGGTCTCCTCTCATTGCCGACGGGGTTAGCTGACGGGCTAGGGCTGAGAGATGCCCCTCTTCTTTTATGTCTTAACTAAGAACAATCCAAATAAGAAGATATGCCCCAAAAATGGTTTCCCCGCTTTCGTTTCAGCGATTGAATGAAGCCTTTGTTGCGCTGAAACTGGATTAGGCTGACTGAAATGAATTACTGCTGAATTACAGTAGAATACTATTGTATTGCGTTTTTATCGCTGAATCAATATCTCAAAAAGTATTGTTTTTTAAAAAAATATTGCTAAATATTACTGGCTTGTTGTGTCAACCTCCTATGAAAATAAGGTAGAAGGCAGATGACAAAGGGCAGAAGGAATAAGGATTTTCATTCCTTTGTGGTCAGTGATAGCTCATGGTGCTTAATCTGAAAATAGGGGGTCAGGAGTCACCGAGTTAGAATTCCAACTCAAAGTTATCTATTTGAATTTTGAATTCAAACATTAGGAATCAGCGGAGGGTAATTTCATTCTTTTGTGGTAAGCATGGCTGATGGCGTCTAAGCTATTGTACGTAAGACGAGTAATACAATCCCCTAGAGTACCAATCCAAGATAGGATAGGTTCTAATTTTGAAATTCAGTCTTTTGTGAATCATGCTTATGAAGCGCTACATATCACGCCTTGTTGCCCTAGTCTTGGTTGTTACCATCACATTAATGGGGTGTTCTGCAACCAGTGTCACCGGTTTGACCGGAGATTACCGCCAAGATACGTTAACTCTATTGCAAAACTTGAGAAGCGCTATTGAATTGCCAGAGGATGCCACAGACAAAGCAGATGCTCAAGCAAAAGCGCGTCAAGCCATTAATGAGTTTGCGTCTCGCTATCGTCGGGATGGGAAAGTGGCAAACCTTAGCTCATTCACAACAATGCGGACAGCGTTGAATTCCCTCGCCGGCCATTACAGCTCTTACCCGAACCGTCCTTTACCGCAGAAACTGAAAAAACGTCTAGAGTACGAATTCCAGCAGGTGGAGAATGCACTCAGGCGAGGGGCATAATCTACTTACATCTCTTATGAGTGCCATTACTGCCCCAAGTAATGAGCCATCGAGTGATAAAAACAGATGGGATATCAATTTGCTGGATTGATCGTCCTATTCCAAACAGACTTAAAATTAGTATTCTGGCTTGAAGCCACATCGATTGGAGGGTTGAAACAGTGAGGCCCTCCTTTTTGATGGGTGTAAACTGAGTCTGCTGATCTGCTGACTTGGCAACTTGCAACCCTCTATTTCCGTCCAAGCCACTATAGCTAGCACTGAGTGAAAAATGTGTTCGCTCGGTGTCCGGAACAATAGGCTAGAGAACTGAAAGCGGAAAATAGCTGGAAAAACTCTATAATTGCCGATTTGTTAGCAGTCTGTTAAGACTGAGGACGCCAACGTTCTGTTCTTTTGTGGTGTTTGTAGGAATGTCTAACGGTTTTCTTAAAAGAGCGCAACAGCGGCGTCTCTATCACAGCCTTGTTGCTGCACTCTTGACTAGTAGTAGCCTCATCAGTCAGTCGTTGTTGATGCAAACAGCACAGGCTCAAACAACAGCATCTTGTCAGTTGTCCAATGACGCGATCGCCCAAAAAGAAAACTTCCGTGTTGCTGCTCTAAAAGGCAATTCAGATGCTCAGAAGCGTTATCAAGACCTCGTTAAGCAACATTCAGATGCTCTGCGGCAATGCCGTTCTCGGACTTGGCCAAAGACTCAGGCGATTTGGTTGCGCTTATATCCTTGCGATATCCGCACCGGAGCCATTGACGAAATCTTAGACCGTTTGGTTAGTCGAGGCTATAACCAAGTTAACGTGGAAGTGTTTTATGACGGACAAGTACTCATACCCAAGTCGGATAACCAAACAGCTTGGCCGTCGGTGTTGCGGACTCCAGGAACCGAGAACATTGATCTGTTAGCACAAGCTATTCAAAAAGGCCGCGAACGAGGGATGCAGGTTTATGCCTGGATGTTTACCATGAATTTTGGTTACACTTACGCCCAGCGTTCAGACCGTCAAAGGGTACTCGCTCGCAATGGCCGAGGACAAACGAGTTTGCCTTTTGTCCCGGATGGCCCCCAAGTTTTTATTGACCCTTACAATATGCAGGCCAAGACCGATTACTATCAATTGGTTCAATCTGTCTTGAAACGACGCCCCGATGGTATTTTGTTTGATTATATTCGGTATCCACGGGGTTCGGGGACTGATTCGGTTGCGGCTAAAGTTGAGGATTTGTGGATTTATGGTGATGCGGCTAAACAGGCTTTATTGGATCGTGCGCTGAATGGTAAAGGACGGGAGTTAATTCAACGCTATATCAGTAAAGGCTCTATTAATGCGTCTGATTTATCCGCGATTAATCAAATGTATCCCCAGGAAGAGACACCCTTGTGGCAAGGTCGGACTCCTTCATCCTCTGACTCACTGGCATCTCTGCAATGGCAGCTTTGGCAGTTAAGTGTGGCGCATGCAGCTCAAGGAGTTTTGGATTTTTTAGCTTTAGCGAGTCTCCCCGCCCAACGTGCAGGTATCAAAGCGGGTGCTGTGTTTTTCCCGGATGCTAACCAAGCCGTAGGTCAAGCTGGGTATGATTCTCGACTTCAACCTTGGGATCGATTTCCGAGTTCCCTAGAATGGCATCCGATGTCCTATGGGGTTTGTGGTAGCACTCGGTGTATTGATGATTTGGTGAAGCGAGTGGTTAATCGAGCCTCTCCAGGCGTTCAGGTGATTCCAGTTTTGGCAGGAACCTGGGGTAAATCTGTGACGAATCGTCCTCCCCTCGAAGTCCAGATGCAAGCCTTACGACGGGAAGTTCCGCAGATTAACTCAGTTAGCCACTTTGCCTATTCCTGGCAAGACCCCCAATCGGATCGCGATCGCAAATTCTGCCGTTTGGAATAAGGATTTGAGCATAGGGTTGCAAGTTATGAAGGGTTGGTTATTCATTCCCATCTACGGCAACCAACCCCTTACTGTTCTATTAATATCCCAGTTTTTGATGGTGTAGTCTCAGCATACGCTGAGCTACATCCAAGGGAATATTAACATTCTCAAAATCTGTGAGTCCCAATATACCCGGACTAATAGTCATGAGTTGCCAGTTGTCATCATTTTGCCACAAAATTGCGTCGCCTCTGAGGTCTTCAATGCCCCAGGTCAAGATGGCATAAGTTCCATCAACGGTCACTTCTAGAAATCTAACACTTTGCTGTTTTTTTCCCCATTGTTTGACCATATACTCCCTCACAGCCTCCTGGCTTTTTATGATGGCTGTTTGTTGGTTATCTACAGTTACAGATGCATTCTTAAGCAATACAATGAGTAAATTTAAATTAATATTTAAATGATAAATCATTGCCCCTAAATGACGGATATGATGAACGAGTTTTTCATCTATATCTATTAATTTCAAGGAGCAATCTTGACCTATTTCTTGTTCTCTTTTTGTCAAGTATTTATTATAATCATGAATCAGGGTTAATAAACCGTTATCATGATTTTCTAGCATATAGATTATATATTCATCGACAAGCAGCTTGTAGGACATTAATTTATCAATTGTGATTTGGATTTTTTCCACATTCAAAGGTGGAATTAAATGCTGCTTAAGTGTTCTTCCCTTATGATTTTTGAGTAAATTAAGTTCGCGACGAATAATTTGATCGGCTTTGCGTAGGCTAAAAAATATATCATCAACCTCTAGGGTAAGAGAAGACAGTACATTGCTCTCTTCAGCTTTTTCCAATTCAAATTTATTTCGTAACATTTGAGACTTTTGGCTAATTACTTGGGACATCAAAAGCTGTTCTGCCATAAAATTACTGGGTAAATCAAAGTGTTGTTGCTGACTGTTCATAAATGATGACCAATTCTATAAATAGTGAGCCTCTATAGCCGTGATGTTGTTATTAGTTTTTGGAGTACTCGGATTTCTCTAAAAAGAGCATCACTGTCTTAATTAATTCATTGAGAAATCTAACCCACATTGACAAAGACTCTTGATATTGGCTCCTTGAGACCTAAACTCTATTAACAATGTAGAAATAGTCTTGCTTTGTGCCTGCCAAGCAACCACTTCAATCTCATTGCCGATAAAACACCACAAAGCCACTACAGAATTGCCTCCCTGTATAGCGAACTTCAGATCACGCCAGGCTTTGCCATAGAACCTTTTTCACCACGAACTCAGGCAAAGCTGCCTCTCTGGCTCTCGTCTTCAGTGGTACTAAAGACGTATTGAAACAGTTGAATAAGTAGATAACCCTATTGCAATTGAGGACACAATGGAAGTTGGAAGGCTGCGTCTGCCAGCCTTCCTGTGTCATTCCGTAGACTGTTCAAGTCGTCATACGTAGTCGTATGACGTGTATTACTATTGCATACTAAATGCAAACCAGTGACAACAGCAATACATTCAATCAAAATTTATGATGTCTTCAATATGAGAGGAAAGATGGGTTCGGAGAGCTTCTGAGCGAGAAAACATACCCTAAGCCCCCCCGCTTCCCTAGCCAGGGTTGAAAGGATGAGTGTTTTATCAAGAAATTTGAAGTTCTGTTACCTCTTGTCTAAGGGGGTGAAAGCACTGCGGTAAACTATCCTCGATCCCGAGTTTTACTCAATAGTGAGTGGAGAACTCTCGTTTGGAGCTGTTATTCAATGTCTCATAGCGTCAAAATTTACGATACTTGCAT
This sequence comes from uncultured Microcoleus sp., assembly GCA_964588805.1. GTDB lineage: Bacteria > Cyanobacteriota > Cyanobacteriia > Cyanobacteriales > Coleofasciculaceae > CAZPRJ01. The sequence continues at coordinate 18,190 of CAZPRJ010000058.1, read as the reverse complement.
TGGTTGCACCCAGTGTGTTCGGGCTTGTCCTTTAGACGTTCTAGAAATGGTTCCCTGGGACGGCTGTAAAGCAGGCCAGATTGCATCTTCACCTCGTACTGAGGATTGCGTAGGTTGCAAGCGTTGTGAAACAGCCTGCCCAACTGACTTTCTGAGCATCCGGGTTTACCTGGGCGCAGAAACTACTCGCAGTATGGGTTTGGCTTACTAAACAGTTTGTCAAGACTGCTCATTTATTGCGATTGCATAGGAATCATCCTTAAGAAACATTTGGATTTGCATATACTGAGGAGGTAATCTTGCCTCCTCTTTTTTTATCAATGCCTCCTGTTGGGTTAATCCCAGATCAAGCTCCTTGACGTGTTATGAAGAGGCAAGTAGTTTGTAAAAATGTTGTGTACAGGGAGGAGTGAGCGGGTAGATGTGTGGAATTGTTGGCTACATCGGCACCCAAACCGCCACAGAGATATTGCTGGCGGGATTGGAGAAACTAGAGTACCGAGGTTACGATTCGGCAGGTATTGCCACAGTTTTAGAAAGTCAAATCCACTGTGTCCGGGCAAAAGGCAAACTCCACAACCTGCGTGAAAAACTAGAACGGGAAGTCAATCCCGCTAGAATCGGCATCGGACACACTCGCTGGGCAACGCATGGTAAGCCGGAAGAGTACAATGCTCATCCACACATGGATAGTGCCATGCGGGTGGCCGTGGTGCAGAACGGAATTGTAGAAAATTATCGCGAACTGCGGGAAGAATTAAAAGAGCGAGGGCATCAGTTTCGCTCAGATACGGATACAGAAGTGATTCCGCACTTAGTGGCGGAGTTTCTGTCCCATACCCAACAGTCCAATCCTGAACATCCTAATCCGTTCCTAGAGGCAGTGCGCCAAGCCGTCAACAAGCTGCAAGGGGCGTTGGCCATCGCCGTGATTTGTGCAGACTATCCCGATGAACTGATTGTCGCCCGTCAACAAGCCCCCTTAGCTATTGGCTTTGGGCAAGGGGAGTTTTTCTGTGCTTCGGATACACCGGCGTTAGTTCCCCATACTCGTGCTGTGCTGACGCTAGAAAATGGAGAATTAGCACGTCTTACTCCTTTAGGGGTTGAAGTTTATAACTTTGCTGGCGACAAACTCAAAAAATATCCCCGCACTCTGAACTGGAACCCCGTCTTGGTCGAAAAGCAGGGTTTCCGGCACTTTATGCTCAAAGAAATTTATGAGCAGCCTGGAGTGGTGCGGACGTGTTTGGAAGCTTACCTCAATGAGCAGTGGAACGCCTCAGACGCCTCTCAATCTCCGATTAACCTGCGGTTGTCACCGGAACTGTATGCAGGGCTAGAACAGATTCAAATCTTGGCTTGTGGGACGAGTTGGCACGCGGGTTTAGTGGGCAAATATTTGTTAGAACAGGTGGCGGGTATTCCTACCATCGTTCAGTATGCGTCGGAGTTTCGCTATGCACCAGCACCCCTGACAGCTAATACATTAACTATTGGCGTTACCCAGTCGGGGGAAACGGCAGATACACTCGCTGCCCTGGAGATGGAAAAACGTCGTCGTGGTGGCCAGTTACCGCAGTATGAGGCGCGATTGTTGGGGATTACTAACCGCCCGGAGAGTTCTTTAGGGCATATTGTTGATCAGATTATTGATACCCATGCTGGGATTGAAATTGGCGTGGCTGCAACTAAAACGTTTGTCAGTCAGTTGATGGCGTTTTATTGTTTGGCGTTGGATTTAGCATGGCGGCGTCAGGCGTTAACTGCTACACGATTGGAGGAAATTGTCATCGGTTTACGGCAATTGCCGGCACAGATTGAACTGGTTTTGGAGAGTCAGGAACGCTACATTGAGGAGTTAGCTCATAACTTTGCTGAGACACAAGATTTTATCTTTTTGGGGCGTGGGATTAATTACCCGATTGCTTTAGAAGGGGCGTTGAAATTGAAGGAAATTAGTTATATTCATGCGGAAGGGTATCCGGCAGGAGAGATGAAGCATGGGCCGATCGCGCTGTTGGATGCTAAAGTACCGGTGGTGGCGATCGCAATGCCGGGTACTGTGTATGAAAAAGTTTTGTCTAATGCTCAGGAAGCAAAGGCACGGGATGCCCGTTTAATTGGAGTAACGCCGATGAATGATGCAGAAGCAGCAGAAACGTTTGATGATTTGTTACCGGTGCCTGCTGTGGAGGAATTGCTTTCACCTATCCTCACGGTGATTCCTTTGCAGTTGTTGGCTTATCATATTGCCGCACGGCGCGGCTTGGATGTGGATCAGCCTAGGAATTTGGCGAAGAGTGTCACTGTCGAATAATCGTAAAAATACCTTAACTTTGCTGTGGAGGAATAATAAAGTTGGACAATTAATAATAAAGTCTGACAATAACTAATAAAGTTGGACAATTAATAATAAAATTGTACAATTCTAGGGGGGTGGATCTTTAAGCCCCTCTGGAGGTTTTTTTGTGGGCAGAGGGGAATGGACGCAGGCTACGTTTGAGCGTTACGTCAAGGAAGGTCGTGGTCAGGGCAGTTGTAACAGAAAAAGAAATTCCGAAAATTTTAGCCGGGAATATCGAGTGGATTCATTCTGCCTATAGGTTAGAGGCGAATACGGAAATGGATGTTGCAGAACTACAGTCTGTAGCCACCATTCTGAAGTCGAGGCTTGAAGAAGAAAACAATAACACCACTATCAATAAAATTACGACGGCTTTAGACCGGGAGATAAACCTAGAATCTGGCACGTCACTTTATGTATTTAGGCATCTTCTCGCCAAAAAAGAAATCGTTATGGATATGGTGGAAACTAAAATATCTGGTTGTTCTTCCGTAAAAGCTATTAAAAGAATTGTTTTCTAGAAATGTTACGAAGGAGTTATTCATGAATGATGATTTATTTGTTAATGACCTCATAGAATGGACTGATGAATCAGGCAACAACTTCATCGAGAGAGTTCTGTGGATTGATGAAGGTTACATAATTGCTTTTGTTTTTGACATCTATGCTCCCACAGGCTTTCCGCAGTCTAAGAGCGTTAATGAGATTAGAGAAGCTATTGCTGATGGTCGTGCATCCAAGCTGAAATCTGACCATTGGGCAAGACTAGTACGAGACGAAGAGTTATCGGACGTGGAGAAGAAAATCAGAGACAAAGCTTGGTTAATGATTGAGCCACTCATTAGCTCAGAGAATGAACCTTCTATCTACTACCGGAACGTTCGCGGTTCTCTTGTTAAACAAGTTGCCCAACAGCATAAAGCTATAGAAAGAACTATCTATCAATACCTGAGAAGGTTTTGGCAAAGAGGTAAGTGTAAAAATGCACTTTTACCTGACTATATCAATTCAGGCGGCAAGGGAAAGCAGAGAAAATCTGGAGAGAAGAAAAGAGGAAGACCCAGAAAATATGGAGAAGAGCCGGAGATCGGAACAGGTATAAACATTACTGAGGACGATAAGAGAATTTTTAGAATTGCTATAAATAAGTTCTACAATAATCCTAAACAGAATTCTCTAACTACTGCTTATGATTTAATGATAAAAAAGTATTATTCTGAAGAGAAGTTTTATGAGAATGGAATAAAAAAGTCAGAATTATTGCCCCCCGATAAGAGACCCACAATAACTCAATTTAAGTATTGGTATGAGGTAGAACAAGATATTAGAAAAACTCTCATATCTCGAAAAGGTGCAAATAGATACGCTCTGCAAAACAGAGCGATTATGGGAACCTCCAAGATGGAAAGCCTTGGACCAGGGTTTCGATTCCAAATTGATGCGACAGTAGCAGATGTTTACCTGGTTTCCCTGTATAACCGCTCCTGGATTATTGGCAGACCAGTAATCTACGTAGTTATCGATGTCTTCAGCCGCATGGTAGTGGGCGTTTATGTTGGTTTAGAAGGACCATCTTGGGCTGGAGCAATGATGGCATTAGCCAACGCAGCTACAGATAAAGTGCAATTTTGCCAAGAGTATGACATTTCAATTACTCAAGATGACTGGCCTTGTCACCACATGCCAGATGCAATTCTGGGCGATCGCGGTGAACTGGTGGGGGCGAATGTAGAGACGTTAATCCCTAATCTTAATATTCGGGTTGAGAATGCTGCATCTTATCGAGCTGACTGGAAAGGCCTGGTAGAGAGATACTTCCGTACCATTCATGAGTATGTCAAGCCATTTTTGCCAGGTTATATAGACAAAGACTTTAGGCAAAGAGGGGCACGCGACTATCGTCTTGATGGAAAGCTCGACTTATACCAATTCACTGAAATTATCATTCGCTGTATTCTTCACCGTAACCATCAACACTACCTGAGTAACTATGAAAGGGAAGAGATGATGATTGCTGATGATATATCTCCCATACCCATCGAGTTGTGGAAGTGGGGGATTGCTAATCGCTCTGGCAGACTCAGAACTTTTCCTGAAGATATTGTCAAACTGAACCTGATGCCTACTGGAAAAGCGACCATCACCGCTAAGGGCATTAAGTTCAAGGGAATGTACTATACCTGTGAAAAGGCAAGGAGGGAGTTTTGGTTTGAGAAGGCTAGAAGTAAATTGCTTTCTAAGTCAGATAAATCATTAGATATCTCTTACGATCCAAGAAAGCTGAACTTTATTTACCTTCGTTCCCCTGACGGTAGAGATTTTGAAAAGTGTGTTCTTTACGATCCAGAAGAGCGATACTCTAACAAAGATTTACATGATATCGAATATCTGCTTGCTTACGAAGAGCTGCAAAAGCAGAAAGGTCGAGGGAAAGGATTACAAGAGAAAGTCGATTTGATTGCAGAAATTGAAAATGTAGTAAGTAAAGCAGAAAAAATGGCTGAGGCTGTTCAAGATGATAGGACAAGTAATAGACAAAAAGTTGCTGGTATCCGAGGAAACAGAACTTCTGAAAAAGATAAACAGCGGGAAATTGAAGGGTTTGAGCTAGCGATGACAGAGACTCAGAGTAATTCTGAGGCTGTGGAAACCAAACCTGAAGATTCGGAGAAGCCAAAGTCATTGCAGCCTGACTATCTCGATCTTCTTAGAAAAAATCGACAGGAGCTTAAGCGTGGACACAAACAGTGAGTGGGAATGGAGAGAAATTCCTAATGGAAAACAGGTGGCTGTTGCTCAATATAGAGATCACAAGCTGCCTGAGTACAATTCTAACCCTTTGATTCAGGCACTACCTCCTATCCTTTCTAGAGCAGAGTTTAGCAAATATGTAACGAGATACCCAGATTTTGCTCCTGAAGAGAGGGAATTTGATGCTCATTATAGATTTCATTGTATAGAACGACTATCCAGATATTTTGACCCACTTAATAAGACTGTCGATCTACAGCAAGTAGTTTGTGTACTACTAATGAATGGCTATATAGGCCGGAATCCTTTGAAGTCTGGATATGCGCTTCGTTCAAGGCAAATTTACGAGGCGGTGAAGGGAGGAGGCGGTAAAACTCTTGAAGATTATGTAGATGTTCCTACTTCAGCGTCTGGCCTAACGATAATTGGTCCATCCGGAATCGGTAAGTCAACTAATCTCTACAACATCCTCTCTCTATATCCCCAAGTAATTGTCCACCCAGAGTACAGTGTTTACCAAATTGTTTGGCTCAAAGTTGACTGTCCTCATGCTGGTTCTTTAAAAGGTTTATGTACTGACATTTTTCTTGCCGTTGACAGATTGCTAGGCACAAATAACTTCAGAAAGTTTGGTTCAAAAGGCAACTCTGAAGATTATATGCTGGCTCAAGTTGCTCAACTTGCCCATACCCAACATCTGGGACTATTGGTGATTGATGAGATGCAAAATCTGGTTACAGCGAGAAGAAGTAGCTCTGATATGTTGAACTTTTTAGTGAAACTGGACAACATTATTGGCGTTCCAGTTATTCGCGTTGGAACAAATGAGGCTTTCCCAATTCTTCAAGGAAATTTCAGAAATGCTAGAAGAGGCACAGGAGAAGGGAGTGTCATTTGGGACAGAATGCTACAGGATGAGGAATGGGAGTTTTTCATAGAGGGAATGTGGGAGTACCAGTGGACGAAAACTTATGTTCCTTTCTCTGATGAAATTAACGAAGCTCTCTATCACGAGAGTCAAGGAATTACTGATATTGCAATTAAGCTCTACAAGATGGTGCAGTGGAAAGTTATTTCTCTAGGTGGCGAAGAAATTATTAGCGCTGACACAATTCATCAAGTTGCCAAAGACGGATTATATTTAGTCAAACCGATGCTAGATGCTATTAGATCAGATGATAAGGAGTGGATGATGAAATATAAAGATATTGCTCCTCTTGATACGATTGAATACCACAATAAGTGTTTGTCTGAGCTTGAAACAAAAGACTTAAAAGAGATTCGCAGATTGGCTCGAAAGCAGCAAAGTATGGGGGGTGGCTCGGCAGCGCTACGCCATGTAATTCTTGAACTTTTGGAATTAGACGTAGAGCCAGCTTTAGCCAAGGAATGTGCTGAGAAGATTGTAGCTTCTAGCGAAAAAGATGCTGATATTCCCTCATTGGTGAAGGAGGCTTATACTTTAGCCTTGCAAGGCGGGCAGGTTAAAGATGGCAAAGCAGCAACCAGTCAACAGAAAACTAAGCCAAAACCCCAGTATCAAGAGAATGATATTCGTCTCATTGTTGAAAATGCTCAGAAGAACCAATCCTCTGCTTATGAAGCATTAAAATTGGCTGGAATTATTAAAGATCACCTTGTTCAACAGCCCATCGAAGTAGGGTAGTTCTATGCTGAGTTTTTTCCCTATCCCCTATCCAGATGAACTTCTATACAGTGTTTTAGCCCGATATCATATTAGGAGTGGCAATACTAGTTTCAAAGTAACACTTAGAGAGCTTTTCAATGTACCAAGAAACACAGCTACGGCTGACCTACCCTGTAATTTGGAGCTTTTGGTTAAGAACTTACCACTATTCTCAAAGCACACAGTTGAGGAGCTTATTCAAAAGCATACACTATACCCCTTCTATGCACCTTTTCTCCCGCTAGAGAGAGCAAGTCTAGTTTTACAGTCTATGCGTTCGGAGTCTGGGAACGACATTCATAGAAGAGCAGGTATCATGGCAAGTTCGGTTACTACGCCGAGATACTTCAGGTTTTGTCCTCTTTGTCTGAAAGAAGATCTGCAAGAATATGGAGAAGCCTACTGGCATCGCCTGCACCAGACGCCAGGTGTCTTAGTCTGTCCAGTACACGCTATTCCTCTAAGTGATAGCATCGTCCCTATTCAGGGCTTTAACAGGCATCAGTATTGTGCTGCTAGCCTACAAAACTGCCCAATTGATGTACCTAGGGAAAGTTATGGTAGCACCTTAAAGAAATTACTGCTGCTAGCTAAAGATATTTGTTGGTTAATAAACAGCGACATTCCCCACCGGGAACCAAGTTGGTTTCGCAACCAATATAAAGCTCTTTTAATTGAGAGGGGTTTAGCTTCTACCGTCATCCATAAGACGTACCAGAAGAATTTGGCAGACAGTTTTCTCTATTTTTATGGTTGTGAATTTCTTGAAAGTCTCAATTCAGGAGTGAGTTATGACGAGCCACAGGGCTGGTTGTTCAAACTGCTACATAAAAGGGTAGATTCATCTCATCCTGTGCGACATTTGTTAATGATTAGGTTTCTAGCGACCTCCATTAAGGAATTTTTCACAACCAATTATGACTATAGACCATTTGGTGAAAGTCCTTGGCTTTGTTTAAATGTCGCCGCTACTCATTACCTCAAGCCAGTAGTAACCAATCTTGTCATAAGTCGAAACCACGATCGAAACTATGATGCTAGCAAGCCTGTTGGTACTTTTCGGTGTTCGTGTGGATTTATCTATACCAGAACAGGGCCAGACAAGACGGAGGATGATAAGTATCGAATTGGTTTCGTTAAAGCCTACGGACAGGTCTGGGAAGAGAAACTTAGAGAATTAGTAGAAACTAGAAAGCTGAATGTTCACGAGATTGCAAGTCAACTCAATATCGATCCCAGGACAGTCAAGCGACATGCTATGTTACTGGGACTTGAAACTCCGTGGAAGTCTTTACCGCAGAGTTTAGAGGAACCCTCAACGGATAATGAGACTTGTCTAGAGGAAATCAGAGCCAAACATAGGAGTGATTGGAAAGTCTTACAAAAACAGCATAAGGGGCTATCGAAGACTGCTCTAGCAAGGCTTGCTCAATCTACATATCAATGGTTACGCAAAAAGGATAAAGAGTGGCTCGATCAAAACTCACCGAAATCAAGCATTACTGTTACAAGTAATAATAGAGTTAATTGGGAGAAGAGAGACGAGCGAATTCTTGGTCAGGTTAAGAATGCAGTGCAACTAACCCTTAGTGCTGAGAAGCCTATCAGAATAACGATTGGTAGGATTGGAAGCACTATTGGACAGCTTAGACTACTCGAACAGCAGCTTGATAAAATGCCTCTCACAAAAGCCTACTTGGAGTCAGTTACAGAAAAAGTAGAAGATTATCAAGTTCGACGTATCAAATGGGCAATCAATAAACTTGCAGAATCGGGAGAAGAAGTTACGCTTTCAAAAACTCGTATGCTTGCTGGTCTTCGGTCAAGTCAATCCCAAAAAGTTAGATTAATTCTTGACAGTGAACTTCGTAAATGATGTAATCTATCTTGGTAGCAAACATAGGATTATATAAGTTAGCTTTTTAGATGTCGATAGGCTTTGAGCAGTCATTCAGAGTTTGTGTGCAAGCCCTTCACGGAATGCTAATAAGTGTCAACTCTGTTTCCTTGACCGACTATGAAAGCGAACCTATCCCCACGGTAGGCTCGATTATTACAAACTTAACTTTCAGGAAAACCGAATAAACAAACTTGCTTCCATTGATGAGCGCTCGCGTCACTACCACCAAGTGACTAAATTTCTATCTGCTGCTCAACTTCTGTTTCGACTTGAGCGATCGACCTCCTAACTACTAGGCTTTAACTTACGACGGATACTCATACTCTGAAAAGAAAGTCAAGTAAGAAAGCCAGAAATGCTGGATGTGATTTGCGCCTTGCTTAGGGGGAACACTAAGGGAGTAGCCAATCAAGCAAAGCGATCGCGCTCAAGAAAGGAGCAGTGTTCTGTTGGCTAGCGCACTGCCTTTAGGAGCGATCGCTAGCTTAGAATGGTATCCGGTCAACTCCCGACTCAAGAGGAACTCACAGATAGTGCCACGTCGCAGCAAGCAGCAGCCCACTAAATCCATCAAATCAACTGAGCAAACTGAACTGAAATTCCCGGCACCAGAGGATGAGAAGCTGGAAGTGTCGGCGATGGAGACGTGGCTGTGGGATGCGGCGTGTACGATTCGCGGCATGACTGACGCGCCGAAGTTCAAGGATTTTATTCTGCCCCTGGTGTTCTACAAGCGCCTCTCGGATGTGTTTGATGATGAGTTTGCCCGTCATGTGGAGGAGTTTGGGGATGAAGAGACTGCCCATGAGGTGATTGAGGCTGACCATAAGGATGCCATAGCGACGGGACGCAAAGACCGGATGGTGCGCTACTACATCCCGGATGAGTATCGTTGGGAGAGAATTCGCAATCACGGTGAGGAGGGGTTGGGGGAGTTTATCACGACTGCTACTCGGAAAGTGACGGAACTCAACCCGGAACTGAAGGGTGTGCTGGATATTAAGGACTACAACGAAACCCAAAGCGGTCATCGGACTCTGGGGGATGACCGTCTGGCGGCGTTGGTGGAGGTGGTGAGTCGCCATCGGTTGGGGTTGAAAAATACGAGTCCGGATGTGTTTGGGGATGCCTACGAGTATCTGCTGCGGAAGTTTGCCGAAGGGCAGGGGCAGAGTGCGGGGGAGTTTTTGACGCCGCCTGAGGTGGGTTGGTTGATGGCAGAAATTATTGACCCTGCGCCGTACACTACAATCTATGACCCGACTTGTGGGTCGGCGAGGCTACTGATTAAACCGCGTTTGGTGTTTGAGCGCAATTACCCCGACCAGAAAAGCAAAGCGCCGAAACTCTACGGTCAGGAACTCAATCATACGACGTTCGCGATCGCCAAAATGAATGCAGTCATCTACAATTTTCTCGATTCGAGTTTGGAAATTGGGGACACGTTTCTCAATCCCAAGTTTGTCGAGACGAGTGAGGGAAGGAGAGGAATATCCGCAGCAAGCTTGGGCTTAGACTGTGACACTTATTTCTGTTCTGATATGAGCATCCAAAGTTGCATTATTTGCATCAGCTAAGGACTGCCAACTATTAAAGAATTGCATTGGCACGGTTACAGACTCGCTAGAGCCAACCCCTATAAATTGACCACTAGCAACAAAAGGTCTACCTCCCATTGTCACGACGTAATCGTAGATATTACAGCCATCCTTACCTAAAACAGACTCCATATTCGTCTGGTCTGCTACTGCTGTTATTCCTTTGCCAAAGAAGAAGGTTCCCATTTGAGTGAAAGCATCTTTACTGATAGATGAGGGTCGCTGATCGGCTAACCACCAACCTAACCCATACTGTCGTGTCGTGCGGATTCCATCTATTAACTCTTGTTGCAGAGCTTTCTGCTCATCATCCTTTGGAGTTTGAGGAATAAAACGATTGGCTTCATCTACATAGACAATGGCATTCGAGTATGTTCGGCGGTAGTACAAATGAGATGCTCGACGCCGAAAACGTTTGTAGAGAGTTCCAAGGATGAAGACATTGACCGGATTGTCGTAACTGCGGATGTCCAGAAAATAAACCTCTCCTCCGGTCAGTACACCATCTACTAAATCATTAAGTCCTACACCCTGAGTAAATCGTCTTAAAACCCGCTCGAATGTGGGACGAATTCGTCTCATATTTCTTTGCTGTACTGTCTGAGCTTGTTGGACTCGGTTCTGAAGTTGGTTGGCACTGCCAGAATAGACAAGAGGAATACTTTGATTAAATCTAGTCAGAAAGCTCTCTAGATTAATGGCTGCATCACCTTCAACAATAAGCTGCCCATCTTCATTAGTGAATTCAGCTAGTGTTAATTCCAGCAGCAACTGCCATTTATCTCCTGTTGTCGTAGGGATAATCAGCCCTTTTAAGTTCTCAATTTCAAGAAGCTGATCAAACTGTTTTGCTTCTTCCAATCGTAAATTTTCAATATCCACAACTTGGACAGTACGTCCGTTAGATTCCAGGAATCCTCGTAAATCTAAATCTCGCCTAGATGGGCGGACAAAATCTCCCTTGCCATCTGGAATAAATGCACCCATTGTCCGAGTAGAGAGCAAATATAACGCCAGCATGATCTTGGCTGCATGGGTTTTACCAGCACCTGTCTTTGCCAAAAATATTGCGTGACGAGCTTCACCCCATCCATTTTCATGAGTTGGGTTAAAACTCTTGCAAATAATTGGAACGTGAATATCCTCACCTACTAGGGAACCAGGATATCGCAAAAAGTTTTCAGTTTCTGGAGCAAAACTATTAAAAACTCTTTGAGGGCTTGCTTGTTCATCCTCTTGGGGGATTAGGGAGTCGTCATCTAGGCTTAGTATCTGTGAACCACTGGGCGGATTAGCACGTAGAGGTGCTGCGCGATCATTCACCTGTTGTGCAATCGGTTTCGCTACCGCCTCTTCATAATCTCCTACTTCAGAAAGGTAAGGAATTGAGCCTCTAGCAGCAATCACTGGGCCAACGCTTCCATCTTCATGGACACTATTGCGTCGATCTACTGAAACTATTTGGCATAGCACAGAGACAATATCACCATTGCCAGATCGAAAACGCAAGAAACCCAATCTTCCGAGCAACTCATTGCCCAATGAAGTAGAGCGCACAACGCCATAAAACTGACGTTTGCGCGTTGAGCCAATGCTGATATATTCTGACATAATTGCTATTTCCCTTAACTATGTGCGTAATCTACGAACTAACTGAATTGAAAAATCTGTTTCAAAATCTTGAATGTTGGCAACTCCAACTGTTTGATACAAGCTAGGTAGACGCCCTGTGTGGCGTTTTACTATCTGATCGACTAAGAACTGTTCTAACGGTTCGTGTATAGTTGGAACGCTCATGCTGTCTCGCACGGTTGCCAGCATTCGAGAAAACATGGCTCTACCATTTCGCAGCAGTTCTCTATTAAATTCAATACGTTTGACTGGCGACCAAGCATGAGGCTTAAAGTAGACAGAACAGATACAATCAGCCCCAGTGCTTGTAAGGGTAGCGTTGTAAATTTCTTTAATATCGTTTTGACTTACAAATAGTGAATCGGTATGTACATTTAGCTGACCAAAACCGCTTTCTGCCAAGGGTCTAGGCTCTGTATATTCTCCAGGGTGTAGGACTCCTAGCAGAAAGACTTTATCTAGCAGGTTTAAAGTACCTTGTCCATATCGGTCACAGTAAAAGCGCGATACTCCAGCCTTGGAAATGGCAATGTTTCTTGGATGTCTGACCACATTAATAAAGTGCCCATTTTGAGCCAACATCGGTCTGAGGTATTCCTCTAAAATTCGCTGATCGTTGTCGCTATTATTCCGGCGATAGTTCACCAGCGTTCGGTTTACATTTTCAAGCAATGAAACCCACGAATTGTCTACTATGCAGAAACTTTCCTGTTCGTCAGCTTCACAGATATCACGTACCTCCATTGCATTACGGACTCCGTACATCAGAGCTGCGGCTTCTTCCTCCTCAAATGCTAGCCTTTCCATAGAAATGCGTACATCATAGTTCTGACGTAACGAGTAGCGCACGCATAACACAAAGCACTGCGTTCCGAATCCAATGTTGAGGATATTATTTCCTCCGTCTACCGCGACCATTGGTCCTAGTCCTTGAACTGGCTCTGACTGCCGAATCACTCCATCTGAAAACATTCGTTCGCGGGCATTTCTCAATTCCTGAGCTACTTCAGGTCTGTCTAGCTGACGTAGGCTTTCCACATAGTCCCTGATGTCAGCTTGGAGGACTTCAGCAAATTGTTCCGAGATAGGTACGGAGCCAGTATTTTGAGCGGAGTCTGAGGCATACATCTTAGTTAATGCTCCCGACTCATCTGGAAGATTAGTAGGTCGCGATCCGTATTAACCATCTGGCGGTTTTCCCTAGCCCATTTCATGACACTGGAGGAAATCTGGTGATTTGATAAGGGGACTTGAATTCTGCGAACCAGATTCCACTGGTCATCAGTAAACTGCTGAATGACTTGAAAAACTGTATCGCCTACCCATCCATAAACATTCTGTACCAGAATTGCTAGATACCCCTCTGTTAAGAGGGCTTTACGGCAGTTGTTAGCTACAGTTCTAAGCGCATTTAGGAAATCGGGTTGATTCATCCGAGATAAGCAGTGAGGATGGTTGTCATAAAATCCTTTAGCGATCGCTCCATAGGGCGGGTCTATGAAAATCAGTTTTGCGCCGTAAGCTTCAAAGGGTATTCCTCTAAGTGCATCATTTTGTTGAATATCAGGGCGCACTGATACTAGATCGTAAGCTAGACAACACCGATCCAACAACCTTGCAGCATCTATTGTGGAACCGCCACCTGCCATCAAATCTACAACCAAGTCACCTGGCTCTGTAAAGTAATGAATCACATTGGCAGGAATCTGCCCCGGAATCCGACCTGGATAGTCAATGCCAAATCTAGGGTCGCAGTGCGAGAAGTACCAGAACGTTCCGCAGCGTAACCAGGAAAACTTTCTAGGGTCGCCATCCCCAGCAATTGCTAGGCGAATATCCTTACTACTCCATTGCTTTTCAGATGCTTGCTCTAGCCAGTAGCTTGCTCTTTCAGGATCTCTCCTCATTGCTTCAATGTGATGGCTAATGCTGAGCTGCTTAAAACGAACCTGTGGCGGAAAGAATTGAGCCGTCCTTGCCAAGAGGCATAGTCGCTTTTGAGAGATGCCACATGCGACAGAAAGTGCCTGCAAATTATATCGGCTATGTCCCTTCCACCGCATTTGTACCTTGAGAGCCAAATCTGCCAGATCCCAAGGAGATTTTGCCCCAGATAGCCCAGAGAAGGAGCAAGCCAGAGTTAGGATCTTAAGCCACTCTTTTGCTACAGCTTTACTTGAAATTCCGGTCAAAGCTGCTTGGATTTGTTGCATGGAAACAATAACGCAGTTAGGAATTAACTAAGATTGCTGCTGAAATTAAGAGCTAATCTCAGCAGTAATCATGGCACGCTTGTGTTCAAGCTCGCCACCCTGATGACCCAAACCGCCCCGCAATACTTACCCCTAACCCAAGGATTCGATGACAAGGCAAAAGAAACTGCAATTGAAGCGTTTGCCGAGAAAGAAACTAGAGAGGAGTTCTTCAAATTCTTCCGCCAACTCCAAACCCTCTACGATGTCCTCTCCCCAAACCCTCGCCTGCAACCCTACCTCAACGATTACCAGGCACTCGTCAAACTCTACAGCCTCATCCGCAACGCCTACACCACCAGTCCCTACGTCGATAAAGAAATCACCACCAAGACCAAGGAATTAGTCCGACAAAACACCGACATCTACAACCTAGAACTCCCAGACGCGATTCAAAGCCTGGGTGCAGCCGAACTCGAACACCTCAAACAAAGCGACACCTCGGATACCGTCAAAGTCCTGAACCTGCGAAAAATGCTAGCCACCGTCGTCCGCGAAGAGAGTGCCGCTAAACCCTTTCTGCTTTCAATTGGCGATCGCGCTGAAAAGCTAGCAGAAGCTTACGAAAACCGACAAATCGACACCCAGGTAGCCCTATCCGAGTTTGAAAAGCTAGCTCAAGAATACATCAACGCCAACGCCGAACAACAGCAGCTCGATGTCGATGAAAACACCTATGCTATTCATACCGTCCTCAAGCGACGCGTTGAAGACCTAACCGTAGACCAAGCCAGAGAAATTAACGCTATCTTCACCCGCTTCCCAGATTACCAGTGGAACGAACAGCAAAAGAGCGAACTGAGGAAAGAACTCTATAAAGTCGTGCGTCCCCTGGTCGGTGCAAGTCGTATGATTAATGTCACCAACACCCTTTTGAAACTCCAGCGAGTATGAGATGCACAACCGAGGCAACTTGTCAAGAGACTGATAATTTGCGATCGCTGGTGCATCACTGGGCAAGCAAAATCGGCGTCAACGTGCAGCAAATTCACCTGCGCCCGATGAAAACCAAGTGGGCATCGATGTCTACCACTGGGCGCTTAACCCTGAATACAGACTTACTTACCCTACCGCAAGAGTTGGCAGAGTTTGTGGTTGTTCACGAACTGGTGCATCTGTTGGTTGCCAATCACGGCAAAGTATTCAAAAGCTTCATGTACGCCTATCTGCCCGATTGGGAGGAGCGAGAGCAGCGATTGCAGAATAACTATGGAACAACCACAAACACTAATTTTCAAGACGGATAGGGTTCAACTAAGCTTTCAGGACGTGGTGCGATCGTCGCGCAAGGATTGCAGATTCTTACGGAAAGTAATTGTATTGGGATGATTGACTCCTAGTTGTCGTTGAGCAATTTCTAAAGCTTGCAGATACAACGGCTCGGCTTCGGCGTACCTTCCTTGAGCAGAGTAGAGTTTTGCCAGATTGTTCAGGCTTAAAGCGACATCGGGATGCTCAGTACCCAACAGGCGTTTACTCAACTCATATGCTTGCAGATACAACGGCTCGGCTTCGGCGTACCTTCCTTGAGCAGAGTAGAGTCCTGCCAGATTGTTCAGGCTTAAAGCGACAAAGGGATGCTCAATTCCCAGCAGGCGTTTCCACAGTTCTAAAGCTTGCAGATACAACGGCTCGGCTTCGGCGTACCTTCCTTGAGAATCGTAGAGTGCTGCCAGATTGTTCACGCTTAAGGCGACAAAGGGATGCTCAGTACCCAGCAGGCGTTTTCTCAACTCATATGCTTGCAGATACAACGGCTCGGCTTCGGCGTACCTTCCTTGAGAATAGTAGAGTTGTGCCAGATTGTTCAGGCTGGTGGCGACATCGGGATGCTCAGTACCCAACAGGCGTTTTCTCAACTCATATGCTTGTTGTAACAACGGCTCGGCTTCGGCGTACCTTCCTTGAAAATAGTAGAGTCCTGCCAGATTGTTCAGGCTGGTGGCGACAGAGGGATGCTCAGTACCCAACAGGCGTTTTCCCAACTCATATGCTTGCTGATACAACGGCTCGGCTTCGGCGTACCTTCCTTGAGCAGAGTAGAGTCCTGCCAG
>CAZPRJ010000058.1:0-1869 GCA_964588805.1 uncultured Microcoleus sp. | reverse complement strand
CAACTCATATGCTTGCTGATACAACGGCTCGGCTTCGGCGTACCTTCCTTGAGCAGAGTAGAGTTGTGCCAGATTGTGCAGGCTGGTGGCGACCGAAGGATGCTCCTCTCCCAAGCGTCTTCTGGCGGTTATCAAACATTGCTTTCTCCAAGGTTCTGCCCGACTGTAGGCTCCTTGACCTTCGTAAAACCACCCTAAGCCACAAAAGGGCCAAATTAAGTCTTCATCACTAAACCCGTTCGTCTGGTGTTCTACAGCTTCAGCAAGGTGGGGGATAGTGGGTGCGGCTGTGATGATATCCTGTTGCGTAGGAGTATCGGGAATCTGCTGCGAGGCTGTTACCATTACCTGGCAGAACCTCTGTTTAAGTTGGTTTGCCTCGGCGAGTCGTTCCAACTTGCCTGTCAGGAATTCTCGAATCAGTTGGTGCAGTTGATAGCTGCCTTGACCGGGGCGTTCCAGTAAGCTGAGAAAAAGCAGTTCGTCATCTCTGGCGTCCTCTAAATCTTCGGCATCCCACTGTGGCAGGCATTGTTCCACCAAAGTCCAAGGAATCGGAGCTAAGGCGAACAAACTCAATAGACAGCCCAGTTGTCGAGCCGCCTCATCGAGTTCCTGCCAACTCAACTCAAACGCCGCCGCTATTCCTAACCGTGCTGTCATCTCCTCAGAAGGCTCTTGCAGCGAGCGATGCTCTAACCCCAATCGCTGCCGCATCTTAGCTAGGGACAAATCCTGTTTCCGCTGCAAATATCGCCCCACCAACTCCAACCCCAAAGGCAAATATCCCAACTCTGCACACAGTTGTTTGGCTTGGTCGAGTTCCTTATAGATGCGCTCCTCCCCAACAAATGATACCAACAGCTTTATCGCCGCTTCTTCTGAAAGCACCTCCAAGGATAGCCGTTTAAAGGATTCTCCTAACTCTTGTCGTCGGGTTGTAATTAGTATTTTGAACCGGGGATTGGCTGAGGGCAAATAGGGTTCAATTGTTTCATAGCTCCTGACATCATCCAATATCAGCAGCACCTCACCCCCTCGCCAATGCCGCCAGCAATAAGCCACCTGTTCTTGCAAATCCAACCCGTCTGGTATTTGCACATCTAACTGAACTCTGGCAAAGCTGATAATTTGAGTTCCTACATCTGCTTCTGCCGCCTGCAACCAGCACAATCCTCCGGGGTAAGTCCCCTGCTGCTGATGAGACTGGGCATATTGCAACGCTAGTTCAGTTTTGCCAACGCCCCCCATTCCGGCAATGGCACAAATAGCGACTCGTTCCTTCTGCTGCAACTGTTCGTGTAGTGTGTTGAGGGCTTCATCCCGCCCAACGAATTGAATCACACCACTACGCGGTAGATTAGAGGGAATCTCTTCTGGACGAATACCAGCCCCTGTAGGGGTAGCAAAAAGTTGACCGCCCTGATTATCTCGCCAGCGCAGGTAGAGGACTGGACGATACCACTGGTTGCCCTCAGCCCCCATCGCCTCTCGTCCCTGGTTGACGGCTACAGTGAGAGAATCTTTCTGCCCCACAGACCGATAAAATTGTTCGGCAAATTTGGTGGCTGCCTCAACACTGACCGAGTATTGCATCGCCACCACTGCCGGAACGCGATGACCAATTAAGTTTTGCGCCGTGCCATTAAAGACTGATTCCCCAGCGACTGCCATCCCCGATTGACAGGCACTTAGCACTACCAAAGCCACTCCACCCGTTTGATGAGTACCGTCGCTCAAACGGGTCTGGTGTAGCAGCGTTCCCAATTGTTCGGCACTGATATAATCAGCTTCACCCTCCTCATCCTCAAAAACTAGTGCAGCGTGGCAGAAATAACTCATCAGTCTAGAGTGGGGTGACAACTAGGG
>CAZPRJ010000057.1:0-50222 GCA_964588805.1 uncultured Microcoleus sp. | reverse complement strand
CCCAGGCTTTGCACTGCGGGGCTTAACCCTCCGCTAATTCGCCAACAGCTTCTTTCTAATCGCCTGGTATTTTTGCTTAAGTAGGAACACGAGCTAATCGTGCTCTTATTCTTTCATTAAAAATGTTTTATGACTATTCAACCTATTCTCTCTAAATCAGAGAACTCAACCTTACAAATTCTAGTCATTGGGTATGGTAATACTCTTCGCAGTGATGATGGTGCAGGACAAGTTGTAGCTGAAGCGGTTGCACAATGGAAATTACCGAATATGCGATCGCTTGCAGTTCACCAATTAACTCCCGAACTCGCTGAAGATTTAACTACTGTTGATTTAGCAATTTTTATTGATGCTTATCCTGCTATTTCTGAACAGGATATCAAAGTATCTGCAATTGCCCCCCATCCTGCAAGTATGAGTATGGGTCATTCCATGCATCCTCAGATATTACTGGCGATCGCGCAAGCTATTTATAATTATCATCCTCAAGCTTGGTTAATTGCAATTCCGGGTAAAAGTTTTGAATTAGGAACGGGTTTTTCTTCCCTGACGGAACAAGGAATTAATAAAGCAATAGCAACCATTGAGCAATTAAGGTGATGAGATAAAAACTCTTATTCCTTCTGCCATCTGCCATCTGCCTTCTGCCTTACCTTCTCGATGACGCAATGTTTTATGCCGATTAGCTTAGCCTTGCCAAAATTGCTTGAGTTAAGTTACGACTGTCAGCATCACTCTAGTATTGAGGCTTAGTATGGATGCTCAGTTAACCCCGACTGAAATTAATCATTATCACAAGATTTTACAGGGAGAGGATGCAACTCAGAAGGCACTGGCTACTCTGGAAAAACACAATGGCAAGTTTGATGAATCTCTGGAAGAACTTTATACGGAGAAATTCGGGACATTGCCGATAATGGCCGAGGGGAAGTCTCTTTGGCAGGTAACTCTTAAGCAGTTGCGTCAGGAAGTATGTGGAGATGAGGGGTTTAGATCCCAGGTTAAAGAATATAGCAAAAATCCAGGGAGTACGCCGTTGTTGACGGGGTTAATTGTTTATTTGGTAGGGTTGGTGGGAACTGGTGGAATTCCTATTGACCCGGCCATTGCAACAGTTGTTGTGCTGTATATTCTCAAAATTGGATTGAATATTTTTTGCGAGTATACAGAATCCTCTCCTAAACTACCCCCTGATGACTAAATAATTGTTCAGATTCAGAACCCCGACTTCTTGCACCACCCCCCTAACCCCCCTTAGTAAGGGCACCACCCCCCTAACCCCCCTTGACCCCCCCTACCCCCCTTAATCAGGGGGGAGGATAAGGATAAACTTTTATTCTGGGGAGAATAAGAGGTGAAGTAAGTAGGGAAAAAATTTGAGTTGATTTTCTCTTTCTCTCTTTCAAGGGAGGCTAGGGCGGTTAACAAAAGCTTTGGTTGTTGGTTGTTTGTATTTTTGACTCTCCCAAGAGTATCTAAGTCTCTCTGAAGAGTATCAAACACTCTCTGGAGAGTATCAAACACTCTCTGGAGAGTATCAAACACTCTCTGAAGAGTATCCAAGTCTCTCCGAAGAGTATCAAACACTCTCCGAAGAGTATCCAAGTCTCTCCGAAGAGTATCAAACACTCTCCGAAGAGTATCAAACACTCTCCGAAGAGTATCAGAGACTCAATGCTGAGGTGGAGTAGGTGAAGCGCGATCGCATCTGTGTCTTAGAGGGTGTATGATATCAAATTCGTTTGAATAACCAGATTATCGTAGGGGCTCATTTTAGAATTAGCTTTGGCAGTCTGAGGTACAGGGTAGGGACACGGCACTGCCGTGTCCTACAATCGGTGTACTCCACCTGAAGGGCGGGTTTTGTATGAAATTGGCGAGGAAGAGAACTAAGGTTATCCCTAAACCCGCCCCTACATTAATCTGGATTTGGCGAATTGTCTGGCAGCTACCACCTGAAGGGCGGGTTTTGTATGAAATTGGCGAGGAAGAGAACTAAGGTTATCCCTAAACCCGCCCCTACGTTAATCTTGATTGGGCGAATCATCGGGTAGTTGTTCTAATACTCCCCGTGCAACGCTAGCCCAATATTCATCCTGATACTCAATGTATATCTCCAAGGCTGTCTGCAAATTTGCCCTGGCATCGGCATAGTCTTCCTGTGCTTCTGCCAGCAGTCCTAAACAGTGGTAGGTTTTAGCTTGATTGTAGCGATCGCTAAATTCGATATAGATATCGAGAGCTTGAGTATAGTAAGCTTTAGCCTGTTCCCACTCTCGTAACTCTTGGGCAACGATTCCCAAGTGGTGGTAGGTGCTAGCTTGAGAGTAGCGATCGCTATATTCAATACAGATATCGAGAGCCTGTTGATAGTAAGCCTGTGCCTGCTGATAGTCTCTCAACTCTTGGGCAACCAGTCCTAAGTTGTTGTAGATGCCAGCTTGGTTGTAGCGATCGCTATATTCAATACAGATATCGAGAGCCTGTTGATAGTAAGCCTGTGCCTGCTGATAGTCTCTCAACTCTTGGGCAACCAGTCCTAAGTTGTTGTAGATGCCAGCTTGGTTGTAGCGATCGCTATATTTGATATAGATATCGAGAGCTTGAGTATAGTAAGCTTTTGCCTGTTCCCACTCTCGTAATGCTTGGGCAACCCTTCCCAACTGGTGGTAGGTGGAAGCTTGATTGTGGTGATCGCCAAACTTAATGAAGATATCGAGAGCTTGAGTATAGTAAGCTTTTGCCTGTTCCCACTCTCGTAACTCTTGGGCAACCATTCCCGAGCGGTCGTAGGCAGTGGCAAGTACTGACTGCTTCTGGCTTTCGTCTACACCGCTGAGTTGTTGAGTGAGTTCCACAACTTTCAGATAAGACTCTCTAGCTTGCAAGTAATTCTGTGTCTCTAGGTAGCAGTTAGCCAGCGTACCCAGTGCCATTACTATATGCAATCCTATCTCACCTGTGCGAAGTTCAGAGGGATAAACTGCTTGAGCGTGGCAGACAAATTCTGAGAGTTTCAATCTGCTCTGGATATCGTTAATTAACTTAAGGTATTCAGCCAAACAGAAGAAGATATCAACTGTCTCCTGCTTCTCCAAACAAATTTGCAGCGCATTATATAGATTTTCATACTCCAGTCGGCAGAAGAAGATACCTAATTGCCGCTTTTGAGCCTCTTTCGATTCCATCAACTGCCGATAAGAACGTGCCAACCCCAAATAGTGATTCTTAAACCCCTCGCGCAACGCCTCACGAGTCGCATCATCCAATTCATTCAGCTTCGTCCGCAAAAAGTAAGGAAAAACAGGCTGAATCGTTAGCAGTCTCTCCTCTTGCTCCCCCCTTACCAAGGGGGGCTGGGGGGGTGAGGATTGGGGGGGTGAAGAGGGGGTGAGGTTAGACAACAACCCCCAATTAATCGCCTCCTGAATCGCCCCATCAAACTTATCAAACCGATAATCCCGAAACGGCTCTAACTTCTGCAACTCCTCAACATAATTCGGAATACCTCCCCTATAAATAAACCCACTAAACGGTGCCAAACACAACAACACCTGCTGCGCCTCCACCGACAAATTCCGGTGCGAATACTCCACACACTGCACAATACTCTCCGTCTTATCCCCACTCCCCGAATCCAAAGCAATATCCGCCTTCTCCAACCCCTGCAAAATCTCCCCCGGCGACTGCTGCTTCAGATTCGCCAACACCACCTCCATCGCCAAAGGATACCCCGCCAACAGCTTCATCAACCGCCCAAAATTTTCATCTTCCCGTATCTTGGGAATCTCCGACGCTACCACATACCGTTCTAAAATCTTTTGCGCTAATTCTGAACGCGCCTCAATATCCAACCCCTGCAAAGGATAAACATTATCCCGAAACGTCCCCTGCAACCACTCCTCCCCACTGCGGGAACCCAACACTACCCTAGTTTTCCCACCCACTAATTGCGTTAAAAACCCCTGAATCTCCTGCCGCTTATTTTTAGATAGAGTATTCTTAATCGCCAACTTTTGCCCTGTCACCGACTCCAAATTATCCAAAATCAGGATATGAGGTTCTGCCTTCAGCTTCTCCACCAACTTCTGCACCTGCGCCGCCTGACTCATCGCCTGAAAACGACTGAACTCAAAACGGTCATAAACCTGCTTACTAATCCCGTGTAGAATTTGCTTTAACGTCCACGCCTTCTGGTCATACCCAAAATAAAATATCTCCTGAGCAAACTTAGTAACCTGCCACCACTCCCGCAGATAATTGAGCAGCGTAGTTTTCCCCGTTCCCCCCATCCCCCGCAACAGCAAAATATTGTGCCGCAGCAGCGCCTTTTCAATCTTCAGAATCTCCAAATCTCGCCCCACAAACCCATAAGTCGGTTCAGTAAACCGATACTGCTGCTGACGCGATTCAAAATAATCTTCCTCCTCCTGCGGTGTAAACTCCCGCAAATTCAGCTTCACCTGCTGATTGCAATACACCACCGGCAACAGCCAATCTTCTAAATCAATCGTCTGGTTATAATACGCCCTACGCCCCTTGCGGTTATACAATTCCTTCCGTCCCAACCGCAGCGCCTCAGTAATCCCCTTCTCAGCAAATAACTGCCCATATACCGTCTTCATTAATAAGGATGCCGCAGTCACGGTGACAGAATACCCCATCGCCACCACCATCTGCATCCCTGCGGACATGAGGCGACTTCCCAAACTGGTTTCGCGGGAGTAGTCGCCCCCTAAATCCCCCAATTCTGGGGGACTTTGAACTTCGGGTTCCCCCTCTTCTCCCCCCAAGGTTGGGGGGATGGGGGGGCTGGGAGTTAGGGGGACTTTAACCTGCTTCCCCGACTGACAAGCATTCAACACACAAACCGGAATCCCCTTCCCCGTCAGCAACGCCGCCAACTCCGACGCCTCCACCGGATCAGCCTTCCCCTGAGTTTCCCCCTCCAAAAACAGAAACGCCTTCACCCCCTGATACGGCTGAATATCCTCTCGCCCATACCGAGTCTGAAACAAATACCGCTTCTTTTCCACCCCCTTCTGTATCTGTTCATACTCCATCAACGCCCCATGCACATCAAAATGAATAATGTGATAGTATCCTGCCCTCTTCTCGTCCAAATGCTTGGATAACGCCTCAAACGTCCCCGGACGCAGCAACTCCACATTCACCCGTAACTTTGCCGTTTCAATCGCGTCAATCAACGGACGAGAAATCGTGCGATACCCCACATCCTTCTCCTCATCCGGTCGTGCCGTTACTATCAATAAATTAATTACTGGAAACGGCTGCACATTCGCCCGCACCGGCACCGGTTGCACCCGCTTCCGCACCATCACGCAATCCACCGCCAACGGACGCGGCAAATCTGAATCCTGCATCGCCTCCCAATGCAACGCCTGAAACTCCGGCGTCTGACTCTCAATCTCAATCTGTACCTGACCTAAATTCCCCCGTAGCTGCCGATACTCGCTATAGGCATCAAAATTACCCTTAAACACCTGCTCAAATAATTTTTCCCCATATCCCTTGACAGATGCCGCCGCTCGTGCAGCTTTCACCGTCCCCAGTTGCGGAAACACCAACCAATCTTCAAAATACCACTCTAACTGCCGTTCTTCCTGGGGCGTAAACGGGTCAGTAATGGTGATCGGATAATTCACCCGTCCATCAAAACTCAGCGTAGCCGTAAATCCAGTATCCGTTTGCTGCTGTTCGCGAATCGTAATGACAGACATGGAGTGACTTTAATTAAATCAGAGTTCTCTAGCTATAACTTACAAATTTGCGATCGCTCATTCCGGAGGGAGGTTGAAGTTCTAAACTCCGTTAACCCATTTACTCTCTAATGCCGTAAAGTATTCTCCTCAAGAAAGAAGTATTTTTTAACATTAAAGACCAGGGGATTGGAATTACAAAAACAGACCAACAAAGGCTGTTTGAATCATTCCCTTGAGGCAAAAATGTTGGCAAGGTTCCTGGCACTTGATTGGGGTTAACGATTGTCAAAAATGCTGTGGATTTACAGGGCGGTCAAATTACAGTGGAGAGTGAGGTCGGCACTGGCACCACGTTTATCGTTAAAATTCCTATCTGAACCTTCCACGCCCTTGAATCAGTCCTATCTGCTGTCAAAAAGAGCCTGAGTTGCCTATCCTGGAAAAAGGTAGGCAGGTAATGGGGCTATGACCAAGTATCAAATTAATCCCGTCAAAATCGCTGTGGTCGGGGATGTTCATGATTTGTGGGAAGACGAGGATGCGATCGCACTGCACGAGTTAGGGGTTGACCTCGTTCTTTTTGTCGGGGATTTTGGCAATGAATCCGTCGAAGTGGTAAGAAAAATTGCGGCGCTTGACCTCCCCAAAGCAGCGATTATGGGCAATCATGATGCTTGGTATAGCGCTTCAGACTGGGGCAAAAAACGATGCCCTTACAACCGAGCCCAGGAAGATTGGGTAAAGCAACAGTTAGATTTGCTCGGAGAAGCTCACGTCGGATATCACTATCTCGATTTTCCCCAATTTAATGTTTCTGTGGTTGGTAGCCGTCCTTTTAGTTGGGGAGGCGAAACCTGGAAAAATCAAGATTTCTATCAGGAACGATATCGCGTCCACAATTTCCAGGAATCGGTTGATCGGATTATGGCATCTGTCAAGAGTACTGCCTATGACACGATTATCTTTATTGGTCATAACGGCCCAACCGGATTAGGCGATCGCCCTGAAGACCCCTGTGGCCGAGATTGGCAACCGTTAGGAGGCGATCATGGCGACCCAGACTTTGCCGATGCGATCGCCAAAACCCAGAGGTTAGGGAAAAATGTTCCCCTCGTAACCTTCGGCCACATGCATCACTCTCTACGCCATACCAAAGAACGACAGAGAACAGCGATCGCCACAAGTCCTCAAGGAACCGTTTACCTCAATAGCGCCAACGTCCCCCGCATTGTCCAAAAACCAGACGGGTGCCTGCGTAACTTTTCCATTGTTTCCCTAGAGGCAGGGATTGTCACCCAAGCTTCTCTAGTTTGGGTCGGTCAAAATTACAAGGTTGTATCTGAGCAACTCCTCTATCAGCGTCCTGAGCCGATTTTGATGCCCTCAACGCCAGTCTTGTAATTTCAGATTGCAGAGGAGCGGGGGAGCTGGGGAGCTGGGGTGCAGGGGAGCTGGGGAGCGGGGAGAATTTCTCTTCATTTCATTGACAGATTCGGTATGAGCTCGTAAATTTGAGCGCTCAGTCGTCATCTGTGCAAAGGATTGATATCATATATAAGCCTGGAGAGGTGGCAGAGTGGTCGAATGCGCTCGACTTGAAATCGAGTGACCCGCAAAGGTCCGTGGGTTCGAATCCCACCCTCTCCGTTTTTATTGGCTGCTCGTCGGTCTGTAAATCAAACGCTTTCTTAAAAATGTATAAAAAGTAACAAAACACCGATTTAGACGGTGATAGAAAGTGACATGCTGTCTTTATAAATAAAGATAGATAGAAAAAATTCGCGTGAGGAGCTAAGACCTTGAGGAAGGTAGAAGCAATTATCCGACCCTTTAAACTAGACGAAGTTAAAATCGCCCTAGTTAACGCTGGTATCGTAGGAATGACCGTTTCTGAAGTTCGAGGATTTGGACGGCAGAAAGGACAAACCGAACGCTATCGCGGCTCAGAGTACACTGTAGAGTTTCTACAAAAGCTCAAAGTGGAAATTGTTGTTGAGGACAATCAGGTGGATATGGTGGTCGAAAAAGTTATCGCTGCTGCTCGCACTGGAGAAATTGGAGACGGTAAGATTTTCATCTCTCCCGTTGAGCAAGTGGTTCGGATTCGGACAGGGGAAAAGAACTTAGAAGCCGTTTAAGACATTTGTTGTTTGTTATAGACCTGTTGGCTGTATTCCTTTTCATCAACCTGACTCCTAGCTTTCAAAATAGGTCTATTACAAGTAGTCAATAACACTTCCATCCCACGTCATCAGAGGCGTGGGATGATTTCACCCTCAATCTAACTGGCTCAATTGAGGCAACAATGCCTCAAAAGCTTTGCCGCGATGGCTATAGCGTCGCTTCATTTCGGGTGTCATTTCAGCAAACGTTAACCCTGGCTCTGGGACGTAAAAAATCGGATCGTAGCCGAAGCCACCTGTACCCCGAGGGGCGAGCAAAATTTCTCCTCGGCAAATACCTTCGGCTTGGAGAGCGATCGCACCATCCGGACGAGCGATCGCGATCACACAGACAAACTGCGCTCCTCGATTCGTCTCATCACCGAGTTCTCCTAAGAGTCGTTCAATCCGCTCTGAGTCCGTTTTGCCGTAACGAGCTGAATAAACACCCGGAGCACCCTTGAGCGCATCAACTTCTAAACCAGAATCATCAGCGATCGCCCATTCCCCTATTGCTTTCGCCGTCTCTGATGCCTTCAGGCAAGCATTGGCAGTAAATGTATCCCCGGTTTCCTCAATCTCTAATTCAGGTGGCTTCAACTGCAATTGGTAATCTAAGTCTGATAGATACACCTGCATCTCCCGCAATTTACCGGGATTTCCTGTGGCTACAACTAGTGATTTGGGATTTTGGATTTTAGATTGTGGATTACTCAAGGTTGAGAAATTCGATTAGAACGAATTGATGAAGGTTAAGCCCTGGCAGATGCCTGACTCCTGGTCTATTATCACCCCAACCAAAGGCTACACCACTCCCTCACCCTCCCTATCTACACCCTAAAATCCATTCGCCCAATCTTTAGCCCAATTCAGGGTTTGACGCACCTGCTCGGCGTCAGGAGCTTCGCAATATAGCCGCAACACAGGTTCAGTACCACTAAAGCGAATCAGCAACCAACTGCCATCCGCCAAGCGGAACTTGTACCCATCAATAGTTAAACAATCGACTACTTCACGATCAGCAATTTTTGTCAAGGGCTGAGTTTGGAGCTGTTCGAGCATACGCGAACGCACGTCCATGCTCGATAGATGCAAATCGATGCGGTCATAACTGGAAGTAAAGCCAGTACGCTGCTGTAGGCGCTTGTAGAGGTCACTCACGTCCATTTCTGCATAGGCGATCGCCTCTAACAGGTAGAGCGCTGATAACAGGGCATCACGTTCAGGAATATGATTACCATAACCAATGCCTCCTGACTCCTCGCCCCCGACTAAGACTTGAGCTGACAACATCCGATCAGCAATATACTTATAACCGATAGGAGTTTCGTGGATGGGTAAATCATACAACCCTGCGACACGAGGAATTAAGTCAGAACCACTAATAGTTTTAACAACCTCACCTGTGTACTGACGCCGCTCTGCCAGGTGTTCGATCAAAACGGGAATCAGAATTTGAGAACTGAGGAAGTTTCCTTCTCCATCAACCGCCGCAATGCGATCGCTATCTCCATCAAACACCAATCCCACCGACAAACCCCCCTCATGTTCTCGGCGGTGAGTCCGTATCACACGGAATAAATGGGACAGGTAACGCGGCAAAGGTTCGGGCGCACCCCCTCCAAACAAGGGGTCTCGGTTACTATTGAGTTCTTGAATGGATACACCCGATAAAATCTGGCTCAAACCTCCTGCTGCCGCTCCATGCATCACATCGGCAAAGACGGTTAATTTTCCCTGGCCAATGAGTTCTTTAATCCGAGTCAGATCGACTTTAGACTGAAGTGCCTCACAGTAACTTGGCCAGGGATTGAAGGTTTGGAAACTTCCAGGCGCTTGGGTTGCAGGCGGTTCTTCACTGAATCGAGCTTCAATTTTTTGAGTGATTTCTGGAGGAACTGAGCCACCAAAAGCTCCTTTGACTTTCAATCCCAGATATTCTGCTGGGTTGTGACTGGCCGTGAGTACTAACGCGCCTAAAGCATTTTGTTGCTTGGCAGCCCAGCTAAAGGCCGGAGTTGGCGCATAGCTTTCAGACAGCAGCACATCAAACCCAGCATCTTTGACGACTTCAGCCGTCTTTTTGGCAAACTGTTCTGCCATAAAGCGGCGGTCATAACCCACAATAATTGTGCGGCTATTGGTACTATCGCCATAAGTATCTGCCAGGACACGAGCGGCTATAGGTGCGACAAACGCCACGCGCTCAAACGTAAAATCGTCAGCGATGACGCCTCGCCAACCATCGGTCCCAAACTTAATTGAATCTGCGGCAATCGGCATAACAAAAGGGTGTTGATTCCTGAAATACCAAAACTGACCGCAGGATCTTAGCACTTGTGGCGCTCAGTGTCTTGCTCTCATCGCAAGAGAGGGAAGTTTTACCTCCCCCAGCCCTCCGAAAGCTTCAATCGTTGCTTCTCATGTCTACGGTTTGAACTCCCAGCTCTGGAAAATTAGATAGAAGCGCTCGCAGTCTCATACGCTCTATATAAGGCCAACCTCCTGTTTCTTCCATATCTTTCAATAGAGCATAAAGCGCCTGCCGATTATCGGGTAGCGAGGCTTGAAACAAGTCTTCTTGAATCTCACGATGGGTTTGCTCCAAGGTTCGTAACAAAGCCAACAACGCCCGACTATTGCCGCGATGACGGTTAGCCAGAGTCAGAATATCGCCCATAATCGTTTGGAGTTCGATCTCTAGTTGCCTTGAATCTAAATTTTTTTCCCAATCCATGCCATCACTCTCTCTCACTATTTAGATTGACTCAAACATTAACTCGATGCAATGACAGTGCATAGTTCAGATTAAAGGCCACCCATCGGAGTGTACAATGCTCTTAAACAAGAGCTGTGGCTCACACATTCGGTGCCATCTTAAAAATTGTGCTTTACAAAAGCAACAGTTTGACCGATGGAACTATTCACCGAAAAAATTTGTGTGCCCAAATATAGCATGGGTAGATAGTGAATTGTGGGCATCTCTTGTTGATGTCTTGAGGACAGAAGCTGTTGCACTCTTTTTTATTAGAGTCCGATTCACCCATCCCCATAAAAAAAATTTTCAGATTAGATATTGACGATTGAGGTTGACCATGAGGTATCGCGCTTTCATTGTTGCCTTCCTGGCTTTGTGTCTGGGGGTGTTGACAGCTTGTAGTGAGGGGCCGGCAAATGCGACTGACGTTCCACTCACTTATGACCAAATCAGAGGTACGGGTTTAGCCAATAATTGCCCACAACTGGCAGAAACCACTCGCGGTTCTATTCCTATCGATTCCAGCCAGTCCTATATTCTCACTGACCTTTGCTTACAGCCAACGACCTTTTTTGTCAAGGAAGAACCGACTAATAAGCGGCAGGAAGCAGAATTTGTTCCTGGCAAGTTATTGACACGGCTTACTTCTAGCCTTGACCAAATTCAAGGCTCGATCAAAGTGGGTGGAGATGGAAGCTTGACATTTATTGAAGAGCAAGGAATTGATTTTCAAGCTATTACCGTTCAATTACCAGGCGGTGAGCAAGTTCCATTCCTATTCACCATCAAAAGTTTAGTTGCCAAGACTCAGCCTGGGCTAGACAGTATCAACACTTCCACCGACTTTGAAGGCGAATTTAAAGTTCCTTCCTATCGGGGTTCTGTTTTCCTCGATCCGAAGGGCAGAGGTGTTGCTGCTGGCTATGACAACGCAGTAGCTCTTCCCTCCCAAGCAGATAAGGAAGACATTCTCCGCGCTAACGTCAAGCGTGTAGGCACTCTCGATGGCCACATTTCTCTCCAAGTCGCTAAGGTTGATAGCCGTACGGGTGAAATTGCGGGTACATTCGAGAGCGAACAGCCTTCCGATACCGACTTAGGAGCTGATGATCCTGAAGAGGTTAGGGTTCGCGGAATCTTTTATGGACGGATTGAGCCTGAACAAATCTAGTAAACAATTCTTCTCTTAGAGATAGAGATAGCATCAAGCAACGCTTGTAGCACGATGACTAACAAGCAGAAGGGGCAAATGCCCCTTTTTTATTGAGATACAAGGGTTTCTATCCCCTCACACCAAACCCGGTCAGAAAACCCCTTGATTCCTTGATCGGCAGGGGAGAAAAAATACTGGATTTGGAAAGGGGGCTATCTTAACAGATTTGATCTCACTTCACATAATCTTTACAAAACACCCCCGATAATTCACAAAATCTTCACTGTACCCAGCTAAATTCGGGGGTGAACTAGTTTAAGAAAACTAAGTGAACTGATAGTATTATTATTTATCAACAGCATATTAACCAATTACCAGATTGAAGACCTTTAGTACAAGATTATTCTTCATTCTGGCTCAAGTGCAGTTGTCTTACTGTGGGTGCAAACTAGCTAGGAGAGAGATCGCCTGTGTTTTGAATCACAGCGCAGATTGCGAATATTAACGAAACTTAAACTTAAAGTTGAGAGTCGTACATCAGACGTGCTCTACCATTTTTGAATTTTGCCATGTCTAGCTCTATCACTCATGAATTAAAGCACGAGAGCCTAAAACTATTGCTGGAGTACCAGCGCACAGGTTTGGCAGAAACCCGTAATCAACTTGTCCGCCTGAATTATGGACTCGTCCGGAAAGAAGCTCATCACTGGGTCAATCAGTGTACCGAAAGTTATGAAGACTTACTTCAGGTGGGTTGTCTTGGCTTAATCCGTGCAATAGAACGGTTTGATACGACTAAAGGGACTGCCTTTAGTTCCTTTGCCATTCCCTACATTCGCGGCGAGATTCAACACTATTTACGCGATCGCGGGTGTTCAGTTCGCATTCCTCGGCGCTGGCTGGCAATCCGTCAGCAATCTGTGGAAATCATTCATGATTTACGAGTCCAACTCAACCGACAGCCCGCCGATTCGGAAGTAGCCGCAGCCCTTGGCATTTCCCTAGCAGAATGGCAAGAGATAAAGCTAGCGCATCAAAATCGTGAACCTTTAAGCTTAGATACACCCATCGGAGACCCTGACGAAGGCACCTCCAGTCTCGCTGAACTTGTACCCGATCCGCGATATCGCAGTTTTCAGTTAGCGCAAGAAGATCGGATTCGTCTACAACAAGCTTTAGCTCGCCTAGAAAAGCGGACTCGTGATGTGCTAGAGTTTGTTTTTTTACACGACTTGACCCAAAAAGAGGTAGCAGAACGTCTAGATATTAGTGTGGTGACGGTTTCCCGCCGAGTCAAAAAAGGATTGGACGCTCTGAAGAAATTCATGAGTGGAACCGAACACTAATCAAAACAGTGATTCTCCTCTACTCCGGTGTCAATGCCCTGCAAAATCAGGATTCATGAGTATAGGTTTTAGACTATATCCGTGGCACTCCCTTGCAGGAATTAATATATTGGTATATAGGCAGATACAGAAAAGTAACACACTCATCCACAACTGCCTAAATTCCGATAGCTGTGCAGAGTCAGTCAGGCTTTTTCAACCATTGCACCCAGCTCAGCTATAAAAATCCAGAAAAATACGCTGAAAAATCGGCGTAGTTTACTCATTGAGATTCATTTTTTTACCGACGGGTGCTGCCTCGGGTGCGTTCTCGTCAAACTTGGGGGATTGGTTATGCGTGCTATTTCATTGATTACCGGTGTCAGTATTTTGCTTTTATTTGTAGGAGGCTGTCAGTCGGGTGAGAACACCGAACAAGCCATTAGTCCGAGTCCGTCGCCTGCTGCTAGACCTCCAGGAAAACCTAAACCCACAGCCAAGCCTCCTTTTGGTGAAAAGCCTTTGGTAGCCAAGCAACCAGGAACGGCTAGCACGGGAGTGCCGGGCTTGATTCCACCCGTCATGCCTGATGAAGTTGTTAAACGAATTGCCAAAGGGCGTACTGACCCATTTACAGCCGTCCCCGTACAACCGGAAGTAACAGTATCGCCTAATCCATCATCCCCTCGTGCCACTCGCCCTGTTCCACAGATTCCCCCATTACCACCTGCAGGCGGAGTTCCACGCAATCCGAATCGAGGCCGGCCTGGAACGACTGCTCAATCTCCTGGACAAAGACAAGGTACCAATCGCGGTCAACAATCTACTACTCCACCTCAACGAACCACTCCCAATCGCCCATCTCCAGGTGGAGCCAATCGTCCATCTGGGGGTGGGGCGCAACCCAGTCAACCCAGCAACCCATCGGTTCCGCCACCTCCTCCAGATGGCTCGATTGCAGTAGCTCCTCGTCCGATACCTGAGCTTCCTCAGCTACCCGAACCGACACAGGCTAGGGGAGTAGAAGTAACAGGAGTGGTTGAAGTGGGTGGCACTCCCGTAGCTATTGTCAAAGTTCCCAACGAGCCTGCACGTTATGTACGGCCAGGGCAACGGATTGCTAATGGTCAAGTCCTCGTCAAGCGGATTGAAATGAACCGAGGCCCAACTCCAGTGGTAATTTTGGAACAGTATGGAGTTGAGGTGGCTAGAGGGGTCGGTGATAATCCATCTAACACCCCAGGTCTTCCCGGACAGCCTCCGCAAAGGCCAACCGCTTCTGTCGGTACACCTAACCTTCGCAATTCCACATCTCGCGCTTAACTATCTATTGGGATGGGAAAATGGGGACTAAGAAGAATGTTTAGACAATGGGAGTAGCGTCGGTCGTGGTCGAACAGCAACAGACTCAAATTCACTGGCCGAATTTGCCTTTGGCAGTTTATCGGGAGATAGCGGCTCATTTGCGGCAAGTGCCAGGAGTGGAAGCGGGTCTGATTCCTCAAACCTCACAGCAGTTCGATTACAACCAAAGTCAAGTGGGTGGCTTGTGGATTCAACAAACTTCCGCTTCTGATGCCTCGAGTCGGGAACGAGTGAATCAAATTTTGGCTTATTATCAAAACCGCTATGGCACTGAGGCAGATTTTAACGTTTCTCAGGTAGTGCCGTAAGAGTTTATTAGAAGCGGAAAGCGGAAGTTC
The DNA here is from genome assembly GCA_964588805.1 of uncultured Microcoleus sp. Taxonomy (GTDB): domain Bacteria; phylum Cyanobacteriota; class Cyanobacteriia; order Cyanobacteriales; family Coleofasciculaceae; genus CAZPRJ01. The sequence continues at coordinate 35,398 of CAZPRJ010000057.1, read as the reverse complement.
AATGGGTTCAATTCAGGCTTTAAAAGGAACGCGAGATATTCTGCCGGATGAAGTCCGGTACTGGCAACAGATTGAAGCGATCGCCAAAGCAGTTCTATCGAGAGCCGCGTATCAAGAGATTCGTCCTCCCATTTTTGAGCGGACGGAATTATTTGCACGGGGTATCGGTGAAGCGACCGATATAGTTGGGAAGGAAATGTACACCTTCAACGACCGAGCAACCCCACCCCGTTCGGTGACGCTGCGCCCCGAAGGAACAGCCGGTGTCGTCCGAGCATTTATCGAAAATAGCCTTTATGCGGCAGGAGCGGTGCAGCGTCTCTGGTATACTGGGCCGATGTTTCGCTACGAAAATCCTCAAGCTGGGCGTCAGCGACAGTTTCACCAGTTGGGTGTTGAGGTGATTGGCAGTGCCAACCCGAGGGCGGATGCGGAGGTAATCGCGATCGCCACCAATATTCTGCAAGGCTTAGGACTAAAAAACCTACACCTAGACCTAAACTCGGTGGGCAACCCCGATGACAGACACCAGTATCGGGAAGCACTGGTGAATTATCTGACACCCTACAAACAGGAGCTAGACAAAGACTCTCAGGAACGCCTAACCCGTAATCCCATGCGGATATTGGATAGTAAAGACGAACGCACCCAAGTGATTATCCGCGAGGCTCCCAGTATTTTGGATTATCTCGGTACTGATTCCCAGCGTCACTTTGAACAGGTGCAGCAGCTCTTAAGCGATTTAGAGATTCGTTACGAACTGAACCCTCGCTTAGTCCGTGGATTAGATTACTATACCCATACTGCTTTTGAGATTATCTCCGATGATTTGGGCGCACAAGCAACCGTCTGTGGAGGGGGGCGCTACGATGGGTTAGTTCAGGAATTAGGAGGAAATGCAACACCTGCCGTTGGCTGGGCAATGGGTTTGGAACGATTGATAATTTTGTTGCAACAAATTCAAGAGATTCCCCGGCAACTGTTGGATTTTTATGTGGTATCAAGAGGCGAAGCGGCCGAAGCAAAAGCCTTAACCCTAGCTCAAAATCTCCGTCAAGCTGGATTTAGTGTAGAACTAGACCTGAGTGGCAGTGCGTTTAAAAAACAATTCGCCCGTGCTGACCGCAGTGGTGCCGTAGCCTGTTTAATTTTAGGAGAGGAAGAAGCACAATCCCAAACGGTTCAACTCAAGTGGATGGCGACCAAAGAGCAAAACGCGATGGCTATCGCCGACTTACTCGAAAAAACCGATGAGTTACGCCACCAGGTTGAACAGTTTAAATAGAGATTTGGAGGTGATGGGTGGGCAAGCTTCTAGCCGGCCGCAGACTGTAGACATTCAAGAATAGGACGCTAGAGATTAAACTCTAGACGGAAGTGCCTTCCACAGTCCAAACTGATAGCTCAAGGGAAGAATCGCTAACAGCTATGGAATATTGGGAATTTCTACTACAAAGAGAGGGCGATCGCACATGGCAGCCCATCAAAGCTAAGACTGAAATCGCAGCAGGCCGGTATCGGGTGGTGGCTCACTCTTCCCGAATCAATACCGACGTGGAAATTTGTGTGACTCATGAGAGTCTTGATGAAATCCCACCTAAGCGACGGTCACAAAAGCGATCGCGTCGCACCAATCCAGAAGGGTTAATGGTAGTGATTCCCTTTACATACCTGAAGCCAGGACACTGGGATTTGCGTTGCTGTGGCGATATTATGTCTGATTTTTTGGGTAACTCTTGGCAGCATGGGATTCAAATCCTGGTTTTGCCCAAGCATAAAGAAGTCGCCCCCACTTCTGAATCAGGATCACCGGTCATTGATGCAGAAGTCACCGACGTTCAGGCCGATACAGGTGAGCAACAATATTCTACGTCTGACTTCGTGATTTCCATCGAATCTACACCGACCGAAGTCTCCCAATCCATCTCTCTCAACAGTCAAGAAGAACACGATGCGATTGCCGAGGTTGAAGAAAAAGGAGAAAAAGAAAGTACCCCGCTTCCCATACCCGTAGCAGAAAATTCTCCCAGCATTCAATCGGATGAAACCCATCCCGATCTAGCTGTTGTTGAGGAGCCAACCCTTGAGCAACTTCAAGAAACTCCAGATCTAGCGGCATCTCATGTCCCATCCCATCCATCTCTCACTGAAGCGTCCAATTCTAGTTATCCAGAAACTGAATTACAGCCTGATCTAACCTTAGATGAGCTCACAACAGCTAACTCAGCCATAGAGCCAGATGAAAACACTCAAACTCCAGAACAAAGCATTACAGAAGCTTCAACATCTGCCAACCCATTTTTAGATCAGTCCCTGGAAATGATCGAGCAAATCCTGCAACAGGTACTCGATCCAGTTATGCAAGAGTTTCATCCTACCGAGCCGATTGAGACTTCTGATACACCCACCTGGCCTGAGGCAGAGTATACACTAGGACAAGACGACCACCCAGGGCTAATTTTAACCCTGGATGAGGAATCCTTAGTAGCACGCCAGGGCGAACCCTTAACCCTATCTGGACAAGTTGATATCTTGGATGTCAATTCGTTCAATAGCCATACATCCAATGCCAAAAACATCGCTTTCCAAGGTAGCCTACGCTATGAATTGCGAGACCCTCAAGCGTTAGGAATCCTCGTAGATGTTCAGCATCCTTTACCCATCCAATCGTTACCGCTCGCATTTAACCATACCCTAGAGATTCCCCCGGATTGTAAAACCCGTCTGATTTTAGGCAAAGTCACGCTGTATAACCAGCCAGAACACTCAACCCAAACAGCAACACCCGTGGCTTTAGCCAGTCAACCTTTTATGGTAACGGTCGATTTAGAGCAATTACTGGGGGCAATTATTCCGGAAACACGAGCAATGCCGATCGCCAAAATGGTAGCGCGTGCCGATGACCCTACTGCGTTTCAAAATGGGCACAACCCTCTACCTGGAGTCGATGAACCTCCTGCCAAGCAAAAGCTACTCGACTGGATCGACCTCACTCAAAATCGTCTCCCCCTCTCCTTTAGTCCCTCCTCCGGTAGCCCCTTACCCCCGCAAATTTATCAACCGACCCCTCAGCCTAAAGCGTCGAAATCTCTGCAACTCCCCAAGCTTCCTAAAATACGCCCGATTACGGAGAGTGTAGAACCCTCTGGAGAACTGACCTCGATACAGCAGCCATCGAGTTCACCACTCCCGAATGTAGAGGCATCGCAATCACTGACACAACCAATCACTGACTCCTATACTCCCCTTGTTGCCAACCCTTTACTCTCCCTATCTCAAGCCGAGGGAGTGGCGAACACACCCACTGAAGCTGAAACTCCGGCCATTCCCACTACTCCATCGGTTGAGGTGAAGCCAGAAGAACCCAAAGAACCCTCGCTCCTGCCAACTCTCGCTGAAAGCCTGACTAGTTTCGCACCAACATCAGTACCCAACGAGACGCCTGCAAACGCTGAAATAGATTCTCAAATTGAGGACGCCATTCACCAGTTGGAGGAGGCAATCTCACAGATTCGGGAAGCCAGTTCTGTATCAAAAAATACAGACACATCACAAAAAATAGATCTAGAAACCCTAGACACTGAGGCTTTAGAGAGTAGCGTATCACCCCAAGGGGATGGTGCTCACACTCCTGCATCCGGCCATGCACAGGCCGAAACTTTAGCAAAATTACAACAACAACAGGCAGAATCTTCTACAGAGCAATCTGAGGACATTGACTTACAAGAGTTGCTGAACGATTTAGAAATCGATGAAACTCCAATTGCCGAATCAGAAAATGAAGTGGAGGAACAAGAGAGGCAAAATTCCCCTAATCATGAATTGGCAGCTTCCCATATCCCGGTAGACTCTGTATCGACAGCAGACGGGTTGGAGAATGCCTTCCAATCATTAAAACTACAAGACCGTTTTTGGTCACGGCTCAATTCTATGGCAACTGATGCTCAGTTATCGCAGTGGTTGCAATCTGAACCCTCAACTGAGAGTAATTCCAGGGATGATAAGGATGAAACATTACCCTCGGAACCTGAGCCAATCAGTATTGATGTAGAAGAAGTCACACAACCGCTCACTTCTAACCTCTTATTGACTGATTTTGAGGCTGGGATGTGGGAAGAGCAAGAAAGCGATGATTTTACTCACGCGATCGCCGATACTGATCTAGATGGGGATACCGAACCCCTACACCCCCCCCTAGCCGAGGACAGCGATACCTTAGAGACAGAGTTATCCAATGCACCAACGGTGGTTGATATTACCGATACTGGTAAAAATTGGTCGGCTCAAGACTTTGAATTTGTTGTAGATGACGACGACGAGCAACCCTCACCTGAACCTCCAACACCCCCAACCGTGAAACAGGAGGACGTTGTACCTAGCATTCCTCCAACCCCTAAACCAACACCTGCCCCATCTCCTCCGGTTCAATCTCAACCGCAGCCTGTTTACCCGCGTCAGGTGGAACGTCCTATCCCTGCTCCCGAACTCTCCATTCCTACCCATGAATTGGTGCCGGGTGAACCAGTGACAATCCGGGTGAAATTACCGCCCCATCCCGCTCGTTTGTGTGTAAAACTCTGGCTTCAAGACCGACAAAGCCGTTCGCTACTCGATGGGCCACGCTGGTTAATGGATTTGATTCCCGATCGCACCGGAGAGCAAGAAGCGCTCACTCAGTTAACCGTTCCCTTTGGCAGTGTCGAAATTCGGTTTGAAGCGATCGCGGTTGATATCGATAGTCAGCGAGAAAGCCACAAAGTTGCCGTTGACTGTACGATTGTTCCCCCAGACTTACCCGACTTTTCTCTGGATGAGTTTGGGATTTGAGCCTCAAAATCATTCAAAATTTACGTCTACATATTGGGTGGTGGAAATAACATCAGTTTTCTTGTAAAACTTGCCCATCCATTGCGGCTTTTTGTAATGCCATAAATGCCTTGATATCTTCCTGGGCATATTTAGTGGTCTGCAAAAGCTGCCGCAGTTGCTCTTGAGCAGCTAAGGTTAAATAACCTGCTGCTAAAGCCTGTTGTGCTAAGTCGCGGATTAAAAACATTTTTGACCTCCTCAAGAGTACTGTAACTGGATGTTCAATATGTACCTTTGTGGGAACTCTGCTAGTTTGATAACCAACTCAACACCGTTCACAAGACTTCTTCAGGTAGCACAGGGGGTTGTACAACACGGCTTCCCCCAGGGGTGTCATCGCGGGGGGGCCTACCATCAACAGGTGGTGGATCGGATTTTAGTTGTTGATTAAAGCTGTTTACAGAACGTTGTACAACAACTGAATTGAACATTGAGGTCGATACAACCTCTTGAGCTTGAGCGGATATTATCCCACCCATTAAAATTGTGGCAATTGTAGCGCTGGGAGTGAGTAAAGAGAAAATATATTTCATGAGATTGCTGAGTGGATTCAACAATCCCATCAAACAAGGAGGCTAACTGAGAACAAACCTGAGAACTTTGAGCCTCAATCGAGTTTTTGGTGATTTTTGATTGACTTTAATCGAGTACACTAAATCGCTTTATCTATTAATCGTTCGCGGAAATATTGCTCGTACAAATAGCATCGGGAAGTCACGTCATTGCCTTGCAAGCTTACAAGTCCCATACTGTTTAACTTAAACGCCTGCACGGCTGGTAATCGCACTGGGCTGTTTGCACTTGCCACCTCTCGCATTGCTTCCATCAACTCAGGTTGCTTTTCCAGATTCCATAAGTGGCGTCGTAGATGGTCGCTGTATAGTCCTGCTTCTGTGGGAGCCTCTTGTAGCACTTGGTCAAGGGTAACATCCTGACGTGCGATCGCATACATCGCTAGTCGCAACAGATAGGGATGCCCTCCCACGAGAGCCATCAACTTTTCGACTTCACCTGTATTCCAATCCAATCCATGCCGTTTAGCTAAATCTTGCACCTGTTGTGAGGTTAACTCTGGTAACTCAATCGGTAGCCCCACATTAAAGGGGGATTTATTCATATCCAGAGGAACATAAACTTCCGTCGAATGTACAACAATTAAGCGAAACTTTTTCCAAATATCACGCCGTTTGGCTTCTTCATGCAATGCCCGCAACAAACCAAAAAAGTCATCGGCGATTTCTTGGTAGGGGAAAATACAATCCACTTCATCCAAGCCAAGAGTCAGAGGACGGTCAAGTTGTGGTAAGAGATATTGCTCGAAGTAAGCCCTGCAACTGATATTACTACCAGCAATCTCTGCCATCTCCCAATATTTGGCTAACTGGTCGGGTACTCCTAGCTCTAGGCCGACAATGGCACAAAACCACTGTAAAAATTTATCCGAGTTAGCAAACACCCTCTGATTGGCTAACTGTAAGCTCAAGGCAACTGTACGAGAGCCTTGCTGTTCGGCGTGATGGAGAATTCTGGCCATCAGGGAGGTTTTGCCCATCTGCCTGGGGGCTTTGATGCGGATGAGGGCTCCTGGCTGCGTTATTGTCTCATAACAGCGTTCCTCGATGGGGGGGCGATCGATATAAAAGGGAGAAGCTAAGTCTACTTGTCCTGAAGGTAATTCTGGTGGGGCTACTGGCAAAGGTTTAGGCTCTGTTGGAGAGGTAAGCGTTGGCAGGTTTATTGCCAATTTATGATTAGCAGGTAGGGAGATACGACCTTCTTTTAATACGCTATTAACTTCATCGAGCAAGGTTGAACTGTCGTTAGAGGAACGCCACTGCCATGCTTGAACCTCCTGTAAATAGCCTAGGAGGTCGAAACTTAGGGGTGAATCTGGGGATAAGTCTAGACAAATCGGAAAAATTGCTGGCTTTTGAGGGGTGGTATTGTGCAACTCCTTGACTTGTTGTACCACCTCTAAAACCATTTCGCTGGCGGCAGATTGCTGAGATATTAGCAGCAGCAGGTAATCGCACTGCTTTAAGTAAGTTCCCACAGAAAAGTTGTTCTCAGCAATCAAGACTTCATGACCCACGTCCCTTAAGGCTTGTTGCAATTGAGTTGCGAGATTTAGGTCTGAGCAGCAATCAGCGATCGCAACTTTGACTCTAACATGAGAAGGTTCCTCTTCAGGCGGTGCCTCATCAAAATTAGCTATATCCCGCCATTCCTGCCCCAACACCCGACAAATTTCCAGAAAATTCCTCAAATCGACAGGTATGCCATTGAGGAAGTTACTGACAGTAGATTGAGCTATCTCTAAATGTTCTGCTAATAGTCTCTGGCTAGGAAAGCCATTACGTAATAGAGACGATTTGACGAAGGGAATGTAATCTGTACGCACCCTCAGCGATCGGGGCATAGCTCATCCTAGAAGAGGTACAAGCATTATCTTAAATGCCAGTTTTCAGAAAGTCGATGAGAAGTCAATCGGTACTCAAATTTCTCAGTGCTAATCTGAGGTAGTCTCAAAATTTGATGGGAAGGTAACGAGATGGAGTTTTGACTTCATCTAGCAGGAATTTTTATCTTTTCATCAGGCAGGTTGAGTTCTATGTATCCGAGGAAAGAGCAAGTTTTGTGGCGAACCCCACTTTGAGCTGGAGGTTAGAAGATGACGCAAGTTTACCAGTATCAAGTTGGTGGCAGCTTACCAGAAAATTCCCCAACTTATGTAGTACGACAGGCTGACTCTGACCTGTATGAAGGGCTCAAGGCAGGAGAGTTCTGCTATATCCTTAACTCGCGGCAGATGGGTAAATCCAGCTTGCAGGTGCGAACGATGCGAAGGCTGCAATCTGAAGGTATCGCCTGTGCCAGTATCGATCTTTCCGATATTGGCTCTCAATTGGTTTCCTCAGAGAAGTGGTACGGGGGTGTCGCCTACAAGCTCGTTAGTAGTTTCAATCTCTTGGATGCCGTCGAGTTTATGAACTGGTGGCGCGATCGCGAATTTATGCCTCCAGTGCAGCGCTTGGGGGAGTTGATTGAAGGGGTACTGCTGACGCAATTGACTCAAGATATTGCTATTTTTGTGGATGAAATCGATAGTGTTCTTAGCTTAAAAGAACCACTAGATGACTTTTTTGCCCTAATTAGAGCTTGCTATAACAAACGGGCACAAAAGCCACAATACAAACGACTTACCTTTGCTTTGCTAGGAGTGGCAACGCCATCGGATTTGATTCGAGACAAGAATCGGACACCATTTAATATTGGACGAGCAATTCATCTCAGCGGTTTTGAGCTACACGAAGCGATGCCGTTAGCTCAAGGGTTGGCATCAAAGGCTGAAAACCCTTCTGAACTACTCGAAGAAATCTTAGCTTGGACGGGAGGACAACCGTTTCTTACTCAAAAGATTTGTTATCTAGTCTTAACTTCCCCCTTATCCATTGTTCCAGGTAGCGAACAGTCTTGGATAGAGAACTTGGTAAGGACACAAGTGATTGAAAACTGGGAAGCATCGGATGAGCCAGAGCATCTCAAGACAATACGCGATCGCCTCAAAAGAAAGGAACAACACACGAGTAGGTTACTGGGACTCTATCAGGAAATTTTGGAACAAGGAGAAATTGCTGCCAATGATACTCCTGACCAAGTAGAGTTGCGATTATCAGGTTTGGTTGTTAAACAGCAAGGACAATTGAGGGTTTATAACCGCATTTATCAGGCAGTTTTTAACAACAGTTGGGTAGAAAACGAATTAGCATCGCTGCGGCCTTATAGTCAAACGATCGCTGCCTGGTTAGCGTCTAATCGTCAAGACTCTTCACGGCTGTTGCGAGGAGAGGCATTCCAGGAAGCCTTAGAGTGGAAAGCAGGCAAAAGCTTGAGTGTTGAGGATGATGATTTCTTCGCTGCCAGCCAACAATTAGCTATGCGAGATATGCAAAGAGAATTGGAGGCGGAACGGCAAGCTGGCGCAATCTTAGCTGAAGCAAAGCAGCAAGCCGAGCAACTGCTTGAGGAAACTAAAGAAGTCAGCAGCATAGAACGGGCTTTTATCAAAGCATTGCAACTGTTTGAGACTGGCAGTGGAGAAATAAAAGCTTTACTACTGGCAATGCAGGCAGGACAAGCGTTGCAAAAGTGGGTACGAGATGGTCGTTCTCTTCGTGAGTATCCTGCTACCAGCCCCCTGCTAGCCTTACAAGTAATTCTTGACCAAATCCGAGAACGTAATCAATTCAAAGGACATCAAAGCTGGGTAACGAGTGTTAGTTTTAGCCCTTCTGGAAAGTACCTTGCTACAGCTTCCGAAGACGGTACTGCCCTACTATGGGATTTGTGCGGAAACCCGATAGCACACTTTGAAGGGCATCAGGCCGAGGTCAGGAGTATCAGTTTTAGCAAGAGTGAAAATTACCTGGCCACAGTATCAGTTGATGGTACTACAAGACTATGGGACTTATTGGGGAACCAGATCATCAAGTTTATCGGGCATGATGGTCCAGTACTAAGCGTCAGTTTTAGCCCTTTTGAAGAAAACTTTGCTACGGCTTCAGCAGATCGCACTGCTAAACTATGGAACTTATCTGGGAAGCAGATAACCACATTTATCGGTCATCTCGGAGGGGTTTTATGTATCAGTTTTAGCCCTGTTGGGGAGTATCTTGCCACTGCCTCAGATGATGAGACAGCAAAGTTGTGGGACTTGTCTGGGAAACAGGTAGCAGAATTTAGAGGGCATCGTGGCGAAGTAAGGAGTGTGAGTTTTAGTCCTAATGGAGAACTCCTTGCCACCGCCTCTCATGATGGCACTGCAAGACTTTGGGACTTATCTGGAAAGCAGATTTTGGAGTTTAAAGGACATCAAGCTGGGCTATCAAGTGTCAGTTTTAGCCCTACAGGAGAGTATCTTGCCACAGCCTCAAATGACGGCACTGCCAGCTTATGGGACTTATCAGGGAATCAAATAGCAGAATTTAAAGGGCATCGGCGCAAAGTAAGAAGTGTTAGTTTCAGCCCCAACGGTAAGCTCCTCGCCACAGCTTCTCATGATGGCACTGCACGGCTGTGGGATTTGTTTAGAAACCAGATAGCAGAATTTAAAGGGCATCAGGGTGGAGTATCAAGCGTTAGTTTTAGCCCTACAGGAAAGTACATTGCTACGGCTTCTGATGATAGCACTGCAAAACTATGGGACTTATCTGGGAATCAGATAGCTGAATTCATTGGTCATCAAGATGCAATAATGAGCATCAGCTTTAGCCCCACAGGGAAGTACATTGCCACAGCCTCTCATGATGGCACTGCAAAACTATGGGATTTATTTGGAAACCAGATAGTCACGTTCCTCGGACATCAGGGAGGGCTATTCAGTGTCAGCTTTAGCCCCACAGGACAGTACCTTGCTACGGCTTCTGATGATAGTACTGCAAAGCTTTGGGACTTATCAGGGAACCAAATAGCTGAATTCATCGGGCATCAAGACTGGGTATTGAGTATCGGTTTTAGCCCCACAGGTGAGTATCTAGCCACGTCTTCAGAGGATGATACCGCACGGTTGTGGGATTTATCAGGGAACCAAATAGCTGAATTCATCGGGCATCAAGGTGGGGTATCAAGCGTTAGTTTTAGCCCTAATGGAGAACTCCTAGCCACCGCTTCCGCCGATGGTACTGCCAGGTTGTGGAATTTATTGGGAAACCAGATAGCTGAATTCATTGGGCATCAAGGCTGGATATGGAATGTCAGTTTTAGCCCTAATGGAGAACTCCTGGCCACCGCTTCCGCCGATGGCACTGCCAGGTTATGGGATTTATCGGGAAACCCAATCGCTAAATTTAGGGAGCATCAGGGTATTGTAAGGAGTGTTAGTTTTAGTCCTAATGGAGAACTTCTGGCTACCGCTTCCGCCGATGGTACTGCACGACTGTGGCGGGTGGAAGGATTAGACGAACTGCTCTGTCGAGGTTGTGACTGGCTCAAAGATTACTTTGTCACTCATCCCGAAGCACTTGAAAAATTAGAGGTATGTCACCGATTTAGCTCTCAACACCGAGATTGACATGAGTACACCGCAACCCTCTACTGACCAATACCAAGTCGGTGGCAGCTTACCAGAAAATGCCCCTACTTATGTGGTAAGACAAGCCGATTGGGACCTCTATGAAGGGCTAAAAGCTAGAGAATTTTGTTATGTACTCAACTCTCGGCAAATGGGCAAATCTAGCTTGCAGGTGCGAACCTTGCGAAGGTTGCAACGAGAAGGTATCGCCTGTGCCACTATTGATATTTCCGATATTGGTTCCCAACAAGTTTCTCCAGATAAGTGGTACGGTGGGTTCGCTTACAAACTAGCCAGCAGTTTCAATCTCTTCGACACCATTGAGTTTATGACTTGGTGGCGCGATCGCGAAATGCTCTCCCCTGTACAGCGCTTGGGAGAATTGATTGAACAAGTTCTGCTGGTGCAGTTAACTCAAAATCTTGTAATTTTTGTCGATGAAATTGATAGCGTTCTCAGTTTAAAAGAGCCACTAGATGACTTTTTTGCTCTGATTAAAGCTTGCTACAACAAGCGTAGTCATAAACCAGAATACAATCGCCTTACCTTTGCTTTGCTAGGAGTGGCAACGCCGTCTGACTTAATTCGAGATAAAACGCGATCGCCATTTAATATCGGACAAGCCATTCATCTATCCGGTTTTAAGCTATCTGAAGCGATTCCCTTAGCTCCAGGATTGGCACAAAAAACCGACAATCCCCAGGCAGTACTTAAAGAAATCTTAGCCTGGACGGGAGGGCAACCCTTTCTCACTCAAAAAATTTGTAAGCTCGTACTGATGTCCTCCTTACCAATTAGAGCAGGTGATGAAGGGGTTTGGGTAGAGAATTTGGTAAGGACACAAGTAATTGAGAACTGGGAAGCTAATGATGAACCAGAGCATCTTAAGACAATACGTGATCGCATTATTTGGAGTCAGCGTAAGGGGCAATTGCTCCAGTTGTATCATCAGATTTTCCAAAATGGAGAAGTTAAAGCCAATGACTTGCCGGAACAAATGGAATTGCGGCTTAGTGGATTGGTAGTCAAGCAGCAGAGCAAGTTAAGGGTTTATAACCGCATTTATCAGTCTATTTTTAACCGGAATTGGGTTGAGAATGCCTTAGATAAAGCCGGTTTATTGCCTCCTACTCTCTGTACTGCCCAAGCCGAAGTACAACAACTTGCTGCTCAATTCCTAGTAGCAGTAGTGGGAGAAATTTGTACCAAACAGGGTGATATAGAGAAAGCTCTTGCTGCCTATGCAGAAGCACAAAGACTCTATCCAACCTTAGAAATTCCTGCCACTGTCGGAAATAATCTCTGTCGTTGGGGAAGTCTCTGGGGGTTTGCGGCTGAGGTTATGGATGCCTGCGACACTGCCGTAGCACTCGATCCTGAAAATGGAAAGTTTCGAGATAGCCGTGGTTTAGCTAGAGCATTGACGGGTAATATCCAAGGAGCGATTGAAGACTTTGAGGCATTTGTAGACTGGACTAATAAACAGGAGCAAAAAGCTAAACGGCAACGTTGGATTGAAGCTTTACGTGTTGGTGAAAATCCTTTTACCAAAGAAGAAATTGAAAATTTATTTAATGAATACAATGTTGCTACTCCCGAAAAATTACCAGAGATTGAGGTATATCAAAATACAATTAACTTTGCTGAAGCAGGTAGGAATATAGCTGGAGTGAATGATGTTGAAGAGGCGATAAGCGATCGCGCAGCAATCCCAAATGAACAAACTTCCTCATTACCTCAGCAAGACAAAACCCAGGCGATCGCTCATTCTCAAACCTCAGCGCAGATATCCAATCCAACAAGGAAACGTATCCTGTGGGTTGACGATAAACCAGCTAATATTGCTGATGAAATTGCCCAATTATCCAAGAAAGGTATAGAAGTCACTCAAGCACATTCGACAGCTCAAGCAATGCAGATACTTGTATCTAGTGGCCTATCTTTTGATGCCATCATTACAGATATGGGTCGCACAGAAGACGGTGAATACCGTCCTGAGGCTGGCGTTTTTTTAATCAAAGCCATCCGAGAAGCTGGTATTAATCTACCTATTCTTGTATACACTACGCTAAATCTTTATGTCACAACTATCAATGAGGTAGTGGCAGCAGGTGGAAATGGTGCAACTATATCTGCTGAAGAACTTTATGCATGGCTTAGAGATTATACTGATCTAACTACAGAAATTGATAAAGAAGACTTCTTAGACAAAGCTATTCCAAATCAGTAGGGGCGCACTGACGTGCGCCCTTGCTATATATAGCATTCCTGGATAAGTCCTATTCATGAAAAATTGATGAAAGTTTATTACCCATATTGTTGCCAGGATAGGTAAATTAAAAGTGTACAGAGAGTCTGTAGATAAAGACTTAGCCAAGAACAATTTCAACGGCGATCGCTTAAAATTTCACAGCCGTTTTCGGTTACTAAAACTGTATGCTCAAACTGAGCCGCTAGCGAATTATCTTGTGTAACCAGAGTCCAGCCATCGTCTAATAATTCCACCTGCTTAGACCCTGCACTAACAATTGGTTCAATGGTAATAGTCATTCCAGCTCGTAATTTAACATTCGGCATCTGACGAGTGCGAAAAAAGAAAACGCTAGGTTCTTCGTGGATGTTCCGCCCCACACCATGACCCGTTAAATCTTCTATGATGCTAAAGCCATTCGCTTCTACATGGTCTTGCACAGCACCGGCAATATCCATCAGATAATTTCCGGCTTTAACTTGCTCAATCCCAATATAAAGTGCTTCCTCTGTAACCCGAATTAATTTTGCCGCTTCTGGAGAAACCTCACCTACAGCGAGTGCAATACAAGAGTCGCCGTGAAACCCTTGGTAGCAAGCACAAGTATCAACCTTAAGTACATCACCGGATTGAATGACTCGTTGGGGATTAGGAATACCATGTACCGCCTCGTGATTAATGCTGGTGCAAAGAGTCGCTGGAAAACCTTTATAGCCCTTGAGGCTAGGAATTGCACCCATTTCCTCAATCCGCCTTTGGGCATAAGCATCTAAGTCCCCCGTTATCATTCCTGGCTGGACTTGCTCAGAAATTTCTTTCAATACAGTGGCCACAATCTTCCCCGCCTGACGCATAATGGCAATTTCGCGTTGAGATTTGATTTCGATGCCACGACGCCGCTTCTGAGTTGAGGATTGGGATTGAGGAGACTGAAAAAGGAGGTTCATGGGTTTTTGCCAAATTGCTACATCAGCATACCATAGCATACCTCAGCATCCTGTACGAAACGATGGGTGAAGCGTTAATATACGAAGGAAGACACCAAGAAGTAGAAATTGTTAATGGGCGGAAAAACTTCACTAGCTGGCGTCACAACCTACATTCCACCCGAGTGGAAAAAAGAGCTGGAAGAGTGGGCGCAGGAGGAAGAACGCTCTGTGTCTTGGATACTCTTGAAGCTGATCGGTAATGCGTTGCAAGAGAGACGTGAGCAAGCAGAAACGACAAAAAGCGAAAAACCCCTGAGTATTGTGGGTCAATCCAACGCAGCATCCGGACAAAATTAGAGCATTAGATGCACTCATCACCATTTCTGCTTAACTAGCGGTTGTAGGATTAAATAAACCGGAGAGGGCTTTGAGCAGTCCCATGACGCTAACGCAGGTTTGGGGTTCTTTAATTATTTTTATAGGCTGTCCGTTATTGGGCGGTCTACCCCTCATTTCATGGATTACCTATGCCCTGACAAGGCGTCAACTGGCACAGATAGGTACAGGGAATGTATCGGTTTCAGCGGCCTTTTATCACGGGGGGCGCTGGGTTGGGATTTTGGCTGTACTGTCGGAGGCTGCCAAAGGAATTGCGGCCGTTTTATTGGCGCGTTATTTCTTCCCGACAGAACCGGCCTGGGAGTTGATTGCCCTAATTATGCTGGTCATGGGTCGATACTGGATGGGCAAAGGCGCAGGAACAACCAATGTTGTGTGGGGTTTTGTTGTTCATGACTGGAGAGTGGCATTCCTGGTTTTTGTGATTGGGGGAATTGGTTTTACCATTTTTCGCGATCGTCAAGGTGGTCGTATTGGTGTTTTGGTTTTGTTCCCTCTAATCTTGGCGCTGCTGCATCCGAACGATTTAGCCAGAATTGTGGCAGCGATCGCATTGGGTGCCATTATGGCTGGGATTTATCAAAAAATACCGGATGATTTAGACTTGCCTTCAGAGGCAGGAAAAATAGAATCACAAGGAATGTTTCGCTTTTTTCGAGGCGATCGCGCCATCATTTCCCTAGACCGAGAACTCGAGCCCCAAAAAGTGGGGCAAAAAGCCGCTACCCTATCTCAGCTTAAACGTTGGGGCTACTCAATCCCAACCGGGTGGGTTTTGCCTCCAGGGGATGACCCAGAACCCTTAATTAGATACCTTCCGGTGTCTGAATCCAATCCCCTGATTGTACGTTCTTCAGCGATTGGAGAAGATTCCGACCTTTCATCCGCCGCCGGACAGTATCAAAGCATCCTGAACGTCACAACTCGGACAGCATTACAAGACGCTATTACTCAAGTCCTAGCCTCCTACAATCGCCCCACTGCCGTTGAATATCGCCGTAATCGAGAACTACCCGACCAATCCATGGCCGTCTTGATTCAATCCCAAATCCAAGGGATTTTTTCGGGGGTTGCCTTTAGCCGCGACCCCATCTCCCAACAAGGCGAAGCGGTGATTGTTGAAGGCTTACCGGGAAATGCGACACGGGTTGTATCTGGGCAAGTTACCCCAGAGCAATATCGAGTTTATCTGCACTCCCAGGAGTTGGGGAATTCTTTCGAGTCCGGGGGACTTTTGCAGAGTGAGGAAGCGGGAGAGCATGAATCCAATCTTTTCCTCCCTCCGACTTCTCCTTTGTCTCAGATTGAGGGGAGTGGCGATTTACCACCGACGTTAGTGGAGCAAGTTGCCAAGATAGCGCGGGAACTGGAAAACCGTTATCACGGTATCCCTCAGGATATGGAGTGGAGTTATGACGGTCAGGGATTGTGGATATTGCAGACTCGACCGATTACCACCCTGCAGCCGATTTGGACTCGTAAGATTGCAGCAGAAGTAATTCCGGGGTTTATTCGACCCCTCACCTGGTCAATCAATCAACCCCTCACCTGTGGGGTGTGGGGAGAAATTTTTACCGTGGTTTTGGGAGAACGGGCGCAAGGATTGGATTTTGAGGAAACGGCAACGCTGCATTACTCTCGTGCTTACTTTAATGCCACCTTATTAGGGCAAATTTTTCGACGCATGGGTTTGCCGCCGGAGAGTCTGGAATTTCTTACCCGAGGGGCGAAGTTTTCTAAACCGCCTTTGGATTCTACGCTGCGAAATTTGCCTGGGCTATTGCGTTTACTCGGTCGGGAATGGCATTTAGATAAGGACTTTGAGACGGATGACCGAGAGTTGTTGACTCCAACTTTAAATCAGTTAAAGCAGAAATCGGCGTCTGATTTGTCGGCACCGGAACTCTTAGAACGAGTAGATTTGATATTGCAGGTTTTGAAACGGGTCACTTACTACAGTATTCTTGCCCCTCTGAGTGCTTCTTTGCGGCAGGCGATTTTCCGAGTTCGGGACGATGAACTCGATAATAGTCAAATGCCAGAGGTTGCCAGTTTGCGATCGCTCAATCGCTTAGCGATGGATGCCCGTCCCTTGTTGCGTCAATCGCCTAATGTTGAAGACAGTGCTGCCTCACTATTTGCCACGCTGGCGGAAATTCCGGATGGACAAAGTGTTTTAGAGCAATTTGACCAATTTCTCGAGGATTATGGCTACCTGAGTGAAGTAGCGACCGATATTGCCATTCCTACTTGGCAAGAGGACCCTCGCCCAGTGCGGCAGCTATTCGCCCAGTTTCTCAGTCAATCCCTACCCCCCACTCAACCCATTGAATCCCAACGTTGGCAAGCTCAGTTTGTACAAGTGCGTCTAAATCTTAAAGGCCGAGTGACGGAAACTTACTCTCGGCTATTGGCACACTTGCGCTGGTGTTTTGTGGCCTTAGAATCTCTTTGGTTACAATCAGGTCTGTTGCCGGAAGCGGGGGATATTTTTTTCTTGGAATTGCCGGAAATTCGACGTTTGGTGGCAGAAAATGATTCTGTTTATCACAAGTATATTCTGGAAGTTTTGCAAGTGAGGCGATCGCAATTCCAGCAACACCTACAACTAACCAGCGCCCCGGCCCTCTTTTTTGGTAATGCACCTCCTGCTCCTTTGCTGCATGAATCGTTCCCGTCTAGTCAGCAACTGCACGGGATTGGTGCCAGTTCAGGGCAAGTCGAGGGATGGGTTAAGGTTTTGCGGAATTTACAAGCTGCATCTCAGGAGATTGATCGACAAACGATTTTGGTAGTTCCGTACACCGACTCAGGTTGGGCTCCCCTATTGGCACGGGCAGGAGGTTTAATTGCTGAAGTGGGAGGACGGCTATCTCATGGAGCGATTGTCGCCCGAGAGTATGGCATTCCAGCCGTGATGGATATTCATAATGCGACCCAACTTTTACAAGATGGTCAGCGAGTACGAATTGATGGTCAACAGGGAATTGTCGAAATCTTGTGAAGAATACTTTACAATTTAGGTCAGGTAAAGCGCTCGGTTAACGCTACAGTCAATGAATCAAGCTGACAGGCTGGCGCTAGATGGCAAATGAAGAACATCTTACTTTGCTCAGGCAAGGAGTGGAAGCTTGGAATGAGTGGAAAGCTAAAAACCCTGATATTAGCCCCAATCTCAGCTTTGCCACAGGCAAAAGGATAACCATCACTGAAGCCAAACTCAGTGGTGTAGACCTCAGCCGAACCAATCTTAGCCGAGTAGACCTGAGTAAAACCGATCTCGTTGGGGCAAAACTCAATGAGGCTAATCTGAGTGAAGCCTATTTGAGCGAAGCGAACCTAGTCGGTGCAGACCTCAGTGGTGCCGACCTCAGCAGTGCGGACTTGATTCGAGGTAAGCTGATTGGGGCAAATCTGAGCAATGCTTATTTGAGTGGAGCCGATCTGACTAAAGCCAATCTGAGTGGTGCAGACTTGGTTGGGGCAAAATTGATCGGAACAAAATTGAGCGGAGCCAACCTTAGTGGCGCTAAACTAATTGGAGCCAATCTCAGTGGTGCACACCTTAAAGGTGCATTTTTAAAAGGTGCAAACTTGATTGGGGCAAATTTAATTGGGGCAAATTTAATTGGAGCTAATTTACACAAAACTAAAGCATTCGATGCCAATTTCCACAAAGCTAACCTTACGGGAGCCTGTTTGCAAAACTGGCAAACCAACAGTGCGACTCAACTAGATGCCGTTCTTTGTGACTACATTTATCTGAGAACTAACCAACAAGAACGTCGTCCTTATCAGGGTAATTTTGCATCCGGAGAGTTCACGCAGTTGTTTCAAAAGACTTTAGATACTGTTGACCTGATTTTCTCAAATGGTATTGACTGGCAAGCTTTTTTTGCTGCGTTTCAAAAATTACAGATTGAAAGCGATATTTTAGAATTATCGATTCAAGCCATTGAAAATAAACAAGATAGGGAGTTGGTGATTCGATTAAATGTCCCCTTAGAAGCGAATAAAGCCAAGATTGAGAGTTATTTCAAGCAACAGTATAACTCTCACTTGAAAGAAATCGATAAAATTTACCGATATCAACTCCAAGTTTCCTATGATGAAATTGCTAGCTATCGCCAGCAAAGTGCCGATCTAAGTGAGCTGATTAAAGCAATGGCAAATCGCACGATTAATTTAGACGCTAGAGCGATCGCATCTCAAAGATCGATATCTGATGCAGCCGCAAAAATTCAGAAGCTACTCTACCAACTTGAACAGACGTATCCTACCAATACCCCCTTAGAAAAACAAATGGTAGTTATGGAAGTTATTAAACAAATTGAAAGTAATTCAACTTTAAAAGCCCGAGTGAATGAGGCATTAAAAGGTGTAAGTCTTGATGCCTTAAAGCAGTTAATCGACCATCCCTTAGCGAATATATTGTTAGCGGCTTTAGAAGGTTATCAAAAAATGGAAGATTGTTAAGCTCATCAGCATAAAACATTGTATGCTCCAGGAAGCAAGGCAGAAGGCAGAGGGCAGAAGGCAGAAGATGTTCGAGATATTATTCGTGATTGAGATAATGACAAGTTGGTACGAATAAATTATGACTTCTGCTTCGGCTGCGGCACATATCGTTTAACCATATCTCGCCAATCTGACTCATCTGTTTTTTCCAGAACCTTTCGATTGAGTTGATCAAATAGCTCATCATTTTCACGCAGAGCAAACGTATATCGACGTGCTTGCATATCAGTCGATTGGATATTCAGAACTCCTTGCAATGATTCGCGATTTACGTAGCGCAGTGGCGCAGCACTGTAGACAAACAAATCAACATCGCCATTTTCCACTGCCCGCAATCCATCTATGGGTAACGAAAACGACTGAAATTGAATGCGCTCCTGTCGCAGATATTCAGCAGCCTCCGATCCCGGTATACCGCCCACTTGCATCTGCCATATATCCTGAGGAAACTGGGCCGCTTTGAGGGGTGAATCCACCGTTAAAACTGATGTAATCGATGCGGTGAGGCTAGCCGTAACCCCCATTGCCACCAACATCCACAGCAACGCTAGAATGCGTCCCGGTACTGTTTTGGGAGTTTTATCGCCATAACCAATCGTAGACATGGTAACACCAGCCCACCAAAATCCTGTCCAGATGCCGCGTACAGGATTCTTCTCAAACTGATCGTTTTGCTTACGTTCAAACGCCCAGGCTAAGACACCAATTACCATAAAAATCAATGACAGCCAAAGGGTAATTTTAAAAAAACGCGGAGACAGCACGGCTGTAACAATCTCTAGAAAGCCACGTTGTCGGCGTTCGGCAACACCCAGAGAAGTAGTGTAGTAGTTGTGGGTAAAGTCAACGCGCTGTTCATCTGATGCCGTGGCGATCGCTGTAATCGCCACATCTACCGTACCATCTTCCACTCGATCAATTAATTGATCTTTCTCAATTTCTTGCCATTGGTAGTCGAGATTTAAATCCTCTGCCGCTTGACGCCAAAGATTCACTCCAATTCCATCCCAATCATTACCGCTTTTGATGGCAAAGGGTGGAGTATCGTAAACCCCAATCTTTAACGGGGAACGTTGGGATGCAGCTTGTTGATCAGTAGAATTCTGGCTTTGTTGAGCTGCTGCTGGTTTAGGAGTTGGCGTTTGTTGAGCTTGAGCAGGAATTGCAGGAAATAATGAGAATTTAGTAACCAAAATCAAGAAAAGTGTAATCAAAAATCCGCCTATAAACCGTCGCGTCATCATCTCCAAAATCTTTCCAAGCTATACCTCAGCGCCATGCTTACCATGACACACTCATTTACATCTACTTTTTTGGGTTAACCAAGCATTGCCTGAGTTAGGCACTGTACCCATTTAGAACTGTTTTAGACTCTCCTTGGGCCTTACTGCGCCTATCAGAAGGAAGATTAAACGGGTGAATGGTTTTGAGCAAATGCCTGAAATTGTGCCTGATTAATTCGTCCGGCTTGGTACAACGTTTGGGTAATTTCGGATAGGGTTAATACTGAATGTGCTCGATAACCTTGGGCTTTCAGCTTATCCTTGACCCCTTGCTCATGGTCGATAAAAACAACAATATCTTCAACGTTTAATTCTGCTGATTCCAACTTTTGAACCCCTTCCATCACACTCTTCCCAGTGATTAGAATGTCATCCACCACGACAACCATTTCCCCAGGCTCAAAATGACCTTCAATTAACCGCTTAGTTCCGTGAGCTTTGACTTCTTTACGAGGGAAAATCATTGGGTGATGTAGGCGTAAGGCTAATCCCGTTGCGGTAGGTAAGGAACCATAGGGGATACCTGCGATACGGTCAAAGCTCAGATTTTTGAGAATATCGGCATAGGCATGAAGGACTTGATGAAAAAGTTGGGGGTTAGAAATAATTTTGCGGAGGTCGATATAGTAAGGAAATATGGCTCCGGATGCTTGCACAAATTCACCAAATAAAATACAACCTAGGTCATAAAGTTGCAAAATTAAAACTTGATAGGGATGCTGGTTTAGTAAACAGATATCAGGTGTCCATAGGTCACAACTAAAGCCTTCTTGAACAATCTGATGTCTGACTTCATTAATCGATTCCCGTAATGGCGCGATCGCTTGAGCGGGTTGTTCACTGGCTAACATATCCTGAGGAACAGGAATCAGTAATCCGTCACCATTGGCACTCAAACCGGCGGCTAGGATTTGGGATAAGTCGCACTCTTGGCTCCAGATACTACGAGCAAGGATAATTCGTTCGGGTGCAATGGCACGAATTCGGCTGAGGACATCGGGTGAGATGGTTCCTACTTCTAGTGCTAATTGTTCGGGGGTTCCCCAGATTTTCGCTTCCTGAACCACTTGTAAGTAAAGGGGAGAATCGGGTGAAGGATAGTGCTGCAAAGCGACTGCGCCAGAGTTCGCGGTACAACACAAAACAAAGGCCGCTTTTCCGGGGTAAATCAAAAAGGGGGCAATATGTTCTTGTCCGGAGAAGGGACTTAAGGTAACGGCATCCACCTGCCAGGTTTCAAAGGCTGTTTGAGCAAAAACGGTGCTGGTATTGTGGTCTCCGTGCTTGGCATCTAAAATAATGGGGAGATGGGGAGGGATAGCCGCTAGGACTTGATGTAGCAATTCGAGTCCGGGAATCCCGAAGGATTTGTAAAAACCAAATGTTGGTTTATAGGCACAGACTAAATCTGATGTTTCGGCAATCGTATATTGCAACCAATCCCAAAATGCATTGATGCTGCTGTGGCTGGGTTGTTGCAAGTAACGTGTTGGAATTATTTCGGGATTTGGATCAAGTCCTGCAACCAGTAAGCTCTGATTTTGGGCGATCGCAGCATTTAATTTCTCGAAGAAGCTCATGAATACCTACCTAGATGAGTATAAAAACTCATGGACTGATGGATACAGGTTAAAACTTGTAAAGAAATTTCTCAATCATGAGAGTAATCATAGAGCTAAGGGGCGTTAGCTTATCCCCACCCCTCATCCCCCTCTTGTGGAAGTAACTTATAATTCAGACTGCTATGGCTCATGCAAAAAATCATTCAACCCAACAGGCCATCAAGAAGGTGGCAAAACAGGACTACCCGCTCTATCAAGTTCAGCCAGGAGAGCGAGTTAACCTCACCGACATCAATCCCGATGAATCGGAAAATTACACTAGCAAGAAAGACGTTGCCCACGAACTCAAATTACATCGTCGGCGGATTCGCAAATTACAAGAACGCTTGTATGCCGAAAATCAGCATAGTTTACTGATTATTCTACAGGCAATGGATACTGGGGGTAAGGATGGCACGATTAAACACGTCTTTCGAGAAGTGAATCCCCAAGGCTGCCAAGTGTGGTCTTTTAAACAACCGAGTTATGAAGAGGCCAGCCATGACTTTTTGTGGCGCTACCATCATCGTGTTCCTCAGCAGGGAATGATTACTATCTTTAACCGTGCTCACTATGAAGATGTTTTAGTTGTGCGTGTCCATAATTTAGTCCCCAAGACGGAATGGCAGCAGCGTTATCACATCATTAATGAATTTGAGCAAATGCTCACCTTGAGTAAAGTTAAAGTAATTAAATTTTTTCTTCACATCTCCAAACACGAACAAAAGCGCCGATTAGAAAGTCGATTAGCCAATCCAGATAAGCATTGGAAATTCTCTACAAATGACCTCAAAGAGCGGCGATTTTGGGATGAATACCAAAAGGCATTTGAGGATGCAATTAGTCATTGTTCAACTCAATATGCACCTTGGTATGTTGTACCCGCTAACAAGAAATGGTATCGCAATTTAGTAGTTGCTCGTACGATCGCAGACACGCTTGAGGCAATGAATCCACAATATCCAAATGGAGAGAAGGATTTAAACAATATAATAATTCCCAATTAATAGAAGTTGACTTCTAATCAATTAAATTTGACTTAAGTTCCGCTTCTTTTCGGTTTTTACTTATCTGTGTAGTTTTATCATATCTTCACAGTAATTTCATCTTCGGCTCAGTATAATTGCGTATAAAACGATTAAAATAAAGTTATTTTTCGGTTTTATTGCTGCATACTGGGCAATATTTCTTTAAAATACCTGTGTTTTTTTGCTTCTTCTTATTGGCAACGCGCAAAGCGTTCTATCGGTGTTTTTGTCTCTCATTCTCTCCAGCAATATTATTCTAGGGACTTTTAAGGTTGCATCTCACATCTTCTAAAATGTATTCAAGCCATTCTTTTGAGTTCAGTTTAGACCGGACTCAAATCTTTTCTTTACATAAGCCCATTTTACTTTTAGCTGTTATTGAACTGTTTGAACAGGGGTTAATTCACAAAAATCAAATTCGCCTCTCGCCTGAGTTAATAGCGGCATACTTAAAATACTGGAATCAGCTAGGTTCAAAGTCTCAAAAACCTGAACTTGCCTTAACTTTTTTCAGCATGAGCAACGAGGATTTTTGGGATCTGAAACCTTATCCGGGTTTTGAATCCCTTTTATCTTCCCAATTTGAATTAAGAACGATTAGCGCCATTAACAATGTTGTTCAATATGCTTATTTAGACCGTCCTGTGTTTGATTTATTACGCAATAAATCCTCTAGAATTCATTTATTAACTTATATAATTAATGAATGGTTTTCTAAGAAAGCAAGTAAAGTTGAAAAACTCCTTAATATCAATGCATTTAGAGAGTTTCAAGAAGAGTTAAGAAGACAAGGGGGTTTAGTTTATCGATCTGAGATTTTAACGAATGAAGAAAAATGTATCGTAAGAGATGCAGCATTTCGTCGCTTAGTTAGTTCAATTTACCAGTATCAATGTGCTTTTTGTGGCTTACAAGTGGTTACTTCATTAAGCCAAACATTAGTCGATGGAGTTCACATTAAACCCTTTTCCATCTTTTATGATGACCGCATTGATAATGGCATATCGTTATGTAAAAATCATCGTTGGGCTTTTGAACATGGATGGTTTACTTTAGACGACAACTATAAAATTGTTTTTGCCAATGACCTTTGGGGACAATCCTCTACTGTTGAGTCTATGAGAGAATTTCAAGGTCAACAGATACTTTTACCGACTCATGAACAATATTGCCCTCGACTGGAAGCATTGCGTTGGCATCGCGAAAATATTTTCAATAAATCAACTGAGTGAGACTATCAAGAAAAAACCCCATTGGTAAGGAAACCAATAGGGAACATAAACTCTGTGTTGCATCTATTCAGAACATAATTTGTGAATGTGTATTAATAATCTCCCTAAGGTGGGATTCCCACTTATCAAAGGGAAGATTCTTGACCCTTCTCTAACGTTTCAATCGGAAAGTTGAAAATTCTCTAACCCCTCAAAAACCATAGTGAAAAACTTCCTGATGGCGCAAATTTTTACAGAAGAGTGAAAAGTAGAGATTGCTCTTGTTAGAACCAGCAAAACAAAGTGGTGCGTCGCTGGGCTGTCAACACCAGGATTTATGTTCTCTGGGCAGCGCTAGAAGCAATCGCTAACCTCTTTTGGGAGACGAATCGCCGTGATGATTTCCTCGGATGGGCATGGGGGCAATGCCCTAGCAGAACGCTTGGCAACAGATACCTGGGTCAAAGCGAGCTGGGAAGAGTTTATTGCACTGGCTGAAAATCCTGCATATCTCGATGGCAGGTTTTATTACCATCAAGGACTCTTGAGAATTGAAATGTCGCCCCTTGGACCCCGGCATGGTCGTCAAAATTCGATTATTTCCAAGGCGGTTAGTCTTTTTGCCACCATTAAGAACATCCGCATCGTGGAGTTTGTCAATACTAGTTTTCGTAAGGCCGGTATTGGTGAATTTCAGCCTGATTTGGCGTTCTATATTGATTCGGGTTTGAGAATACCTCCGCAAATCAATACCCCTATCGATCTGTTTGAGTATGACCCACCTACACTCGTGGTGGAAATTGGAACTACATCAGTCAGTGATGATTTAGGGCGAAAGCGTTTGTTGTATGAGCAAACGGGAATCCGGGAATATTGGGTCAATGATTTGAATATTGAGGAAATTGTTGCTTTTGCGATCGCCGATGGACGCAGTGGGCGTATCAATGACTCTGAAGTTTTGCCCGGTTTAGCGATCGCCCAAGTTGAAGAAGCCATCAAACGTAGCCATCTCGAAGACGATACAAAAATTAATCTTTGGCTGCTAAAAACTTTTAGTCAAAGTTAACAGATATTGAAGAAGGCAGCAGTTAGAGAGAATAACTTTAACCTTTGCCTTTTCATGTCAAAAAATTGCTTGACAAGTTACACTTTATGGCTATTTCAGTTAATAACTAGCAAAAATGACTACGATCGGAATCTAATCCGAATTTAGAGGTCGTTATGTTGCATCACCTTTCTATTCCGGCTCATGAACCCGAACGAGTCGCCAAAGTTTTAGCAGAATTAGCGCAAGGGCATTCTTATCCATTTCCTATTAATCCCGGCAGTTTTATTGTCCTTAATGATGACGAACAGGGTACAGCGATTGAGGTTTATCCAGTAGACTCCATTCTCTTACCCGGACAAGGCGAACAACAAGTGATTTGTATCCGAGATGGCGATATCCGTAATTATTGTGGCACTCACGTCGCGCTTTCAGTGCCATTAGAGGAATCAGAAATCCTCAGTATTGGCCAACGTGAAGGTTGGCGCGTTCTGCCTTGCGATCGCGGATTTTTTGAGGTGATTGAGTTCTGGTTAGAAAATCGGTTTATGGTGGAACTTTTAACCCCCCCAATGCTACCCCGATATTTAGATACAGTGCGTTCTACAGCTTGGCAAAAAAACTTCTCCGAACTCACACAATTGACAGCAGTGTATCAAGGGTAAAAATCAAGAGGTAGCAACAAATTTTAGTAAAAATGCTTCAAAGACTTTAGTTAGCCTCAGTTCTTATTGAAACCTTTTGATGCATTTAAACCTTAAGTTCCTAACCAAGAGTTCAGTCTTAGTTGCTTCGTTATTGAGTCTATCCATGCCCAGTGCTTTTGGGTTTCCAGATATTCAAACTCACTGGGCAAAAGCATGTATTAATCAGATGGCACCGCGCAAGCTAGTCAGCGGATACCCGGATGGTAGCTTTCGCCCCAATAGCACCATTACCCGCGCTGAGTTTGCCGTCTTAATGCTGAATGCCTTTCCAAATGCCCCCATCAAACGTGCTGGAACCCCATTCAAAGACGTGCCTACCCATCACTGGGCGCATAAAGCTATTCAAGATGCTTACCAGCGAGAGTTTTTTTCAGGATATCCCGGTGGTATGTTTCAACCTAGCCAACCGATTCCTAGAGTGCAAGCGATTGGTGTTCTAGCTGGGGCGAAGAATTTCCGCATTCCCGCCAATCCAGAAACAACGCTGAGACAGTATTTTGAGGATGCAGCGCAGGTTCCCAACTATGCCAAAAATGCGATCGCTGCTGCGGCCGTTGAAAGTCTTGTCGTCAACTATCCCAACATCAAACAACTTAAACCCAATCAAAGCGCCACACGAGGAGAAGTTGTTGCCTTAATTTGTCGGGGATTAAACATTTACGCCGTACCACCGCAGTACATTGCTGGGGTAGAAATCAGCCCCCAAGAGGTGCGAGCATTGCCAGGAGGACTAAATACCGTCCCCACCTTCAACAGTAACAGTCCAGAATTGGTAAAAACAGAAGGAATTTTACTCTCTACCTTCCCAGCGGCCGGCAAAAAAGCCCCTTCTGCTCATTTGGATTTCGGGTTTCAAGGCAGATTTGATATCTTTACTCACCATATCGCTAGAGCCGAAACACAGGCGGAAGCGGGTATCTTGTACCAAGGGGTTATCGTCCACAATCCCAGCGATAAACCGGTTACTGTCGAAGTCTTGCAAGCCAGCAGTTATCTTTCCAGCCCAGAGGCACCGTTTATCACTTTGCCGGATATGGTAGATAATCCTAACGGTACAGTGTACTCCGGCCCCGGTAGTCGGACGATGAATGATGTATTGCGAGGAGTGAGGCAAGAGAGCTTTCCTGCCAAACTGGTGATAGAACCTAGGCAAAGTCAGATATTGATGAATCAGCCCATTCCCATCGAACGAGCACCGGTCTCTAATGGTCGTTCTACAATGATGCGGTTGAATAGTAGCGGGCTAGTTTATGTTGCTAACTTAGCCAAAAAAGCCTCCCGCAACAGTAACGGAACTTACAAAACACCCACATTGCAGGAATGGCAAACGCTGCTGGAAACTGGGAGTTTAGCAGAACCCCGTGACGCTATTCCCACCCCCCTCGATCCCCCTCAAGAACCGACGGTGTTTAGTCGCGTGGCGGGTGTCTCTCAAGGGGCGCAATGGCTAGCTGAGATTAGGGATAATTCTAATGTTGAACATCTAGCTATTCCGCAACCGGGGAAGGCGTTTTCCTATGTGTTGGGTACGTTACATCTGATTACCCTAAGTACAAATCAAATTCAAAGTGCACCAATGTTGAGGCGGTATCCTGATACGGCCTATTTTGCCCACAGTAATTATGGGGTGGAATATAGTCTCAAATTGCCGCTCAAAAACCTGAGCAATCAACCCCAAACGGTGACAGTATCGATGCAAACGCCGTTGAAGGATGAAGGAGGAAGCGATCGCTTGCTGTTTTTAAACCCAGGAGTTGAACAGGTATTTTTTCGGGGAACAGTGAAAGTCAGTGATGAAGGCGAAGACGGACAAACTCAAACACGCTATGTGCATTTAGTACAGCGACGGGGGCAACGGGGCGAACCTTTAGTTCGGTTAAATTTGCCACCGGGGGCGCGTCGAACGGTACAGGTTGATTTTATCTATCCTCCCGATTCCACACCACCGCAGGTTTTGACGGTGAGAACTGAAGGATGAATTAAAAATGAAATCGGTATTACTATTTTTACTTGCAGTCGCTTACTCCCTTACTCTGATATCAAGGGTTGCTCGTGTCGCCTACCCTACCCGCCTAATTTCACACCAGCGATGATGCCTGTACGTCAAACCTTATCCTTGCCCGAACTCCAACTCTCCTATCTAGAGTGGAACCAAGGAAAAGAACCCTTACTGCTATTACATGGTTTAGCTGACCATGCCTTAGTTTGGTCAAGTTTGGGAGATTATCTCGCCCAAGATTATCACATCGTAGCCCCTGATATGCGGGGTCATGGGGAGAGTAGCAAACCCAATCGCGGATATACTTTTGCTGATGCGATCGCCGATCTCGAAGCATTAATCCATCACTTAGGATGGTCTGCCCTCCATGTTATAGGACACTCGTGGACAGGGAAACTGGCTTTAATCTGGGCAAGGCAACATCCAGAACGCTTGCGAAGTATGGTTCTAGTCGATCCGATTTTTGTCTGGAAAATGCCGGAATTTTTCAAGGCTACATTTCCCTTTTTGTACCGTGTTCTGCCTTTTTTGCAGGGAATGGGGCCGTTTAAAAGTTATGAAGATGCCCTACACCAAGCCCGTCAGCTAACGTTATATCAAGGCTGGAGTTCATTGCAGCAGCAAGTCTTTCAAGCCAGTATTGAACAAAAGCCAGATGGCCAATGGGGTAGTAAGTTTGTGGTTGCTGCCCGTGATGGGATTTTTGAGGACGTGATGCGAGTTGCCGGACTTACTATTCCCATTGAGATTCCCACCCTATTCATACAACCGGAAAAAGGGGTCAACCGTGCGGATTGGCAGCTCAAGCCTTACAAAACTTATCTGAAAAACTTAAGAATTTGCCAAGTTCCTGGGAATCATTGGCCGTTTTTAACCCAACCGGAAGCCTTTAATCAAAAGGTAACAGCGTTTTTAGGGGAGCAATCTATCCATTTCGAGAGTTACTAAAATAATTAAATGGTTGGGTTGTACCCTTTTAAGTTTTGACTGTCCTATGACCAGTACCACATTTTCTTCCGTATACGGGCCGGTTAATTCATGGCGCTATGGGCGTTCTTTAGGAATTGACCCGATTGGTGAAGTATCGATTTGTTCCTTTAATTGTGTGTATTGCCAATTAGGGGAAATTGAAGAGCAAACCAGCGATCGGGCTATCTACGTTCCAACTGCAACGATTTTACAGGATTTACAAGATTTCGCGCCTTGGAATGTTGATGTAATTACCCTCAGTGGCAGTGGTGAACCGACGTTGGCACTGAATCTCCAAGAAATTATCCTCGGTATCAAGCAATTGACGGGGCGGCCAATTTTAGTTTTAACCAACGGGACTTTATTGGGAAACCCGGAGGTACGTCAAGCCCTTACCTTAGCCGATAAAGTTTCGATTAAACTCGATGCTTTATCCTCCAGCCAACTCCAGCGTATCAATCGTCCTATCCTAGGAATTGAATTAGTCAGTCTTTGGGAAGGAATCCAACAATTTCGAGAGGAGTTTTACGGAGAACTGGCTATCCAAACAATGGTGCTATCGCCTTGGGATGAACACACGCAAACGACTTATATGCGCTTGATACAAGCCATTGCCCCCAATGAAATTCAACTGAATGTACCCAAGCGACCTAAACCCACTACTCACCAATTGAATGGACGGGAAAATCAAACAATTCATGAAGAATTTCCCTATCCAATTCAAGTCCTTAAATGTATCAATGCCAATGTTATTCAAGAGTTAGCCACTCTCATTCACAACAACACTGGCATTTTTGTACGTTTTGCCCCCAACTAAACCCTATTCCTCTGGCGTGGGTTGAATTTCGCTGACTAATTCATAGAAGTCAGTTTTCGGTGCTTGAGAAAATAGAGGTGCCATTTCTTGCAAAATGGCTTCATAAGCTTCGCTTTTGTTGGCTTCCATATCACTGACATCTTCCCAAAAAATCACAGCAATTCCTTCATCGGTTCCAGGCTTTTGTAAGAGGTAAGCCCCCTTAAAGCCTTGGACATAGGTAGAAACTGCCTTTTCATACAGTTGTTTGGCTTCTTCAAACTTACCGGGTTTAAATTCACCAATCGCTATATAAGCAAACTTATGCCTAAGAAAATCCAGAAATTCGGACATACTTTTCTCACTCTCCTCATTGAACCACAGTGATGGTTATCTTAACTGATGCTATCGGCTTGATACTTCAGTCTGTTGAAACTGGCCTCCTAATACTAAGGAGGCTATTCGACTCAGACTGTTGCCAACAAGCCTAAGATGAATGCCACTGAAATAACAAAGGTTTGTAGTCGGCACTAAGCGTGCCAGAAGCGAAGACAGCGCTTACTACTAAGTTTAAGTCAGTGGCATTCAGCCTAGGATAGGCTTGATTCAGACAACCTAGCAATATTCTAAAGTAACTTCCTTTTGTTTATCCCTTAAAAGCTGGACTAATTCTTCCACTAAGTTACGGCGAATTGAAATATTTTTAGGCAGTAAGGGATTTTGGTAAAATTCATTAATTTGCTGACCCACTAAAAAGACAATCGAATCAGCGCCCAAAATTTCTTGAGCTAATAAAATTGCACCATTTTTCCCAGAGGGCAATCTCGAGAGATCACAATTACATTTTTTTAAAAGTTCCAGGGTTTGCGAGATCGTTAATATCCCTTCCGTGACTAAATCAATTTCACTTAATTTCCCAATAGGAGGTAATTCTTTAGTCATAGATGATATATCAATTTCAACGGTTTCTCCCAAAAAACCGGCCACAATATTCCCAGTGGTTCCGCCACAAATTATTTTCCGTCCTTGGAACTTTAATAATTGCTCTACATATAATTCATCCTCAGCCGGATCGAGGGGAGGGCCAGTAAATATCATTAAAGGATTTCTTTTTCTAACGTAAATTCCTACAAAAGTGGCATCGTCGCCAATTTGGTCTTGGTAAAGAGTATGGGTTTCTGCAATAACTTTTTGGACAATAGTTCGAGCCGTATGAGTATGTAAAAGAAAAAGCTTTTCAATATATTTAGCAATGCTATCCCATCCCCAGCCAAAATTTAATAAAACCCCTAAACCCGCATATTGTACACCATCACTAATCGCACCAATAAAATCTCCTCGTTCTAGATAACCTTCAGAAAATGTAATTTTTTTATCTAAAATTCGTTCCGTTTTAGTTTCTAATTGGGTGTGAATACCATGTTTAAAATAAAAAACAGGTGGGTTGTCAAAATTGATAATTTTAAATTGATTAGTATCGTGGTAAATTTGAATAATAGTAAAAGTTGCATAGGCAATTTTCCTAACTTTACAAATTGGTAAAGTTCCCACCACAGTTTTTATGACTTCTTCCAACGGAACATCGGCATTTAACATGGTAATTAAAATTTCCGTTGTTAAAGTTGAGAGAATGTTGGCTTTTACACCACTCCCTAATCCATCAGATAAAACAATAGTCGTTTTTTTCTGAGTTTTGGTGTATTTAACCTTATCACCACAGAGTTCTTCTTTGTTTTTATTTAAACTTAAATCATAAATATCAAAAAAGTTTTCTCCGTTCATCATAAATGATTTGTAATTTTAAAAATAATAATTAAACAAGTTCTCGTTCAAATATTTCTATGATTTCTATAATTTTTAATAAACTGACTTTCGTTTCCCCTGTTGTTTCCCCCAGTAAACTAGCAATTTCTTGTACTACTTTCATTTGATTATCAACTACTTCATTCACTTTTTTAAGTGTTTCTGCTTTGAGTTTAATCATTTCTTGTTTGCGTTGGATTTCTGGAGTAATATCAACTACAATACAAGCAATAATATTTTCTTCTTTGATGGGAAAAATAACTCGTTTGGCGTGAATATTTTGTTTTGGATATATTTTTTCTTTCCCTTTAATCGCCTGATTATTGCGCCATACTTCCTTAAAGTCTTCCAAATCCCCTAAAATGTCGGCAGCAGGTTGACCAATAATCTCTTCGCGCACGACATTAAACATTTGGCAAAATGCTGGGTTAACCAGTTTGACATTTAAATCTTTATCAACCACAATCAAACCATTAGGGTCATATTCCCAGAGTAATTGCCACAAATGGGCTTGAGGATTTTCTGGCATGGCTTTCTCTCTTGATTTAATGGTCTAAAATAGTAGGTAATATTTCTTGTAAGAATTTATCTTCAACATTTTGAGGTTTAATATTTATAAAATGGCAATCCTTATATTTCATGACAATGCCATAACTACAAGTTTCTAGACAAAATGAACCTTTGAGTTCTACTCGGTCTTCAAGGTTATATTCTGCTATCAATTCTTGGATTTTAGGTAAAACTTCGTACACTCCAAGTTGATGGCAAGCCGAACCCATACAAAGATAAAGATTTTCTTTCTCTGCCATTTTGATATCTTGAGGAATGGCGTAAATGTGAATTCAAAATTCAAAAATTTGATATTACCTATCAAATTCATTCAATAGTGTTACACTTCGACACCCCAACCCCCCTTGTGATATGATGTCCGGCAAATTCCCATAATATGTGTAGGGGCTGATTTTAGCGACAATTAATCGAGACTTACAGATAGGTCTTCACTCAAAACCCGCCCAACGAGCTGGTTTTATTAAGGTTAATCAGCCGAACAGGATATGCAGGGGGGAATCAGAAAAGTATCGCCATCCTAAATTACAGATGAGAGTACATCAGGACTTACGCGACTGGCATATTATATTGAGTTCGTAGTGAGAACTTTAGTTCTCATTCCCAAGGGAATTGAGTCCTTACTACAAACCAAAAACCAGATTTTTTGTGACACTTGCGTAAGTCCTATACATGAGCGAACTAGGATGAATGTTTCTCAATCCCTATTGAGGATGGCAATACCAAGAAACTAAATTAGTAGCTGTCCTCACTGCTAGAGGTTTGCATTCCCAGACGACGATTGGCTTGATTGAGACGATCCGCAATCACCTGCTTCATCGCCAAGCTAACCCCTGGTGTGGCCAGGATATCCTGTGCCAATTCTCGGTAAAGGGCACTAGTTGCGGGGTCAACTCGATCAATTTTTCGGAGATTGGAATACACTCTGTGCGGAGAAATAGCCATAGTTCTATACTCTACAAACTGTTTGCAATGGGTATTGGTAACAGTCATTACCCACCCATCAGGACTACCAAAAATTAGGTGAAAGGAGAACGATTGGGGAAGTCATGTATCAGTCAATTGAAATTTTGAGCAAGGGCGATCGCCTACAATGTCACCTGAATTGGTTTCCTATAGTGTCTATCTTCACCTCTAACCCCCACTGGACTCACCATTGAGTAATGAAGTGTTATATTCGCTGGCTAATCTCGCCAAGCTTCATGGACAACCGTACCATCTGCCCCCACTAATTGAATATGTAAAGGCATCTGGCCGACGGCATGGGTGGAACAACTCAAACACGGGTCAAACGCCCGAATTCCCGCTTCTACACGATTGAGCATTCCTTCAGGAATTTCCGTACCGTGAATGTAATTCTGGGCAATTTGGGTAACGGTTTTATTCATCGCGAGGTTGTTTTGTCCGGTGGCGATAATGAAATTCACCTTTTTAATCAAGCCATTTTCATCCACCTGATAGTGGTGGAACAACGTACCTCGAGGCGCTTCACTCACCCCAATTCCTTCTAATTGGTTAATTCCCGCCTGGGCACGGATGCGATTAGAGGTTAAATCCACGTCATTTACAAACTGCTCAATCCGCTCGATCGCCGCTAAAATTTCAATCAATCGGGCATAGTGATAGAAGAACGACGATGTAGCCATCCGACTCCCCGCCTGTTGGCGAAATTCAAGCAACTCTCGGTCGGCATCTGGAGTCCCCATGCGATCGCAAATATTCAACCGTGCCAGCGGCCCGACGCGATAAATGCCCTCAGGATACCCCATCGGTTTGTAATAGGGAAACTTAAGATAAGACCAGGATTCTACCGCTTCACCCAGAAAATCTTGGTAATCGTCCTCACTCAAATCATCCGCGACGATATTCCCCTCACTATCCATAAATCGCAGATGGCCGTCATAATGCTCCCAGCGTCCATTTTTCCCCACTAATCCCATAAATAGGGAGGGAAATTTACCAAAGGTTTCAGCTTCTTGAGCAAATTGATCCAGCAAGCGCTTAAATAGACTCAGAGCATTCTCGGCCATTGCCCGAGATTCCGGCAGGCGATCGCGTATCCACGTCTGTCCGGCCTCCGAAAGTGGGGATCGCACCCCTCCCGGCACTGCCCAAGCGGGGTGAATCTTCTTGGCACCCAAAATTTCTATAATGGTTTGACCGAATTGCCGTAACCGAATCCCCCCTCTGGCTAAATCGGGATCAGCCGCAATTAAGCCAAAAACATTCCGTTTTGCAGGGTCGCTATCCCATCCTAAAAGGAAGTCTGGACTACTGAGGTGGAAAAAACTTAAGGCATGGGATTGAATAATTTGGGCTAAGTTCATCAATCGCCGCAGCTTTTCACCGGCCAGAGGAACCCTCACCGCCTGAATTTTATCCCCTGCTTTAGCTGAAGCGAGTAAGTGACTCACCGGACAGATACCACAAATCCGGGCTGTAATTCCCGCCATTTCCCACATCGGCCGGCCTTCGCAGAACTTCTCAAATCCCCGATATTCCACCACATGAAAACGGGCATCCGAGACTTGACCGGCATCATCTAAATAGATGGATATTTTGGCATGACCCTCAATCCGTGTCACTGGATCGATAATGACTGTTTTAGACATAAAACTTACTCCTGTATTCTCAGCCAAACTTAATCATGTCCCGTCCGGCCATGACAGGTTTTTCCCCTTTAAGTAAAGGTTCTAAAGTGGCTCGAATGCGAGCCGCATCCGGCGGACATCCGGGCATAAAAATATCCACAGGAACCACTTCATGCACCGGTTGCACGCGATCGAGCAATTCTGGCACAATTCCCGGTGCTTTAGGCAATTGAGGAGTGGTATCCCCCAGTTCTAGATAACTGCGTCTAAGAACCGTTTCGGCCTTGCCCAACATATTCCGCATCGCCGGTACATTGGCAGTTACCGCACAATCCCCAAAGGAAATTAGAATTTTAGTTCGTTTTCGGACTTGGTGAATGAGTTCTAAATTCTCTTCATTAGCGATCGCCCCTTCCACCAAACAAACGTCTACATCTTCGGGGTATTCTTTAATATCAGCGATCGGGCTATAAACCACATCAATAGAAGAAGCTAACTCGATCAGCCATTCATCCATATCTAAAAAAGACATGTGGCAACCCGAACAACCTGCTAACCAAACTGTTGCGAATTTCACAAGAGACATAGTTTAGTCTTTCCATTTTGTGTTGTAAGCTATTTTGAAAATAAGGCAGAAGGCAGAAGGCACAGGGCAGAAGTTATACCAATTGGGTTTGAGTTTGGGGCATATTCTCTCTTGCTCCCCCCTTAATAAGGCTACGGTGTACACACAAGTCTTATCCGTTAACATTTGAGGTTGTT
>CAZPRJ010000056.1:11801-50410 GCA_964588805.1 uncultured Microcoleus sp. | reverse complement strand
GTATTTTTGCGCTCTCCAATTTTGGCTCTGTTTGCGATACCGCAACTTTGTTGCGCTGAGCAGTTACCATTTCGCTAAACGGGAAAACAGGCTCTGTAAACACACGACTACTCCAAATCCACCCACAGGTAAAAAGGGTAGGTGTCCTTGAGGTGCATCTAAGCTGAAGGTGAAATCATTGTAGGGTATCCAAGTCTCTCCGTTTCCCCATCCCAAGCGATCGCAAAAACGATACCAGGTTTTATAGTTGGCATGAGCGTTACCCCCAAGTTCTTGCCAAATTTGGTATTGCACGGTTAAACCAAACTTGCCATCACTGCATCCCATCCACAATCGGTCAATGGTGCGAATAAATTGGGGTGGCAACCGTTCGATATCGGGTAGTTTTAGTAAGCTGTTACTGTCTTTTCCCGACGCTCTCAACATGATAGTTGCTGTTTCGCGATCGGCTTCTTTCCAGTTTCCAACCGCTAGCAAACCTCCCAATCGAGCACAATCAGACGTGACGGGAGAAACAGAAGGTAAATAGTCTTGCAATATTTGTCTAATTTTAGGTTCTGCTCGTTCTCTGAGCAATGAATAAGCATTCCATTGAACTCGTTCGGCGGCATCTCCTAGCGCCTGAATCACTAACTCTAAACCTTCTTCCCCATAGTTGAGTGCTTCTTTGAGAATGGCAATTTTTCGAGCCTCTGTAGAATGGGAAAAACTCAATTTTAGTCCTTCCATTCCGCCTAAAACAACACCTCCTGCTGGAGGTAAGGATTGATTGCCAAGAACGGCATCATATTCTCTGGGTTGATGGGAATGTTTTGGCATTGATATCTGTGGAATGATATCAGACATCGTAGCTTGAAAATAGGGGTCAGGAGTCAGGGGTCAGGGATAAATGATTTTTATTCGTGAGTAGGAGTAATTACTACAGTTTAAATACAATTAGAGAACTGATCCTATAAAAATTCGCTTAAAGTCGTCATGACTACTACGACACCCTTTGAACCTGGAGTAACTCATCTCCCAGACCATACTGAACTACCGGAGTCTGATGGTACTTTTGTGAAAAATTTTCAGGAGCATCCCCAGAGTGTTTTACTGACCGATTCTATTAGACCTATATTGCAGCAACTTCATCCAGATGGACGATATTGTATTGGTCAAGATTGTGGCATCTATTGGCGTTTAACTGACCCTCTCGAAAAAGGTGCGGAAGCTCCTGATTGGTTTTATGTCCCTGATGTGCCGCCTTTAGTAGAGGGTGAGGTACGTCGGTCTTATGTGATGTGGAAAGAGTACGTTGCACCTCTAATTGTATTGGAGTTTGTCTCTGGGGATGAGTCAGAGGAGCGCGATCGTACTTCTATATTTGCAGATGGTGAAGGAAAAAAGAAACCTGGCAAATTTTGGGTATATGAGCAGGCAATTCGCGTGCCTTTTTATGGCATTTATGAAGTGAAAAAAGCTTCGGTAGAAGTATATCAATTAGTGCAGGGTCACTATGAATTAATGAGTGCGAATGAGCGGGGACACTATGCGATTGCGCCGATGAGTGTTGAGCTAGGAATTTGGCAAGGGCGATATGATGAGATGGATTTACCTTGGTTGCGTTGGTGGGATAGCCAAGGGAATTTGTTATTAACTGGAGAGGAGCGAGCACAAGTATTAGCGTCCGAGTTAGAGCAGGAACGACAGCAGAAGGAAGCGGCTGAACGACGTACCGAGCGATTAGCAGAACGATTGCGCCAGATGGGAATTAACCCGGATGAAGTGTGATTGAAATTTGGGCGATCGCTTTGGATTAAGGCAACAGCACATTTCATTTTTCGGGAGGGCAAAATAGATATAAGACCTCCTGATGACTTTTTAGAATGAGCCATTGCCTCAATCCTGGTTGCCTGAGTCCCCAAAATCCAGATGATGCAGAATATTGCCAACGGTGTCAGTCTCGACCACTGCTCAATGATCGCTATCGTCCCTTAGATCCAATTGGTCGAGGTGGCTTTGGTAGAACCTTCAAGGCTAGAGATGAATACAAGCCTTCAAAACCATATTGTGTGATTAAACAATTTCACGGTAAAGGCTTTGATGATGCGGCGAAAGCCAAAGAGTTATTTCATCGAGAAGCGGAATTACAGGAGAAGCTGGGTAAGCATCCTCAAATTCCCGAATTATTGGCACTTTGTCCACAGAATAGCTACCTGTATTTAGTACAAGAATTTATCGATGGATGTAGCCTGAATCAGGAACTCAAAGAGAAAAGCACTTTCAGTGAAGACAAAATTTGGCAATTACTTAATGATTTGCTGCCTATATTGCAGTTTGTTCATGCCAATCAGGTGATTCACCGAGACGTTAAACCTGACAACATTATTCGCCACAGTGCTGATGACAAACTGTTCCTGGTAGATTTTGGCATTGCTAAACTTGCCACTGAAGCTATCTTAGTTAAAACGGGTACAGTAATCGGCATTGAGGGATACACTGCTCCAGAGCAACACGAAGGTAAACCTCACTTTGCTAGCGACTTATACAGTTTGGGTGCAACCTGCTATCATTTGCTGACGTGGGCTGACCCTTCTAGGCTTTTATATAGGCATGTAGATTGGCAGAAGGAAATTAGAGGCAAACTAGAAATTAAAGATATCAGTGATGAACTGATTGATGTATTAACCAAGCTACTGCAACCAGATATCAGCCAGCGTTACCAATCAGCAGAGGAAGTTCTCGAAGCTCTAGTTATCCAACAGACAAAAATTTCCTCGGATCATCTTAGTTCAGCAGTAGGGATAGATTACAGCAAGCTCAGAGATTTACTCGCAGCTAGAAAGTGGCAAGAGGCTGATGAGGAAACGGCAATGGTAATGCTTCAGGCCGCCGGGAGAGAAGAAGAATGCTGGCTTGATCTCGAACACATCACAAACTTTCCCTGTGAAGACTTAGGTATTATTGACCGCTTGTGGGTCAAATATAGCGATGGACGTTTCGGGTTTAGTGTGCAAAAGCGCATTTGGCAGGAAGTTGGGGGCCAAGCTGATTATGAAACTGAGCGCCGCCTGGGTGATCGCGTTAGATGGCGTGTGAATAACCAATGGATAGACTATTCTAAACTCACTTTCTCTGTCTCTGCTCCCTTGGGGCAGTTCCCTTTAAAGGTTTTTTGGTTAAGTAACAGTTTTGTGGCGATTAGCTTGGGAGTTTCTCATCTTGCATTGAGGTTTTTACAGTGCAATATCTCAAGGAGTCAGTTATGAAATGGCAAGAAATTTGCGAAAATAAATACTTACAAGATTTACCCTTCAAAATTGAATTAAATAAATGG
This sequence comes from uncultured Microcoleus sp., assembly GCA_964588805.1. GTDB lineage: Bacteria > Cyanobacteriota > Cyanobacteriia > Cyanobacteriales > Coleofasciculaceae > CAZPRJ01. Next base: position 47,094 of record CAZPRJ010000056.1, on the reverse strand, counting down.
GGACAAATTGTAATGAGTCCTGCTAAACCCAAGCACTCCATTTATCAGGGAATAATCCAAGAGTTATTAAATTCACTGCTTGATACAGGATTCGCTTTCCCAGAATGTGCGATCACTACCTCTGATAACGTTAAAGTTGCTGATGTAGTTTGGGCTTCAGAGGAACGATTAAACATTATTGAAGATGAAGATGTTGCCTCAATTGCTCCTGAGATTTGCGTTGAAATCAAATCTTCGAGCAATACGTTAGAGGAAATGGAGATAAAGAAAGATTTATATTTTGAGGCAAAAGCTGAAGAGGTTTGGGTGTGCGATAAAAGTGGAAAAATTACCTTTTATAATCCACAAGGAGAATTAGATCAATCTTTGTTAGTACCTGACTTTCCTACACAAATTAGACGGAGAAATCAGTCAGCTAGCTAAAACAGTATTAAAATCCCAAATCCGCCTTAGCCACCTCAGCCGCAGCAAACACCTCCTCATCCGGCATTTCATCCCAAGACGTATCCCCAATCTCCCGATAGAAGTCCTCATCATAAGGACGAGTCCGCACCACCACCGGCATCGGCACCGCATGGCCTAAAATCAACGCTTGTTGCTTAGAATCCAACTTTGCCAAAACCGATCGCAAACTCTGCCCCCCCGATACCCCCGTAAAAATCGCGTCAATATCCTTATCATCATTCAACAGCGCTGTAATCCGGGTGCCAATCTGAGACATCACCTCGTTATCAATCCCCGAAGGCCGCTGATCAACCACCAGCAATGTCACAAAGTACTTCCGCATCTCACGGGCAATAATGCCAAAAATAGTCTGGCGGACTGTGGCAGAGTCGAGAAAGCGGTGTGCCTCTTCTATTGTGATCACCAATGGACGGGGGCGATCGACAGGATTTTTCGTTTGCAAAAACCTCTCCGCTTTCTGTACGTAACTGGCATGAATACGACGCGTTATCACATTCGTTGCCAACATATAAGACAGCATATTCGATTGAGAACCGAACTCAATCACCACATGCTGACCAGCATCTAAGGATTGTAAAATCTGACCCACATAATTATGAGGAGAAGCACTCCGCATATACTTCAATTCATCCAAACGCAGTAGTTTTCGCTGCAATGCCATGATGGATGCCTTATTCCCTCGCTTCTCATCACAGAACATCTGAATTTCTTCATTCGTCATATTTAGTAATTGCGTAATCCAGGATTTGCCAAATTCATTGCGGAGGATAATCGCATTTTCCAAACTGGCCTCAGAAAGATTGAGTTCTTGACGCACCAGCATGATATCTTCAACTTCAATCTGGTCGTAACTCAGATATAGTTCCTGAGCATTCGACACACCTCGGCGCTTAGTAGATTCGGGATCAAGGGTGTAAATTTGAACCTGTCCTGGAAATAGCTGGCGCAATCCCTTCACCGTACTAAATTGTTTACCCTCCGAAACTGCTTCCCAACCATATTCCGAATGCATATCAAAAATTAAATTTACCGCCGCTTGCTTACGAATAATCCCTGATAGCAACAACCGAGTCAGAAAGGATTTTCCCGTACCCGATTTCCCAAACACACCATTGCTGCGTTCAATAAAGCGATCCAAGTCAATGCATATTGGAACCTCCATGTCAAGGGGTTGGCCAATAGCAAAATTCCGCCGTGTGGGGTCATCTTCCCAACCAAAAACCGCTCGAAAATCCCGTTCACTAGCATCATAAACCTGAGAGAAGTGGCTAGGAATTGTCTTCACGGGTAGTAATTCCATCACCTCGCTACTTTGAGCCTGAAAAGAGGCTAAAGAACTGTCACCATTGGAGGACACTCCTCTTGGCTTGGCACTTAATTCTTGTGGCGTAAACATCAGCATCGGGGTCAGATTAATCGTGCCAAATGTGCCGTTACCCGCTAGAACATCACGTAAAAAATCATCGTCAGGATCGGGAGGATTGACAAGGATTCGTTGGCTAGAAGTTCCCAACGTGACATCGGTAAGCATACAGAAAAAGCGAGATCGCATCCCCTGCACCACCAAAAACTTGCCCACTCGCATATCTTCCACCGAGACATCCGGATGCAATCGCACCTCTAGTCCGGCAGAAAGAGAGCCTTGAATCACTGAGCCTAATGGTTTATCTAAATTCATCGCAATTGCTTACTTACAAGCCAAACTGATCTTATATTTGATAGTAAAAGCACTTTTTTAGCTTAAACATCTTCTGGTGGACTGGTTAAAGTTGAAGCACTTGATGGAGAATTCCATAAATCGTGAGCCATACTTTTAATACTGGCAGCTAAAGGCACTGCAATCAACAATCCCAATATTCCCCTTAATTTAGCATTCACTAACAAAGCTACCAAAATCCATACTGGATTGAGTCCCGAAAAGTAATTATGAAAGTTTTTGGACATAGGTGAAAAATCAAAATCTCCCCGCTTAGACAAGGCTCTGCACTGTCTTTATGAACACTTAAATCAGTTTAGGATTTGGTGAAACGAAACCGGAAACAGGGAACTAGGAACCAGACAATATGTAATTGAAATGCACAACAGCTTAGCGCATTACTAGGGCTTTATGAAATTCGAGTGCGATGGAAAGCGCCTTCTCCCTGAGTCATCCCCTGGGCTGGGGATATGTTGTAAGGTTAGATGAAGTTAAATAATGCAAGTTTAAGCTAGATAACTTTATGCAAACAGGGTCTAGCCTTTACTCAGCAACCCTGCTACGTTATATACATTAAGGCACACAAAACAATTCGGATTCAGGGCTGTGCCTCCCGCTCTGAACCCCTTACAGCTCACATCACAATAGATTGGTAGAAGAAATCACAGAAGGACGGCGCGTGTTTTAACTAAACTTGTGGCGCTAGCTGGAACAAGAGTCTCAGTTAGTTATAGCTATCAATGCGGTTAAAGCAGAGAGCCAAACCACAATTCAAGAAAGAAAGGATGGAATACCAAAATCTTTACAAGTAGAGCCTGTAAGCATCTGTAAACCCTAAGTTATAAAGTTGTATTGAATAAGTTGTAAGCGAACCAAGTACCTCTACTTGGTTCGTTGTGTTTGGTTTGGGCAACAGTTACTTCTGTTTATATTAAAATCGTTTATTGGCTAACAAAAAAAATAGCCCTCTTGTTCTAGCCAACAAGAGAGCCTCCGTCATTCATTCACCTTTGATGATCAGAATACAGAATGTATGTGACGATGATGTGACAATTCGATAAAAATACTGCGACATTGACCGAGTAGTAGGCGCTGTCTGCGTTAAAAAGCATAAAGTGCTTACTACAAACTCTTTCGATTTCAGTGGGTGTTGCTAGCCACCGTTTTATTCGATTTCAATGGATGTCGGCGCTGAACCGCCTCCTGTTCCAGTAGAAATCGTGGGTTTGCGATAGTCGGCATAGAGGCGATCGCGCCAGTTGAAGAAGGTTTCGTAGGCGCTATTATCGGCTAAACCAGGAATTCCTTTGCCTTTAAGTTCTTCGGGTATATCTAGATAAGAACCCTCTGGAAACTTAAGCAGTAAACTCACGCCTGCCACTGCCAGATCCGCTAAACAAGGCTGACTACCGACTAAATATGGACGGTCTAACAACAGCAAACTTAGGGCTTCCAAGTCTTGCTTGAGGGCATCCTTGGCTTCTTTGATGGCTTCTGCACCTAAACCTACACCCATTCCCATGATGTCCAGAACTTCAGGCGGAACGGCACTCACGGCTGTTTTGAGGAAATCAGGCGTCGTGTTCGGCAAAATTGAGGTTCGGAAACTGGGATTTTGGCTTAATGCCCCATACAGTACCTTCCGACTTTTGGCACCAATGGACTCATCTGCCCACTCTTCGATGAGTAAACACACCCCTCGTTCTTTGGGGTCTGTGGGAATCAGGGGACGATCGGGATACTTACGGTCTAAGTACATCGCGATCGCTGTAGAATCGCTAATCACCGTCTCCCCATCTTTGAGGACTGGAACCTTACGTTGACCCGACAGCCGAAAGACTTCTAGCTGTCCTACTCCTGGCGTTACCTCAATCTTGCGATAGGCTAGCCCTTTGTAATCTAGGATGAGCCGTACTTTTTCCGAGTATTGCGATAATTCAAATTGGTACAACTCCAGCACTTTGTCTCTCCTTAGCTGTTGATTGGGCAATATGGTCTATCTACCGTTTCCAGGTTACTACCTGTTGCCGACTTCAGTTCGGCAATGCATGGGTTGACCTCCTAGAGTTCAATGACTGCTAAACCTAACATATCTGATAAGTATTAGGCCATAGTCAGCCAAATCATCTGTTACCCCCGTCTACGCTGTTAATGAAAAATCCCCCATCTTCACAAGTGGGGGACATACACTAAGCTATCAATCAAACAGAGCATTTAAAGAGGTTATAGGGTTGGTCTAGTAATCAAGACCTAGACGTAAAGAAGTAGCATAGAACCTTCGATGGTCATAACAATGCTTGCTCCAACACTTGATAAACACAGTGCTCTTCTAATTAAGCAGCCCGGCGTGTAAATAATCCCCACAGGAACAGAAGAACCAGAGCACCGATGATAGCGAAGATAATGCTAGGTAAAGTTATTGCACCTACTGATGCTCCAGCACTCGTACCTAACAAGACTTGACCCAACCAGCCTCCCACTAAAGCTCCTAAAATACCTAGTCCAATCGTGGCAAAGATTCCACCGCCTTGGTGTCCAGGATAAATCGCTTTAGCGATCGCGCCTGCAATTAAACCTAATACGATCCAAGCAATAATTCCCCACATATTTATTTTCTCCTTATTTGAATTTATGTTTTTTCTTTCGTTTGTTAGCTTCAGAATATCAACTTTCACACATGAGCTACCTCTATCAGAGGGAATAATCGAAAGGTAGAGAAATAGGAATTAATTTTTGAGGGTTTTCTACCTAAAGACAAAGTACTTAATTCACTTTTTCTCAGTCTTAATTATCTAACTCTACAATTAGGGCTGAAAATAAAGCTTTGTAGCTCTCCTATCGATGGAGGCTTGACAAATCTTAGTTTCGGTATCGATGAACAGAAATACTCTGTTACACGGCATTGCGATTAAACAGCAATCGTCAAACTTATAGCTCAAGCCCAAGTAGCAAGAAGGGCTGAGCGAGTATCACTTCACAGAATTCACGCACTCATACCTTGAGAATATGGACATTACAAACAAGCATTTCAGTAAGGCGTGGAGGCGTGAATCCTAAATTTATTTCCCCCATACTGTACTTAGTATCCTTAAACAGTGATAGAGAAAACACATTATGAACGGGTGAAGTTTATTACAAAAACGTTTTAAAAGATACTGAAGATGAACGGCAAAGCTTCTCACCTATAAAGAATCTGTAGGTCAAATTAATGAATTAATGTCTCTAGGAACTCCAATCACTAACCTTGGAACCTCATCTCTGTATCAATGTAGTATTGTGGCAAAATGGTTGTTATCCATGCCACTGAGAATTTGTGCAAGAAATCGCCAACAGAGTTCAGCAGTGTTGCTGACCTAGATACAATAGTCAACAAACCGTGAACTGACCCAAACTGATGACGCCTTCTGAAGTAGAGACTGCATCCCCAAGAACCTTAGATGAGCTGGAAAACGACTACCTCGACGAAATCCCCCAAGATGTCGAGATGTCACTGTTCGACCACTTAGAGGAGTTACGGCGACGGATTTTCTATTCGCTGATTGCTGTAGCAGTAGGTGCAATTGGCTGCTTTGTGGCGGTTAAGCCGATTGTCCAGTTGCTGGAAATTCCAGCGCAAGGGGTCAAGTTTGTACAATTGGCTCCAGGAGAATACTTTTTCGTATCTCTGAAAGTTGCTGGATACAGTGGCATCCTGTTTGCCAGCCCGTTTATTCTTTACCAAATCATCCTGTTCATTTTACCAGGACTGACACGCCGAGAACGGCAATTAATCGGGCCTATCGTTTTAGGTTCTAGCGTTCTGTTTTTCATCGGTTTGGCATTTGCCTATATTGCTCTAATTCCTGCTGCTTTGAAGTTTTTTATTAGTTATGGCGCGGATGTTGTTGAGCAACAGTGGTCAATTGACAAGTATTTTGAATTCGTTCTGTTGTTGATGTTCAGTACTGGTTTGGCGTTTCAAGTCCCGATTATTCAGTTACTACTAGGGAATTTAGGAATTGTTTCTTCCCAGCAAATGCTTGCTGGTTGGCGCTTTGTTATTCTTGGTGCAATGATTTTGGGAGCAGTCCTGACGCCTTCTACCGACCCTCTGACCCAGAGTTTACTCGGTGGTGCTGTACTTGGCCTGTATTTTGGTGGGATTGGTTTAGTGAAACTTTCAGGAAAGTAGCAGAAGTCTTGAACTCAACGATAACTTACAGCGATTTTGAAAAGGTTGAAATTCGAGTAGGGCAAGTCATCAAAGTAGAAGATTTTCCCAAAGCTCGAAAACCCGCTTATAAACTTTGGATTGACTTTGGTGATTGTGGTATCAAAAAATCGAGCGCACAAATTACCAAACTTTACACAAAAGACGAGTTAGTAGGTCAACTCGTTACAGCAGTCACTAACTTTCCGCCTCGTCAAGTTGCTGATTTCATGTCTGAAGTATTGGTACTGGGTGTAGTGCTAGATCAATCCGAAGTTGTGTTAATTAAACCGGATAGAAATGTACCTTTAGGGTACAGAATTCTGTAAAAGATTAAGCATTTGTTGTTACTTTTGTCAAGCCTATTAACTTAAAAATCTTCCAACATCCATTCCGATGCTCGCTCTCCCAATTCAATAGGAATGCTGACTGCTTTACCGAGACGGGGACGCTCACGAGTTTCCTGAATATAACCTTGTACCTGTGCCGCTCCACCCCAAGCGTGAAGGTAAGTCGCAACAGTATTCAGGCGTTCTAAATACTCGGCTTCAGACAGGGGAAAAGAGGCTTGTTCCTGGTATTTCCACATAATTTGGACGAAAATTTTACCCTGAGTCCGTCGTATTTGGATGTCATAAGAGCGTCCCCACTTGCCGAGCAGGAGTTGGCGCAAGTCCTGTCCTGTCATAGACGTTATTCCTGATCCTTATTTACATTTCGTTACAAATATGAGGCATCTTTACTTTATGATACGGTGTTAAAGAATGTAATAATACTCGTATGTTCAAGCCGAAAATCCTTCTGCTGTAAGGACTTCGGCAACCCTGCTAACTATAGAATCGCTCTACATTAGATGAGCAGGGTTTAAGAAAGTCTGGGAAAATTTCCAGAGTTGTTAAAAAAAATATACCGTTAGGCGTTTAGTTATGGCTCAAGTTTCTGGCTCGGCAGATGTTCCTGATATGGGGCGTCGTCAATTTATGAACCTGTTGACGTTCGGTACGATAACAGGGACATTTTTTGGAGGGCTTTATCCATTCATCAAATACTTTGTTCCTCCTGCTAGCGGTAGTGCTGGTGGTGGTGTCACAGCTAAAGACGCGCTGGGCAATGATATCGTTGTCACCGACTTTATCGCGAATCACGTAGCAGGCGATCGCACTTTAGCTCAAGGGCTCAAAGGCGACCCCACCTACATCGTCGTCACGGAAGACAAAAGCGTTGCTGAGTACGGTTTAAACGCCGTTTGCACCCACCTAGGATGCGTTGTGCCCTGGAATGCTAACGAGAATAAGTTTATGTGTCCTTGCCACGGCTCTCAATACAACAGTGAGGGCAAAGTAGTGCGTGGGCCTGCGCCCCTCTCGTTGGCATTAGTTCACGCCAACGTCACAGAAGACGACAAACTCTCCTTAACCCAGTGGACAGAAACCGACTTCCGTACCGGTGAAGAACCCTGGTGGACTTAATTTCTCTGTTGTTGGTCATTTGTCCCTCACCAAAAATCCATGATTAATGACCCATCGCCAATGACCCATTTTTGAGTTTTTTTTGCATATAAAGATGAGAACGCCCTCTTTATCGGTGATTTTCAAGGTCATCAGCCAACGGGTCATCACTAAAACCGTTGTGCTGGCTTTAGCAACCTTGGCATTTTTCTTCGTTAGCGATATTTCCCTTCCTCAATCGGCTGCGGCCTATCCCTTCTGGGCGCAGGAAACAGCACCCGAAACCCCCCGAGAACCTACGGGACGCATTGTTTGCGCCAACTGTCACCTGGCTGCAAAACCAACAGAAGTGGAAGTGCCCCAGTCTGTTTTACCTGATTCAGTCTTTGAGGCAGTCGTGAAAATTCCCTACGACCTCAACTCTCAGCAGGTTTTGGGTGACGGTTCCAAAGGTGGCTTAAATGTCGGTGCCGTTGTTATGCTGCCCGACGGCTTCAAAATTGCCCCGGAAGACCGCATTCCTGAAGAAATGAAGGAAAAACTAGGGGGAGTTTACTTCCAATCCTACAAAGAAGGTGACGATAATGTTGTCATCTTTGGCCCTTTGCCCGGTGAACAGTACCAAGAAGTCATTCTTCCCGTCCTTTCTCCCAATCCTAAAATCGACAAAGGCATCAAATTCGGAAAGTACCCCATTCACGTAGGGGCTAACCGAGGTCGGGGTCAGGTTTATCCCACGGGTGATAAGAGCAACAACAATATTTATAATGCGCCTCAAGCCGGTAGCATTGCTCAAATTGCCAAGTTGGAAGCAGGCGGATATGAAGTAACCCTTCAAACCGAAGAGGGTGGCACAGTGGTTGAATCTATCCCGGTTGGGCCTGAGTTAATCGTCTCTGAAGGTCAATCAGTGGCAGCAGGTGAAGCCCTCACCGGTAATCCTAACGTGGGTGGATTTGGTCAGGCAGATAAGGAAATTGTCTTACAAGACCCCGTTCGGGTGAAGTGGTTAATGGCTTTCATCGGCGCGATTATGCTTTCTCAAACTATGTTGGTTCTCAAGAAGAAGCAGATTGAGAAGGTACAAGAGGCTGAAATGAACTTCTAAGTTTCTCGCTGAGTCATTACTCCGTAGGGCAGGTATGATAAGTACCTGTCTTTTTTTTCTCAAAAATAGGGGTCAGGGGTCAGGGAGTCAGGAGTTAGGAGTCAGTGGAAAAAGCTGTCGAACCCATCATCATAGAAGTGCAAACGCCCAATCCCTAAATACAAACCATAGGGGTTTTCTGCCGCAGGAAATGCTGTAACGCCGAAAATATAGACGCCACCGACCGATGGGTTATGGATGGGACGTAGTTCAATGGTAATCGTTTTCCCCGGTGGCACAGGAGGGTCGAATACTACAGAAATAGTTGGGGATTTAGGGTCTTTTGTTACTTCCTTAAGCCTCAATCGCTGGCCGTCACGTCTAGGCGTTCCCTCAAAAGCCTTAGTGTCTTTCAGCTTAAATTCGATATCCTCGAATCCCTGACGCTGGTTAATCGTCACTTGTCCAAGGGCTTCACCTGCATTGTCTGGAACTGAGATAGTGAAATAGTACCTTGCAGCCCATACACGGGCAGCATTAAAGGTTGTTTCTACATTCACTAAGTCTGGTGCTTTTTTAAACGAAACTCTACCGTTAGCTAGCCCAGTACTGGATATTGATGGGGTTGCCATTGTACACAAGCTCACCACAGTCGCTAGAGTTGCTCCGAACAGGAAGGAAACACGCATGGGCTGGTTGTAGGTGTAAATTGAAACACTTCTATCTCAGTTTTAAAGTACTTATCCAATCTTGTTGTGTACCTGAAAATAGTCGTAGAAGGGATAAAAGCTTGTAAAATTCCTTATTAAATAGCTATAAATCAAGGGCTATTTTAATAATTCTTAATAGCCTTGACAACATAAATATTTAAGGAAGACCTCGAAATTTACTTGGATTTTAATTGAAAAAATACTTTATAGTTTTTGCGAAAACTATTCGATAAGCTAGAAATAGGACAGTAGAGTAGAGGACGTTCTATGAACGCCGTTTCTAGCGTTAGATTCAAAGACCCCGCATGGCGAACTCTTGCCATGTTTGCCCTAGGATTTTGGTTGAGTGGTAGCCTGATCATTGATTTTGTAATCATGCCCGGTTTATTTGCCACAGGCATGATGTCTCAATCCGATTTTGCTACAGCAGGCTATTCCATTTTCTGGATTTTTAATCGTATTGAGCTGTTGTGTGCGGCTGTAGTATTAGTGAGTCTCTTAGCCCTACGCGGTACTTCCAATCTGTATCGTCATGTAAGGCGTTGGTCGATTTTACTATCTGCTTTTCTGCTGGTCATTGCCATCATTTATACCTATATCATGACGCCACAGATGAGCGCCTTGGCACTACAACTCAATCTATTTGAGCCAGCCAATAAGATTCCTGCTGGAATGGCTTCTATGCAAGAAGGATACTGGCTACTTGAAGTGATTAAGTTAACAATCAGTGTCATCGTATTGAATTGGTGTTGCCGAGATTCACAACGGCTTGCCTAATCAAATTCAATTCTTAAATTTATAGGCTCCTCACATGTGAGGAGCTTTTTGTTGGGAGTGCAAATCAAGGAAAGTCGAAGACTGACAGGTATTAATCACCTGCCAGTCATATCAAATCCGTTTGAACAACCAGATTATCGTAGGGGCGGGTTTTGATGTTACGTTTTCGGTACTGTCCAAAGTTGTTTCTAAACCCGCCCTTACAGGTTTTATGGCTATTTAACCGGATTTGATATCACGAGTGTTATTTTCCTGGGAAGTTTAGGAGTTAACAGCACTCGGTTTTCTCATACTGAGGTTCACTCTCACCCTCAATGGGATTAGCCTTGGTACACTTGAAGCAAAATCTCTTCAATGTAACCATAGCCGTACACGTACTGAGCGCAAGGATGGTTGCCAGGACCGACAGAAACCACAGCACCGATTTCATAAAGTCCGGGCTTGAGTCCAGCTTTCTCAGGTGTTCCTGTCCAGGTGATGGTGTATTCCAACTCATCTTTGATGGTAGTGATGCTGGCTTTGAGGTCCACTTCTGGAGCTGTGCCGAAGCCCTCGAAGCCGAAGTCAACGTTAATCGATGTACCCAAGCACATCAGCAGCTTGGATAGGGGGCTGTTGTTGAACTTGATATCGACGCTAACGGTAAATTCTTCGTCGGCGGCAACGATATACTGAGATTGGCTCGGGTCGGCGGCTGCGGTGCTGCTACCTGCAACATTCAGGTTGGACAGCTCAAACATTACTGGCCCAAGAATGTTCTTGGAGTAGGTTTCGCTGGTGGAATATTGAGGGCTTTGAGCACCTTCAACAGCAGGAGCCGGAACTTTAGAAGAGAGAGCGGCAGTTTTAACGTTTAACATGATAAAATCCTTCTGGTTTTCAGCTTGTTGAACTTAGTAGCAAGCCAGGATAAATTAGCTTTGGAGTTGGTCGCTTTGGGCTTGTTTATCCTTGGCTTGTCATGTCTGTATGATGCCAAGCTTTCCCCCTCATTAGCAGTACCCTTCGTGGGTGAACTTCTTTTTCTTACTCAGCTAGTAAGCGAACGAATGCATCCGTTCCTGATTCAAAAAGTAAACTTACTTATCAGGTTGTTCTTGTTTTAAAAATTTTTTGTTGGGCTCTAGAAGTGTCTTTCGTATAGCCAACCGCTCTCAATGCCGCTCGATTGAGGAGGGTGCAATCATTCACTCACTCACCCCCTGTCTCACGGGTCGAACTTCAGAATCATTAAACAACCCTGGATTTCCCAACCAGTTAAAGTCATTAATTCGTAAGCTAATTGACCCAAGTTCTTGAACAGGATTGTAACGCAACAGGATATTGTAAGTTCGACGGCTATACTCCAAAAGATAGTCCGTACTAATTTCATTACCCGTATCCAAATTAATATAAGTCTGAAACCCAACTCGAAATGGCCCATAGACCTGCTGAGTAATCCCCGCCGACAGAACATTAGAATCCACCGCTCGATCAAATAAGAACGGTGATAAATTGCCTCGTACAACCTTCGTGTAGCCAATATTAAAGCCAGTGTAGTCTAGATAGGGACGGGAAAAATGACCGAATTGCCCTACTAACCCAATTGAACCACTGAGAGTTTCCTGAGTATCGCCGTTACTATAACCGGTCGCTACACCTGTAATGTTTGTATTCAGAGAAACGTAAGGGACTACGGGAGTCGGTGTATACCGTAACCCCTCGGTTGCAGTTGAAGGTAAGGCTTCTCCTTGCCAGAGTAAGAACCCTCGACTTAAGGACACCACCCCTTGAACTCGTCCCAAGCTGACGCGATTATTTTCTCGGACAGGATCGAGTAAGTCTAATCGATCTGTATCCGCCGTAATATATTGAGCACTGGCCTGATAGTTGAGCGTGATGCCCGTATTGCCCAACGGAATAATCGGTGAGGTGAGTACTGCCCCAACACTACTGCGAACCGTCTGAAAACCCAGAGAACCGTTGAACAGGCGATCGCGATAGCTATACTCCAGGCTGAGGGTATGGGGAAGCGTAGTGCCGATAATCTGCTGAAGACGTAGATTAGCCCGAAAGTTGTCTGCAAAGTCTGTGGGGTCAAGAGTTGTGAGTACAGCACGTCCTGACAATGAGGTTCGAGGACTCAACGCTCCAGTAACTTTAGCCCTAACTCCAAATGAGGAGGGACTGATATATTCTCCTTCAGAAATGGCTCTTTGCAGAAAGTATTGAGGTGTAACGCTAAATTGTAATTTATCAGTAGTGAGGACGTTGATTGACCGCTCAATAAACAATCCTCCTCGGTCTTCGCCATCATACCCAAAATTAAGCAATGCTGGGTCACGCGGACGACGGTCGATGGTGATGCGATTCCGTAATATCGGCAGTTCCAAACCTTGATCGAAGACTAGACGAGGGCGAGAGGCAACAATTTCATCCACCAAGGGTTCTACCCGTGTAAACCGAGCTGTATCTGCGCGTACCTCCAATTCTGGGGGTGAAAAGGGGTCATTAGTAATCCGGACATTTCTGGCGATCGCATTAGACCCCTCAAAATCCACCCGTTCGGCTTCATAGCGAAATCGATTAATCGTTCCTCCACTTCTTTGGGGCGGCAAATTTTGAGCCGTTCTCCCCGCACCAATCACAAAGGAATAGCCACCTGGATTACTGATACCTTGTAGGGGTTGGTCGAAGGTGATGCGATCGCTTAACGGTCGTTGCGGCGCTGTGGCGGGAACTCCTGCACCGGGTACAAAAGACAAATCGGTTCCAGCAGTGGGTGAATACAACTCTCCACTCGCATTCAAAATCACACCGCTATCTTGCACGAAATAATACTCGAAGCGTTGCCCCCGTAGCACCTGCTGCCCTCGTGTCAGGGATACATTACCTTCAGCGACAATTACCCGATTGGGTACATTCACTTCAACCCGATCGGCATTGAGTAAGGCTTCTCGAAACCTGAGTAAAACATTACCTTCTGCGGTAATCACTTGTCGCTGATCGTCGTACTCTTGGCGATCTGCCGTCAACTCAATAACACCACCAACACCAAAAGGATTATCCGGTGAAGTCGGATTAGGAGTGGGTTGAGGACTAGGAGTCTGTTGAAGAATTGTTCTATTCTCAGAGGGGAGTGGCTGAACTGGTTGATTGGGTAAGGGTTGAGCCTCAGATTGAGATACGCTAAAGTCAAACTCTCTGACCTCTCCCCCACGCTCTTTGGTGACTAAACGCTTAATCGGTTGCGTTCCCAGCATCACCGGAGAAGATTGCGAGGGGAGAAATTCAGGAATAATGCGTGTTGATGGCGGCGCTTGGGTTTGACTAGCTGAAGTTTGGGCAGAACTAGCTGTGGGTGAAACCTGAGCCTGAAGATTCTTGCCCCCGTCCGTTTCATCAGTTGACCCCGTTGCCCTCGGTTTAACCCTATAACCCCTAAAAATTGGAGGGCCAAGTAAGGCAGCAGTTTTGTAGACCTTGGAGGGCGATGACTCAGGATAAAACGTTTCTGGTGGAGTTGGGGTAGCAAGGGACTGTAGCCCCTGCGAACGGCTAGATTGTAAATCAGGTATTTCAGTTGAGGAATGCTCAAAATCAACGGCATCCTCAGTCGTTACAGATTCGATAATTGCAGGGAAATCAGGCGGTTGAACTGGTTGGGGCATCTTTCAACAATTAAAGTCGAAGGGACGGCTCCAAAACGTGACCGTCCACCGCCGGAGAATACTGCCAGGGCAAGGCGTGCCTCGCCCTATCAGACTTGGGAAATGAAGCAAATACGCTTTCTTCGGCATACTAGGCTGCCAGCACCTTGGGTACCGCAGCAATCAAGAGTACCATGCCACGCTTGCTTTATTGACAATTTACTCCAAATCCCGTCGCTTGGGGTTACGAGCCGGATCGTTTGACAAGAAGCCAAATACAAATAGGCCAACAAAGAAACTAACAACGATGTAGACCACAATTTTCAGGGTCAGCATAGGATATCTCCTAGAATATGAAGGGCTGAAGGACTTGAGCGTTACAAAACGCTACAACAACTTTCATAATCATACCCAACGGAGGGTTTCTTTTTGGCATACTCCCCGATAAACGGCATCACTTACAAGCAGTCTGAGCTGTATTAGTGCGGCTTTTGCTGTCTATGACGGCTCTGGGTTCCAATGCGTTCCAGGGCAAAAAAGAGGAGGAGGATAATTGATTGAGCGATCACAGGAAATGCCTCCCCAATTTTTTTCTCTCCCCTTTTTCAGTCCTCTCGTCGTCCTTCAAAGTAGCAAGTGAGGGTTTGTTAACAAAAAGAGTATTAAAAGTGTCCCAATTTCCGCAAAACTAAGTACACAATATTCCGAGAAAGACTTGGAGCCTTGTCGCTTTATGCAGCCAATTCGCACCTTCAACGTCTCTCCTTCCCTGCCAAAGCCGCTTGAGCCATTACGCAAGCTGGCTTATAACCTCCACTGGGATTGGAATGTCGAGACTAAAGATTTATTTCGGCGCTTAGACCGTGATCTGTGGGAGTCCAGCCGCCACAACCCCGTCTTGATGCTGGGCACCATCAGCCAAGCACGGCTTCAGGAGGTGGCTGAAGATGAAGGCTTTCTAGCTCAGATGGAACGAGCATCTCGGCAACTAGACGACTATCTAGCCGAGCGGACTTGGTACCGCAAAAATCGTGACAATAATCAGGGAAACGAATGTTATGCCTACTTCTGCGCGGAGTATGGTCTGACGGATTGTTTGCCGATCTACTCAGGGGGTTTAGGTGTTCTGGCCGGAGATCACCTCAAATCAGCCTCTGATTTGGGTTTACCCCTAGTTGCTGTTGGGTTACTTTACCAAGAAGGCTATTTTGCTCAATATCTTAACGCCGATGGTTGGCAGCAGGAACGCTACCCCATCAATGACTTCTACAATATGCCGCTCCATCTAGAGCGCAATCAGGATGGTTCAGAGCTACGAATTGCAGTAGACTATCCAGGCCGCACCGTCTATGCTCGTGTGTGGCGTGTGCAAGTGGGAACTGTACCCTTGTACTTACTGGATACCAACATCGAACCCAACAACCCCTACGACCACGACATCACCGACGAATTATATGGTGGTGATTTGGATATGCGGATTCATCAAGAGATGATGCTGGGGATTGGAGGGATGCGAGCACTCAAGGCTCTAGGCTATAAGCCGACCATGTATCATCTCAACGAAGGTCACTCGGCGTTTTTGATTCTAGAGCGTATCCGTAAGCTGATTCAGGAAGAAGGACTCAGCTTCCATGAGGCTAAACAAGTTGCTCAATCAACGCAAGTGTTTACAACTCATACTCCTGTATCGGCTGGGTTTGACCTATTTCCTCCGGATAAAGCCATGTATTATGTCGGTCAGTATGCCGATATCTTTGGCTTATCTCGGGAAGAATTTTTAGGTCTAGGACGGGAAAATCCGACTGATCATGCTTCGCCGTTTAGTATGGCAGCACTCGCCCTCAAGACATCAACTTATACCAATGGAGTTAGTAGCTTGCATGGTGAGGTGTCACGGGTGATGTTCCAAGGACTATGGCCGAACTTGCCTTTACCAGAAGTCCCGATTACATCGATTACCAATGGCGTACACGCTCGTAGTGTTGTAGCGAAGTCTACACAGGAATTGTACGACCGCTACTTAGGTCCTCGGTGGTCAGATCGGGGTGAAGATGACCCCCTGTGGGATCGGGTGAAATCTATCCCAGATGAGGAGCTATGGCGCAATCATGAGCGCTGTCGCTCAGAGTTGGTGGTATACGTGCGCGAACGGATGCAGAAACATTTGCGCGATCGCGGCGCAGCCCCCACCGAACTCGCCCAAGCCCAAGAAATCCTCGACCCGAGCGTTTTGACCATTGGTTTTGCCCGTCGGTTCGCGACCTACAAACGCGCTAACTTGTTTATGCGCGATATGGAGCGGATTAAGACAATCATGATGGCCAATAAAGACCGACAAGTACAATTTGTGATTGCCGGTAAAGCCCATCCCAAGGATATGCCGGGTAAAGAGTTAATCCGCCATATCATTCATCAAATTCGAGAAGCGGGGATCGGCGACCATGTGGTTTTCGTTCCCGACTACGATATTCACCTAGCGCGGATGATGGTAGCGGGTTGTGATGTCTGGTTGAATACGCCTCGTCGTCCCCGTGAAGCCTCGGGAACCTCAGGCATGAAGGGGGCAATGAATGGTTTACCCAATCTCAGCATCCTCGATGGATGGTGGGATGAGGCTGATTATGTCCGCACCGGCTGGCCAATCGGTCATGGGGAAACCTATGATGACCCTGAATATGAAGACCAAGTGGAAGCGAATGCTCTTTATGATTTGTTCGAGGAAGAAGTCGTTCCCTTGTTCTATAACCGTGATGGGGAAGGCATTCCTAGAGGATGGGTGGCAAAAATGAAAGATGCCATCCGGTATAACACCCCGGTCTTTAATACGGCGCGAATGCTGCGGGATTATGCGGTGAATGGGTATTTTCCAGCGAGCGATCGCTACTTTGCCATGACCGACAATAATTACAAACCCGCCAAGGAACTCGCAAGCTGGAAGCGACAACTCTTTGAACGCTGGCACAACATCAAAATTGAAGACGTTGACATCGCTGCCCCAGGTGATTTAATGGTCAATCAATCGGTTGCTGTTAAAACTCGCATTAATTTGGCAGGGCTGACTCCCAATGATGTGCAAGTGGAACTTTATCAAGGAGCGATTAACACCGATGGGCAAATCGTAAACGGTTTGCCTGTTGTGATGGATTATCAAGGCGCAGATGAACATCAACGTAGTATTTATACGGGTGATGTGATCTACGGCTCTAGTGGCTTACAAGGCTTGTCTTTGCGGGTACTGCCCAAACATGACTATTTGTCAAGTCCTTACGAACCGGGATTAGTTCTCTGGGCGTGAGTTCTATCTGACCTGTCATCATGGCTGCGGTTGCGTAGCTTGATGTTACCCATTATGGAAGCGATCACTTGCCTAGAGTGATCGCTTCTGTATTCTAGAAAGCTGCAATTGCCCGTGGATGATCATAGGTTACTCGCAAAGGTGTTTAGCAACTTTATTGTGAAAGATTATGTAAGATTACTAAATATAAAGGTATTATGAAGATTTAGGTAAGGTGGTTCCTCGTCTGAATCTTGACTTAAGTTTAAGTTGTAGAGCTATAAAATCAAGAAAATTAATACAGCAAATTTCATACTTGTGAGGTATTGCCAAACTTTTTCTGTTGTAGAAACTAGGTAGTATGGGGTTTACCTCACTAGCCTAAAAAACGCTGTATAAAATTTATGTCAAGTTAGGCATATTGCGAAAACCAGGGGCAAAGAACGAAAAATTATGGATCGCAAATCCAATCAGGTTCGCTTAAATCTACCAACCCCGCATCCGAGCCAAAAAAGTACCAATGCCGATCTTCGGGCTCCGATTCTTACACGCTTTAGTCCAGGTACACTCCTTAATTGGCTTCGGGTGGCTCTGCTAATTTTCCTAGATTCCCTCATGCTGCTTTTAGCTTGGGTTATAGCAGCGCAGATAGGAACTCCGGTAGGGGAAAGTAATCTTTTATGGACTAGCGAACAGCAACCTGGATTTATCGTGCCAATTCTGACAGTCAGTATAGGCATTCTTTCTGCTTCTGGGCTTTACGGAACGGATGACAAACGCCGTAGATTTCAAAGTTTAATTAAGTCTCTCACCCTATCTCATATTGTTATATTGACGACAGCTTTTCTGTACCAACCTGGAGTTTGGGTCTCCCGTTCTGTCTTTTTGTTGGCTTGGGGACTGAGTTTAATTTTGGTTTGCGCGGAGCGTTTACTGCTGCACTTCGCTGTGATCAAGCTTCGCAGTCAATACAAAGCACTCCAACAAACTATTTTTCTTCTAGGTAATCCGGAGGATATTGAGAAAGCTAAGCAGTTGCTAAACCGCTGTAACCAATTTCATGTTCGCAATCCTTCACACCAATTTAATATTAAAGGGACTGCCGATTTATCGATACGAAACAACCCTGCACTTTGGGCGGAAACTCTCTACAATATCCGCTCCAATAAAATTAATGAAGTTTTTATTTGTTCGTGGTCTTCTGTCAAAGACCCAATTATTTTGTTCTGGGAACTGAAATCAGTGGGTCTTCGGTTAAGAATTCTACCCGTTAACTTGGAATTACCTAGACAGTGGACTGAGATTAAAATGATTGGGTGGGTTACTACTCTGCGGTTTAGTTCTCCTCCATTAATTGGTAGTGATTTTTTCTTGAAACGTTGCTTTGATCTTTTGGCTTCTTCTATAATTTTGCTTTTACTGAGTTTGCCTTTTTTGGTGATTGCAATTTTGATTAAGCTTGACTCTTCAGGCCCAATTTTTTATAAGCAAACTCGTGTGGGATTGAAAGGCCGCCACTTTAAAGTTTGGAAATTCCGCACAATGGTGGAAAATGCTAGTCAGTTGCAAAAGAAACTCGAAGCCAAGAATGAAGTTAAAGGCGGAGTTTTGTTTAAAATGAAAGATGATCCCCGAATTACCAAGGTGGGTAAATTCCTTCGTCGCTATAGTTTGGATGAGTTACCTCAACTGATTAATGTCCTGCGGGGGGAAATGAGCTTGGTAGGCCCGCGTCCACTTCCCTTACGAGATGTAGAACGATTTTCTGAACACCACTTACTGCGGCACGAGATATTACCGGGGATTACCGGGCTCTGGCAAGTTTGTGGTCGTTCTGAGGCTAATTCTGAAGAGGTGTTCGACTTAGATTTGGCCTATATTCAACACTGGACTCTGGTGCTTGATTTTAAAATTCTAATCCAAACAATTAAAGCCCTTCTATCTAAAGAAGGTGCTTACTAGTTGGGCTAGGTAAGAGAGTATATTTTGCCGATTCAGCTCATTCTTGTCCCTATCGCTTTTATAGTTTCTCAGTCCTATGGAATCTTTTGAACATTTAGAACAAGTCGATTTTCAGAAGTACTGGCTTGTCCTCAAGCGGCGCTGGCTGCCTGCCAGCACAGTTTTTACAGCGGTTGTAGGACTAGCGGTCACAACCGTACTTTTGAAAGACCCTGTATATGAAGCACAAGGACGGATACTCGTCAATCAAGACCGTTTAGCGTCGTTAACAGGGTTGCAGAACGATTTAGGAGAGATTGTGCCAATTGGGGAGAAAACCAATCCCATATCCACAGAAGCACAAATTGTGAAGTCTCTACCTATTGCCCAAGAAGCAGTGAAGGAACTCCGTCTTACGGATGAAGAGGGAAACCTTGTTGATCCCGAAGACCTTCAGAAAGCTCTGGAAGTAGCCCCTGTAACAGGAACAGACATCCTCTCAATTGCCTCTACAGCTAATGATCCTCAGAAAGTGGCAGCGATTGTTAACAAAGTAATGCAGGTTTATATGGAGAGCAATGTAGAAGTAAACCGCGATAAAGCTAGAAAAGCTCGTAAGTTTATTGAGCAAGAACTGCCAAAGGTGGAAGAGATTGTTAAGCAGGCTGATATAGAGCTACGTGACTTTAAACAAAAGTATCGAGTGGTAGCTCTGCCAGAGGAAGCCAGGGTATCGGTAGAAACCCTAGGAAAAATAGATGAACAAGTTTCTCAACTAAAATCTCAGCTTGCCAATGCAACGGCTCAGTCGGAAGAGTTTCGCAACAAACTTGGTCTTACTCGAGAGCAAGCGGTCGCTGTTACCTCGGTATCGCAATCGCCTGGGGTTCAGGAGGTACTGACGGAACTGCAAAAGACACAAACACAATTAGCCTCTGAGCGAAGACGCTTCCGTGAATCAGCCCCGAAGGTCGTCAGCCTCAAGCGTAAGGAAGCAGAACTAAGTGCTGTATTACAAGATCGGGTTAACCAAGTTTTAGGCGGTCAAGCCAGCTTACCCATTCAAGATTTACAAGTTGGATTACTCAAGCAAAATTTAACAGCGGATTTTGTTAGGGCAGAAGTGCAGCGAGAGAGTTTGGCTAGCCAACTGAAGGATTTGACTCAATCACGAGAAGCGTACAAGAAACGAGCTGACATTCTGCCTCAAGTCGAGCAGAAGCAACGCGAACTTGAGCGGAAAGTCCAGGCATCTCAGACAACCTATGAAACTCTACTCAACAAGCTTCAAGAAACACGGGTAGCAGAAAATCAAGCGGTGGGTAATGCTCGTATTGTTTCCTGGGCAACGGTTCCCGAGAAGCGCAGTGGTCCGAGTAAGAAACTGTATTTGGGGGGTGGAATTGTCGCCGGAACTCTGCTGGGTGTAGCAACGGCTTTCCTATTAGATTTGATTGACAAGTCGGTTAAAACGGTCAAAGAAGCCAAGGAGCTATTTGGATATACGTTGCTGGGAGTGATTCCTGCCTTTGGTAAGTCTAAAAAAACACGCCGTCAAAAAGGCTTGGAAGGGATTATTCCTCGGATTGTTGCTAAAGATCTACCTAGCTCTCCCATTGCTCAAGCTTATCAAATGCTGCAAGCAAATCTAAAGTTTCTCACATCTGATAAGCCCCTAAAAGCGATTGTGGTCACCAGTTCTGTGCCTCAGGAAGGAAAGTCTGAAGTCTGTGCTAATTTGGCTGCTGCTATGGCTCAAGTGGGACGCCGAGTTTTGCTGGTAGACGCGGATATGCGCCATCCTTCTCAGCATCATTTGTGGGAACTGACTAACGCTGTGGGATTGAGTAATATTTTGGTGGGTGAGGCTGACTTGAACACAGCCGTAAACAACGTGATGTCGGGGCTGGATGTGCTGACTTCTGGGGTAGTACCGCCTAATCCGGTGGCTTTGCTTGACTCTAAGCGGATGGCTTCACTGATGGAGACATTTGCAACGAATTATGACTTTGTAATTGTAGATACTCCTCCTCTAGCTGGTATTGCGGATGCTCCGATTTTAGGCAAAATGGCAGATGGGATTTTACTGGTGGTTCGGCCGGGAGTGGTTGATTCGGCAAGTGCTAGTGCAGCTAAGGATTTTCTGGCGCGATCGGGTCAGAATGTATTAGGTTTGGTAGCTAATGGTGTTGTGATTAAAAATGAGCCTGATAGCTACTTCTACTACACTCAGGGAGACTATGCCAAGCAAGATTCAGTTAGCAACGAACAAGCGGCTGTTGGGATTGGTAATGAGGGTTAAATACTTTGGAAACTCATCCTGCTCTTCTCTCTAATTGGGATTAAGGCAGGCGTAAGTTTATAAGCTAATCAGCATAAAACAGTTCATAATTCATTCTCCCCTGCTCGGAGAGTTCCCTTGTCCTTTCCGTGAACCTCATCATGCAAATTAAATTCACAGCAGCTTAGTAAGGTAGGCAATTCCCATTCTATCTATAGGGGATTGAAATAATCTTTGTAATGTGTTTTAGTAATCAATTCTTTAAAATAGTGAGGATTAATGCTATTTTAAAGAATTGATGAAGATTAGGATAGAAACTAAGGCTAGTTTGTATCTTTTATTAATATTAAGGAGCAGGATAAAATGACTATTCGGCGATAAATACAACTGCATGAATCATGTCTGTTAACGACCTGACCAACTTTTAGTCAAAGTTCTACTCCAAAAGCTAGTGAAGGGTGATTAATAATGATAAAACAGCGCGGTGTTACTGTTTGGTTTACGGGTTTGAGCGGTGCTGGTAAGACCACTGTCAGTCAGGCGGTAGAGAAGGAACTGCGATCGCAGGGATACAAGATTGAAGTTCTAGACGGTGATATAGTTCGTCAGAATCTGACCAAGGGGTTAGGTTTTAGTAAAGCAGACCGAGATGAAAATATCCGTCGTATTGGCTTTGTCGCTCACCTGTTGACTCGAAATGGAGTCATTGTTTTGGTTTCAGCTATTTCTCCATATCGAGAAATTCGAGAAGAGGTGAGGCAAAGGATAGGAGACTTTGTTGAGGTCTACGTTAATGCCCCCTTGGAAATTTGTGAGCAGCGAGATGTGAAAGGTTTGTATAAAAAGGCTAGGGCTGGGGAGATTAAGAACTTTACCGGCATTGATGATCCTTATGAGCCTCCTCTCAACCCGGAAGTGGAGTGCAAAACAGACCAAGAAACTATCGAAGAGAGTGTGGCGAAAGTTTTAGCCAGGCTTGAGCTAGATTACCTTCCTGTGGCATCGGTGTTGTAAGATTCTTAGTTTTGTAGGAGTGGTGTAGATTCTTTTTGAAAACTATTAGTGAACCCTGTTGATGCTCTATCAGGTTTCTGCACTTACTATTTCGTAAGCTTTGTATACAAATCTCATGCGTATGAAACTTCCCATTCCCATCTACAGGTTTCTGAAGGCTACGAATTTCTGGAAGGAAAACTCTTTTATTTTACGAGAGTTTAAACACTTTCGTTGGCTAGCAATATCGGCTCTGGGATTCACTGTGTTGGCGGCAGTTTTTGAGGGATTTGGAGTCGGTTTTATCCTGACTTTTTTACAAAGCGTGACTGAGCCTAATGCAGAACCTATTAAAACGGGGATTGACTGGTTTGATCTTTGGATTTTAGGGGTAAATGCTCCTTTTATGGAGCGTCTATATCGAATATGTGGCTTAATCTTACTGACAACTTGGCTACGTACAGGCTTTACTTACTTAGGACAAGTGTACAGCCAAATCACTCAGCTTACTTTAGCTGATAGGATACGCAGAAGTGTTTTTGAACAGTTGCAAGCGCTGAGTCTGAGTTATTTCGCAAAGACGCGTTCTGGAGAATTAGTAAATAGCATCACGACCGAAATTTATCAAGTTATACAAGCTTTTAATGTAATTTCTACTGTGATTACTAAGGGGTCTCTCCAATTAGTCTATGTGATATCAATGTTCTTGCTGTCCTGGCAGCTTACATTTATTTCAGTAATGCTCTTTAGCTTGGTATCGGTAGGGGTATCAACACTGCTGAAATATGTACGGGAAGCGAGTTTTGAAAGATCGAAAGCTGGGGGATGGTACACAGCCGTCTCACTGGAATTTATCAATGGTATTCGTACAGTTCAAGCATTTGCCGCGCAGGACTTTGAACGTAAACGCTTTGGTGAGGCTAGCAATAGGCTCCTAAAAGCAGCGAGTCAGTCAGTATCAGCGCAAGCATTGATACAACCTGTATCAGAAGGGGCATCTATTACAGTGTTGATTGGAATGTTGATTTTGGCCTACACAGTCTTGATTCCGCAAGGAGCTTTGCAATCAGCTTCTTTGCTGACATTTTTATTTGTGTTGTTCCGGATTATGCCAAATCTGCGTCAGCTCGATGCAGCTAGAGCCCAGTTCAGCAATTTTCAAGGCCCACTGAATAATATTAATCAGCTTCTCAGGACTGATGACAAGATTTACCTAAAGAATGGTACAGTTCAGTTTTCGGGGTTGAAGCGAGTTATTGAGTTCGTTTCTGTAGATTTTGGCTATGACTCCAATGAACCAGTGTTGCATAATATTTCCCTTACTATCGAACAGGGAAAGACGACAGCCCTAGTTGGGTCTTCCGGTGCGGGTAAATCGACATTGGCCGATCTTATTCCCCGATTTTACGATCCCACTCACGGTAAGATTCTCATTGATGGAATTGACTTACGTGAGTTTGAAATCAACTCGCTGCGACGAAAGCTGGCTGTTGTAAGTCAGGATACTTTTATTTTCAACACGTCTGTTCGGAATAATATTGCCTATGCGCTCGAAGGGGTAGATGAAAACTCAATTCGGGAGGCAGCTAGACTGGCTAATGCACTGGAATTTATTGAAGAGTTGCAAGAAGGTTTTGAAACTCAACTGGGAGATAGAGGGGTGCGGCTATCGGGAGGTCAACGTCAGCGTATAGCGATCGCACGGGCTCTGCTACGGAATCCGGAGATCTTAATCCTGGATGAAGCGACAAGTGCGCTGGATTCTGTCTCTGAGCGGTTGATTCAGGAGTCGTTGGAACAACTTTCTGTGGGTCGAACTGTAGTTGCGATCGCTCATCGGCTTTCTACAATTGTTCGCGCCGATAAGGTCGTGGTCATGGAGCAAGGGCGGATTGTAGAGCAGGGAGGGTATCAAGAGTTGCTGGAACAGCGTGGCAAGCTTTGGAAATATCACCAGATGCAGCATGAGTTGGCGAAAGCAGGGAAATAGTCCTCTTGAAGTTAAATAAAAGGTTGGATGAGAAATATGCGAAAGCTCCTATATGTAACAAAGTCTCTGTTCTACCCGGAATCCGCAGGAGGGGGTCAGCAATCCTCTCTACACCTATTTAGAAGTTTGTGCCAACGGGGGTGGCAAATTGAAGTAATCTGTAGAATTTCTAGAAATTCACAATATTTTGGGACGCTACGGCGTAAACGTTTGTTAGCTCGTTTGCTTCTTCAAAATCCACCCTATTTTATTAAAGACGAAGATCTTGGCTATCCCTGCTGGCGTGGCATAATGCACGAAGATAAAGTCAAACAATGGCTTGATCGGTGCTTATATGAATATCAGCCTGATGTCGTCTTTAGTGACAATTGTGGTGCGTCAATCAACAGTCAACTCAGCCTCATCAGCCACGCTGCCTACAAGGGATACTCAACCTTCTTTTTTATAAGAAGTGTTGATGATATCAAATCAGGCAAACTTGAGTGCAATATTCCTGATCGGATTCACGCAATTGCCAATTCACCGTTTGCGGCTTCAATTATTGCCTCCTTGACCTCTAATGAAGTTGGTATTGTACTTCCTTTTGTAGACCTAAATCGTTACCAGGTGACAAGGCGTGATCGCCGCTACATTACATTTATCAACCCAATTCCCGAAAAAGGAGTCGAAGTGGCAATTGAGGTTGCCCGTCGTCTACCTGAGGAACGCTTCCTTTTCGTCAAGGGCAAGTGGGCAGGCTATACTTACACAGGTCAAGAACCTTGGATGAAACCTATTTATGCCCTCCCAAACGTGGAAGTCTGGGAACATCAGCAGGATATGCGTCAAGTCTATGCAGTAACCGATATCTTGCTTGTCCCGTCTCAGTTTTACGAAACCTTTGGTCGGGTCATACTCGAAGCTCAGTCCAATTATATTCCAGTGGTTGCAGCTAATGTTGGTGGCATTCACTATACCCTTGGTCAGGGAGGCATTCTCGCTAATCCAGGAGATGATCCAGATGTCTATGTAGATGCATTACACCGACTACGCACTGACGAGGGCTTTTACAAACAGCTATCGGCTCTTGCCTTCCAAAACACTCAACGGACTGAGTTTGAATCGGAATACCAAATTGACAATTTTATCAGCTTCGTTGAAAGTCACCTCAACCACCAAGCTATATCGAGTCTAAATTAGTCGTAAAAAAATATCGATCCAACTCTAAGATTTGAAACAATTAGATTGAATCTGTATTGCTACCAATTGTTTAGTTAGGACAATATAGGATAATGCGGTTAGCTTACGTTACAACTTACAATGTTTTAGCAGAAAAATTAGAATATTTGGTCAAATATCCAGAAATTGGGTCGGAAATGTGAGAATTTGGACAGCAATATATCCAAGAATACTATGAACTTAATAAGTTGAATGATCGGTTAGTAGAAATATTTCAGAAACTCTTAAATGGTATTCTAGAATGAATAATTTAGATAGCTTTCGTTTTTTAGGAATGCAAATTTTAGGAAGACAAGGAAGAATAAATGGAAAAACTTATATCTGTAATAATACCTTGTTTTAATGTAGAAGAGTGGCTGAGAGAAGCAATTGATAGCTGCCTTCAACAGTCTTATCCCAAAATTGAGATTATTGTGATTGACGATGGCTCTACTGATAATTGCTTAGAAATTCTTAAAAGCTACGAGGATAAAATTATTTGGGAAACAGGACTCAATAGAGGAGGAAATTATGCCAGAAATAGAGGTTTTGCTTTATCGAAAGGAGAATATATTCAATTTCTGGATGCTGACGACTATATACTGCCAGAAAAAATAGAAAGGCAAGTTGATTTTTTAGAAAAAACAGGAGCAGATGTGGTTTATGGAGATTTAAAGTATAAACGTCATTTACCTGATGGAACAAGCTTGATAGAAGACAGACCAGAAAAATTTACTCAAGTCAAAGAAGAGGATATTCTTGAGTCCTTACTGGCAGACAGATGGTGGGTTGTACCTGCTGCTCTACTCTTTAGAAGAAAGGTGGTAGAAACATCCGGTGGTTGGGATGAAAATTTGAAAGCTGGACAAGATAGAGATTTTTTAATATCTGTGGCTATGAATGGAGCCAAAATTTTATACCAATCTGGCTGTTATTCCTTCTATAGACAATATGGAAATACGACCGTTTCTACATCTAATAGAGTCCTTTGGCTACAAAGTCACATTTTAATATTGGAAAAGGCAGAGATGAAGCTAAATCAGTCAGGTAAACTTTCGAGCAAGTATCGAAAGGCATTAGCTCAAGGATATGCTTCAAAAAAACGTTTTTATTTTCTATATTTTAGTCATTACCAATACTTAAGGATATTAAAAAAGATTTTAAGTCTAGATCCAACTTTTAAAGTGGATAAAAATCGCAAAAGTTATTTTTTGCAAATTATTTTTGGATTTTTGTTAACAGAATTATTTTTAAAAATTATGTTTCAGCTAAGAAAAGAGCTGAAAATTTTTGATCTAAAATTAGAATTTTTAAAAAATGAAAGTACTACATATTAGCACTTATGATACTACTGCTGGAGCTGGTCGTGCGACCTATCGACTTCAAAAGAGTCTGCTGAAAGTTGGTGTAGATTCCCAAATGTTAGTAAAAAACAAAGCCAGTGATGACAGGACGGTGATTAGTGCTGCGGAGTCTAAAATTGAAAAGTTGCTTTCCAGGCTTAGCCACTCAATAGACTTATTGCCATTGCAATGTTATCGTCAACGTAAGCTTGAGATGTTTTCACCGCAGTGGTTTCCCGATAGAGTTACCCCACGAGTAGTTCAACTCGAGCCAGATATAATAAACCTTCATGGTATTTGTAATGGCTATTTACGGATTGAAACGATCGTAAAGTTCAACAAACCTTTAGTTTGGACACTCCACGATATGTGGGCATTCACAGGTGGATGCCACTACAGCAAAGATTGTGATCGCTATACTGCTTCCTGCGGTGCTTGTCCTCATCTTCACAGTAGTAACGATTGGGATTTATCCCGTTGGGTATGGCAGCGCAAAGCTAAAGCTTGGAAAGATCTTAATCTAACTCTTGTCACTCCCAGTACGTGGTTAGCCAAGTGTGCCAGTTCAAGTTACCTTTTTAATAAATTACAAGTCGAAGTCATTCCCAATGGTCTGGATACTAGAAAGTACAAGCCAATCAATCGGCAAGTAGTACGAGAACTACTAAACTTACCACAAAATAAACAAATTGTTTTATTTGGAGCAACTCGTGCAACTACTGATTCAAGGAAGGGATATCCTTTGCTTCAGTTAGCTTTGCAAAAGCTTGGTCAGTCTGGCTGGAAAGAAAAAATAGAGCTTATTGTTTTTGGTGCCTCTCAAGCTGAAAATCCAGTTGATTTAGGATTGAAGTCTCACTATATAGGCAAGTTACACGATGATATTTCACTGGCAGCTCTTTACTCAGCTGCGGATGTTATGCTCGTGCCATCGACTCAGGAAGCTTTTGGACAAACTGCAACTGAATCCCTAGCCTGCGGTACACCAGTCGTTTCTTTTGATTCAACGGGTTTAAAAGATATTGTTGAACATCAGCGCAATGGATATCGAGCAAAATGTTTTAGTTGTGATGACTTGGCTAATGGAATTGCTTGGGTACTAGAAAACAAAGAGCGGCATCAAAAACTATCTCATCGTGCCCGTGAGAAAGTCGAACAAGAATTCACTATGGAAATTCAAGCTCGTCGCTACCTATCTCTTTATACGGAAATTTTAGATAATAAGCTCAGCCCTAAACAGGCACGTCAGGAGGTAACTGCATAATGCCCCTACCCAATTTTTTAATTATCGGTGCACAAAAAGCTGGAACTACAGCACTTAATCATTATCTTAAGCAACACCCTCAAATCTATATGAGTCCTGCCAAGGAACCCGGATTTTTTGCTTTTGAGGGTGAGACGCTAGACTTTCGGGGGCCTGGCGATGAATATGGACACCGTTTTGTCACTACTGAGCTTGATGCGTATCGTAAATTATTTGAAGGAGTGACAAATGAAACAGCAATTGGTGAGTCAAGCACCTGGTATCTCTATAGTTCAAAAGCTCCTGAGCGCATACAGCATTATATACCTGACACGAAGCTGATTGCTATCCTTCGTAATCCAGTCGATAGAGCCTATTCAAGCTTTTTACACCTAATTAGAGATGAGCGTGAACCGTTCAATGACTTTGCTAAAGCGCTTAAAGAAGAACAGACTCGCATAAATAATAACTGGGAGTATCTTTGGCGCTACACAGACATGGGATTTTACTCAGTTCAACTCAAGCGATATTTTGAAAAGTTTGATCCGAGTCAGATTAAAGTGTTTCTTTACGAAGATTTAAATGATAATCCCGCTAACTTACTCAAGGAAACTTTTAGGTTTCTCCAAGTAGATGAGACCTATATTCCTGAAGTTTTTACTCGTCTTAACGTATCGGGTGCTCGCAAAAGCAAAACGGTAGATGCTTTACTTGATGATAAAAATCCAATTAAACGGTTTCTCAAACCGCTGCTACCCGTCAAATTCAGAAAGAGCATTGCTAATCAACTAAGAACATACAACTATGCCAAACCTGAGTGTCTACCCTCAGTACGAAAGGAGTTGATTGGCATATTTCGGGAGGATATTCTTGAACTCCAAAATCTGATTGAGCGCGACCTCTCAAAATGGTTAGAAAAGTGAGGAAGTCAATGAATGTCTTGCTCCTAAATACTTCTGATCTTACTGGTGGAGCGGCTCGTGCGGCTTATCGCCTGCATCAGGGATTCCAGGGCGTTGGTGTAGCTTCTCAGATGCTAGTACAGGAAAAATTCAGTGATGACAAAACCGTAATAGCCCCCAAAACTCGGTTAGCACAGGGTATGGCCAGAACAAGGCTTACTTTTGATGCTCTGCCTCTAAAATTTTATCCTCACAGGGAGAATACTACCTTTTCTCTTCAGTGGCTCCGGGATGGAATTGTTTCTAAAGTTACTCAACTCAATCCCGACATAATTCATTTACATTGGGTTAATCAATCTTATATACGAATTGAAACTATCGCTAAATTTCATAAACCCATAGTCTGGACACTCCACGATATGTGGCCATTCACAGGCGGATGTCATTACAGTGAAGAATGCGATCGCTACACCGCTTCCTGTGGTACTTGCCCACAACTTAACAGTAGTAATGATTGGGATTTATCCCGTTGGGTGTGGCAGCGCAAAGCTCAAGCTTGGAAAAACCTTAACCTGACTATTGTCACCCCTAGCAAATGGTTAGCTGAGTGTGTCAAAGCGAGTACTCTGTTTAAAGATGTGCGGGTAGAGATAATTCCTCATGGACTTGATACCTATGAATATAGGCCAGTAAATCGCTCTGTAGCGCGAGAACTTTTTAAATTACCACAAGATAAGAAAATTGTTTTATTTGGTGCAATCAGTCCAACTAGTAATCCTAGGAAAGGATTTCATTTACTACAGCTAGCTTTACAAAAACTCAGCCAATCGGGCTGGAGAGAAAAGATAGAACTTGTAATTTTTGGGGTATCTCAAGTTGAAAACTCAGTGGACTTAGGCTTTAAATTTTATTGTGTGGGACAACTACATGATGATGTTTCACTAGCAGTACTTTATTCTGCTGCTGATGTCATGGTAGTACCGTCCACTCAGGAATCCTTTGGACAGACTGCTTTTGAATCCCTTGCTTGCGGCACACCAGTTGTTTGTTTTGATTCAACAGGTCTAAAAGATATTGTTGAGCATCAGAAAAATGGTTATCGAGCAAAATGTTTTAGTTGTGATGACTTAGCCAATGGAATCGCCTGGGTACTAGAGAACCCAGAACGGCATCAAAAATTAAGTGAACGGGCTCGTGAGAAAGTCGAACAAGAATTTACGCTAGAACTACAAGCAAGTCGTTACTCATCTCTCTTTATGGAAATTTTAGAGGGAGGTAAACATTAAAAAAAATGAAAATTTCGACTCTTAGGAGGATAGAAATAGGGATTATTTTCGTCTTGCTTTTGTATTTTTCAGGGGCTATGGCTCATGCCGACTCGCTTGAAAAACTTATGAGGATTTCGTCTTATCCAATCCTCTTGCTTTTAATTAGCATACGGTGGAAGAAGTTCATCTATGTTCTTACACAAGATATCCCCTTGTTGCTTTTAGTATTAATGGCCTTGATTTCTGTTTTATGGTCTGTTAGTCCGGTAAATACTTTAGAGCATGGCAAGGGTGTATTGAGATCAACTCTGTTGGGGGTATACTTAGCTACCACTTTTAGCCAGAAAGAGCAGTTGCGTCTGTATGCTTGGGTGTTAGGTATAGCAGCTTTACTCAGCGTAGCGATTGCCGTAGCCCTTCCTGGACTTGGTGTTCAAGGAGGTAAATTTGCAGGACTTTGGAGAGGTGCCTTTATTTTTAAAAATATTCTAGGACGCACGATGAACTTAAGTGCAGAGATTTTTCTCCTCCTGGCACTGAGCAGTAAGCGGTATAGCCGGATACTATGGGCGGGATTCGGACTGTCTGTTTTCCTGATTCTTCGTTCCGGTTCAACTACAGCTTTGGCTGTCTTGCTGTTAGTTTCCAGCCTTTTGCCTCTCTACAAATTTTTACAGCAGCGGCAATACAAGTTACAGGTGGTTGTTATTACCTTTTCTATCTTTCTAGTTGGAAGTGTAGCGGCATTGATTGTGGTTAACGCCGCTACCTTAGTGGGAGCAACTGGAAAGGATCTCACCTTTAGTGGTCGTACAGAGTTATGGCCGGTTTTAGTCGAATTTATTGGACAAAGATTTTGGCTGGGTTACGGCTATGAAGCATTTTGGCCGAGCCATGGTTTTTTTATTAGTAATATGCAGAACTGGGAGATTACTCACGCTCATAATGGTTATCTTGACTTATCCCTAAGTTTAGGTTTAATAGGAGTATCGCTTTATGCTCTTAGTTTTGTGTCAGCGTTCCTACGAGCAGTGACTCAAATGTTTACCGCTCAAAAAGCAGAGCATTTTTGGCCACTGCAATTATTAGTTATGCTTCTTGTATTTGAGTTAACTATAGAAACTACCATCTTATCATCCACTAGTATATGGTGGATAGCCTATGTATCAACGGCCTTATCTCTAGCTGTTCAGCAGCGCAGAATCAGCCGAGCTAGACTTGCTAGCGAAAATTCTTTGGTAAATTTCTAGTAAATAAAGAGAAATGAAAAATGAAAAATGAGAAGTTTCGATCATAATTTTGAGTAGTTAGAAAATAAGAGCTTTTATTTCACAACATATTTAGACTAGTGATAGCTGAACAAGGGGGATCTGGGTGTCTTATAAAGGTAAGAGTTTTTCTTTGAGTAGTAGTAGCACTAGCGCTGATCGCAAGCTTCTCATATTCGATCTCTTTTTTACAGGTCATCACGCTGGGTACATCCTGCATTTAGTTAAATACTGGCGTGAACAAAAACTACCAGGACACCTAGATGTTCTCGTAACACCTAAATTTATGGAGTTGCATCCTGATGTCGTTAATCTAGCTTTAGAGGATGCAGAGAATAGCATTAAGTTTGTGACTATTTCTCCAGAAGAAGAAGCTATTCTCAAGCTTGAAGATTCCAGTTTGAATCGTATTCTCCGCTCATTTCAAGAGTGGAATTTGCTGTGCAAGTATGCTAAGCAACTAAAGGCAACTCAATGCTTGCTCATGTATTTTGATTCTATCCTCTTATCTTTAGCCTTAAGAGGAAAGCCACCTTGTCCTTTGTCAGGTATTTATTTTCGACCCATATTTCACTACAGTGAATTTTCCGAATTTATACCTTCACGACATGAACTAATCTTGCAAAAAAGGGACAAATTTGTCTTATCTCGCCTTCTGCGAAATTCCCATTTTCAGATCTTATTCTGTCTTGACCCTTTTGCAGCAGAACGTATCAGTAAATTCAAGACTAACGTCAAAGCTCTATACTTACCAGACCCAGTACAAATATACAGTAATTCTGAAACTCAGTCAGAAAAGCTCAGAGCAACTTTAGGAATTGACCCCGATAGAAAAGTTTTTTTAATGTTTGGGGTACTCCAGAAGCGGAAAGGGATTTATCAGCTTTTAGAGGCTATTGAACTTTTACCCTCTGATCTTTGTCAAAAACTCTGCCTGTTGTTAGTCGGCCCAATTGGTTCTGAACCTCTGATAAAAACTCGCATCACAGAACTTGCTGAAGCTTTACCTATACAGGTTATTAGCCACGCTCAATTTGTACCCGATCACGAAATTCAGCCCTATTTTCAAGTAGCCGATGTAATTTTAGCTCCTTACATCCATCATATTGGTATGAGTGCAATTCTAGTTCGTGCTGCTGCTGCTCAAAAACCCGTACTAGCTTCAAACTATGGTTTAATGGGACAAATGGTTAAACACCATAAACTTGGGATTACCGTTGATTCGAGCGTTCCTTCAGAAATTACTAAGGGATTGACAGAGTTTCTAGTTAAGGGTTCCACAGAATTTTGTAATTTTTCTAGTATGCAATCCTTCGCAAAACAAAATTCTGCTGACAAGTTTGCGAGTACAATTTTTCAGAATATATAAATAATAATTCCCAAAAATTATAACTTCCGAACCTGGAGGAAAACACAATTGAATTCAAATCATATCTTAAAGCGTAGATTTGGTTATTTATCGGCTTCTCCTCGAATTTCCACCCACCCTGAAGCTGAGAATAGTGGACCTAGAGCCCATATCCTAAGCTTTATTCGGGCTTGTGAAACTTTGGGGTACGAAGCAAAGCCCTTTATTGTGGGCGACCGAGTACCTGAAAAATGGGTAACTAAGGGTTCGCAACGTACGATTAGTGGCAATGTCATCCGCTCTTTAGCAGTCGATCTGACACGCCTGGCTTTAAGTTTGGTGAATGCGCGTCAGGCTTGGCAAGAACTAGGTAAACAGGTGGACTGGGTGTACGAACGTTATGCCTCCTTTAGCTTCCTCGGCTTGATTTTTAAAAGACATGGCATACCGTGGATACTGGAAACTAATGCACCTCTTTTTTACGAGGCAAAAACTGAACGCAAGAGCATGGTACTGACCGGACTTGCACGATGGCTAGAGGTGCAGGCTTACCGAGAGTGCAATGTTTTAGTATGCGTTACTGAAGCTCTTAAGGAACTTGTGGTACGTGAGTTGGGCATCCCAGCCGAAAAAGTGGTCGTGGTTTCTAACGGGGTTGACATTGAGCTATTTAACCCGGAGCAGCATAAACCTAAGCGAATATTTCCAGGCTTTACGGTAGGGTTTGTGGGTGCCTTGTACGCCCGCCAGGGAGTTGACCTCTTGCTGGAAGCTGTCTGTGACTTACGCAAGTCGGGCTTGGATTTATCGGTAGTGGTGGTAGGGGAAGGCTTTATGTATGAAGCATGGAAAGACCTAGCTCAAAGCCTAGGCATTGCCGCAAATGTAACATTTGTCGGTCAGGTTCCGTGGTCTGAAGTGCCATCATATATAACCGGCTTTGATGTGGCTTATACCGGACAAACCCAGCTACCAGTCGGTAAAATGTACCACTCACCCCTCAAGCTCTACGAATACATGGCAATGGCTAAGCCAGTAGTGGCATCAGCGTTTGAGGATGCCCAGCGTGTGATTGAAGAGGGGAACACAGGATTTTTGTTCGAGCCAGGAAATAAGGCAGATTTGAAGCGGGCGCTTACCAGCGCTTATCAAATGAGGGAGCAGTTACAATTCATGGGTCAAAACGCGCGAAATGAAGTAACGGCAAGACATAGCTGGACTGCACGCTGTAGTGCAATGTTCGCAGATTTTGAAAGAATACTAGGTGATAAACTCAAAAAAAAATAGGAGTTAGAAAAGACTCTATGTCCCAGCTTAATCAAATATTATGAGGTAACTCGTGAGAGTAAATATTTGTAGTATTGAAATCGATACATATACTTTTAAAGAGGTTATCGAAGCGATAGTACACCACGCACTTTCAGACGGGACACCAGAATATGTTGTCACCCCTAATGCCCAACATATTCTGACCCTACAGAAGGATGCTCATTTTCGTGAGATCTATCGCAAAGCATTCCTAGTAGTTCCAGATGGGGTTTCACTACTGGGGGCTGCCAAGTTTTTGCAGACCCCTCTAAATGGTCGCGTCAACGGCACAGATCTCTTTGAAAAACTCTGCGCGATCGCACCAGAAAAAGGACTAAAAATATTTTTGATGGGCGGTCGTCCCGGTGCAGCCGAAAAAGCTAAAGAAACTCTCCAAGCACGACATCCAGGTATTGAGATTGTTGGCACTCACTGTCCACCCTATGGCTTTGAGTCAAATTCACAAGAACTAGCACTGATCAACTCCAAAATAAAAGCAGCAGCACCTCATATCCTCTTTGTAGGACTTGGCGCTCCAAAACAAGAGAAATGGATTTATGCTAACTATCACGAGCTAGGAGTGCCAATTTCTATTGGTATTGGGGTCAGCTTTGAGCTAGTTGCCAATATGGTGAAGCGAGCGCCAATCTGGATGCAAAAAATGGGCTTAGAGTGGTTCTTTCGTCTCATGGTTGAACCGCGCCGCTTATGGCAGCGTTATATCATTGGTAATCCCCACTTTATATTTCTGGTGTTGAGACAGCGACTGAGTTTATTGCGCTCTGATAGAAGATAGAACCTCAAAAATTAAGTAAAGCTGCACCCGCCTACTCTCTTTTTGGACTTAAGTGAAAGTGCATTTAATTGACACATTCTCAATTTAAAAAGCACTCCAATCCTGTCCTCTGCTCCCCCACAACCTCAACGAGCCACTTA
>CAZPRJ010000056.1:0-11791 GCA_964588805.1 uncultured Microcoleus sp. | reverse complement strand
CATATCCCCCTCCCCCCCATCACGCTAACATCCCCCCCAACACCTGCCGAATCACCTCAACGGGCACCTGGTCAGTAATCGTCACTTCCCCTAATTGAGTCGGTAGCACAAACCTCACCTTACCCTCCTGCACCTTCTTATCCGTTTGCAACGTAGCCACAATCTCATCAATATCCAATCCACTCGGTAACTGAGTCGGTAAACCCGTTTTCTCAATCAGAGCATTTTGACGTTGAGCATCCTCCAACGTCCACATCCCCAATTGCACCGCAATCTCACCCGCCGCTACCATACCAATGGCCACCGCCTCCCCATGATTGACTAACTTATATCCCGTCAAACTTTCCACCGCATGACCGATGGTGTGACCATAGTTGAGAATTGCCCTTAATCCCGCTTCCTTTTCATCTTTGCTTACCACATCTGCCTTCGCTTGGCAAGAGCGAGAAAGAATAATTGACAATAACGCCTCATCCACATAACGCAATTGGTCAAGACGCTTACACTGCTCCAGCTTGTCAAACAATTCAGCATCCCAAATCACCCCATACTTAATTACCTCCGCCATCCCCGCTCGAAATTCTCGTGCAGGCAACGTCTTCAACACTAAGGGGTCAATTAACACAAATCGCGGCTGATGAAATGCCCCAATCAAATTTTTACCTTGGGGATGATTAACCCCTGTCTTGCCACCCACAGAGGAATCTACCATGGCTAAGAGTGATGTTGGCACCTGTACGGCATTAATTCCCCGTAGCCAAGTGGCCGCCGCAAAACCTGCCATATCCCCAATCACTCCACCCCCCAATGCCACGATAGTGGAAGAACGCTCTAAGCGATTTTGTAGTGCCACATCATAGATTTTTTGAATGGATTTTAGGGTTTTATAGCGCTCACCAGCCGGAAGTGTAAAGCTTGATACCTCATACCCCACTAACTTTAAGGCCGCGATCGCCCGTTCCCCATATTTTTTGAAAATAGCGGGATTAGACACCACTAAAACCTTCTTACCCAGTTTTAAGCGGCTCATCCAAACGCCTAAATCATCCAATCCACCTGTAACTACTGCAATGTCATAGGATTGTTGCGGTAAATTTACACGAATCACAGAATCCATTGGTCAAATCCTTTTTCCCAAGCAACCGTGCGCTGTATTGTAGCCCACCAGATGCCTCAACAATATCGCGAGAATCCCCATCTTCAAGACAAATGAGCATTCAGCTCATTGATTCTAAAGTGAATCGCCCTGAAATACTCGGTTTGTAGTCAGCAATTTAGTACCCCAAGCGCTGAAGGGTTCACGACAAACTGCTTAAGCCAGCAACATTCATTCTCAGGTAGGGAAGAAATAAGGAAACTTGAGGTACGGCAGTTTCCATGATTACTGGAATTGCAACAACAACCCTGTTAAAATCTGAAAAATCAACGCAAGCCGTTTCATCACCCAAGTACTCGAAGGAAGAAGGCACTCTAGCAATAGAGAGAGACGGTTAGGAGAGGAAATTTTTAGTCCACTGCTTTCGAGTTGCTTTTCTGCAAGAGGTTACGGACTCGGCAGGAAAGTACGGGGCGTTTTTCAGCCGTCCCTTGATGTATCGTTCGCCTGAAGCCAAAGCATTACCTTTAGGGGTAATGAGTTGAGGTTGAGAACAGATACAAGCGATCGCTTGAACGAAGTAAGCGGTAGTAGTTGAATGGAGATATATGAGTTTTTGTGGAGAAACGTAAATGTCTGGTGTAATCGCTTACTTCATTATCCTCGGTGGTGCCACAGGTGTTGCTCTAGGGCTATTTTTTGGCCTCAAGGCAGTCAAGTTGATCTAAGAGCAAACACAACAGGGGTAAGGGAATAGGTTGTGTGCTGCCATGCCTTCTAACCTTTTCCCTTTACGGGCGTGATGCGTAAAGCCCCTCTTTTCAAAGAGGGGATATAAGCGAATAGCTGAATTGATTCAGCTTTAAAAACAGCTATTCTGTTTTTAAGATACACGAAGTCTATGCTAAATCTGACCTATACCTACGCCCTAAAACTAACACCGCAACAAGAGAAGACCTATGAAGCATGGCTAGAAACCTCTCGTAGAGTCTGGAATTTTGCGTTAGCTCAAAGGAAAGATTGGTATAACTCCAGGTCATGCAGAATCGATGCTTGCAGTCTCAAGCATGAGTACATCATCCCAGCCGATGCACCCCGACCAACATTTGCCTCTCAGTGCAAAGCTTTAACCCAAGCCAGGAAAACTAATCCTGATCTCAATGCTGCACATTCACAAATGCTGCAACAGGTATTGAGGAGGTTAGAGAAAGCCTTTATCGGGATGTGGGATTCTGGGCGCGGCTTTCCTCGGTTTAAGAAACAAGGGAGAATGCGTTCTCTGTTGTTTCCCCAGCTAGGGGTTAACCCTATCAAAGGCAGTCAAGTTAAACTTCCGGGCGTCGGTTGGGTCAAAATGCGTTTATCCCGCCCTGTCCCTGACGGGTTCGCTGCCAAGCAAGCCCAAGTGGTGAAACGGGCATCGGGTTGGTATGTCATGCTCACATTGCAAGCCGATGTCAATGTTCCTGATGTCACGCCGCACGGTCAACCTGTTGGTATCGACTTGGGATTGAAGAGTTTTTTGGCTACTTCTACAGGTGAAGCTATCGCTAGACCTCGATTTTTTGTTGACCTCCAACGGAAGCTGAAATTGCTCCAACAAAGAGTGAGTCACAAAAAACTAGGGTCAAACAACTGGCGAAAAGCAAAGAGCGAAAGTAGCCCGATTGCACGAACACATCCACAACACTCGTAAGGACTTTCACTTTAAGCTAGCCCATAAACTCTGTGACCAAGCTGGAATGATATTCGCAGAAGATTTGAACTTCAAAGCTTGGGCTAAAGGAATGTTTTCAAAGCACACTCTAGACGCTGGCTTTGGAGAATTTCTGTCAATTCTAGAGTGGGTGTGTTGGAAGCGTGGAGTCTATTTCGCTCTCGTTGATCCGGATGGCACAAGCCAAACTTGCCCGAATTGCAATCACCACACGGGCAAGAAGGAGTTGAGTGAGCGGGTTCATCAGTGCGGCGAATGTGGATTTGAGACTGACCGCGACACCGCTGCCGCGATGGTAGTGATGCAACGTGGACTTGCAGCCGTAGGACATACGGTCAAGATGCTTGGAGAGGGGTTAAGCGTTGGCTCCCCACTGACCCAAGAATCCCCCCTTTTCTAAAGGGGGGAGTGTCAACTAAGTGTATTCAACTCTTCCCAACTAAAGCTTCATAAGTTGGGATGGCTTTAGTGTCTGCGATCGCGTAGATCTAAGAGCATGACGCATCGTACCCATTGTTTTGGGCAAAACCCCAACTAATCGAGCTAGGACTTCATCCGGTAATTCGTCAATCAATTTGGGATCGAAGTATTGATAAAGTAAGATTAATAGCCTTTTTGAGCGCTGCAAAGGCACCCAACTCTTCATTG
Source organism: uncultured Microcoleus sp. (assembly GCA_964588805.1). GTDB lineage: Bacteria > Cyanobacteriota > Cyanobacteriia > Cyanobacteriales > Coleofasciculaceae > CAZPRJ01. Next base: position 8,330 of record CAZPRJ010000056.1, on the reverse strand, counting down.
CTTTTTGAGTGAAAAGCATCCATTGTTGCCGCCGAATATATGCTTTATGTCGCTCACGATGCGTTTCGGGATAAACAATAGAAACTTTACCAATTGCAATCACTCGAATACATTTGAGGTCAAAAATACCACCAACTGCCGCGCCAGGCCCTGCTAGTTCTGAATGATGAGGATGGCAGATAATCAAAGCATTGCCTGGATGTCCATTAACCTTGAGCAGTTGACCGGTATGCAACTGACTCAAAATTTCCGTAGATTGGGTTATGGGTCTACAGACCAGTGATTTATCGTTCATAAAAGATTGTAGAACCAAGCGGCTATTGTTAATGATTGTTTATCTATTGCTAACAAATATTTTTTCTTAAATGTTTACCTTTTGCTCATTATTCAAGCCAGTTAGACTTACAATCTTACACAAGAGAGCCGTTGGATTCCGGAAATTATTACGTTTTAATTTAAAAAGTCCATTAAGAAATTTGTAAAGATTTCATCAATGAATTGATTCACTGAATAACCCTTTTTCAGAGATAATTAGACCTCTTATACCAAATCCGGTTGCCATACCCTTTTTTGATGGGGTTAGGGCAGATGGCAGATGGCAGACGGCAGAAGGAAAAGAAGACTTAAGCTGAAAAGGGGGTTATTAAGCCGGATTTAGTATTACAACAAAGTATGAAAATTCTCCCTTCCTGACTCCTGACTCCTGAATTTTTACCAACCAAAACAAAACCCGCCCTAAGTTTTTCCAGAAGGCGGGTTTTTAAACCTTTATTTTGATTCATTGAATTCCCAAGCATAGGCTTACGCAGCCTCAAGATCAACCTCAGGAGCTATAACCATCAATTGACATTATTCTCATAAATTGAAGGAAACCCCGATGGCTCTACCCCAGTTTGGGGAGATGCAACAGGTGCTTTAGGAATCTCAATCACAGGCCGGTTGACAGCAATCATCAACGGTTCAGAAGCAACATCATGTTGGGGTGATTGCGCTATCTGAGGCACAAACAAGCGGTTTCCATAAAAAACACCAGATACAGCACTGACGAACAAAGCCGCAATCGCAGCTCCCCCCCAAGCAAACGTCCGTCGATTCCGGCGCTTGTCAATGCGTGAGAAAACTTGGGCGGCTGTCTCTTGCGGGGGTAATGTAGAGGCTGGAACAGGTAGCTGTTGCATTCCCTGACGCAACTGGATCATGCGGCTGTACAAGCGTTGCATCTTGGCATCGGTTGTCAACCACTCTTGCACCTGCTTGCGCTCGGTTGCTGTCACTTCACCATCAATGTAGGCACTAAGTAATTCAAAGCGATCGCGCTGTAGGCTATCCATTTGTGTGACAGCTTTTTGTTTAGAATGTTTATCAGCGTCAAAATTGGAGGTCATTTTCGTATCACCACCGAGTCATACCAAGCGCGTACTTTACTGATATCTTACAGATTCCATCGTCAACGAACAACCCCTGAGGGTAACTCTTTTGAGGACATGTATCAAGGAGCTTTAAGCTTCCAAATAAGTTTGGAGCTGAGATTGCAATCTAGCTCTGGCTCTAGCAATCCTGGATTTGACCGTTCCTAAGGAAACTCCAGTAATTTCGGCAATCTCTTCGTATGCCATCCCTTCAATTTCTCTTAACACGATCGTCGTGCGGAACACTTCCGGTAAATCTGAGATCGCTTCTCGGAGCTGTTCGTAAAATTCACGGGTCGTCATGTCCTCTTCAGGATTGGGATTTTCTGAGGCAATTTCCCAGTCCATCTCACCATCATCTAAGCGACGAGGAGCATCTAAAGATAAGGGATGTGCGACTCGCTTACGCTTACGCAGCTCATCATAAAACAGATTTGTAGCAATACGGCTCAACCATCCCCGAAACTTAACCGGTTCATTTAACCGTTTAATATTTCGGTAAACTCTGATCCAGACTTCTTGCGCCAAATCAGCTCTGTCCTGCCAGTCAGGAGCCAAGTGGTACAAAATTTTATCCACATGAGACTGATACCGCCGTAACAGCTCGGCAAAAGCTGTCCGGTCAGGACGCATCCCTTCCTGACAGCGCAAAATTAAGTCGTAGTTAGAGAGTTTATCAGGTTGCACCGATACTTGAGGTAGTTGAGGAACATTTACCTCACCGGTTGACCAGGATACAGAAATCGATTGGCTCATGGATGGAATGGGTGCTAGAACATCCTTCTTTCTGTCCAAGACGCCCGACTTTTAGAGAAAGTTCCCGCATAAAGTGAGCTAATGTTCAATTATTTGTACTGTATTCTCAATGAAATTGCACTTGATGAACCCCAATCTGCCGCCCTTGCCTTGAATCAGGGGGACTACAGAGAGTCACCAATGAAGTGCATGGTTCAAAGAAATACTATCTGTACTAAGTCTTTGATCAGATGAGCTAAACACGGTTGTCGGTTGTCTTCACTCCCTAGAGCACAACAGATTCCTCCTATCTAGTCAAAGGGTTTGGGCTGACATCATTAAATTAATAACTGGCTTCTGGCACCAGCTCAGTCATCGGCGCTTCTGTTGTTTGCTCTAAAAGCGCCCTATTTCCGACTGTTGCCAGAAGTCTAATTAAATGAGCTAGCATTAGAAATTCACTCGGTCACGAGATATCTCCGGAAAAATTACGAGCATCGCTCAAAAAAAAAGGCATGATCGCGAAACACTCTCAAGGAGCTAGAGCGAAGGTGAGTGACCCTAAAAAGCGAATGATCATTCTATTGGCAGAAGATACAATAGTAGACCAAGATTTAATGAATAGGGCGCTAAAAATATGCCCTCTGCCAAACGAGCTGTACATTGTTCAAGATGGTGAGGAATTACTGGATTATCTGTATCATCGTCGTCAGTATAGCGAATTAGAACGTGCCCCACGACCGGATTTAATCTTGCTAGATTGGTATCTGCCTAAAATCAATGGCGCAGAGGTACTACAATCCATTAAATCGGACTCAGTACTCCGGAGAATTCCTGTTGTTGTGTTAACCTCTTCCACATCTAGGGAAGATATTCGCCAGAGTTATGAATTAGGTGCTAGCTCGTATTTAACCAAGCCCAGGACTTTTGAACTGCTAGTAGATGCAGTTAATACCCTAGGGGCGTATTGGTTTGATATCGTAGAACTGCCACCAGGTAATCTCAATAAGTGAACGATGAGTGTAAATTACTCGCTTAAGACAAGCTGGATGGTTGTTTGCTTTGCATCGGCGCTAGCGCTATTTGCTGCCACACACCCTGAGGAAGAATTTAAGCCAGTGTCGCTTAAACCCAAGCTGAGAATGGCACGAGCCCTCACCGTCACCCCTCACCTAACGGCGGCGCTGGCTTCAGTGAGTTCTCGACTGGTTGTTGATTTAAGTGAAGCTCGTGTTCATAGTTATTGGGGAGAGCAGCGAATTGCCAGCTATCCGCTTGCTGTAGGCCAGCCGGGATGGGAAACACCCACAGGAACCTTTCAAGTCATACACAAGCAACACAATCCAACCTGGAGACAACCGATTACGGGTGACTTGATTCCCCCCGGGCCAGACAATCCTTTAGGCGATCGCTGGATTGGGTTTTGGTCAGATGGAGAACATCAAATTGGGTTTCATGGCACCAATAAAGAAGATTTAATCGGACAAGCCGTTTCTCATGGTTGCCTGCGGATGCGAAATGGTGATGTTCGGGCATTGTATGAACAGGTGAGTGAGGGAACACCAGTGATTGTACAAAAATAGGGGTCAGGGGTCAGGAGTCAGGAGTCAAGGTTAGGAGTAGGGTGGGGATAGGTTAGACCTCTTCAACCGATTCCTCAAAAGCGGCTTCTACACTAGGTTCATAAAATTTGGGTTCAAAGTTTGGCGCGTAATCCTCTAACAAGCCACTCATCTGCTTGAGAATATCCTTGCCATTGTTTTTGCCAAGCGCTTGACGTTCTGAGCCAAAATCAGGGCTATCTAGGTAGCGATCCAGAGCGGCGCTCACTTGCTGATTGATCAAATCATAAAGTTCCTCTTTAGCTCGCTGACGCTGGTATCTTGCCCCTTCTTCAGTTGTGGCATAAAGAGGAGGAAGTCGGTTGAGCGCGTAAGCAGCAATGTCTCCGACATCAAGGACGCGATCGCTAGTTGCCTCAATTTTGGCAATTTGAGCCACCGCTTCTGTAAGTACCAACTCCTCCATCACATTGATGAATTGTTTGCGAGGCACTGCTACTACTTCACCGTTGAGCAGTGCCCCCATCAGGCGATCCAACGCCATATATTCTTCAATCGAAAGCTCCGAGGTTGTATCGCAGATACGTCCCACCTCAGTTTCCATCACTGGCGTCAAATAGCCATCTTTGAGTGCTTGTTCTACGATTTTTTCAATAGTCATGACGTTGGAGACTGTTTCCCAGTAGTAGCGAGCAAGAGGAAAACCTGCCACAATCTTGATTCAAATCAATACAAAATCTAACCCACCTCGGAAAATTTCAGCAAAACTTTATAAAGCCTTACTCAAATCCACGTTCTCGCCAAGGCACTGGGTCAACAGATACTCCATGAACATACAAACCCCAATGTAAATGCGGTCCGGTTGAAGCCCCTGTAGAACCCACAGCACCGATTCTTTGACCGGCTTTTACCATTTGTCCTTCACGAACATCAATGCGCGATAAATGCAGCATGATACTGGTAACACCCTGGCCGTGGTCTATTCCGACCGTGTTGCCATGCACCCGGAACCCTTCAGATACCGTACCCACCAAAGCAATTCGACCGGCTGCCGGTGCCACGACTGGAGAACCTGTGCCACCTGCATAGTCAACACCCCGGTGATAGTAATCTTTAGCGAAGACACCATTATAATAACGGCGAATGCCATAACCTGTGGAAACTCGACCGCTATTTGGTCTTACAAACGACCCATTCCAATACTTTTGAGGAGTTTCTATTTTTTTAAAAGCAGCTACGCGATCTAGTTCATGCTGCGTCGCCTTGGCTCCTGCCGCACCCGATAGTCGGATGCGCTGAGTCGGAAATGAGCGATTTCGCAGGGGTACGGTTAAGTTTTTGGTTTCCCCTCCAGCTTTAACCTGAATGTTTAAAGTTCCAGGTGAGTCTAGGGGTGAAGTTGGCAGCAAGGCGCGAAAATTTCCAGCACTGGTGGGAAACGTAGGATAAGTGTTTTGACCCACTGTTACCGTTGGTGTACTGCTGATCGTAGGGTCTTGTTGGACATTGATAGACAACGTATCACCTAATTGGGGATTGGAAGGTGATAAGCGTGCTTGTAAAGCTTGTACCGGCACCGCGAAGGCAATAGTTAGGGCTACGAAGCCAACAATGAGACTGGTTCGCAGCCATTGAGCGCGTTGGCCTCGAGTCCACACCCAAGCCTTGGCAAGCCAAGAGAGACGTGATCGCGATTTGAACAAAGTCTTCTTCGATAGCACGGGGAATGACTTCCTCCTGAGTAGTTGTTGACAAAGTTAGCAGCTAATAGCGGATAGACTAACACCTGGGCTCAAGTGTTTCCAACTGCTATCCATTGGCCAGGACATAATGGCATCCTCAAGGTTTTATTGAGTGTATAGCTATTCATCCTTATGATTGTGGTGAATAGCTCATTGGCTTAATTTAGGGAATTAAATTTAGAAATTCTCCCTGTCTTCCTCGTTTGTGCATTGAAATAACTTAAAACAGGGGAAGATCCGGCAAATTTTTCAGGCTAGTAATTGGGGAATTTTTGAGTTCTCCCAATTTTTACAACTCAGTTGAGGGTGTGTCAGACGGGTAGATTTTCTGCTCTGGGTAGTCTTAACGGTTACACACAAGCAGGAAAATTTGTATTCTAAAGTTTATAGAGCTTAATAATCTTCTCATAAAAGAAACTGGTGCAAGAAGACTTCCGACTAATCATTGACTTCGTTACCGTTCTGGCTGCCGCTGCCGCCGGTGGTCTATTTGCTGCGCTTTTACGTCAACCGGCTTTGCTGGGTTATCTAATCGGGGGCATGATTGTTGGCCCGGCTGGATTAGGATTGATTAAAGAATTAATTCAGATCGAAACCCTGGCTCAGTTTGGAGTGGCGTTCTTGTTGTTTGCTCTTGGGGTTGAGTTTTCCCTGGCACAACTCAGGAAGGTTCAGGCGATCGCATTGGGCGGAGGGGGGCTACAAGTTACCTTAACCATTCTCATCACGGCCTTAGTCTCCATTGGCATGGGTTGGGTAACGACACCTGCACAAGGTGTCTTCCTGGGAGCCATTTTGTCACTGTCCTCAACGGCCGTCGTTCTCAAATGTTTGATGGAACGCAATGAGACAGAGACAACCCATGGGCAAGTGATGCTAGGGATTTTGGTTGTACAAGACCTGGCCTTAGGCTTAATGCTAGCCGTATTACCCGCACTAGACAAACCTCCGGAAGCAATCGGGATAGCGGTGGGATTAGCGTTATTAAAAATTGGCTTATTTGCCGCCGGTGCTATAGCTGCCGGAATTTGGTTAATTCCCTACCTGTTGCGACTCTTGGCCAAAACTGAAAGCCGAGAATTGTTTTTATTGGGGGTAGTTGCCCTGTGTTTGGGGATTGCTCTACTGACGGAGCATCTAGGGCTTTCTATTGAAATGGGGGCATTTGTCGCCGGTTTGATGATTTCGGAGGTGGAGTATGCCGACCAAACCCTGACTTATGTGGAACCGTTGCGGGATGTGTTTGCAGCTTTGTTTTTTGCCGCGATTGGTATGCTGATTGACCCGATTTTCTTGTGGAATAATCTGGAACTGATTCTCGGGTTAGTATGTTTAGTTTTTGTTGGCAAGTTTTTAATTATAACACCTTTAGTCAAGTTATTTCGCTATCCGTTAAAAACAGCAATTTTAGTGGGTCTGGGGTTAACTCAGATTGGGGAATTCTCCTTCGTATTGGCCAGTGAAGGGCAGTCGTTAGGATTAGTGTCGCGTCGGGTGTACTTGTTGATTTTGGGAACCACGGCGGTAACATTAGTGGTGACTCCCTTTGTGCTGCGCTTGGTGCCTCTAGCGTTTAACTGGTTAGAAACACTGCCGATTTTGAAGCGATTTTTTGACCCCACAGAGATGCCCAGGGAAGCCTCAGATGAAGCCCAAGAGCTTAAAGAACATGTGGTGATTTGTGGTTACGGACGGGGTGGGCGTAACCTGATGCGGTTGATGCAAGAGCAGGACTATCCAGTCCTCGTAATTGATCAATCTGAGCGGAAAATTCAGCAAGTGCGAGAGGCCGAAATTCCTTATGTGTATGGGAATGCGGCTAGTTTGCATGTGCTGGAAAAAGCTGGAGTGGATCGGGCACAATCAATGGTAATTACATTGTCAGACCCGATGAGTACGCGATTATGTTTGAAGCGATCGCTTGAACTCAATCCTGATTTAGATATTGTCGTGCGTGCCAACACCGATCGCGATATCGAACTACTTTATCAACTGGGCGCACGGGAGGTGGTGCAACCCGAGTTTGAGGCGAGTTTGGAACTGGCCACCCATTTACTCTCGGGTATTGGCTTACCCGCCTCCGTGATTCAACGGCAGATGGAGCAAATTCGCAGTTCTCATTATCTGGATTTGCGCCCCGAAGCTATGCCGTCTCAGATTGCACGGGATTTGCGAACCGCAACTGAGGCGATGAACAGTAAGTGGTATGCTTTACCGGAAAACTCGCCCTTGATGGGGATGACGTTGGAAGAAGCGAATATTCGCCGCTTGACGGGGGTGAGTTTGGTGGCAATTCGACGGGCTCAAGGGGAGGAAATCGATTATCCCGATGCTCGTGCCCAGTTACAAGAAGGCGATCGCATTTTAGCAGTGGGAGAACCGGATGAACTCGCGGCCTTTAATGAATTAGCTAAAGGAGAGGTGGCTGTTCCTGGGGTGAGTACTCCCTGTCAATGGTTGCCAGTACCCGAAAATAGCCCAGCGCATGGGAAAACATTGGCAGAGTTACATTTACGCCGTCAGTATGGGGTGCAGGTGCAAGCGATTCGTCGGGAAGGCAAGTTTATTCGCTTTCCGGATGGGGCGGCTGAAGTTCGGGTGGGTGATCATTTGCTATTGTGTGGGGGGAGTTATCCTCTGCGTCAGTTGCAGGAGTGGTTGGTTCCCAAATCTCAGCAATCGGTTGTGGCCATACCTGTGATGAAAGCCCCTGTGAGTGAGGCGTTGCAAGAGTATTTGCCTTTGGATAGTCAGCGTCATGGTGATTAACGTAGAGATAGCCTGTCTATATGAATCGTAAAATAGCCCTCACCCCAACCCCCTCCCCGAGGGGGAGGGGGTAACCCTCTTCTGTCAGACTGGGGTGAAACCTTGATTTTGCG